>NZ_CAKMMW010000034.1:0-57415 GCF_927798215.1 Paenibacillus allorhizoplanae
CGCTGAAAGCATCTAAGCGCGAAGCCCCCCTCAAGATGAGATTTCCCAGTATGTAAGACCCCTTGTAGACGACGAGGTTGATAGGTTCGAGGTGGAAGTGCGGCAACGTATGCAGCTGACGAATACTAATCGGTCGAGGGCTTAACCAAAATTCCTAAGAGAAATACCTACGTTGAAGTTTCGTATCTAGTTTTCAGGGAATACTATTCCTGAATCGTATATATATCTTGGAGAGATACCCAAGTGGCTATAAGGGGACCCTCTGCTAAGGGGTTAGACTGCGTAAGTGGTGCGAGGGTTCGAATCCCTCTCTCTCCGCCAGTTCCAAATATATATACACTTTTATGTGGCGGCGTAGCTCAGCTGGCTAGAGCGTACGGTTCATACCCGTAAGGTCGGGGGTTCGAGCCCCTCTGCCGCTACCATAAAACCAAACACCAGATGGAGGCTTAGCTCAGCTGGGAGAGCATCTGCCTTACAAGCAGAGGGTCGGCGGTTCGATCCCGTCAGCCTCCACCATTATCTTTACGCCGTTGTAGCTCAACTGGTAGAGCAACTGACTTGTAATCAGTAGGTTGGGGGTTCAAGTCCTCTCGACGGCACCATTTTTATGGTAAGACCTTTGTAGCATGGAGCTGTGGTGTAGTGGCCTAACATGCCTGCCTGTCACGCAGGAGACCGCGGGTTCGAATCCCGTCAGCTCCGCCATTTCTTTTACAATTAATGTAGGACATGCTATAAATAATCATTTGGCTTTGTAGCTCAGTCGGTAGAGCAGAGGACTGAAAATCCTCGTGTCGGCGGTTCGATTCCGTCCAAAGCCATTGAGATGGTTGTATTGCTTTGGCAGTACGGGTATCTCGTATCTGGAGGCTTAGTGAAGTGGCTAAACACGGCAGACTGTAAATCTGCTCTCTTCGAGTTCGGTGGTTCGAATCCATCAGCCTCCATTTTCCTTTCACCTACGAGTCATTAGCTCAGTTGGTAGAGCACCTGACTTTTAATCAGGGTGTCGTAGGTTCGAATCCTACATGACTCACTTTTATAAGCAAACGTACAAGACCGTAGGGTCTTTTTTTGTTTCCATTATATTATAGAAAAAGCATCCTATAGCAGGATGCTTTTTTGCTGTTCAGAGCTTGTCAGCGACGGACTTCATTTTTTGTTCCATGGAGGCGTGCTTGTCGCGGCGATCATCGATTTTGATGGACGTGGAGACACGAGCAGCTCCATGCAAGAAGGGAACCTCGTGGACGGCACGGATGACCTCGAATAAGCGGTCTAAGGGGCCCTCCAAGATGGTACCCATGGGTGTCATTTGAAAGCGGATATCTGCATGTCGCTCTAATTCTTTATGGAGGTCAGCGACATAGCCGCTTAGGCTGGTTGTGGCTGTTCCGATGGGGATTATGGTGAATTCTGCAATGGCCATAGAAATGACAAGCTCCTTCCTTTAGTTACTTGTTGTTAAGGATAACAATCAGGAGCTGGCAAGGTCAATAATGTAATCAGCAGTTCTTGCTGCTAGAGCCATTACGGTAAGCGTAGGATTGCCTCCACTAGAGGTGACGAATAGGCTAGCGTCGCAAATGAAAAGGTTCGGGATGTCATGACTTTGACCGTACGTGTTCACCACGGATGTAGCGGCGTCATTGCCCATCCGGCAACCACCCATCAGATGTTGTGTATCTGGAACGACATAGGAGATCTCTCCACCAGCTGCACGGAGGATCAACTTCATATTTTCAACAGCATGATCCAGGAGCTTGAGATCGTTATCGCAGTAATTGAAGGCTAAGGAAGCCATAGGTATGCCATATTCATCTTTTTCATCAGCTAGCGCAACGTGATTGTTCCAATTGGGAAGAACCTCTCCGACCATTTTGAGACGACCATAGAAGTTGTAATCCTGCATCGCTTTTCTGAAGGACGAGCCCCACAAAGGCGCCTCATTGGCCTTGCGAATGCCTTCTGCCATCTCTATAGGCCGAGAGCCGTGAGCATGTATGGTATACCCGCGGACAAAACCTCTACGTGGATCTGTCTCATAGAAATCTTGGGTAGATGCCAGCACGGGTGTTCCTTTGTACAATCGGACTTCCTCTTCAAACTTGGCATAAACATCGTTGCTGCTATGCGTCATAATCGCCTTGCCTACCCATCCGCTGGAATTAGCTAATCCATCAGGGAAATGCGGTGTGGCGGAGTGGAGTAGCAAACGAGGTGTTTCCACAACGTGCGCACAGAGGATAACCGTTTTGGCACGCTGCCGATAGGTTATGCCTTCGTGGACGAACAGAACCCCGCAAGCATGGCCATAGTCATTAACTTCGATTTGAGTGACCCTGCAGTCTGCGAGAATTTCGGCGCCTGCTTGAACTGCTTTAGGAATGTGCACGATCAATGTGCTAAATTTCGCATTAGGGATGCAACCTTGCAGGCAGAACCCACGATTGATGCAAGCAGAGCGGCCTTCCAACGGGTTAGAGAGGATGGCTAAGGGTGTAGGTGCGGATTGAATACCGAGAGATTTGCAGCCTTTGTGAAATAAGACGGCATTAGGGCTAAGTGAATCTAGTTCTGGAAAGGGATATGGACCGTGAAAATTTCCCCACGGGAAGTGCTTAGGGCCGGAAACGGAGATTTCTTTTTCAATACGCGAGTAATAGGGTTCCAAATCTTTATAATGAATGGGCCAATCTTCCCCAACGCCATCAATGGCCTTCGTTTTGAAATCAGATTCATGAAATCGCAGAAAAACCCCCGTAAAGTTCTGAGTGCCGCCGCCAATCCCTTTTCCAGACTGATGCTTTCCAGTAACGAATGGATCTGCTGCATCAACAAGACGTGTATCCTCCCAAGTTAGGTGCTTCATACTCAGTTCATCACTTGCAAAATCCTTCTCAGGATCACGCCAAGGCCCAGCATCAATCACAACTACACCAAGCCCAGCTTCACTGAGTTCTTTGGCTAGAACACCTCCAGCAGCGCCTGCTCCTACGATAACAATGTCTACGGTTTCATTTTCATAGCGCCACTTCATGATCGTTTCGCAGCCTCCCAGGATTCAAGTTGGTCAGGACTATGAAGGGTGTATCCGCGAGGATAAGCAGGCCCTCCAAACCCAATTTCCGACCAAACTAAAGGATGAGCATAGTAGGCTTCTACGCAGAGTTGAAGAAGCTTTTGGAATAAGATCTTTTGAGGAATGCCTTCCCAATTTTTCGTAGGTGGATAGCTATCGTTGCTGATCTGAAGCATAATGCTCCGTTGGTTTGTCTCATCTAATTGAAAGAAAGGCTGACTATTCGCAATCCATCCTGTTTCGTCAATTGCTTTAAGTCCATGACGTAAAAGTAGTCGAACCGGAGGTGTGCTCACTTTCCGGTGTCCCTCACCTTTATTTTCAGATAATACCTGATCGATATGGTTAATGACGTATTGAATGATTTCTCCGCGATAATCGTCCATAAGCAGTGAACACCAAGCACGAAGCGTTTCGGCCTCAATGATTGTTACATATCCGTATGCGTGTTCACGAATTAGTCGAGCTTTCACAATGGATCTCGTGTGTACATCCCATTCCCTGCTTTCTTCCATGACATCAAAGGTTGGATAATGATTATGATCTTTCATGCTTGTCACCTCCATAGTTAACGAGAATCAAAACCAAAAAGTGCTACTACAATTATTTCCAAAACTATGAAGAATATGAGGATGACACCTATGAAGTTGTATTTTTAAAGAAATGAAACAATTGGCACCATTGCCAATGTCATGGTTGTTAGGAAATATTTTAGGAATGAAAGTCTTTTCATTACCATGGTAATCTTGTACTAGTAACTGAGATGTTTTCCATTTTACCCAACTCACCCAAGAGAGCACGTACAGGAGGAAATACAATGTTAAAGAGTCTTGCACACCGCACGCTAGGAATAACTGCTGCGATTACGATCGCATTATCAGCAACAACTGCTGTTTCCGCTTATGCTGCAAATGATGATATGGATGCCGTTTCTTTGGCCAAAAAAATGGTTGGCGTAGATTACTCCAAAAGTGATGAAACACCTTCTGCAGGGTTTGATTCATCAGGACTGATCTATTATGTCTATGAAACGTTAAATTACACAGTACCTAGAACTTTAGCGGATCAATTCAACATGAAATCCACGAAAATTACGAAAATAGATAAAGCTGAGCCAGGTGACGTCTTGTTCTTTGGTAGTGGTTCAAAACCAACGTTTGCTGGGATCTATGTAGGCCAAGGTAAAATGGTTATGGCATCCCAGAGCAAAGACGAAGTCGTCACTCGCAATGTAAGTGAACTTAAAGGTAGCTTTATTGGCGGAAGAAGTATTCTTTCAGCTAAGGATCGTTTGAAAGCCGAGTTGATCCTAACCGCTCAGAAATATCTTGGAACTCCCTATGTATTTGGTGCAAAATATGGTCAAACCAAAACAATGGATTGTTCTTCTTTTACAAAAACGGTGTTTGCTGCTTATGGGATTACACTGCCACGTGTTTCTCGCGATCAAGCGAAGGAAGGCACTTTCGTTAGTAAAAGCAATTTACAGACCGGAGACTTGGTCTTTTTTACAACGCCTGATTCCGGTAAAAACATTGGACATGTCGGTATTTATGTTGGTAACGGCATGATGATTCATACGTACGGTGAGGGTGGAGTCAAATTCACCTCGATGAATAAAGAATGGTGGGCAGATCACTACGTAACAGCTCGCCGCGTAATCAAATAGGACCTCTTTCATATGGACCTTCTTGCCAATTGTGGCAGGAGGGTTCCTTTCGATTCACAGGAATAGGCAGACATATGGTACAATAGAGAGATAAATATAGAAGATGCTATAGGCAATAAGGAGTGAAGGCAGATGATTTGGGAGCATGTCAAGGAGCGATTGGAAGCGGTTTTACAGTCGCCAATACAGATAAGCCTGATACCGGATTCCGAATGGCACCAGCTTGTGGAGGATCAGGGAGAGCGCCAAGAAGGATTGAGTCGTAGTGTGATCCGGGGAGAGGAAGTTCTTTTCTTCATTTCACAGGATCATAAAGAAGTTCGTGTTCTAAAGATAAATGGGAGTAAGTTGTCTGTTTCAGAACGCAAACTTGTCGAACTTACGATCGAATCCAAGCAAACTGTAGAGAAAAAGCAATTCGGTTCCTATCTGTCTGAAGATGAAAGGAAGTCGAATCAATTAAGAGATTGGCTGCTGCAGCAAATGGAACGCGGTACAGGTCATGCAGAGCTTCCAGATGCGCTTGCTTCACAGTCATCGTTGTATTCAACCAAAATCCCTCTCTTGTTGTATGGGGACTATCCTCAGAACCAGCGTGTTTCCTATACGGAGCTTAAGAAGCTGTTGGAATCTTTTTTTGAAGCGGAGATTATTCTGATTCCTTTACTGGAAAAAGAGTGGTTAATCCTAGCACCAGAGGTCCTTATTACTAGCGGTAGCGAAGAACGCGATGGGGACGAGGAAGAAAGTGTTGAGCAAACCCTTGATGCACTTGGCTCAGGTTTATATGAGATGTTGGCAAATGAATGGGTAGGTGAATGCCATCTTGCCATTGATTTCCCTGTGAAACCGGCGAAGTCTTTGTTTGCTACCGTGCTTAAGCTGCGTGAAACCATTATGCTGGGCCGATCCTTCCACGTAGGCAGCTTTATTCATCTGCGTTGGGAGCTTCGTCTTGAGAAGTTGTTGCACCTTATAGAGGAAGAGGAGAAAACAGATTTCCTTGAGCAGGTGCTCCGCGGCACAGATCATGTACTGGATAGCGAGACGGTAACGACGCTGGAGCATTTCTTTACACTAGACTGTAATGTTAGTGAAACCGCGAAGAAGCTTTATATTCATCGCAATACCTTGCTTTATCGGTTGGACAAGTTCAAGAACGAAACGGGACTGGATGTTAGAACGTTTAATCATGCTGTTTTGGTACGACTGGCCTTGCTATTGTACAAAGTAACGAAAAGAAAGTGATTTTTTTGTAGGGATTGTGCATAGTCAGTCCGCCGCTTGTAGGGTAAGATGTGTATATAGAAATGTTGATAAATAAAGCATTTGAACGATAAATTGTAGGGGGAATGAAATCATGGCAGGCGTACGTTTAAATCATATCGTTAAAAGATATTCTGGTGCAGAAGAATCAACAGTTAAAGATTTCCATCTTGAAGTTGCTGACAAAGAGTTCGTAGTTCTTGTTGGTGCATCCGGTTGCGGAAAATCCACAACTCTTCGTATGATCGCAGGCTTAGAGGAAATCACTGAAGGTGAACTTTACATCGGAGACCGCCTTGTAAATGACGTAGCTCCAAAAGATCGCGATATCGCGATGGTATTCCAATCCTACGCTCTTTATCCGCATATGACTGTTTATCAAAACATGGCATTCGGATTGAAACTTCGTAAATTCAAAAAAGCTGATATCGATGCTCGCGTTCGCGAAGCAGCGAAAATTCTAGATATCGTTCACTTGCTTGATCGTAAGCCAAAAGCTCTTTCCGGTGGTCAACGTCAACGTGTTGCCTTGGGTCGTGCGATTGTTCGTGAGCCACAAGTATTCTTAATGGATGAGCCGCTTTCCAACTTGGATGCGAAACTTCGTGTACAAATGCGTGCGGAAATCACAAAACTTACAAAACGTCTTGGTGTTACAACGATCTACGTAACGCATGACCAAATCGAAGCAATGACAATGGGCGATCGTATCGTTGTTATGGATAAAGGTATTATTCAACAAGCTGCTACACCAGAAGAAATCTACAACTTCCCAGTGAACATGTTCGTAGCTGGTTTCATCGGATCCCCATCCATGAACTTCATGTCCGGAACATTGGCATCTGAAGGCGGCGGTGTATTCTTCAAAGCAGGTACTGTCAACGTTGAAGTTCCAGCTGGTAAAGCACAAGTTCTTAAAGACAAAGGATTCGTTGGCAAAGAAGTGATTCTGGGAGTTCGTCCAGAAGATATTCACGAAGAGCCAGTATTCTTGGAAGCTTCCCCGAAAACAGTATTCAACGTTAACGTTGAATTGACTGAGAACTTGGGACACGAAATGTACTTGTACTTGAACGGTATCGGGGCTAACACAGTAATCGCTCGTGTTGACGGTCGTTCCGGAATCAAAGAAGGTACTAACGTTAAATTGGCACTAGACATGAACAAAGTTCATTTCTTCGATAAAGAATCAACACTTTCCATCTTGGTTAACCCAAACCTATAGGATTGTACTGAAAGGCCAGCCGTTATCGGCTGGTTTTTTTGTTTATTTCGAGGTTCATGAACACAGTAGTTGATTTCAATTAGGTATTCCATTACGATGAAACTATTGGAAGCCTGCGTGCAACAAGGGAAAGCATATGGTACATAAGCAAATTCGGAGGAGTTAGGACAATGGCCAAAAAGGTAAAGGTTTCCGAAATGATGGAACAGCTACATATGGAAGTGTTAGCAGGAGAGGGTGGACTGAAGCGTCAGATTACTACTGGTGACTTGTATCGCCCTGGTCTTGAAATGGCGGGATATTTCAATTACCATCCCAAAGAGCGAATTCAGATGCTTGGAAAAACAGAGATTACGTTTATAGAGATGTTGACGACGGGGGTTCGTAGAAACCGGGTGGAGCAGCTTTGTGCCCCTGAGGAAACGCCGTGTATTATTGTGACGAGAGGACTGGACGTTCCCGTGGAATTGCTTGAGGAGGCAACTAAGCGTGATCTTCCGGTGCTAAGAACGCAGCTGTCAACGACTATTTTTGCAAGCAGATTAACTGGTTTTCTTGAAAATAAGCTTGCGCCCAGCACGACAATCCATGGTGTACTTGTTGATGTCTATGGGGTAGGTATGTTGATTACCGGTAGCAGTGGGATCGGAAAGAGTGAAACTGCGCTTGAGCTTGTAAAACGAGGGCATCGACTGATTGCGGATGATGCGGTTGAAATTAGGCAAAATGGCGATAAAGTATTAACAGGTAATGCCCCAGAGTTGATTCGACACTTACTTGAGATCCGCGGTGTAGGTATCATTAACGTCATGACACTATTCGGTGCAGGCGCGATTCGTAATGTGAAGAAGATTTCAGTTGTTGTGAAACTGGAGAACTGGCAGCAAGAGAAGCAATACGATCGTTTGGGCTTAGATGAGGAGCTAACGCGGATTATCGATACTGACCTGCCGCTAGTTACGATACCTGTAAGACCAGGCCGAAATTTAGCCGTCATTGTTGAAGTTGCTGCTATGAATTATCGCTTAAAGCGTATGGGTTATAACGCGGCGCTGCAGTTTACGAATAAGCTGACAGAATCATTGAATGAAGATTTTGAGGATTTTGATTGACCACATAGGAAAGTATAAGTTTTCGGTTCCCGAGAACTGCTTTCCTATTGGCGATAAAATCAACCATTAAACGCGGTCGCTCATCCATGAATGGCCTCGATAAAGGTTTTCTCAAAGAGGGCGTAAGCTCACTAAATAAAGGAGTGGAACTATGTTAGAAAGTATTGCGTTCTCCTTAGGGCCGATTCATGTAAGGTGGTATGGTATTATTTTGGGAACAGCCGCATTAATCGGTTTAATGTTGGCAATCAGGGAAGGGAAACGATTCAAAATCGTACCTGACTTCTTCATGGATTTATTGTTAATTGGGGTTCCTTCTGCCATTATTGGGGCTAGAATTTATTATGTAGCTTTCCAATGGGCTGATTATAAGGATAATTTATGGGAAGTATTCATGATATGGCACGGCGGGATTGCAATTTATGGCGCTCTGATCGGGGCTATTATCGGTACTTCATTCTATATTCGGGCCAAAGGATACAACTTCTTTCGAATTGCTGATATCCTTGCGCCGGGTCTAATTGTTGGACAAGCAATCGGCCGTTGGGGCAATTTCATGAATCAGGAAGCTCACGGCGGTCCGGTAGAAGAGTCGTTTTTGAGAGATACCTTGCATTTACCGAATTTTATCGTAAATCAAATGAACATCGAGGGGACATTCTACCACCCTGCTTTTTTGTATGAATCGATATGGAGCTTTGTAGGTCTGCTGTTCTTGTTCTGGCTTCGTCGCAGGCCCTTTTTACGGGCAGGAGAGCTATTTCTAAGTTATTTCATCTGGTATTCGATCGGTCGTTTCTTCATTGAAGGGATTCGTACTGACAGCTTAGATATCACAGGGCCAGGTTGGTTGGCTTCATTGATGAATGCGTTATGGTCACCTATGAAAATTGTGTTTGAACCAGGCGTACTGACATATGGAGGGAATATTCGTTTCTCCCAACTCCTTGCATTGCTAATTGTCATTGCGGCCGTGATCATGATCATTATTAGAAGGAAAAAAGGCTATTCCAATGAACGTTACTCGGATCCAATTGTATCTACGCTAGTGCTTGATAAAAACAAAGTAGTCAATGATGAAGAGACAGATAAAGGAGTCAACTATGATTCAAACCGTACTATTTGATTTGGATGGCACGATTGTAGACACGAATGAATTAATTGTACAATCGTTCTTGCATAGCTTGGAAGGCGAAACACCTGAACCTATTAGTAGGGAGCTTATTATTCCCAATATGGGTCGCCCGCTAGTGGAGCAAATGGAGTTTTTTACAGGCAAAAAAGAAGTTGAGGCGCTGATTACTAAATATCGTACGTTTAACCTTGCTAAACATGATGAGCTTGTGCAGGAATTCCCGAACGTGCGTACGGTAATGGCAAAACTTCACGAAAAAGGTATCAAAATCGGAATCGTGACAAGTAAAATCAGACTTACCACATTGATGGGACTGAAACTTTGTGGATTAGACTCTTACGTCAGCGCTATTGTAACAGTGGATGATGTAAAAGAACCAAAGCCGAGCCCCGAGGGTATCTTTGCAGCGCTGAAAGAGCTAGGCAGTTCACCTGATGAAGCAATGATGGTAGGCGATAGTCATTATGATATTGAGGCTGCTCAAAATGCAGGAGTTACATCTGTAGGTGTATCCTGGTCCTGGAAGGGGCGCTCTTATTTAGAGCAGTACAACCCGGATCATATTGTTGATGATATGTTTGACCTGTTGCCATTAGTCGGGATATCGTCGGAAGTGAAGGTTGATTGAGGCAGACAGAGAAGTATCCCGTAGATGGCCCAAATGCGCTGTGGCAAATTTATCAAACGGTCAGTAAGTGGAAGGCTATGCGGAATTTCGTTTGGATTCAAATTACCCGTTATTCGCCATCCTTGCGGTTGAAGAACTGGATATATCGTCGTGTTCTAGGAATGACAGTTGGTGAGCACTCGGCATTTGCCTTGATGGTGATGGTGGATGTGTTTTTCCCCGAGCGGATCTACATTGGGAGTAATACAATCATTGGTTATAACACGACGATCTTGGCGCATGAGTATTTGACAAAGGAATACCGGTTAGGTGATGTACGTATTGGATCTCATGTGATGGTTGGGGCTAATACGACAATTCTGCCAGGTGTGACGATTGGTGATTATGCGATTATTGGTGCGGGTTCTGTCGTCCATAAGGATGTAGCCCCTAATAGCTTCGTGGCAGGTAATCCGATGCAGGTAATTCGGTCGGGCAGTGCAAAGTAAGAGGAAAATAAGATGGGCTCAACGTCATTGTGATGTTGGGTCCTTTTTTGTTGTGTAAAGGGAACCAGAATCTGCCGAAAACGACTATTAAAAATGGCATTTTGGGAATAGTAAAGACGCAGTGAAATCATAGGAAAAGGGAAGGTGTCGCTTAAGTGCAGCAATGGAATCGTAGTAAAATCGCAGATGTGAAAAAAGGTAACTTTGGAAGGTCTCTAGGAAAGCGTGCGGGAGTTGTAGTACTAGCTCTTATGCTGCTTTTATCCTTGCCGACAATAAGTTTGGCTGTCGGTAAAGAGGCGCAGGGACCCGATGTGTATGTGATCCAAGGGATGCTGAAATCACTAGGCAGCTATTCTGGTGATATTAATGGTTACTACGATAATGCAACGGTTCAGGGGGTAAAGTACTTTCAGAAAAAGCATGGGCTGCCGGTAACAGGCGCTGTAGATAGCCGTACGCTCGAGTCGATCACCTATGGCTATATGAAGCTTAAGGGTGTTGGCCAGAGTCAAGGCGGCGGTAAAGGCAAAGGTAAATGGCAAGGCGGTGGAGGCACCAGCGAAGGCCAAGGTCAGGAAGGTGGTAAAGGTGGTGCCGGAGGAGGCAAAGGTCAAGGACCGAGTGCGACACAAGCTCCGGGACCTAATGGTGGACCGAAGCCAGTACCAAATGGCGGTCAAACGCCAGCGCCGAACGGTGGAGCAACACCAGCACCATATGGCAATGGTAACAGTAACGGCAACGGGCAAAAAGGAGAAGCACCGAATGGCAACGGTAATGGACAATTACAGTCGCCTAATGGAAATGGTAATGGTATAAATGGGAATAATGCTCCAAATGGTGGTCAACCACAGGCACCTAATGGTGGCGGTAATACCCCGAATGGACCATTAGAGGAAGACTAATCAAGATTTATCTAGAAGAGGGCATGCTGCCGCGGCAGCATGCCTTTTCCTATTGTCAGAAAGTACGCTGATCGCCGGCATACATCAGCGTCACAATGCGCCTCAAGAATCCGTATGCGTTTGGGTGAAGACTCCTACGGGGCGCGCAAATAACTGGATTTTATGCATCTATATGGATGGGATTTCGGCGGCTAAAGCAAATTGATGGATTTTCTGCTGGTAATTTCAGTAAATTTAGCTCGACCAGCTACTTTCGGCGAAAATAGATGTAGAAAAACCATCTAGTCGTTGAAAAGCGTTGATTTCCCTCAAATTAACTGGAGGTTTTCCAGTTAGATAGGTGGTAGAGGTATTGGGACTGCTACTACACAATATAAGTGGATGAAAAGCGGGAAGATCCAAAATGTTATAGCATAAAGCCGTGAATATAGGCTTCTCCATATACAGTTGACGACGTATGGGTTTATATGCCATTCTTAAAGCGCTGAACAAGGCGTAGACGATTGACGGTCCTAAAGATACGTGTTAAAATATCCGTACATTCTTTATTTTGGTAGTATGGTAGCACGTTAACGCACTAAAGTAATTGATAAACAATAAATTGAGAACAACTGATTATACTCCTACTTATAGAGGTGAGACGGTGTCGAAGCCAAAAGTATTTGAAAAACCGTTAGGCGCGAAAGATTATTTGCCTGATGCGGTTACGAAACTCAGAAATATAGAATTCCGTGTATTGGCCTGTATGGAACGCTGGGGTTACAACCAGATTATTACACCTACACTTGAATATTACGATACAGTTGGTGTAGCAAGCTCGACAGAGGATAAGAAACTGTTCAAGCTGCTTGATCGCAAAGGGAAAACGCTCGTGCTGCGTTCGGAGTTAACAGCTCCAATCGCTCGTGTAGCTTCCTCGCTTCTAAAGGAACAAGAGTTTCCACTCCGTCTTTCTTATCATTCGAATGTTTTTCGTTCCATAGAAGAAGAAGCGGGCAGAGATTCAGAGTTCTATCAAACTGGCGTTGAGTTGATCGGTGATGCAACATCGGAAGCGGATGCCGAAGTTGTGGCGCTAGCGATTGCTTCTTTGCAAGCTGCTGGCGTTGAGAAATTTAAGATTGCACTTGGCCATGTTGGTTTTCTGAACGGATTATTCCAAGAAACATTGGACGGACGCACCGATGCGCAGCTTTCCTTGAAAGAGCATTTACTCGGCCGTGATTACGTCGGATACCGGGAAGCGATTAAGTCGCTTTCTCTGGCGCCTGATGTTGAGCGTGAGCTGAACGGCGTGCTAAGGCTTCGTGGCGGTGATGAAATCTGCGAGCAAGCTCGTATGGTTTCCCAGCATCCAATCGCACAGGACGCGATCCGACATCTATGCGAAGTGTGGGATGTGCTGAAAGCTTACGGTGTTAGCGAGCATGTTGTCATTGATTTAACGATGATTGGGGATTTCTCCTACTATACAGGTATGACGTTTGAAGGCTACGCTGCTGAACTAGGTTTCCCTGTCTGCAGTGGAGGCCGTTACGACAATTTATTGAGTCAGTTTGGACGTCCAGCTCCAGCGACAGGGTTTGCATTGAAAACGAATCGCATCCTTGAAGTAACTGGTAAAGAGCAAGTGGAACAACCAGTTCGTGTGCTTATCGCCTACGATGCGGAGCATCGTGAGAAAGCCTTGCAGCTGGCGAAGGATATGCGAAGCGATGAAAACATTAAAGTGAGTATCGTTATCACACAGCTTGTCACGAAAGAACAAAGCAATGATCTGGACAGAGTGGGATACCACGTAATGAAGCTGATTGCGGAATAACCTCTCAGCATAGATGAGGGAAGTTTGGAGGAGGTTGGAACGGTGGATGATATTCTTAAAGTAGCGATGCCGAAAGGCCGTATCTATAAACAAGCAGCGAAACTGTTTACGAAAGCAGGATTGCCTATTCCAGAGGATCTGGAAGAAGGCCGCCGTTTGATTATCCCAGTGCCAGGGGCGAAGATGGAATTTATTTTAGCCAAACCGGTCGATGTTCCTACTTATGTGGAGTACGGCGTTGCCGATATCGGGGTTGTGGGCAAGGATGTTCTGATGGAAGAAAATCGGAATGTTTACGAATTGCTTGATCTAGGAATCGCAAGGTGCCGCATGTCGGTGATTGGATTGCCGGATTGGAAACAGGTGATCAACCCTCGTGTTGCTACCAAATATCCGAATGTGGCTTCTCAGTATTTCCGGGAAAAAGGACAGCAAGTTGAAGTCATTAAGTTGAATGGTTCGATCGAGTTGGCGCCTTTAATCGGACTAGCTGACCGCATTGTAGATATGGTGGAGACTGGCCAAACGTTGAAAGAAAATGGTCTCGTAGAGCAAGAGGAAATCTTTCAAATCACGAGCCGCTTAATTGCAAACCGTGTGAGTTATCGGATGAAGAACGATTCCATCCAACGGTTGTGTGATATGCTGCAGGACGTACTGCCGATAGTGAAATTATAGCTTGAGTTAATAAAAATGAGAGGAAGATGAAGATGCGGATTATGCCTGCCTCCGAATTTCAATTAAACCGCGAGGTCGAATACGGCTCACCCGAGCAAAATGAGTCCGTCCGCCGCATCATCGATGAGGTGCGGCAGGACGGAGATACCGCGCTGCGCCGCCTAGCGCAGCAGTTCGACGGCGTCAACGTCGCTGAGCTTCGCGTCAGCGACGAAGAGATCCAAGCGGCGTACGCGCAGGTCGACGCCGCATTCCTGGCGGCGCTGCGTCAAGCCGCCGCTAACATTCGTGCGTTTCATGAGAAGCAGAAACGCAACTCGTGGATGGACCTGCAGCCAGACGGCAGTCTGCTAGGCCAAATCATCCGACCGCTGAAGCGGGTCGGATTGTACGTGCCCGGCGGGAAGGCGGCGTACCCGTCTTCCGTGCTCATGAACGCCATCCCCGCGATCGTCGCGGGGGTGCCAGAGATCGCGATGGTGACGCCACCGTCCACCGCGGGCGAAGAAGGCATTAACCCGCATATTCTCGTGGCAGCAGCCGAAGCGGGTGTGAAAGAGATCTACCGCGTAGGCGGGGCGCAGGCGATTGCCGCGCTAGCCTACGGGACAGAATCGATCGCGCCGGTCGATAAAATCGTCGGCCCCGGCAACATCTACGTCGCGCTGGCGAAGCGCTTCGTGTTCGGCGTCGTCGATATCGACATGATCGCCGGACCAACAGACATTGTCGTGCTCGCCGACGAGCACGCCGATCCTGAGTACGTCGCGGCCGATTTGCTGGCGCAGGCCGAGCATGATGAGATGTCACCGTCGATTCTGGTGACACCTTCCCGTGAGCTAGCCGAAGAGGTTCGGCTAGAGCTATGGCGGCAGCTGGATGTGCTGCCGAAGAAAGCCATTGCCGCTGTCTCGACAGCGACGAAAGGTGCGATCCTGCTTGTCGACTCACTCGACGAGGGTGTGGACGTGATCAATCGCTTGGCTCCGGAGCACTGTGAGCTGCTTGTGCAGGATCCTTTCACATGGCTGCCGCGAATTGAAAATGCAGGTGCTATTTTCCTAGGCGCCTACAGCACAGAGCCTGTTGGCGATTATTTCGCTGGTCCGAACCATGTGCTGCCGACGAATGGCACAGCGCGATTCTCATCGCCACTGAATGTGGACGATTTCCTCAAAAAATCAAGCGTCATTCACTATAGCAAGGAAGCCTTACTAGCAAACGGAGACATGATTATGACTTTGGCTCGGAATGAAGGGCTGGAAGGTCATGCGCGTGCTGTAGAGATCAGACTTAAAAAAGAAGGGAAGTTGACCTAGATGGCGGAACAGGATCAAGTAAGAACTCGCTCAGCGAGTGTAGCCCGTAGGACGAATGAAACGGACATCAAGCTTTCCTTTGAAGTGGATGGTACAGGAGTTTCGGAGCTCCAAACAGATGTTCCCTTCCTAAACCATATGCTAGATTTATTCACCAAGCATGGTCATTTCAATTTGAAAGTGGATGCCAAAGGCGATATCGAAATCGATGATCATCACACAGTGGAAGACATCGGGATTTGTCTAGGTCAAACACTACGTGAAGCGCTAGGCGACAAAAGAGGCATCAAACGCTACGCGAGCGTATTCGTTCCGATGGACGAAGCATTGGCTCAAGTTGTGATTGATATCAGCAACCGTCCGCATTTTGAGTACCGTGCCGAATACCCGACAGCGAATGTTGGCAGCTTTGAAACACAGCTGGTAAAAGAGTTCCTTTGGAAATTTGCGCTAGAAGCTCGTATTACTTTGCATGTTATTGTGCATTACGGTGAAAACACGCATCACATGATTGAAGGTGTGTTTAAAGCGTTGGGACGTGCGCTGGATGAAGCAACATCGATTGATCCTCGTGTGCAGGGGGTTCCTTCGACGAAGGGAGTGCTGTAGGCATGATCGCAATCATTGATTATGGAATGGGTAATTTACATAGTGTGAGCAAAGCCGTTGAGCGGCTCGGCTATGAAGCGGTTGTGACGGGAGATCCGGAACAAATTCTAGCGGCAGAAGGGGCAATCCTTCCCGGTGTGGGTGCGTTCGGGGATGCGATGGAGCATCTGCGTGAAACAGGTCTAGATGAGGTTGTGAAGCAGTATGCGGCGTCTGGCAAGCCTATGATCGGCATCTGTTTAGGGATGCAGCTATTGTTCTCCAGCAGTGAAGAGCATGGACAGCATGAGGGGCTAGGGCTTCTGCCAGGTACGGTTGTACGTTTCCGCGGAGACTACAAAGTGCCGCATATGGGCTGGAATCGTCTGAGCTATAAGCAGAGTGAGAGTCCTATTTTCAAAGGGATTGAAGAAGGGCATGTGTATTTCGTACACTCCTACCATGCAAAGCCAGAGCGGGAAAGCGATTTGTTGGCTGTGACTGACTATTATCAACCTGTAACAGCAATTGTTGGTCGTGACAACGTCTACGGCATGCAATTCCACCCAGAGAAAAGCGGCGATATCGGTATGCAGCTATTGGGTAATTTTTTAACCCTGTGTAAATAAGGCGGAAATAGTCTCAAGGAGGTGCTGAGCATGTTAGCCAAAAGAATTATCCCTTGTCTTGACGTCAAGGATGGCCGAGTGGTGAAAGGCGTAAATTTCGTGAATTTACGTGATGCTGGTGATCCGGTTGAGCTTGCGGCAATTTATGATAAAGAAGGCGCGGATGAGCTTGTGTTTCTCGATATTTCGGCTTCGGTCGAAGGGCGGGCAACGATGGTTGAGGTCGTTCGTCAAACAGCAGGCGAGATTACAATTCCGTTTACTGTAGGCGGAGGGATTTCAAGTGTCGATGATATGAAACGTCTCCTTCGTGCAGGCGCGGACAAAATCGGAATCAACACGGCAGCGGTGCTTAATCCTCAGCTTGTTTCGGATGGTGCACGGAAGTTCGGTTCCCAATGTATTGTGGTAGCTATTGACGCGAAGTTCAATCCCGAGTGGGGCGAGTGGGAAGTGTACACCCACGGTGGACGCAAACCTACAGGCATTAAGACTCTGGAGTGGGCGAAGCAGGTAGAAGAGCTAGGTGCAGGCGAAATCTTACTGACGAGCATGGATGCGGACGGAACGAAGGACGGCTTCGACTTGAAACTTACACGTGCTGTATCCGAGCTGCTGACGATTCCTGTGATTGCTTCTGGCGGAGCGGGAAAAGCGGAACACTTCTACGATGTATTTACCGAAGGCAAGGCCGATGCAGGGTTGGCGGCAACGATTTTTCATTACAAAGAATTAACGATAGACGGGGTCAAAGATGACCTGAAAGGTAAAGGGGTTGAAATTCGATGACATTTTCAGTGGATCAAATTAAATACGACGCGCAAGGACTTGTCCCTGCCATCGTGCAAGATGCGGTAAGTAAAGAAGTGCTGATGCTTGCCTACATGAACAGTGAGTCCTTGCAGCGCACGATTCAAACGGGGGACACGTGGTTCTGGAGCCGTTCACGTAATGAGCTTTGGAATAAAGGGGCAACTTCCGGTCATACGCAAAAGGTAAAAGCACTTCGCTACGACTGTGATGCGGATACGCTGCTTGTACTTGTTGAACAAGTAGGACCTGCATGTCACAATGGTTCGTACACTTGCTTCACTTCGAACATCGCAGTGGAAGGTTCTGTTGAGGAAACTGCTACTACTACTGGCGGCGACCGTTTCGCTATTTTGGCTGAACTTGAAGCTGTTATTGCTTCCCGTGACGCGGAGCGTCCTGAGGGTGCGTATACGACTTACCTTTTCGAAAAAGGTGTCGACAAGATCCTCAAAAAAGTAGGCGAAGAAACGGCAGAAGTCATTATTGCAGCTAAAAATAAAGACAATGAAGAGCTTCGTTATGAAGCGAGCGATCTTATATTTCACTTAATGGTACTTTTACGTAATAATAAATTGCCATTGGATGATATTATGAAAGAGCTGGCGAATCGTCACGTCAAAAAATAAAGTAAACGACCTGGAGTGAATTCACGATGTTGATTGATTATCATACACATCATGTGCGCTGCGGTCACGCCTCTGGGGAACTGGAGGAATACGTCAAACGCGGCATCGAGATCGGGCTTACCCAATTGGGGCTTTCTGATCATATGCCGCTTTTGCATGTCGACCCGCAGACGTATTGGCCAGAAATGGCGATGCCGAAGGAAGAGCTACCCCGTTATGTAGAAGAATGCCTTCTTCTCAAAGCGAAGTATAAGGATCAGATCGATATTCGCGTGGGCCTAGAAGGCGATTATGTAGAAGGCTTTGAAAGTGAAATTGCTGCCATCATTAACGCATACCCATGGGATTATGTGATCGGTTCGGTTCATTTTCTAGGTGAGTGGGATATTTCCGATTTTAGGCAGCTGGCAGGTTGGGAAGGTAAGGATATTTTTGCAGTTTATACCCAATACTACGAGGCAGTGAAGAAAGCAGTTCGAACCGGACTGTATGACTATATCGGTCACATCGATATGATCAAACGATTTGGTTACGTGCCAGATCGCGATACGTGGGAATTGGAGAAAGCGGCGTTAGATACCGTTAAAGAGTATGGACTTGCGATTGAGTTGAATGCATCAGGCCTGCGTCATCCATGTAAAGAGATGTTTCCGAGCCGCCGCATGTTGGAATATTGCCATAAGGTGGGAATTTCAGTGACGCTTGGATCGGATGCGCATCAGCCGGAACGGTTGTCTCAGTATTTGGAAGAGGCTAGAGAGTTATTAAAAGCGATTGGATTTAACGAAATAGCCACATTTTCTGCTCGAAAACGACATCTTGTGACTTTTTAAATTCGACACGTATCATGTATAATGAGTAGGACTATATAATCTATTTAATGAACCTTCGGAGGTAACCATTAACCATGCATAGCGACAATGTTAAAATTTTTTCCGGATCTTCGAATCCGAAGCTTGCGGAAAGTATTTGTAAAGAGCTCGGCCAGCCGCTAGGACAAATTAAATTATCACGTTTCAAAAGCGGAGAAATTTATTGCCTTTACGAAGAAACGATTCGTAACTGCGACGTGTTTCTGGTACAAACCTTCTCCCATCCGATTAATGAGCATATGATGGAGCTTTTGGTCATGATGGATGCGGCGAAAAGAGCATCTGCAAAAACGATCAACCTTGTCATCCCTTACTATGGTTACTCTCGTCAAGAACGTAAAGCAGCTCCGCGTGAGCCGATTTCAGCTAAATTAGTTGCTGACTTGTTTGCTTCAGCAGGCGCAACTCGTGTTGTTACGATTGATCTCCATGCGCCAGCGATCCAAGGTTTCTTCAATATTCCTGTGGATCACCTGACAGCACTTGATCTAATCAGTGATTGCATTAAAAGAAAAAATTTACCGAACCCCATTATCGTTTCTCCGGATGCGGGTCGTGCGACAACAGCTGAGAAAATGGCTAACATTCTCGATGCGCCTTTCGCTATGATGATTAAGAAGCGCCCAGAGCACAATGAATCTGTAATTACACACGTCATTGGGGATGTTGCTGGACGCACGCCGATCATTATCGAGGATCTTATTGATACAGGAACAACGATCGTTAATGTTGTGGAAAGTCTGAAAGAACGCGGTGCGCTTGATGTCTACATCTGTGCAACACACCCTGTATTCTCTGGCCCAGCGCTGCAACGTCTCGATCACCCAAGCATTAAAGAAGTTATTATTACGGATTCCATCGCGATTCCAGAGGGGCACTCTGATAAGTTTAATGTGCTTTCTGTAGCGCCTTTACTATCCGATGCGGTTCGTATTATTACAGATGGCGGGTCCCTATCGTCCCTATTCAAATACGGCGGCGTATAAGGATTTTTCAAGACCATATCTTACCTTCGGATAATGTTTTTGGCTTCTAGGAGATCTATGGTATAATTTGATGGTAATCAAATTGCCGGAGGTGTCTTGCTATGGAAAAGAAAAAGCGCAAATCCGAAGCGCCAAAACCAAAAGTTATCTCAATAAACATGGATGCCGCATTCTTTTTCGAGAGAGCGGTTCAATCTTTGGATCGGTTTCATTATGATAAGGCATTGAAATATTTCCGGCGGGCTGCAGAGTATGAACAGGATAACCCTGTGAATCACTGCAATCTCGCAGGAGTTCTCTCCGAAGTGGGCAATTATGACGAGTCGAACCAAATTTTGCAGCATATCCTTGAAACCATTGATCCCGAGATGACAGAATGTCACTTTTATATGGCGAACAACTATGCCAACATGGAAAACTTCGAGCAGGCAGAACAAGCGTTGGTTCGGTATTTGGAGAATGACCCGACAGGGCAATTCATGGACGAATCCGAAGAGATGATGGAAATGCTGAGCTACGAGCTTGATCGTCCCGCCCCTCTCACTAGCATCAAGAGTCGAGAAGGGCTGTTCGAGCATGATAAAGCCCGTGCGCTGCTCGAGGAAGGTAAGTTTGGCGAGGCAGTAAAGCAGTTGGAGAAATTAGTGAAGAATCAGCCTGATTTCACAGCCGCTCGCAATAATCTGGCATTGGCTTATTATTATATGGGTCAATTCGAGAAGGCGATGGAAACAATACGAGAAGTGCTGGTTATTGATCCTGGTAATCTGCATGCACTTTGCAATATGGCGATTTTCCATCAACATTTTGGCAATAAGAAGGAACTGGTTGAGCTGACTACACTGCTAGGTAAGACGTTTCCGTTCCAACAAGAACATGTGTTCAAGTTGGCTACGACGATGGGTATTCTTGCTCAGCATGAGAAAGCCTACCATCTGTTTAAACGTCTATTGAAGGCGGGGGACGGGGGAACAGATCCTTGTTTGTACCATTATGCGGCTGTTGCTGCCTGCCATATCGGTCGTTTCGCAGAAGCGTACCGTTTGTGGAAGCAGGTTCAGAAGCTAGATCCTGGTGCTGAAATTTCGAAGTTCTACTTAGAGCAATTGCGGGTCAGAGAGAAGTCGGCGCTTCCGCTTACTTGGAGCTACCACTATCATCTGCCTTTCGAGGAGCAGTTCCGTGCGCTTGAGAAGTCGACGCAAGGAATTCCTGATCAATTGAAGAAAGACCCCCTTGTGCGGTCATCCTTCTTCTGGGCTTTGCGACATGGTGACGTAGAAACGAAGCTTCAAGTTATTCAAGCCTTCGGCTTGATTGCGGACAACGAAGTGAGAGACGCGCTTCAGGATTTCATTCTAGATCACAAAGAGGATGACTATTTGAAGAAGGTTGCCATATTCGTTCTGCGAAGTATGGGCATCCGCGAGTCCCTTCCAGCTTATCTCGAAAATAAGGACATTATGGTAGAAGCTTCTCCGTACTCGCCTCATCTTCCCGTGTGGGATGCAACATGGCAGCGAGTGATGGAAACAGCGCTATCGCATATGCACAAGCGTTACGATATGGTTCAACAGTATGACTTAGAAATTCTGTGGGTTGAGTTTCTGACGAAGGTGTACCCGAACGTGCCGAAGATTCACAAATCTGCAGGCTGGGCAGCGGCGTTAGAATATTTGATTGCCAAAATGCACCGCCGTACGATTTCCTATCAGGAAGTAGCTACACGCTATGGCGTCACGGTTTCCACGGTCAGTCGGCATGTGAAGCATATCGACGATACCTGTGGCTTGCGTGAGAAAATGGATGCGATTTTCAATAAGTTTACGAGTCTTTGATAGCCGAGCTTGATGCATCATGAAAGCCTCGGCTTTCATACATATAGATAAACTGATTGTTCTTGCTCTAAACAGCGTTGAGCAATCGCTGATCAATCACGCTAATTAAAGAGAGCTTTCCTTAGGAAAGCACCTAGGAGGGAAATCATATGTATAAATCAGTCGTAGTAGGAACAGGACCATCCGGTCTAACAGCAGCCATTTACCTGGCTCGTGCGAACCTAAGCCCACTTGTCATTGAAGGACCAGAACCAGGTGGGCAGTTGACCACAACTACCGAAGTAGAGAACTTCCCAGGATTTCCTGAAGGGATTATGGGACCAGAATTAATGGAAAACATGCGCAAGCAGGCAGAACGCTTTGGCGCTGAATTCAAAACAGGTTGGGTTAATTCCGTTGAATTGACGAACCGTCCGTTTAAGCTTCAAGTAGAAGGACTTGGCGAGATCGAAACAGAAACACTGATTATCTCAACAGGTGCGTCTGCAAGATTGCTTGGCATCACGAACGAGAAAGAAAACATCGGGCGCGGCGTAAGTACTTGTGCAACGTGTGATGGCTTCTTCTTCCGTGGCAAAAAGATTATCGTCGTTGGTGGCGGTGACTCTGCTATGGAAGAGGCAAACTTCTTGACTCGTTTCGCTTCGGAAGTGCGTTTGGTTCATCGCCGCGATGAGCTTCGTGCATCCAAAATTATGCAAGACCGCGCCCGTGGAAACGAGAAGGTGAAGTGGTCACTGAATAACACGCCGTTAGAAGTTGTAGCGGGTGATAAAGGTGTTACTGGCCTTAAAGTGAAAAACAACCAAACAGGTGAAGATGAAATCCTTGAAACAGACGGTATCTTCGTAGCGATCGGTCATACGCCGAATACGAAGTTCCTCGGTGGACAAATCGACACAGATGAGCACGGCTACATCGTCGTGAAGCCAGGAACAACAGAAACGAACATCCCAGGCGTATTCGCTTGTGGTGACGTGCAAGATACGAAGTATCGTCAGGCTATTACAGCTGCTGGAAGCGGATGTGCTGCAGCGTTGGAAGCTGAGAAGTTCCTTGAAGGCAACAGCGTACACGACTGGAGTATTTCCTTGTAAGTCATTTTTATGGCAATTCAGTCAACGTGGAGGGCTACGCTTTCCACGTTTTCTATTTTAGAGAGGGTGCTATGAATCTTGACCTCCCGGCAGTGTTGTCTTATAGTGGGAACAGGAGCAAATGCCCGAAAATTTTATGATTATTCATGAGGTGACCTTGTAATGTCCAATCAAATTTATATCGGTGTAGATCTAGGCGGCACGAATATTAAAGTGGGTATTTGTGATGAGCAAGGTAAGCTTCTTAAAACGTTAGAAGGCCCTACTTCACCTGAATTAGGTGCAGAGTCGGTCCTTGAGCGTATTGCGCAATATGTACGTCAAGTAGTCGCAGAATCCGACTATTCGTGGGAGCAAGTTGCTGGAATTGGCGCGGGGTTGGCTGGATTTATGGATATTCCAGAAGGCTTCGTGAAGTTTTCACCAAACCTGCAATGGCATAACGTACCTGCGAAGAAGACGCTTGAAGCACTTCTGGGTAAACAAGTTAAAATTGATAACGATGCGAACGTAGCTGCGCTTGGCGAAGCTTGGTCTGGAGCTGGAGCGGGTATCCCGAACGTTGTCTGCTATACACTTGGAACAGGTGTTGGTGGCGGTATCATTATTAACAGTAAAATTTATCAAGGTTCTGCCGGTATGGCTGGGGAACTTGGACATATGTCCATCGTGCCTGACATTGAAGCCATTCAGTGCGGCTGTGGTCAAATGGGATGTCTTGAAACTGTTTCTTCCGCAACAGGTATTGTTCGCATGGCGAAGGAAGCGGTAGAACGCGGCGAGCGTACATCACTAGCTCTTCATGAGAAAATTGAAGCTAAGCATGTGTTTGATGATGCAAAAAGCGGAGATGAAGTAGCTTTGCGTATCGTAAATCGCGCGGCTTATTATATTGGACGTTCGATGGCGGCTCTGGCTGTTGTCATTAATCCTAAGCGCTTTATTATCGGCGGTGGTGTTTCCAAGGCAGGGGAAATTCTATTCCAACCAATTCGTGAAACGTTCATTAAGTTTACACCAGAAGCCGCAGCTGAAGGTGTTGAGATTGTTGCTGCTACACTTGGTAATGATGCTGGTGTTGTTGGAGCTGCAGGATTAAATTTACGATAGAAGGCAAGACCGGTTCGCAGATGTAGATAACAAAAGCTGATCTGCGAAAGCACACCAAAGGAAGGTGTCAAGCATGGAAGAAAACCACCCTTTAGCGAAACTGGTCATTATTACAGGGATGTCGGGTGCAGGCAAGACAATTGCTGTTCAAAGCATGGAGGATCTTGGATTCTTCTGCGTTGATAACTTACCTCCCGTCTTGATTCCGAAGTTTGCTGAATTGATCGTGCAATCGATGGGTAAAATCGGCAAAGTCGCCTTGGTTATTGATTTGCGCGGACGTGAATTTTTCACTGCGCTCCAAGAGTCCTTACGATATATCCAAGAAAACTACACCCTTAGCTATGAAATTTTATTCCTAGACGCAACGGACGGGACGCTCGTTCAGCGTTACAAAGAGAGCCGTCGCCGCCATCCATTGGCACCAGACGGAGCGCCACTTGAGGGAATAGGTCTTGAGCGTAAGTTGCTTGAAGAGCTCAAGGGTCTGGCGACGCAGGTGATTGATACTAGCAGTCTGAAACCGGTGCAGTTGAAAGAAAGAATCATTTCCCGGTTCACCAATCTAGAAGCTAATCGCATATCTATAAATGTAATCTCTTTCGGATTCAAGTATGGTGTCCCTATTGACGCTGATTTAATCTTTGATGTGCGCTTCTTGCCTAATCCTCACTATGTGGAGCAGCTGCGCCCGCAGACGGGCCAGGATCCAGATGTTTATGACTATGTGATGAAGTGGTCAGAGACGCAAGAATTTCTGACAAAGCTGCTCGATATGCTGAACTTCTTAATGCCTCAGTATAAGAAGGAAGGGAAGAGCCAGGTTGTTGTGGGTATTGGTTGCACTGGAGGTAAACATAGATCGGTTGCAATAACAGAATATCTAGGTAAAGTTATGGGGAACAGTGAGACTGAGACTGTGCGTCTAAGTCATCGGGATTCCGAACGGGACCGTGTGTAGACGGCTATGTGAGGCTTCGATAGAGGTTTTCTCATTAAGAGGGTGAAAGAAGTATGGAGCTTGGTCAATTACAACGTAAGCCCAGAATAGTCGTTATTGGCGGTGGAACAGGGCTCTCTGTTATGCTGAGAGGGTTGAAAGAAAAGCCGGTTGATATCACAGCTATCGTGACCGTTGCTGACGATGGAGGCAGCTCTGGTATCTTGCGAAGTGAATTGCAGATGCCGCCTCCGGGGGATATTCGAAATGTGTTAACATCGTTAGCAGACGTTGAGCCGTTGTTGTCATTGATGCTTCAGTATCGATTTCAGAATGGTACAGGTTTAGCCGGACATAGTCTGGGGAATCTAATACTAGCGGCATTGACAGATATTACAGGTGATTTTGTTACTGCCGTGCAAGAAATGAATCGCGTATTCGCTGTTCGCGGGAGAGTTCTCCCGGCTTCGAATCAAGCCATTGTGTTGAAAGCCATTATGGAGGACGGGACTTTAGTTGTCGGGGAGTCCAAAATTCCGAAGGCCGATGGGCGGATCAAGAGAGTATTTATTGAACCGGCGGGGGTAACCCCACTTACAGAAGCCGTTCAAGCGATACGCGAAGCAGATGCCATCTTGTGCGGTCCTGGCAGTTTATATACAAGTTTGCTGCCGAATTTGCTTGTTCCAGGGATTGCTAAGGAGATCGTGGCATCGAACGCTGTGAAATTGTTCATTTGTAATGTCATGACACAGCCAGGCGAAACCGATGATTATTCTGTGAGTGATCATCTGGATGCGATTTATGATCACTTAGGTCAGCATTTGTTTGATTATGTGATCGTGAATAATGGTGAAATTCCACCGCAGGTGCAAGCCAAGTATGCGGAAAAAGGTTCAAAAGCGGTTCATTTAGATTTGGATGAAGTGACGAAAAGAGGATATCGGGTAATTGCAGATCGACTTGTGTTATTCCGTACTTATCTTCGTCATGATGCAGAGAAATTGAGTGACCATATCTATCAGCTCGTCGAAAGCTGGCTGTTAAGGAAGAAGTGAGTCCCTTGTCCTTTGCGGCAACAACCAAAAAAGAATTAACATTAATTAATGATTCGGAGTCATGCTGTGAAAAAGCGGAGCTGTCCGCGCTCATTCGGATGAATGGCGCTGTTCAGTTAACAAGCCAGCGTGTCGTGTTGGACGTATCCACGGAGAACGCTGCGATTGCACGGCGAATTTACTCGCTGATCAAGAAGACGTATAATACACACACGGAGTTGCTCGTGCGTAAGAAGATGCGTTTAAAGAAGAATAATGTGTACATTGTTAGGGTGCCTGGCCAAGTACAGGAACTTCTCAGTGATTTGAAGATCGTCTCGGAGGGTTTCATTTTTACGACAGGGATTAACAAGGACATTATTCGCGGCAATTGCTGCAAGCGTGCTTATCTTCGAGGAGCCTTCATGGCTGGCGGTTCTGTTAATAACCCGGAGGGATCTTCCTATCATTTGGAGATTGCTTCGATTTATGAAGAGCACTGCAAAGCTTTAACACAGCTTGCGAATAAGTTTGACTTAAACGCCCGATTCATTGAACGTAAGAAAGGGTTCGTGCTGTACATCAAGGAAGGCGAGAAAATTATCGAATTTCTCAATATCATTGGGGCCCATCAGGCGCTGCTGCGCTTCGAGGATGTCCGGATTATGAAGGATATGAGGAATTCCGTTAATCGCATCGTGAACTGTGAAACGGCGAACTTGAACAAAACGATCGGGGCAGCCGTCAGACAAATCGAAAATATTCGATTGTTGCAGCGGGAGATCGGTCTAGATAGCTTGCCTGAGAAGTTAAGAGAGGTTGCGGAGATTAGACTTGCGCATCCTGACTTGAATTTGAAGGAAGTTGGCGACATGCTTTCGGGCAGTGTTAGCAAGTCAGGTGTGAATCATCGCCTGCGGAAAATAGACGAATTAGCCGAAAAACACCGGAATTCGTAGGAAAGTCCGGGCTGTACAACGCTTGTATAAGTTTTTCGCATTTTTTCTAGTGTACTTGAAGGAAAAATGCTATAATATTAAAACATAAGGTAAACGCTGTTATTAATAGTAATCCATATAAGCTCCACACTAGGGGGAATTAGTTCCATGTCCAGACGTCCAGTCGTTGTGAAGTTGAGAACAGGACTTCATGCCAGACCTGCGGCATTGTTTGTTCAAGAGGCGAATAAGTTTTCATCGGAGATCTTTGTTGAGAAAGATGAGAAGAAAGTGAATGCGAAGAGCATCATGGGAATTATGAGTCTTGCGATCAGCACAGGGACCGAAGTCTTCATAAGTGCAGAAGGTTCGGATGCAGAGCAGGCTGTAAACGCTTTAGTCACATTAGTCAGTAAGGAAGAGTTGGAAAACCAATAATCCTTTAAAAGCCTACCTTTCGAGGGGGCTTTTTTGCAGTTTGTAGATACAAATCTCTAACTTTCTAAAAGTGTCAAATTTGTTAACAAATAGTGGCATGGGGCAACCTTTTTCATTTGGCTACGTCTAATAAACGTGGTCGTGATGGATAAGGCTATTTGTATTTCCAAATAGCTCCCCTATCCCAAGTTTGAAGAAGGAGCCGAAGTGAAATGAATGTAGTAAAGAAAGAAATGATTGCCCTACTGGCTGTACTCGTATTTCTAGTTAGTACGATTACTGCACCAGCCGCGCATGCGGTATCAACAAGTTCGTCCTTTATTTTACTTTATATCGACAAGGCAGAAGCTTTCGTAAATCAAGAGCAGATCCATCTAGAATCCCCTTCTACCATCATTGATGGAAGCACCTATGTTCCAGCCAAATTCTTGGGTGATACATTAGGGTTTCAAGTAGAGTGGAATGATTTATCCCGTACGATTCAAATGGCACCTCCAGGTTACAACATCGTGCTTGATTCCGATCATAAGACGGTGACGACAAATGGGGTGGATGTACCCTTTAATTCCGTAGCTGCTATCGTGAATGGCAAGTTGCTTGTAAAGCTGACATGGTTGGCTGATTACATGGGTGCAAAGTATACCTACAATAGTGAGCTAAGACGTGTAGAGATCGTACATTTTAAGGCGCCTGAGGGCATCTACATCGATCAAGACAGTAATTCTCGTCCAGTTGCCAAATTCGCCACTGCGAAGCCTACCTACAGGCTTGGTGAGCCTGTTAAGTATTTGGATTTGAGTTATGATCCAGATGCAGAGGGTATCGTATCCTTCGATTGGACTGGTAAACAAGAGGCGTTTTTCAAAGCTGGACAATATCCAGTAACCTTAACGGTTAAGGATGGTCATGGGCATGTGAGTAAATTGTTCAAAAGCTTTGTGACTGTTGTAAATGAACCGTATTTGTCAGAAGTTGAGTATCCGATCTATATGAAACCGGTTGGCGGGTTCATCAAAACGAACTGGACGACGATTTGGTCCCATTTTAACGAGTTGCCTCTGCTTCCGAAGGATGTAAATGAAGTGCAAGGACGCACGCTGCTTGTCAGCGATAGTCCGGAAGAATTCACATCTAGCGGTATTTTGTACCAAGACAATATTAATGGAAAAGGGCGCTTATACGCGGATCATATCAATGGTACGCAAAGTAAGATGACGTTTGCCATCTTTGCAACGAACAATACGGATAAGCCAATTACAATTAAAACGACGAATAAAGGCGAAGTTTACCCTTCCGTTTATGCGAATTTGATCGGCAGCGAAGCTTCAGTTGATTTCCTTCTGAACAACGTATACACGGATACAATGACGGTTCCACCTAAAGCAAGTTATGTCTATGCGAAGCTGCCCGATTTTTATCCAGGGCAAGGTGTAAATTTGTTCTATGATGTCGAAACGGACGGCGAACTGCAAATGTCCTTTATCGCAACGGACAAAATGTTAACGCCAACGACAGTGAAGGAATTGCCATTACTGGCCTTCAACGGTCATGTTCGCGGTACGTTCCCTGTTTCCGAGATTGGATGGAAAATTGATGCCACCAGCTTCACCAAAGCTTCCCGATTAACGATCGGTGATAATAAAACTGATCCATTCGTCAAAGGTTACGATGTGATGCGTAAGCAAGTCGTGGAGAATGGCGGGAATTATGGCGTGGTCTATAAAATCCATGCGGATAAGCCGCGCAAAATGGCTGTGATGATTATGGCTAGAGGCGGCGTGTTCAAGGGGCCGTTTAAAATCAACGGTGAAATCATTCCTGTCCCGTATTCCGGTGTCATTACGGCGTTTGATGGCTTGGAAGTGCTGGCACGTACCACGGGCACGGAAGATGCGTTAGATATCGAGTTTACGCCTCCAGCGGGCTCAGCGTTCCCAATTGATTTGATCTTCTACCCATTGGAAGATTTGAAATAAATCCAATAAAAAAACCAGCCAATCTTCGTTAGCTCAAATGAGCGAATGAAGATCTGGCTGGTTTTTTTATTTATGAATTAGACGCGCTCGATGACTTTATCGATGAGTCCGTATTCGGCTGCTTCTTTAGCACTCATGAAGTTATCACGGTCTGTATCTTTCTCGATACGCTCGAACGTTTGTCCCGTGCGCTCAGCTAGGATCTTGTTCAGGTTATCTCTCATTTTCAAAATACGCTTCGCGCGAATCTCGATGTCGGAGGCTTGACCTTCTGCGCCGCCAAGCGGTTGGTGAATCATGACTTCGCTGTTCGGAAGCGCGTAACGCTTGCCTTTGGCACCAGCAGTGAGCAAGAATGCACCCATGGAAGCGGCCATACCTACACAGATCGTGGAAACGTCTGGTTTGATGAACTGCATCGTGTCGAAGATCGCCATACCAGCTGTGATGGAGCCGCCGGGGCTGTTAATGTAAAGCGAGATATCTTTATCAGGATCTTGAGCGGCCAAGAAGAGCAACTGAGCAATGATGGAATTCGCCACAACATCGTTGACACCCGTGCCTAAGAATATAATGCGGTCTTTCAGCAAGCGAGAGTAGATGTCATATCCTCTTTCACCGCGCGCGTCCTGTTCGACGACCATAGGAATAAAACTCATGAGAATGACCTCCTTGGGGTTGGGTTACCTACTATTGGGTACATACTATTTACAGTATCTACAAGTATGATAACGAAAAAACGTCTGAAGGTCAAGAAAGGTCAAACTAAACGCAAAAAAAATCAGCTTCAGAGCTGATTTGGCGATTAAACCTTAACTCATGTAGCTGATTTGTTGGACGCGCCCGAAAGGAATCGAACCTTTATCTCAGGCTTCGGAGGCCTACGTCATATCCATTGGACCACGGGCGCACAGTAATAGAAAAAGTGAAGCAAGGGTTATTATAAGTCAGCTTTCCATAAAAAGCAAGATGGTAAGCCCTTACAGGCCTATTTGGAGAAAAATGTTTGAACAAATGTTGAATGTTGCGAAGGAAATGGTTATAATAAGAACTGTAAACGAGAAATGAAATACGTAATTATGCAAGGAACTTTTTTTTCACCCAGGTGGGACACAAAATGTATACCTGGGACAAAAAACGTCCTACATTGGATCGGGAGCGTTGGAAGTCGTCCTATGAGAGAGATTCTAGACATTCAGAAACAGCTCATGCCTGATCTTATGGACATCATGAAGAAACGCTACTCGATTCTGCAGCACATCTTGGTATCCGGTGTTGTCGGACGAAGGACGTTAGCGTCCTCACTCGATATGACGGAGCGCGTACTGCGCGGTGAAGTCGATTTCCTGAAGGAGCTAGGGCTTCTGGAATCAGACGCAAGTGGTATGAAGATCAGCGAGTCTGGTCGTCAGCTGCTGGAAGACATGCAGCCGATCATTAAGATGGCGTTTGGCTTAACAGATCTGGAAGATAGCATTGCCAAAGCTTTTCACATCTCCAATGTAATTATCGTACCTGGGGATTCCGACACTTCCGTATTTACGAAGAAAGAGCTTGGACGCGCTGGCGCGGCCGCCTTGCGTAAATATGTTGCCAAAGATGATATCATCGCGGTAACAGGTGGGTCGACCATGGCTCAGATCGCTAATAACCTAGCTATCTCGTCTTCGATGAAAGGTAGTTGGTTCGTCCCTGCACGTGGAGGTCTTGGTGAAAGTGTGGATATGCAAGCGAACACGATTGCTTCCATTATGGCCAAGAAAACAGGTGGGAAATACAGGTTGCTGCATGTGCCGGATCATCTTGGGGAAGATGCGTATCAATCGCTGATTCAGGATCCACAGATTCAGGAAGTTGTAAACGCGGTGCGCAGTTGTCGCATTGTTGTACATGGTATCGGAGATGCTATGGTCATGGCACGTAGACGCAAAGTAGATAGTGATACTACGAGCAGTCTGAGAGCTGATGGCGCACTTGCTGAGGCGCTTGGTTATTATTTTGACCGCCAAGGAAATGTGGTTCATAAGATGCCGACTGTCGGACTTCGACTGGAAGATCTGCATCGTGTTGAAGTTGTGATTGGTGTTGCTGGCGGGAAGAGCAAAGGGGAAGCGATCGCTTCTGTACTAAGACATGGGCAAGAAGATGTACTTGTTACAGATGAAGCAGCTGCCTTAGAAATCATGAAGCATGTATAGCTGAAGTTGCCATCATAACGTATGCCATTCATGGCCGCGTTTTGAAATATAATATTTATGTAATCTTAGGAGGAAATGACTATGACAACAAAAGTAGGTATTAACGGTTTCGGACGTATTGGTCGTAACGTATTCCGCGCAGCATTGAACAACGAAGAAGTACAAATCGTAGCAGTTAACGATTTGACAGACGTTAAAACTTTGGCGCACTTGCTTAAATATGACACTACTCATGGTAAACTAGACGCTACAGTTGAAGCTGGCGAAGGTGAATTGATCGTTAACGGTCGTTCCATCAAGGTTTTTGCTGAGCGTGACCCTGGGAACCTGCCTTGGGCATCTGTAGGCGCTGAAATCGTAATCGAATCCACTGGTATTTTCACAGCGAAAGAAAAAGCAGCTCTTCACTTGAAAGGTGGAGCTAAGAAAGTTATCATTTCCGCTCCTGCTTCCGACGAAGATATCACAATCGTACTTGGTGTTAACGAAGACAAATACGATCCAGCTGCACACACAATCATCTCCAACGCTTCTTGTACAACGAACTGTCTAGCTCCTTTCGCGAAAGTTATCAACGATAGCTTTGGAATCGTAAAAGGTATGATGACAACTGTTCACTCGTACACAAATGACCAATCCGTTCTTGACGTTCCACATAAAGACCTTCGTCGTGCTCGTGCAGCAGCTGAGAACATCATTCCTTCCAGCACTGGCGCAGCTAAAGCAATCGGTCTAGTTCTTCCTGAGCTTAAAGGCAAATTGAACGGTATGGCTATGCGTGTTCCTACACCTAACGTATCCGTAACTGATTTGGTTGTTGAGCTTAAAGTTAACGTAACTGTTGACGAAGTAAACGCAGCTTTGAAAGCAGCTTCCGAAGGCCCTCTTAAAGGCATTCTTAACTACACAGAAGACGCACTTGTATCCAGCGACTTCAATGGTGACCCAGCTTCTTCCACAATCGACGCTTTGTCCACTATGGTAGTTGGCGACAACATGTTGAAAGTTGTTTCCTGGTACGATAACGAGTGGGGTTACTCCAACCGCGTTGTTGACTTGGTAGCTTTCATCGCGAAAAAAGGTCTGTAATTTCATAATTTTTCAACTGGAAAACCACATGAAGGGGAGAAGCGATTCTCCTCTTTATGTGCGATTTACACATAGAAAAAGATAGAATCGGAAGATAACCATACATGCCAGAGAGCTTATGCTTACGAAGTCAGTTTTCTGACGAAAACTTTAGGAGGCTTTTACGATGAATAAGAAAAGTGTTCGCGATGTTGAAGTAGCTGGTAAAAGAGTATTTGTTCGCGTTGATTTCAACGTGCCTGTAGAAAACGGTCAAATCACCGATGATACACGTATCAGAGAAACGCTTCCTACGATTAAATTCTTAGTAGAGCAAGGCGCAAAAGTTATTCTTGCTGCGCATTTTGGTCGTCCAAACGGACAAGTGGTCGAAGAGCTTCGTTTAACACCAGTTGCAGCGAAATTGGCTGAGCTTCTGGGTCAAAACGTGATCAAAGCGGATCAATCCGTTGGTGAAATCGTGAAAGCACAAGTGGATGCGCTTGAAAATGGCGACGTTCTTTTGCTTGAAAACGTTCGTTTCAACGAAGGTGAAGAGAAGAATGATCCAGAGCTTGCAAAAGCTTTCGCTGATCTAGCTGACCTGTTCGTGAATGATGCTTTCGGTGCTGCTCACCGTGCACATGCTTCGACTTCAGGTATTGCAGCTTATATTCCTGCTGTTTCCGGTCTTTTGATGGAGAAAGAGCTTGATGTTCTAGGCAAAGCGCTGAACAACCCAGAGCGTCCTTTCACAGCTATCGTTGGCGGATCCAAAGTTAAAGACAAAATTGCAGTCATTGAGAACCTCTTGAACATTGCAGACAACGTCTTGATTGGCGGCGGTCTTTCCTATACATTCTTGAAAGCACAAGGCTATGAAATCGGCAAATCACTTCTGGACAATTCGAAACTTGATCTAGCGCTTAGCTTTATTGCAAAAGCAAAAGAAAAAGGTGTAAACTTCCTGCTTCCGGTGGATATCGTTGTTGCTGATAAATTCGGCGCAGATGCTAACGTGCAAATCGTTGACATCGACAGCATCCCTGCTGATTGGGAAGGCATTGACATCGGACCGAAAACACGTGAAATGTATGCAGACGTTATCGCGAAGTCCAAACTAGTTGTTTGGAACGGACCGATGGGCGTATTCGAAATCGAGCCTTTCTCCCACGGGACACGTGCAGTAGCACAAGCTTGTGCAACAACGGAAGGTTACACAGTAATCGGTGGTGGCGATTCCGCTGCTGCAACGGAGAAATTCCATTTGGCTGAGCAAATGAACCACATGTCCACAGGCGGCGGCGCTTCCTTGGAGTTCATGGAAGGTAAAGCATTGCCAGGCGTAGTAGCACTTAACGACAAATAAGAAATTATTTTTCATAAAAGGAGCCCTAATTCATGAGTAGAATACCGATTATCGCGGGTAACTGGAAAATGTTCAAAACCGTTTCTGAAGCAATCAGCTTCGTGAACGAAGTAAAAGGCAGCACAGTAGAAGGCGTGGAGAGCGTTATTTGCTCCCCTTTCACAAACCTTCCTGCTCTTGTTGAAGCTACAAAAGGTACGAACGTTCACGTTGGCGCACAAAACCTTCACTTTGAAGATAACGGCGCATTCACAGGTGAAATCAGCGGTGTGATGCTGAAAGATCTTGGCGTTGAATATGTCATCATCGGTCACTCCGAGCGTAGAGCTTACTTCGCTGAGTCCGACGAAATCGTTAATAAGAAAGTCGTTGCGGCTTTCAAACACGGCTTGAAACCAATTCTTTGCGTAGGCGAGAAGTTGGAAGAGCGTGAAGCGGGTCAAACCAAAGACGTTTGTAAAGTACAAACAGAAGCAGCTTTCGCTGGTCTAAGTGCAGAGCAAGCAGCACAAGTCGTTATTGCTTATGAGCCAATCTGGGCAATCGGTACAGGTAAATCTTCCACAGCTGAAGATGCACAAGACGTGATCGGTTACATCCGCACATTGGTTAGCGGTCTTTATGGCACAGCAGTTGCAGATGTTGTTCGTATCCAATACGGCGGCAGCGTGAAGCCAAACAACATTGCTGAGTACATGGCACAGCCTGACATCGACGGCGCACTTGTAGGTGGAGCTAGCCTTGAGTCCGCTTCCTACATCCAACTCGTCCAGGGGGCGAAGTAACATGTCCAGACCGAAACCGGTAGCACTCATCATTCTCGATGGCTTCGGACTCCGCTCGGAAGAGCAGGGGAATGCGGTTGCTCATGCCAAAAAGCCTAACTATGACCGTTACTGGTCTACGTTTCCTCATACAACCCTCACTGCTTGCGGTGAAGCTGTAGGTTTGCCAGAAGGGCAGATGGGGAATTCTGAAGTAGGACACCTGAACATCGGCGCAGGCCGTGTGGTTTATCAGGATCTGACGCGGATTTCGAAATCGATTCGTGATGGTGAATTTTACGACAATGAAACGATTGTAGGCGCAGTTCGTCATGCCAAAGAAAACGGCAAGAAGCTTCACCTGTACGGTTTGCTTTCTGACGGTGGTGTACACAGTCACATTCAGCATTTATTTGCTCTTCTAGACTTAGCGAAAAAAGAAGAGTTCCATGAAGTTTACATCCACGCCTTCCTAGACGGCCGCGACGTTGCTCCGGATTCGGCGAAGGGGTACATGGAAGAGCTTCTAAACAAAATTAAAGAAGTCGGTGTAGGCAAAATTGCGACCGTTCAAGGCCGCTACTATGCAATGGACCGCGACAAGCGCTGGGAGCGTACGGAGAAATCCTACCGCGCCATGGTGTACGGCGAAGGCCCAACCTACACGGATCCGTTGAAAGCGATCGTTGAATCCTACGAGAAATCCGTCTATGACGAGTTCGTTATGCCAACGGTTATCGTTGGTAACGATGGTAAGCCGGTAGGACTTGTAGAATCTGGCGATGCCGTAATCTTCTTTAACTTCCGTCCAGACCGCGCGATTCAGCTTTCCCAGGTCTTCACGAATGAAGACTTCCGTGGGTTTGATCGTGGTCCTAAAGTGGCTAAGAACCTCTACTACGTCTGTCTGACGCTGTTCAGCGAGTCCGTAGACGGTTTCGTAGCGTACAAACCGAAAAATCTCGATAACACACTTGGCGAGGTGCTGGCTCAGAACGGTCTGAAACAGCTTCGTGCAGCGGAAACCGAGAAATATCCACACGTAACCTTCTTCTTCAGCGGTGGTCGTGATGCTGAATTACCAGGCGAAACTCGCTTGCTGATTCCTTCACCGAAAGTTGCGACGTATGATTTGCAACCGGAAATGAGCGCTTATGAATTGGCGGATGCAGTGGTTAAAGAAGTAGAAGCAGAGCGTCATGATGTGATCATCTTGAACTTTGCTAACCCTGACATGGTCGGTCACTCTGGATTGCTTGAGCCAACGGTAAAAGCGATCGAAGCGACAGACGATTGTCTTGGTAAAGTAGTCGAAGCAATTCTAGCTAAAGGCGGCGTAGTCTGCATCACAGCAGATCACGGAAATGCCGATGTCGTTACGAATGCAGACGGCTCACGCAACACAGCACATACAACGAATCCTGTGCCTTTTATTGTAACGGACAAATCTGTTACACTAAGAGATGGCGGAATTTTGGCAGATATTGCACCAACCATGTTAGACTTCTTAGAAGTGAAACTTCCAGAAGAAATGACTGGCGTAACAATTCTAAAAAAATAATTTATATTATTGAAGGAGTGTTTTATCACAATGACAATTATTTCTGATGTTTACGCACGCGAAGTATTGGATTCCCGCGGTAACCCAACGGTTGAAGTAGAAGTATACCTAGAGTCCGGCGCTTTCGGCCGTGCTATCGTCCCTTCAGGCGCTTCCACAGGCGCATACGAGGCTGTTGAGCTTCGTGATGGTGACAAAGGTCGTTACCTGGGTAAAGGCGTTCTAAAAGCTGTTGAGAACGTAAATGAAATCATCGCTCCTGAAATCATCGGTCTAGACGCTCTTGATCAAGTTGGCATCGACAACAAAATGATCGAGCTTGATGGTACGCCTAACAAAGCTAAATTGGGAGCTAACGCAATTCTAGCTGTTTCCATGGCTGTTGCTCGTGCGGCTGCTGACGCTTTGGACGTGCCATTGTACGTTTACCTTGGTGGATTCAACGCCAAAACTCTTCCAGTTCCAATGATGAACATCATCAACGGTGGGGCACATGCCGACAACAACGTTGACGTTCAAGAGTTCATGGTTCTGCCTGTTGGCGCACCTACATTTAAAGAAGCTCTTCGCATCGGCGCTGAAATTTTCCATAGCTTGAAATCCGTATTGAAAGAAAAAGGCCTTAACACAGCAGTTGGCGACGAAGGCGGATTCGCTCCTAACTTCAAATCCAATGAAGAAGCAATTACGACAATCCTTACAGCTATCGAAAACGCTGGTTACAAACCAGGTGTTGACGTATTCTTGGGTATGGACGTTGCTTCCACTGAGTTCTTCAAAGATGGTAAATATCACCTTGAAGGCGAAGGCAAATCCTTCACATCCGCTGAGTGGGTTGACTTCTTAGCTGCATGGGTTGATAAATACCCAATCATCACTGTTGAAGATGGTTGCTCCGAAGACGATTGGGAAGGTTGGAAATTGCTTACTGAGAAATTGGGTAACAAAATTCAACTCGTTGGTGATGACTTGTTCGTTACAAACACTGAGCGTCTATCCCGCGGAATTGAAGAAAACATCGGTAACTCCATTTTGGTTAAAGTTAACCAAATCGGTACGCTTACTGAGACTTTTGATGCGATCGAAATGGCAAAACGCGCTGGTTACACAGCAGTTATTTCCCACCGTTCCGGTGAGAGCGAAGACAGCACAATCGCTGACATCGCTGTTGCTACTAACGCTGGTCAAATCAAAACAGGTGCTCCGTCCCGTACGGACCGTGTAGCGAAATACAACCAACTTCTTCGTATCGAAGACGAGTTGTTCACTGTAGCTCAATACGCTGGTAAAAAAGCATTCTACAACTTGAGAAACTTCAAGTAATTAGATCCGTATGTAATTATATGGCGGGCAGGTGGCTTACACCTGCCCGTTTTGGCGTATAATGGGGGTAAAGTCGTCAGATAGCAGGGAGGTTATGCTTTTGAGCAACTGGGTAAAAACGATCCTGTTCCTAATAGGCTCCGCGGTGCTCACGCACTGGATTCCTTCCTCATTTTTTCGGAACCTGGACACGATGGTACATGAGTTCGGGCATGCCGTTGCGACACTTGCGCTGTCCGGCAAGGTCATGTACATCGAGCTGTATAAGGACCACAGCGGCGTCACCTACTCGTCCATGACCAAGTCATGGGCTGTCATCCCAGTCTCGCTGGCGGGATATATGACCGCCTCGCTGTTTGCTTGGTTTTTGTTCTCGGCGTACGCCAGAGGCAAGCAGAAACTAGGGCTGCAGGTGATGACGGCGCTGTCTGCGTTGTCACTGGTACTATTCGTACGGAATAGCTTTGGCGTTTCGTTTCTGCTCGGTTTTATTCTTATGACCGTGCTGGCTTTGGCGCTCGCGCCGAGATGGCTGCGCGATTTTTACTACCTGCTGCTGGCGTTCTTATGCTTGGAGGAGTCGGTGTTCGGCCCGGGTTCACTGATCGTATATGCCTTCCAAAACCGGAGTGCTGGAGATGCGAGTAATTTGGCCAACCACACGGGTATACCTGCTATTGTGTGGGCGATCGGGTTTACGTTGTTCGCACTTTGGTGTGCGAAGCAAGCGGTACAGGCCTTCCTCGGGCGCAAAAAAGCAGCGCAGCGCTCTACTAGATCAACCGCGATGTCCTATCGCGATTAAGTAGGCACGCAATATAAGCGGCAGCCGGGACTGAGAAACATAGTCCTAGACTGCCGCTGTTTTGTTTAATCAGGCATTATTGCTTGCCTGCGACGCACCGAATGATAAACGCTTACTGATAGCCCTAGAGATGACATAAATCAGTAGAGGGAACAAGACATAATAATAGGGATCCCACCAAATGCGAATATCGAGTATTTCACTATTTTTTAGGACAAGCGTTAGGATATAAAAAGATGCTGTCAGCACACAAAGCTTGATCCATCCTTGCTTCCATTGGAGCTTTACCAATGTGATGACGATCAGGGTTCCGAATACATAATAAATGGATGCAAAGGCGGTTGTATCGTGAGCAGGGTCGGTAAACCAGCCAGGATGATAGAATCGGTTTTGGAACACCATGATCGGGATGATATGGAAGGTTCCGAGGAATGGAGCGGTGCACATAAAAAGTAATAGCGAGTGAAGCCATCCTTTGAGGGGGTGTAGTAGGTAAGGATAGATCCATTTGGCAACCATAAAGTAAACGGGAAGCCCAAGGGAGGTATACTCAATTCGCCACCAGTATAGCGTATAGATATGGAGTTTGACGAACAGTAACTCCACACCCGCAAAGAAGCCGATAAAGACGATTTTCCAAAACCAGCCCAGTCGAAACGTCGTTAGGAAGGTTGCTGCGACGGGGACAGCTAACATATTGGAGGCCAACGCTCCAATATTGCTATCATAGTAAGCGAAGTTTTTGATTATTTTAGGGTGATACTGATAACTACCTAAATAAATATAAATGACAGTTTCAATGCTGTAAGCGATTTGCACCATGATTAGAACATGCAAAAAGCTTCGGATCGTATTTTTTTTGAAGCAAATATAAGCTAGCAGGGTTAAACTGATCAGGCTCAACCCTATATACCAATAGGAGTTGTGACTCAATAGAATATTCTCCTTTTCGACAAAAGAGATTTGTTATTTTAAGGGTATTATGCCTACCAATGATGAAAGATATGAGAAGCTAAGTAAATCACAATGGATTCCTCGCATCACATCGGGCATTTGTTGTGTTCCTGGACGAACTATGTTAAAATATTTATGCTAGTTGTATAAGGCAAAGAATCGGCAATTGGGGTGCTAATATGTTAATCTTTATGAAAATTTTGTTAATCATAGCTTCGGTTGGATTAATCGCGATTGTCCTTTTACAAAAAGGGAAAAGCGCAGGCTTGTCCGGTGCCATTTCCGGTGGCGCAGAGCACTTATTTGGTAAACAAAAAGCTCGTGGTTTGGAACTATTTTTGTCCCGTGCAACAATGGGTCTTGCTGCTGCATTCTTTATTCTTTCTATTGTCGTAGCATACGTAGTGAAAAGCTAACACACATAAAACGATAACAGCAGGAGAACTATACTCCTGCTGTTTTTTCATTTTAAGCGCGAATATCGGATAGACGGATTGGTATGGGCATGTGCTGGAGAAACTAATCTCCATAAAGGAAGAAGAGTCATGTGCGTATACCAAAACGCCGATTCGAGTGCGTCAGCAAGGCTGAAAGATGGATGTTAACAGAGTTTATCCTTTCCCTGGAAGTGGCATACTATGGAGTGAGGGAAACGGGTACGGCGATCGAAGAGCTTGGCTCAACAACAACAAGAAGGTGAAGAGAATACATGATAAAAGAGAATGAAGTCGTAAGTTTGATGCAAGAAGAGGCTTATAAGCCTATGTCCTATAAAGAGCTTGAGAAGCATTTCGGAATTGGCAGCGCGAATGAGTTTAAAGATTTTATAAAAATGCTTAATCAATTAGAAGAAAGCGGTCATATTGTACGCAGCCCGAATGATCGTTATGGCGTTCCTGAACGGATGAATTTGGTACGTGGCAAGCTGCAAGCCCATGCGAAGGGTTTTGCATTCTTAATTCCAGAGGACCGTGAGCACCCGGACGTATACATTAATGCGCACGACCTGAATACAGCGATGAATGGTGATATCGTATTTGTTAAAGTCACATCGCGCAGCCAAGGCGGCGGCCGTTTAGAAGGCGAAGTCGTACGTGTAATTACGCGGGCGAACTCGCAGATTGTTGGTGTTTTCCAAAGTCAAGATACGTATGCCTTCGTCATTGCAGATGATAAACGGGTGACAAGAGATATTTTCATCCCGCAGCATGCATTTATGGGAGCTGTTTCTGGACAGAAGGTCGTTGTGAAAATTGTGAACTATCCAGAAGGCCGTTCCGCGGCTGAAGGTGAAGTGATTGAGATTCTGGGTCATAAGGATGATCCAGGTGTCGATATTTTGGCGATCATACGCAAACATCAATTGCCGGAGGCGTTCCAACCAGAAGTTCTGGCGGAAGCAGAGGCGGCACCAGATTCGATTACAGAAGAAGAAATCATCGGGCAGGGTCGTCGTGACCTTCGTGCGAAAACGATTGTAACCATTGACGGTGAAGATGCCAAGGATTTGGATGATGCTGTGAATGTGGAGCTTTTGGAAAATGGGAATCTTCGCTTAGGCGTGCATATTGCGGATGTGAGTTATTATGTGCGGGAAGGTACGGCACTTGATATTGAGGCCTATAATCGCGGATGTTCCGTGTATTTGACCGATCGTGTAATTCCGATGCTCCCGCACCGTTTATCGAACGGGATTTGTTCGTTGAACCCGCAAGTAGACCGTTTGACCATGTCGTGTGAAATGGAATTTGACGCCGATTTGAAGGTCGTTAATCATGAGATTTTTACTAGTGTAATCAAAACAAAAGAACGAATGACCTATACGAATGTACGCAAGCTGCTGACAGGTGAGGCAGAGCCAGAAATCGTGGAGAAATATGCGTATCTAATGGAAGACTTCAAACGAATGGAAGAATTAGCAGCTAGATTGCGTTCCAGACGGATGAAGCGCGGTGCGATTGACTTCGACTTTGAAGAGTCTAAGATCCTCGTAGATGCTGAAGGTAAGCCGACTGATATTGTCAAAAGAGAGCGCTCTGTCGCTGAAATGATGATCGAGGAGTTCATGCTAGCCGCGAATGAGACGGTTGCTGAGCATTTCTCGTGGTTGAAAGTGCCGTTCTTGTATCGCGTGCATGAGGATCCGGATTCCGAGAAATTGATGAACTTCATGGAGTTCGTGACGACTTTCGGCTATGCGATGCGTGGCGGTAAGGGTGGGGCAATTCATGCTCGTTCCTTGCAGGCATTGTTAGAAGATATTAAGGGATCACCGGAAGAGACCGTGATTAGTAAAGTGATGCTGCGCTCAATGAAGCAGGCGAAGTATGATGCGCAGAGCTTGGGGCATTTTGGCTTAGCAGCGGAGTTCTATTCCCATTTTACATCACCGATTCGTCGTTATCCGGATTTGGTTATCCATCGTGTTATTCGTGAAGTGTTGGAGAACGGTGGAACTCTTCCAGATATACGACATGATTATTTAGCTTCGCGTATGAACGATATTGCCCAGCAGTCCTCCGAGCGTGAGCGCGTTGCTGTTGATGCAGAACGTGATACAGAAGCCCTGAAGAAAGCACAATACATGCTGGATAAAGTCGGCGAAGAATTCGAGGGCATTATCTCGAGCGTAACGGGCTTCGGTATGTTCATTGAATTGGATAACACAGTTGAAGGTTTAATTCGCTTGAGCGATTTGACCGATGATTATTACAATCATCACGAGAAACAGCACGCATTGATTGGTGAACGCACATCCAAAATTTATCGGCTTGGCGACAGCATTAAGGTGCGAGTTGCACGGGTGAGTATGGAAGATCATACGATTGATTTTGAATTGTTGGATATGAAGCCTCGCAAAGAGGGTGCGTTTAACCGCGGCGGCGGTGGTGGAGGCAAGTTCAAAGGCGCAGGCGGATTTAAAGGTTTCCGTGGTAAGTCGGATAACGGCAGATCCGATAAAGGTAAAGGCGGAACGAACGGGAGACCTGAAAAGGGTAAAGGCGGGTACAAAGGTAAAGGTGGTTTTGCGAAGGCGCAACCTGTGGTTGGGCAAGGCGGAACTACGAATCAGGGTGATGCTTCTGGGAACCAAACAACCGGAAATCCAGGGAAACGCGGAGACTCGTCAGGGGCAGGTCAAGGGAAGAAGCGTGGGCGTGCCGATAGTGGTGCTGCTCGACGGATTGAAATGGCTGCTCGCGGGGCTGCCGAAGGCGCTGGTGTTACAGAAGGCACAGTCGGAACAGGTAAAGGTCGTAGAAGATCTAGAGGTAAGGCCGGCCAAGGTCAGGGCCAGTGGCAAGGAAATGGTCAAGGGCAAGGCGAAGGTCAAAGCCAAGGCCAAGGAAGGAAAGATCAAGGTCAAGGAAGAGCTGAGGGCCCTGCTGGAAGTGGAGATGGCAAAGCAGAGCACATTGCTGGTATTGGCGTGGGAGAAGGCCAAGGGAAAACGCGCCGCGGCAAGGGTGGTAGTAAGCCTTGGAGCGATAAGCGCGAAAAAGGCGGTAAGATTAGCGAAGGCGGCAGCTTGCGCCAGCGGTTGCAGTCAGTCGGCGCAGGGCGGACTGACAGTGGTGTTGGCCGCAGCGGCGAGCGTGGCCGTGGGGTTTCGCTTGGGGGCGAAGTCCAAGCGGGCGGTGGCGGTGGCGCTGCTGCGGAGCGCAGCGGCATGGATTGGGCGAGCGGCGTGAATGCGCTCGCCAAGGGCGGTCGTCGCCGGAGCGACGACGGCGATGGTAGCAAGAAGCGGCGGAGATAGTCGCCGCTTCTTGCTTTTCGGGCTTGATCTTGCTACAATAGGTTGCACATTGTAGCAAGATTTACCTGCATTTTAGCGTGCGGGAGGAGGATCTCACGTGGCAACTAAAAAGGCTGATGGCAAACTACTCGCTCAGAATAAAAAGGCTTCACACGATTATTTCATTGAAGATACGTATGAATGCGGTCTTGTCCTGACCGGCACGGAGATCAAATCCTTACGGGCAGGTAAAGCCAACATTGGCGACAGCTTTTCGACGATTCGGAACGGCGAAGCTTTTGTACACAATATGCATATTAGCCCTTTCGAACAAGGGAACCGCAGCAATCCGGAAGATCCTACACGGACGCGGAAGCTGTTGTTGAAGAAAGTGCAAATTGCCAAGATACTAGGCCAGGCTAAGCAAGAAGGCTATACCGTCGTTCCACTGAAGGTGTATATCAGAAATGGCTACGCGAAGCTTCTTATTGGCATTGGTAAAGGGAAGAAACAATACGACAAGCGTGAGTCTGCTGCCAAGAAAGATGCACAACGCGATATTCAACGCGCATTGCGTGAGAAGCAGAAGATTGCTAGATAGCTTGGATGTATTGGAAGGTAACTCCTTGTCTTCCATGAACCTAGTGTTCATATTTCGTCAGCTTATGGTATACTAGTAATTGTAACGAAGAGATTTCAAGTGTAACTTGGCTCTACAGCTTGTCCTTTTAACCTTCACCGTCTCTGACGGTTACGAAGGCAATCCGGGGGTGTTCTTGGATTCGACGGGGATAGTTTGAGCGCGGGTTGCGGGTAGTGGGGCCGCGTCCACTATAAAACGCTAAAGCCTATTAAATGGCAAAACACAAAACAACTACGCTTTAGCAGCTTAATAACCTGTTAGCGTGCTTCTACTCAGCATCGCCCATGTGACTGGGATAGGGGCTCAACTATAGTGGGATACGACGTTTGGTCTCCGCCTGGGGTCGGACGTAGGAAGACAATCAGGCTGACCCAACGCATAGCCGGTTACGGGGCGATGCTCGGGTGACATCAAAACTGTGACTACACCCGTAGATGCCTGTGTGGCAATATTTTCGGACAGGGGTTCGACTCCCCTCACCTCCATACAAAAACAAGAGACACCCTATCGGGTGTCTTTTGTTCTTGTGGTGGTGTAAGCAGGGAGTTGAACCCTCGAGGGTTCGCCCGCGCGGACCGGAGCGTGAGCGTAGGGAGCACGGCATTGAAATGTACCGCTAGGATAGTCATCGGTGAGTAGGCTTCGTTAGTAAGTTAGATGGACATTTCAATACTCCCCTCACCTCCATACAAAAACAAAAGACACCCTTTCGGGTGTCTTTTGTTTTTATGGTGGTGTGAGCAGGGAGTTGAACCCCTCGAGGGTTCGCCCGCGCGGACCGGAGCGTGAGCGTAGGGAGCACGGCATTGAAATGTACCGCTAGGATAGTCATCTGCGAGTGAGCTTCGTCAGAAAGTTAGATGGACATTTCAATACTCCCTTACTCCGAAACAATATCTACAATACGATATTCACTTACCCAACCCACTTTTGCTTGAAGAGCCTCACTGATGAATCGAGCGGGTACAAGCGTGTTGCCATTTACAATCCTTGGCGCGGCTTCCAAGGTTATAGGAACGTCGTTAACCTTAGCCTGGTTAGAACCGATTTGGAGTGTAATGATAATTCCATTCTTCGTGGCTCGTATAGACTTGCTGGCATCGTCCCATTGAACCTCAGCTTTCAATGCTTCAAGAATACCTCTGAATGGCACGAGTGTTGTTCCATTGATAATAATTGGCGCTTGCTCAAATTGTTGAACTTTGCCATTGATCTTAATGCGAATCTTGTTTTGAAATGCCGCTAACTCCTTGTCATCGAATTCCCCTTGATACACGATAACATTTCTGTTCTTTATCTCTTCAATTACCTTCCCCGATTGTTTCGATAATTCTGGATTGGATGGGAGTAGCAATGAAGATATGGTTGAATTATCCAGTAACGGAGTCAGATCTGTGACTTTAGTGTTATACAGGGATATCCCCACATTATTAACCGTATTTCGGACAGTTTTTAAAGGTGTAATATCCTGAATTGGATTTATGGATAGTTTGATCTCGCTGATTTGACTACGTCCACCAATCGGTGAAATATCTGTTATGATATTGTTGCTCAGGTCGAGCAAATGCAGTTGGGGCATGGTTTTAATCGAGTCAATCTGTTGAATATTATTATTGGGTAAAGACAGTATTTCCATTTTACTCATGTTTTCTAAAGGGCTAATGTCTGTAATATAATTGTTCTCTAGGTTTAAATGATAGAGTTTTTTTGCGTTCCTTAGTGGTTCTAGATTACGAATTTGCTGATTTCGCAGAGATAGAGATTTTAAATTAGTTGCGAACTCAAGTCCTTTTAAGCTCTTAATACTTCCGTCTTGGGTACTTTTTATTTCGATTAAACTGCTTAAATCTTGCTTTGTTAAAGTTTCACCAGGTGCTTTCTCTAACTTTGTTTTGATTAATCTCTCTAATGTTTCATCCTCAATAATTCGTTCGTTCATCGATGATTCAGGGGCTTGTTCTACTGTAGCTGTCCATTTCACAGCAATCCCTTTACTTTTTAATTTGGCTAAATATGCTTGAGCATAGGATGACACTGGATTTTGTTCAAGAGAAACAGTTTTTAAACGATCCGACTTTTCCAGTAAAGGAATGTCCTGAATCTTATTATTTCCTAAATAGACATGCTGCAAAGTGGTAATTCCTGCTATAGCATCTATATTTGAAATTTGATTGGACTCTGCGATCAGCCATGTTAACGGCAGTTCGGATAGCGGCGTAAGGTCATTAATTTGATTGTTTCCGATCAATAGGTCTGTTAACTGAGTCTTCCCTCTCAGCGGTGAAAGATCTTTAATCGCATTGTTGGAAATCACAAGTTTTTTAAGTTTCGTTAATGATCTCAGCGGTGTAATGTCCGAGATTTGATTGCGGTCTAATGCTAGAAAGGTCAAATTAACCAAGGATCCAATTGAGCTAATATCGGTTATTTTATGATTAGGTAGATAAAGTGAAGTTAGGTTTACTGCATATTCTAGGCCCTTTAAACTTGTAATTTTCTCTCCTTGCGGGTACAACGATGTCAATTTCTCTAAATCCTTCGGATAGAGCTCCCCAGTAGGCTTTATTAATGCCTCACGTATAGCTGTTTCTAAATTGCTATCTTCTATAAATGCGGAGGCTGCCCCGACTGAAGCAGGTAATATAGAAACGATAAACAATAGTAAGGAAAAAAAGCCCCCCATACATTTTTTACTCAGATACATAACCATGGACTCCCTTTCTATTTACTAGCTTTTTATTAGTATGATTGAAATACCAATTTATTTTATAGGTATCCTGACCTACTGTATAGTCTTTTTTATCCGCATTTCCACCGGAGAAATTTATAATACATAACTTTTTTAAAAGGTACATAGAGATTCTGTTGAGACCTATGTTTGATGAAGACAATAATGAGGAGGTAGTTGTATGAGCACATCAATGAGAAAATAAACAGCAGAGTTCATTGGTACGTTGGTGTTGGTTCTATTCGGGTGCGGTAGTGCGGCAACAGCGGGGGGACAGCTGGGATATCTAGGAATCGCGTTTGCATTTGGTTTATCCATTTCCCAGTGTCCGGCTGTCACATTAATCCTGCGGTGTCCTTTGCTATGCTATTGAGCGGGAAGTTATCGGGCAAGGATTTTGTCGGTTATGTCGTAGCTCAAGTTACCGGAGCACTTGCGGGATCGGGTGTACTCTATGCAATTATTCATTCAACTGGTAAGGCTGTGACGGGTCTAGGACAAAATGGTTTTGGAGCGGGGTATGGCATAGGCATTACAGCATTCATGGCCATCATTGTAGAAGTTATTCTAACTTTTGTATTTATATATACGATTTTTGGAGTTACATCTAAAGATTCAAACAGCGCAGTAGCTGGCCTTGTTATTGGCTTAACACTTGCATTTGTACATATTTTAGGCATTGGTTTAACAGGGACGTCCGTTAATCCGGCAAGAAGTATTGGACCGGCGATTTGGCTAGGTGGCACGGCGCTTTCTCAAGTCTGGGTGTTCATTATCGCCCCATTCGTTGGAGCTGCTTTAGCTGGATGGACTTATGCTGTATTGAATAAGAGAGCAGAAAGATAGAATGATATTCATTTAGTAATTTTGGGGTAGGGGCTAGAAAGAACGCAAACGACCTCAGCATCACGCTGCGGCTCGTTCTGGAGTTGCTTAGTCACGGGCCACCTCCATACCAACCCCCCACTCATTGAGCGGGGGGTTTCCTGGTTAAGGGTCGAATTGTACAGAGAAGAGCACGACTTAGGAGCAGGAGTGTCCTTAAGCGGAGCAGTAGAAGTTTCGTTATCCTCGTTTGAAGTAGCAATCGGAGATCTGAATTACGGTATGGAGATAGATGGTCAAAAACAAGAGACACCCTTGCGGGTGTCTTTTATTTTGTGTGGTGGCGCGTGCACGGAGCACGGAGAACGCATTGACATGTAGCGCTAGGGCAGCCTTTGATACAACCATTATCCTAAATTTGTAAATCAGTGTTATGATAGATTGTAAGCAGGAGATGGCATCTGTACCTCATTCACATCATCCTATTCATAACCTCTATTTGCGGCTTGGCAGTAAGCGTGTAGCGATTCCAATTCGATTCCAACTATTAATGGTGTTGATGGCCATAAGCAGCACCATGAATTGACGCTCATCAAATTCTTTCCTCACTTGTTCATACACCTCATCTGGTACTCCTGCATCTGCAATTAGGGTCACTGCTTCGGTTAACGCCAACACAGCACATTCTTTCTCGGTATAAAAAGGGACCTCTCTCCATACTGAAAGCAAATAGAGACGCTGGTCGGTCTCGCCTAGTTTCTTTAAGTCTCTCGTATGAGAGTCAATACAGTAAGAACAGCCATTGATTTGAGACGACCTCAACTTAATCAACTCGTATAACTTGGCATCCAGTCCATTACTTTTTACGAACTCTTCTAGCTTTAACATCGTTTCTGTTGCTTCAGGACAAGCTTTGTAATAATCGAATCGGGTACTCATCATAATCTCCTCTTTTCTTATCATTTTGGTTAACGTGATCTAGACAATTGAAGGTAACTTTTCGTGACAAAAAATCGTTAATAACATCCGCCTTGACGTATTTGCATATATTTGATGAACCTGCCTATCAGAAAGGGGAATTTTGTGACCATACATTTTCAAACGGTCTATACCACCTATTATTCATATCTGAAATCCGTGGCGTACCATATGCTGGGGTCAGTTTCGGATGCGGAAGACGTTGTTCAGGAACTGTTCTTGGATGTTCATGACAAGCTGGATCGGATTGAGCATGTGAAGACGTATCTGACACGTGCTACGACGAATAGGTGCCTAAATATATTGCAATCAGCTAGGAAGAAAAGGGAGGTATACCCCGGAACATGGTTACCAGAACCAAGTTCCGAAGTTTGGCAGCAGCCGAATCAGTTGGCGGAGCATATATTGCAATCAGCTAGGAAGAAAAGGGAGGTATACCCCGGAACATGGTTACCAGAACCAAGTTCCGAAGTTTGGCAGCAGCCGAATCAGTTGGCGGAGCAACGTGAGTCGTTGTCCTATGCCTTTATGATTATGCTTGAGCAGTTGGAGCCGCTGGAAAGAGCGATTATCGTGATGCGGGAGGCTTATGATTATCCGTATGCAGAGATCGCTCAGCTGTTGGACAAATCGGAGGCTAACTGCCGTAAAATCTATAGTCGTGCTAAAAGGAAACTGGACCCGGAGCGCTTAAAAACACCAGTCAGCCAAGGGCAGCAGGCGGCGCTCGTGGAACAGTTTGTGACTGCGTTTCAAAGAGGAGATTCGCACACATTAGTTCGATTATTGACCGACACTTCAATTCTGGTATCCGATGGAGGCGGGAAAGTTAGCACAGCAATCAATCCGATTTATGGCAGGGAACGTGTGGTGTCTTTTTTGGTTGGGGTTTCCGCCAAACGGTATACGCATTTGACGTATAAAATGACTATCTTGAACGGGCAACCAGCTGTGGTGTTTTATGAGAAAGAGACGCCAGTTTCTTTGCTGATGCTGCAAATGGAATCTCAGGGTTCGCATTTTCAACATGTATATTTCGTTATTAATCCAGATAAAATTCGGTCGGGGCATTACTAATTTTCATTTGTATACGTTGAAAATGGGAAGGGGGAGTTTTTTTTGTTAAAAAGAAAAGTGCTTTCCGCCTTTTTTTCTTCAAGTTATTTCGTATTATTTCTCTCATCTCTAGATGGTTATAATGAATTGCAAAATGATACGTTTGGGTACCTTGCGAATATTTGGTTGGGAATGTTCATCTACTCTCTTTATACCTTTGCAATTGTATTTGTATATGGGATTGGTGTTTCGATGTTAATAGAAAGTTTACTCAATAAAGCTAATGTGAGGATAATGAGGTTGTTTTCAGGATTCTTACATATACTTTTTGGTGCAATAGGTGGTTTAGTGTTTATGAATGTAAGGTCATTAGTATTTGGAGGAGCTGTTTCTTTACTTTTTTTCATTGTTGATGAAACGTATAAAAAAATCCTTCAAGCAAGAAAAACACTAGTTATCGCTTCACTTTTACCAATATGTTTTGCGTTATTTAGCTTTATTCTGTATCACCCATATTGGAAGCAAGAAGATGCTAAGTTCACGGCGAATCAAGCTGCTCAGTTTGCCGTGTCATCCAAGGGAACGTATAACTCTCTTTTTCCAGATGAGTTAAATAAAGTCATTGAAACAATAAAGGATGATTATGTGGTGACTCGGTCCACAGATGTTGAGAAGATAGGCAGCGGAGATTATAGGGTTAAACTTATTGAAAAATGGCATAAGACAGGTACAAGTGGTGAAAGAATTACTTATTATCATGTTCAGAGAAAAGAAGGAGGTACTTCGTTAGATGCTGCTGGTTCAAGCGGAGATACTATTCCATATAAATATTAGGTACACTTTTCTATTCTTTCTTACCTATGAATCTATCATATGAGACAATTCTTCTAGCCTTGAAATACAAGCGCGGGCCGTCGACATCGCCAACGAGCGAATGGAGTACACCCGCGTAACAAGTTCAGCTGACCCACCGCTATCCGATCAAAAAGCCGCCAACTCATCCTTCAGGATAAGTGGACGGCTTGCATGTCTAATCTGAGTATATGTCATGCTGTAAGCATGGCACAGCGCCTGCTTTACAAGTTATTGCGATAGCGGCTGTTGGCGCCGCCTATGCTGTTTACGTACCCGTAGTCCGGATTGTACGTATCCGCATTGAGCGACTTGTGGTCGCGGAAAATCCGATACGCCAGATTGGCGCGTTCGCTGTCGCCGTCTACGAGAACGAGCACTTTGCCATTTTGAACATATTCGTCATAAAGCATCGCGTCTTTCTCGGGGATACCGAGTCCGATCAGTCCGCCGACCAGTCCGCCTGCACTTGCCCCGACAGCTGCACCTGTTAGGGTCGCAACGATTGGACCTGCTACAAGGATGGGACCCAGACCGGGAATCGCCAAAGCGCCGATGCTCACGAGCAGCCCCGTCACCCCGCCCAGTACGCCGCCTGTCGCAGCGCCTGTTGCAAGGCCTTCTTCCGCTTTGGTCGCGGTCGCTTCTTCGATGTGGTCCAGATCACCGCGATCGCGGCCCACTACTGAGAGTTCCTCCGAGCGATATCCCTCTGCCTTCAATTGGTTGATAACGCGAATCGCTTCTTCTTCCGTGTTGAATACGCCGATAATATGTTTGCTCATGGTAATCCCTCCTGGAAAGTTGAGTGTTAGCAAGCCGCTCAGGCGACTGTGGCATATGATTACTTACCCCAAATACCCTGATATAAAACAACTTTTAATGGAGCGGGGTGAAAAACTTAATTTTCGACCGTTTGGTATTTTTTTCTACCTCTTTCGGTGATTTTAGAAGTGCAATCATTGCGATCCCTACACACAAACCTATATACTAGTTTTTAGGAACCGATGAGGTAATACCCATTATTTGATCCGAAAGGTGAGATAACCATGTCGATTGATTTATCCAAAGGTCAACGCATTGACCTAACCAAAACCAACCCAGGTCTAACCAAAATCATCGTAGGACTTGGCTGGGATACCAATAAATATAATGGCGGTGGAGATTTCGATCTTGATGCCTCCGCGTTTCTTCTTCATGAAGATGGTAAAGCCAAGTCAGCAGCAGATTTTGTTTTTTATAATAACCTTAAGGCTTATGACGGTGCTGTTGTTCACACGGGAGACAACCGTACGGGTGAAGGTGATGGTGATGATGAAAAAATCATGATCGATTTCGCTAAAGTACCAGCAGCTATCAGTCGAATCGGCATTACGGTTACGATACATGATGCACAACAACGCGGTCAAAATTTTGGACAAGTCAGTCATGCCTTCGTAAGGGTAGTGAATGATGCGAATAAGAATGAGATTCTTCGTTACGATTTAGGTGAAGATTTCTCCATTGAAACAGCAGTCGTCTTCTGTGAGTTTTATCGTCATGGAAGTGATTGGAAATTCCAAGCGGTAGGCAGTGGTTTCGCAGGTGGGTTGGCTGCGCTAGTTACGAACTATGGCTTGAGCTAGAGGTTGGCTTGTATAAGGTGGTTGCCTTCTGGTTGCCACCTTTATGTTTACATCTTTTACAAAGAAGGGTGAAGTCAACATGACCGTCGTTGCTGTAATCAAAGGACAAAAGGTAGATGTAACGAAAGTGCATGCATCGCTTACCAATCTGACTGTCTTTATCGGTTGGCAGGCTCCCAATCAAATTGAGCTCGATACTTCGGCCTTTTTACTTGCACAGAACAGTAAGGTTCGTAGTGATGAAGATCTTATCTTTTACGGTAATCCAAGCAATAGTTTTATAACATATATCGAGAAGCAGGCAAATGAAAGACAACTGAATATCGATCTGAAACGAGTGTTGACTGACGTTGATCGGATTGCTTTTACACTTACGATCTATGAAAGTGAAGCGAGGCGTCAAAACTTCAGTGGGGTCAGCAGCGTCTATCTTCGTTTCGTGAATCAAGCATCAGGGCAAGAAATACTTCGTTATGACTTGGGCAATCAGTTCTCCGTAGAATCGGCTATTGTTATAGGAGAATTATATAGATACAACGGTGAGTGGAAGTTTAGTGCGATCGGTGCTGGATACGCTGGAGGCCTTAAGGCACTGTGCGCGAGCTATGGTGTTGTTGTAGATATTGAGCAGCCAACGTTGAAAGCTCCAGAAATTCAGATCGCGCCGCCGAAACCCAAACCGATACCGGAAAAGGGACCACAAATTAATCTTTCCAAAATTGTATTAACCAAAAAGGGAGATAAGATCAACCTCGAGAAGAAATCGGGCGGTCTAGGGGAAATCTTAATCAACCTGAACTGGAATCAACAACCGGCAAGCAACCGTGGCTTCTGGGGGGAATCATCTAGCGGGATCGATCTTGATTTAGCTTGTCTATTCGAACTTAAAGATGGCAGAAAAGGGTTAATTCAGGCGCTAGGCAATTCATTTGGATCGCTTACGCGTGAACCTTATATCGCTCTTGATGGGGATGATCGAACAGGTTCAGTTAAAACCGGAGAGAACATTCGAATTAATGGAACGAAGCTTGCCAATTTCAAGCGGATACTGATTTTCACCTTCATTTACGAGGGTGTGTCGAAATGGTCAGAGGCGGATGCCATTGTCACGATGAAGCAAAATGGCGGACCTGACATCGTTGTTAATCTCGATGAGCACGACAATGATCTCCCGATGTGTGCCATCGCTTTAATTCAGAATGTGAAGGATGAAACGTTAAGTATTGAGCGAATCGTAAGGCACTTTCAGGGACATCAAGAGTTAGATAAGGCCTATGACTGGGGTTTAAGTTGGGTCAGAGCGAGCAAGTAAAAACCAATAATCGAAGCTCAATGAGGTTGTCGTTGCAGGAGGTTAGGCTATGTTAGAATTTTCTTTTGAAATCATGTCAGATTCTAATATTAACATCGAATATATCTATGGCAGCGAACTGTTCAAGTTAAATCTTTTTCTGAAAAATGGGTACTGGACCATCCACCCCTTCGACGGAATGCTCCTTCAAAACCGAGAGTTATGCAAACTCGTCATTATTGATTTATTCAAAAATAAATATTTTCAAATCATGCTGGCGAAAGAAAATATTGCTTTGTCGAGTTTACGAACATCAATCGAATTGGAGCCTTCGAGAGGCTCTGAGGAATCTAATCCTGCTGAGCGTAGAGGGGGCAGATGGGAAGATCCTATTGATAAGACAGAAGAATTCATTGGCAATCATTCCATTGAGGAAATTATCCAGATCGAGCATGATGTGCTTGAGCAAAGAGTTACCTTTTACGCAGATTTGTTGAAGAAAATGTTCATGGATAACTATGGTCCTGGAGATTATGAGTTTGATAAGGTGCAATCCCTGGTACGTATATTCAAGGAGTCACAAGGTAAGATGATCGAGCTTACGAATACAAAGTAGTCGCTAGCGATTACTGAGCAATAGACCTCACCTGCCACGAAATGGCCAAGGAGGTCTATTTTTTCGTGCTTTTATCACCTTTTTACATACGAGATCAAGAAAAGAGAAGTTTAGTCAAAAATGTCATATAACTGCTAAATGGTTTCTTACAAGAGAATTTCATTTCTGAAAAAATGTCTAATAGACGGCTTAGCCAGTCAAGTTTTACAGTTAGTACACGGGCCAATCGTACCAACAGGTATGAGCTATATGGGTCATCGTTATAGATTCTATTTGGCGGGGAGGGGAAGAAGGAGTAGTTCTGACCGAAGACAGCAAGTGATTCTTAGGATATGCAAAACCTTGCACGATGAGGAATTACCGAGAGCATGCACAATCCTCTCATAGCTCGAACAGAAGGAGTGAAAATAACAATGCGAACTAACAGACAATGGAGAAAAATCGTTTCGTTACTTATTGCAAGCGCTCTCTTAATACCGAACGGGTTGATGGCGTCTGCCGCTGTTGGTAACAATGGGGTCGAACTCGATAGCGTTTATTATAGTGATTTCGGTGATACGGTCGCGCCAGACCCCGTTAATTGGGGATTTGTAACAGCGAATGCTACGGTATCGATTAATACATATGAAGTGATGGGGAATAACACCCCGATGCTGCAGTTTACTCAAACGAACCAAAGCGGGGGGCGCGTAGCGACCAAGACCTTCGGTACTTCGGTTAAAGGCAGCCAAATTCTCGTTGATTTTGATTGGTATCCTGGTAAGGTGAATGATAAAGCAGCTAGCAATCCTAGTGAAAACGGCGGCGAGTTTAGGATCCTCGATAGTACTGGCAATACGGTATTTACGCTAAATAATACGAATAATGCCCCTTTGCAGTATTTTGCAGGAAAGCAGCCTGCCGCAAGTACGGGTATTACGAATCCGCAAGCGTGGTATAAGGTAGGGATTAATCTTGATGTGGAAAATGAGGTCGTCAAATTCAAGCTAACTGACAAAGCTGCGGGTACAAGTCAAGAATTCACGTCCTCGCTGAATGGTGTAGCTTTTGACGGTTCAGTCGCTTCGGTTAAATTGGTGGGCATGCGGACATCTGGCAATAATATTGCCTGGACGACTTACCTTGATAACTTCGGTGTGTATCATATGCCGATTCCAGAAAATCGTATTACGAAGGTGGATAAATTATCCTATCATACAGTATATGTAGATCAAACTACGTCGGATATCCACTCCATTGGTCTACCGCAATCCGTTAGCGTCACCCTAGCCAATAATAGTAAGGTAAATGTACCTGTAAGTTCGTGGGTTAACGTTGGCAAGGCTTGGAATCCCCATGAAGCGGGCGTATACACGTTTAAGGGTGAACTAGCGGTTCCTGCGAGTCTGGAGAACGGTTTTGGCCGATATGCAACCCAATATGTATACAACCGTCTTACACCGCCAGATACAGCAAGACAGACAGAGTGGCTGGACAGAGGCGTTATCGCTTTACAATCAAATGAAGGCATATTCGTAAGCTGGCGTCTGCTAGCAGATGAGTATGACCGCGATGTGAAGTTCAATATTTACCGCAATGGGCAAAAGCTGAATACGTCACCATTGTCTGTGACCAATTTTGCGGACACGGCTGGTGCCGCTGGGGACACCTATGAAGTAGAGACAGTTGTCAATGGAAAGCCAGATAAGGATAGAGAGGAAACATCGGCAGCAGCTAACGATTATCTCTCGATTCCGATGCAAAAGCCTGAAGGAGGAACTACGGCAACAGGCAGCTACACCTATAGTGTCAATGACGCTGGTGTAGGGGATTTGGATGGAGACGGCGAGTATGAGGTCGTTGTGAAATGGTACCCATCTAACGCTATCGACAGTTCACAGAACGCGATGACGGGGCCGACAATTTTTGATGCTTATAAAATGGACGGCACCTTATTGTGGCGGATGAATATGGGGCTTAACCTCACATCAGGAGCGCATTATCATCAATTTATCATTGCCGATTATGATGGGGATGGCAAAAGCGAATTCCTCATTAAAACGGCAGATGCAACGACCGTCTATGGGGTTACAGATGGCAAATTTGATAGCAGCAAGGTGATCAGTGTCATTGGTAATGCGGCAGATAATGGCAAATGGGTAAATGAGTTCGGCCATATTTTCGGGGGGCCGGAGTACATTTCCGTTTTCAAGGGCGAAACGGGTAAGGAGATCGACACCATTGATTATGCATTCCCGCTGGGGGATGTGGCTTCATGGGGAGACACTTGGCATAACCGTTCTGACCGTTTCCTTGCAGGATTAGCTTATTTGGATGGTAAGAAGCCAAGCGCCATCTATGGCAGAGGTTATTATGAACGGACTACGTATGTGGCTTATAGCTTAGTGCATGGCAAGCTCAAAGAAGAGTGGACCTTCGACTCCGCCCAAGCGGGTAGAGGGGCAGGCCTAGGCTTCCACAATCTGGCCACGGCGGATGTTGATAATGATGGTTTTGACGAAATTATTGCAGGATCGTTGACCCTGGATCAGGACGGCAGCATTCTCTATGAAATGGATGGCGAGATGCAGCGTGAACAAGGCTCGCATGGCGACGCGCTTCATGTAGGGGCATTTGATCCAGCTCGTGAAGGTTTGCAGGTGATGGCCGTACATGAAGTCCCTTCTGTAGCATCGGTAGAGCTCCATGATGCTGCAACAGGGGAAACACTGATGTCCTATAATGGTTACGTGGATACAGGACGTGGCTTAGCGGCAAATATTACCGCAAGCCCTGGTTTTGAGTTCTGGGGGACAGGAGGGACAACGCCAGCGTCGGGCGGAGGCATCTACAACGTGCAGGGTAAGGTTGAAGCTGATAGCTTTAGAACGGCAGGCGTATCTGTGAACTTCTCTCTTCTCTGGGATGGGGATTTATTGAATGAGTTGCTGGATAATACATCAATTTCAAAGTTTAATCCAACTACGAAGAAAGCTGAGCTTTTGAAAAGCTTTGCAGGCGTAGTCAGCAATAATGGAACAAAGGCGACTCCGACTTTACAGGCCGACATCCTAGGTGATTGGCGTGAGGAAGTTCTTTTACCTACAACAGACAGCTCGGAACTGAGAATCTTCAGCACGACGATTCCTACGGAGTACCGGATGTATACGCTTATGCATGACCCGGTTTACAGAAACGGAATCGCATGGCAGAACACGGCGTACAATCAGCCGCCGCATTTAAGCTTCTACCTCGGTGAAGACATCAGAGAGACCGTTCTGGCAGGCGGTTTGCAAGCGCCTAAAGTCGATTATACGGACAAGCATCACGATAAGAAACCGAAAGATCCAAAAGATCCAAAAGATCCTAAAGATCCTAAAGATCCTAAAGATCCTAAAGAGCCTAAGGACCCAAAGGACCCGAAAAACCAAAAAGATTCTAAATGATGGAAAAACCCGCTCATGGAGCGGGTTTTTCTTACCAAATAAGCGTGTTGATGTGTTGGTGGCGAGTGGAGAGGGAGTAACTGTAGACGTAAAAGTATCAAATAGATGGATTTTATACAGTTATATTTCGGGATTATTCGATCAAACGCGTAATAGATGGAGAACCTACAGCTAATTGTAACCATTTTACCCCATCTAAACTAAAGAGGTAGTTTTAACTACATATTCTACAGTTATATCGAGTTTTCGAAGAAATTTCTCGTAAATAGCTGTATGTTTGGACCTCTGTCAAGAAAGTAGACACCTATTAAGAGAATTAACTAACTTCTTTGTAGTAGTTTTCTTCATATTGAACTGGTGAAAGGTAACCTA
>NZ_CAKMMW010000035.1:0-47806 GCF_927798215.1 Paenibacillus allorhizoplanae
GGGTACGGGGTACGGGGTACGGGTTGTTAACCCAAGCAAACACCCCAGTTGAATTCCAACTGGGGCGCTCTATTTCAATCCACTCGCTCAACTTTCACTGCGCAAATCTTAAACTCCGGCATCCGACTCGTTGGATCCAAGGCATCATTCGTCAACACGTTGATCGAATGCTCGTCGCCCCAATGGAAAGGAACGAAGACGGTGCGAGGTTGAATTCCCTCTGTGACTTTGACTTGAAAAACAAGGGAGCCACGCCGGCTTGTGATCCGGATTTTTTGTTCCACGCTTAGGCCGATTCGTTTGGCCAAGGACGGATGAATTTCGGCAACCGGAACAGGTGCCTTCTTATTGAGAGCTTCGGTTCGGCGCGTCTGGGCACCGCTTAGATAATGATTGGCAAGACGGCCCGTTGTTAGCACGAACGGAAAGTCGCTATCAATCGGCTCTGCAGGCATTTTCGGCTGTATGCCGAATAATAGGGCTTTCCCATCCGCATGATGAAAACGATCTTGGAATAATTGCGGTGTTCCCGGATGGTCAGCTGAGCCACAAGGCCAGAAGATCCCTTTCTCTTTTTGCAAACGTTCATAAGTGATGCCGCTATAATCGGCCTTGCCACCTGCGGTAGCTGCGGCTAGTTCACGAAATACGTCTTCAATACCCGCATATTGAAAGTAGGCGCCTCGTCCTAACGCGTCAGCCAGTTCGCTGATAATGTGATAGTCGAGCTTGCAATTTCCCGGTAGCTCCATGGCTTTCCTGCGATGGAACACTCGCCCCTCCAGGTTGGTCATAGTCCCCTCCGCTTCAGCAAAGGATGAACCAGGCAACAAATAATGCGCATACCGTGCCGTTTCGGTCTCGAACATATCTACGACCACGAGTAACTCTAGCTTTTGTAAGGCACGCTCTACCATCTTATTATTCGGACTAGAAACTAGTGGATTAGAACCCAGTACGATTAATGCTTTAATTTCACCTTCATCGATTTTCTGCAGCAATTCATAGGCGGAAACACCTTTACCCGGCAGCTCACTTGGTTCGATGCCCCATACTTTCGCCACATGTTCACGCGCTGCAGGATCTTCGATCAAGCGGTAGCCTGGGAGCTGGTCGGCTTTTTGCCCATGCTCACGACCACCTTGGCCGTTTGCTTGACCAGTCACAGCGCCATAGCCGCAGCCCGAACGCCCTATTTTACCCGTGAGCAGTGTCAGGTTAATGTAATTGAGTGTATTCTCAACCCCATTCACTTGTTGCTCCAAACCTCTTGCCGTTAACACGATCCCCGTCTCTGCCTTCGCAAAACCGCGTGCAATTGTACGAATCACCGCTTCAAGTACGCCAGTTAAATATTCAACGCGAGCTGGTGTGAACGATTTGACTGCTTCTTTCACTTGTTCGAAACCAGATGTACGTGATTGAACGAACTTCTGATCAATGAGGTTTTCGGCAATCATGACATGAAGTAGCCCATTGATGAAAACGGAGTCGAAACCAGGTTGAAGTCTCACATGAATATCTGCCGTCTTGGAGGTCATCGTATTGCGCGGATCAATGGTCACAATAACGGCGCCTTTTTTCTTTGCTTCTAATAGATAAGGCATCATCGTAGGCTGGCACTCCGCAATATTCGTGCCCGCTAGAATGATATATTTCGCATTAGGAATTTCCGATAAAGGCATCGTCATCCCACGATCAATACCGAAAGCTTTATTACTCGCAGCCGCAGCCGATGACATACAATAACGACCGTTATAATCGATATATTTGGACCTAAGCGCCACACGCGTAAACTTACCAAGTAAGTAACTTACTTCATTCGTCAACGATCCGCCGCCATAGACGCCAATCGCATCACGCCCATGTTCAGCCTGCAACGATGTAATCCTCTTCGCAATATCTGAATACGCATGAGCCCAGGAAACCGGCTGCCATTGGCCTACTCTTGCGGCTTCCCTATGAAGCGGCTCCAGAATTCGTTCCGAATGAACGACATGCTCCAAAGCATTCAAACCTTTTTGACATAATCGGCCTGTTGCGACTGGGAAATTCGCGCTCGGCTTAATCGTTAAACCTTCTGTCTTATCACTGGGTAGTATCTCCAATCCACACTGCATACTGCAAAAGCAACAATGGGAGGAGGGCTGTTCATCCGATAATGTGACCAGTGCTGTTCTCAACGCTCCCACCCCCGCAGATCAAGCTCTCTTTATAGGTATATAAGAGTTATATAAGGGCTAACAAGCCATTTCATCATTGATCGGAAATCCGATAAAAACGGTCCCGTCATCCACTTTAGTCAAGTACGTTTTCACGCAACCCGTATCAGGTGCTTGCACAAGACCAGAAGGCAAATGGATTTTGCGATCATGCATAGGGCAGAACACGTGGTCATCACAGACGATGCCTTCGGCAAGAACGCCCTCCTTATGCGGACAACGATTCTGAATCGCTTGAAGCTTACCACTTTTCAATTTGAATAAGGCAACCTCTTCTCCTTGATATCGAATCGTCCTCCCTGTATTAAAGGCTAAATCCTCATAGGAAACGGCTTGCACCCAAATCATTTGCTCATTTTGTGTTATCATCTTCTCTGCTCCTCCCTGTTTATCTCTCTATTTCTATTTCAGTTCAACAACTTCATATAGATCGCGTTGGATTTTCTTGCTATCAATGGCTTGCTTCCATGGATCTTGTGTCACGGATAGCGCCAAATCCATGCGTTCACACAATTGCTTACGCTCTTGGTCATTTTGGACAACATCACGAATATGATCGATTCCTAGACGGTGTACCCACTCACTCGTACGCTCGCCGTATTTACCCGTTTCGCGGTAGTATTGCAGATAAGCTTCTGTATATTCGATGATCTCTTCTTCGGTCTTCACCGTGCTCATCAAATCGCCTACGCGGACTTTTACGCCACCGTTACCACCTGCATACAGCTCCCAGCCGCCATCGACGGACACGACACCTAGATCTTTAATTCCGGATTCCGCACAATTTCGCGGACAACCTGAAACAGCAAGCTTCACTTTGGCTGGCGTATTCAAGCGTTCAAAACGTTTCTCCAACTCGATACCAACACCCATCGCATCCCCTGTACCGAAACGGCAGAAGGTTTCGCCGACACATGTTTTCACTGTCCGCAAGGCTTTACCGTAGGCATACCCTGATGGCATATCCAATGCCTCCCACATGGCGGTCAAGTCTTCTTTTTTCACACCTAGCAAATCGAGTCGTTGTCCTCCCGTAAATTTCACAGTCGGTACATTGAATTGTTCAGCAACCTCTGCAATACGCTTAAGCTCCGTCGGGTTCGTAACACCGCCATAAATCCGTGGAACAACGGAGTACGTACCGTCCTTTTGAATATTGGCATGCATACGCTCATTGACGAATCGGGATGTGCTGTCATCTTTATACGTTTCAGGGCTAATCATACCCAAGTAATAATTGAGTGCTGGACGGCATTTGGAGCAGCCCTCTTCATTTTTCCATTCAAGAACGTTCATCACTTCGCGTACATGGGATAATCCTTTTTCCCGAATAGCCGTCACAACTTCATCCCGCGTGTGTGTTGTACAGCCACAGATTGTTTCTTTCGCAGCGTTTTTATCATAAGAAGCCCCTAGGGTGAAAGCCAACAGATCACTGACTAATGGCTTACAGCCTCCACAGGAACGGGATGCCGTTGTACAATTCTTCACTTCATCTACAGTCGTTAAGCCCTGATCCTTAATGGCGGAACAAATCGTCCCTTTCGTTACACCGTTACAACCACAGATAATCGCGTCATCCTTCATCTCTGCAACTCCGGATGCCGCTCCGCCACCACCAGAGGAATCCGTTAGTATAGCTGTTTTCCCCATACCGCTAATATCTGTTTCTTCTCGAATCATTTGCATAAGTCGCGTACCGTCAGCTGTATCACCAAAGAGTACGGCACCGATAATTTTATTATCTTTAATAACGACTTTCTTGTAGACACCAGAGAATTCATCGTGAATACGAATTGCTTTGGTTCCTTCCGCCTCAACGAATTGACCGCCTGAGAATACATCAACACCGGATACTTTGAGCTTCGTGTACAAAATAGAGCCTTCATACGGGCCTGTTTCTACGCCAGCCAAATGCTTAGCCAGTACGGCACCTTGCTCATAGAGCGGTGCAACTAGACCATAAGCGATGCCTCTGTGCATCGCACATTCACCAACGGCGTACACATTCGGAACACTCGTTTGCAAATAATCATTTACAATAATGCCTGGATTACACTCAACGCCAGCTTCTTTCGCAAGGGCTACATTAGGTCGAATACCGACAGCCATGACGATTAAATCAGCTTCAGCAATCGTGCCATCCTTAAATTTCAGGCCGGTTACCCGTTTGTCTCCCACAATTTCTGCCGATTGCTTCTCTAACAGAAAGTTGATGCCTTGCTCTTCAAGAGCAGCTTGCAGCATTTTGGACGCTGTGCGATCAAGTTGACGCTCCATAATCGTATCGACGATATGAACAACATCGACTTTCATACCGAGATTGAGGAAGCCACGCGCTGCCTCTAAGCCTAGCAAACCGCCGCCGATGACAATTGCTTTCTTGTACTTTTTAGCCGACTCAATCATGATTTCACAATCACGGATCGTTCTATAGGCCATGACGCCTTCTTTGTCTGCACCTGGCATAGGAATCATGAATGGATTAGAACCTGTTGCCAAAATTAATTTATCATAAGAAACGCTCAGGCCTTTATCGCTCGTGACGGTTTGGGCCAGAGTGTCGATGCCCGTGATGGTTTGATTCGTATATAAGGTAATATGATTGTTCGTATACCATTCATAAGGGTGGATAACGATATCCTCCACTTTGGAATCGCCGGAGAGCACATAGGACAACAAGATTCTATTGTAGTTGGGATGCGGTTCACTACCGAAAATCGTAACCTCATATTTATCTGGCGCCAGTTTTAGTAAATGTTCAACGGCATTAACACCCGCCATTCCGTTTCCGACCAGGACTAGCTTCTCTTTTTTGACTGTCATTGTGATCATCCTTCCATCCATTTACTATGGCATTCAATTGTATTTGAGTTGTGAGAAAAAAGGGTCATTTAGGAGCAAAGCTCCCAAATGACTAATTTGGGATATGGAGCTTGAGCAGTTCGATTGTTCGAAAGAACTGCAAAGACGCTAGTCGTAACGTCTTTGCCCATACAGCCTGAAGAGCAGGCTGCATGAGCAAAAACTTTACTGGATGTGCCGCTGACCACGTAGAATCAGCGGCGTTCCTGCTTATGTTAAGCCTGTATCGTATCCATGCTCGAAGACGCTACTTTCACCTTGCCGCCTTCGCCAATCCATGTACGTTTCCATTGCCCTTGAACAACCGCAATAATGACGATACAACTTAGTGCAATTCCACTGAGAATCAGGAAGCCTGGTGTGAAAGAACCCGTGGATAATTTCAGGTTTCCAAGAATTTTAGGCAAGAAGTAACCACCTAATCCCCCTGCTGCTCCAACAATTCCTGTCATCACACCAATTTCCGCTTTGAAACGCTGTGGCACGAGTTGGAATACCGAACCATTCCCCATTCCGAAGGCCATCATTGCAACGAAGAGCATGACTGTTGTCAAAGAAAGTGCAGGAAGCGTCGAGATACCTGCCATCATTAAACCAACAACGCCATATAGAACCATTAACATACGAATTCCGCCAATCTTATCTGCAAGCCATCCTCCAACGGGACGGAAGAAGCTACCACCGATGACGCATAAAGTTGTAAAGTCTGCAGCACGCACAGGAGAAAGCCCATATTGTGTATTAAAGAAAATCGTAAGATAAGATGCCATTCCTACAAAACCACCGAAAGTTACACTATAGAAAATACAGAACAACCACGAATCCTTCTGTTTCAATACTTTACCGTACTCTGCAATCGTTTTTGGTGCTGGTTTATTGGGACTATCCTTTGCCAAAATACTAAATATGACAAGCGTTATTGCGATTGGAATCATGGCAATTCCGAAAACAACGTGCCAGTCTCCATAATGTTGTGCTAAACGATTTGCAAACAAGGTAGCAAAAATCGTCCCGCTATTTCCTGCACCTGCAATCCCCATTGCTAATCCTTGATACTGTGGCGGGTACCAGCTGCTAGCGAGCGGTAGTGCTGCAGCAAAGCTTGCTCCTGCAATACCTAACATTAGAGCTACAAAATACATATCTCCCATCGTGTTAGCGAACTGCCATCCCCAGAATAATGGAATTAAGGTAAGAGAAAGCCCAATCTGTCCTGTTAGTTTAGGACCAATTTTATCCGTTAGTACGCCAAGTACTAGTCGTAAGACCGCCCCCCCTAAAGTTGGTAAAGCAACCAAATTAGCTTTTTGTGCGGCATCCAACCCAAAATCTTTGGCTAGGATGACAGCTAGCGGTCCAAGAAGCACCCAGACCATGAAGCTCATGTCAAAATACAAGAATGAACTGAACAAAGACCCTTTGTGCCCTACTTGCATAAAACTTTTCCGATCTACCATGCAATCCCTCTCCTTTTGTGAGGCTTTTCGCCTTCTTTTTGTCCTATCCATTTTCTTGACTGCACGTTGACAGAAAAGGCCGACAAACATACCCCTATCAATCATGGGATGTTTATCGGCCTCATTGCCACTGCTGCCACTTCCTCGTGGACAGCATGATAGATGTAATTTTTTCATTACATTGAACATAAAAAGCCTATCCAGTTACGTAATTGTAAGGGGATAGGCGCCGTTGCCTTCGTCGGGTGGCACATCATTGTGCCGATTTCTTAACTTGATTATACGATGCACTTAATTCTATGTCAATAAACTTAACACAAAAAAAATTATGAGAGAATTTGAGTAGCATATCGACAAATTTCAGGTGCATATGCTATAGTATTGCCGTATAATAATACCAATAATGATCGAATTAAGATCAAAACCTAACATGTACTTGTCATGAGTTAAAGTTATTCAAGATGGAGGTATTCCCATGTTGCAATCATTCATTCTGGTCGACGAGTTCATGACAACTCGCTCAGCTACCTCCTCTGAGCCCTCACATGCTGTTCGAACGGAAGACATGCAAGGAAAAGAATTTTTACCTGATGAAATCATGAAGGATTTGGGGTTCCGCATTTATACTTCATCTAATATGAAAGAAATTTCCTTTATCATCCCTAAGGTCGATGCTGTATTATTATCAGTAGGTCCCGAACAAGTCACAGATTGGCGTATACGCTTGCTTGCACAGCGGAGTCTTCCCATATTCTGGTGGTGTGATACGCAAACTTTTCCTTCTAATGAATGCAAGATGGATGCGGGAATAGATGGCTTGATCGGTCCCACGATGAGCCCACTAGAAATTCATTGTGCGTTGATACTGGGTGTGAACCATTATTTCCAACGAACCGAGTGGCATCAGGAGCGCGAACAACTGCTGTCCAAGCTTGAAGAACGTAAGTGGGTTGATCAGGCGAAGCGAATTTTATGCGAAATCAAAGGCATCTCGGAAGCTGAAGCTTATGATTTCCTCCGTAAACAAGCTATGAATGAACGTAAGCGTATGGTCGACGTCGCAACCTCCATCGTCAAGGTATATCAGATACTACAGGATCAGAACAAAGGGGGCCGCAAACGATGATATCCTTATTAAAAGAAGTAGGCCGCGGTAAACGCGGAGCCAGAGACCTTACCTATGAAGAAGCGGCTCAAGCAGCCGAACTCATACTAACCGGTGCAGCCACCCAAGCTCAGATCGGCGCTTTTCTTGTAGCTGAGCGAATTAAAATGGAATCGCCCGATGAAATCAAAGCCTTTATTCATGCCTTACGACAACGTATTAGCACTTATCCCATGGCTGGAAGTATCGACTGTGCCGGTCCCTATGATGGTCGCACTCGCACATTTATCGCAACATTACCGACCGCATTCGTACTCGCAGCCTGCGGATTGCCAACAACTTTGCACGGCAGCCCTAGCATGCCTCCTAAATGGGGCATCACCTTATCCGATGTGCTTACAGCAATGGGGGTAAATGCACTTGAAGCATCACGTGAAGCATTAGTTTCTGCTGCGGCGCGAACAGGCTTCTTATTCACACCGACCGAAAGCTGGTGTGAGCCGCTTGGCGAGCTGCGCGAAATTCGTAAAGAACTCGGTTTGAGAACCGTGTTCAATACTGCGGAGAAGCTGCTGCGTTTTACAGAAGCTCCTTATATGGCTGTTGGTGTGTTTCACGGCACTGTTTTTGAGAAAATCACGAATTTGCTCATTGAATTAGGTGTTTCTCGAGGTATTGTGGTGCAGGGTATGGAGGGCTCAGAGGACTTAGGTGTCGATAAACGTACAAGAACCTACCTTATCCAAGACGGGGCAAGTGAGTTATTCATTGTAGATCCTGAAATTTATGAGCTGATGGTTGAAGTGCCAGCCCAGGAATGGACGGCTGAACTGCAAGCAGAGACCACACTTTCTGTCCTTCGTGGCGATGCTCCACTCCCCTACTTAAATATGGTACTACTCAACAGTGCTGTCCGTTTGTGGATTTCCCAGAAAGCTGGCTCCATTGAAGAAGGCATCTATATGGCCCGTCATGCGATTGAGCAAGGTGCAGCACTCCAGAAGTACACGGAATGGACCGAAGCAATTAAACCTGTATCTGCCACATAAGCATCGTTGAAACAAAAAGGACGTAATGAATGCTCACGCATCCGTTACGTCCTTTTTCCTATGTTGTCTATTTACCAATAAACTGTTGGGTGAACATTTTACCACACGGCCCGCCATCTACAATGCCGATACCAATATGCGTGTAATCTTTGCTAAGTATATTCGCTTTATGTCCTGGAGAGTTCATTAAAGCTTCATGAGCTGCTTGAACGCCTTGGTTACAAGCAATGTTCTCCCCTGCTGCATTATACGTAATTCCGAATTTCTCCATCATATCGAATGGGGAACCATACGTTGGTGAGTCATGTGAGAAATATTTGTTATCCACCATATCTTGGCTTTTTAGGCGGGCTGTTTTGGTCAACTCTAGATCAGCTGTAAGCGCAGCGAGACCAATAGCCGTTCGCTCTTTATTCACAAGATCCAGCATTTGCTGCTCTTCTACCGTTAATCCTGACGTTGAGGGAACCTGTGGTGCAGGTGTTGGACTCGGTATATCCGGCGCCGGTGTTGGCACTGGCGTTGGCGTCGCCTTCTTGGGAATCTTCAAATTACCATAAGCCCACAGGATGGATTGTAAGGTTTGATCATCAACATTTCCCGTTACTGGCAAACCATATCTACTTTGAAACGCTTTAACCCCAGCTTGTGTTTGATTGCCATAATAGCCTGTAATCGGTCCCGAGTAGTAACCAAGAGACTTCAACATCCCTTGAACTGCGTATACATCTGGGCCTTTTGCACCTTTGCCATACGCAAAAACAGTCGTTGTGGAAGCACTGAACAAGACCACACAGATGAGGACTATCCAGATCAACCTCTTTTTGCCTTGTAACATGCGTTACGTTCACTTCCCGTCGTCTTCAGTATCTTCGTCACAAGATGGACGATAAGGGTAGCATTTCCTTCGAGTTGATCTTTTATCCAAATCATGAAAATTCTATCTACCTAATCCCTTATTTACATATATCAATCAGAAGATGGAATTCTACACTTTAGGGATTTCTCCGACTGTAGTCTGAGTTGAAACCATTCCATAGCCATATTCGCATTAAGATTGGTACCGTTTTACTTGTACCTAGAGAAATAAAGAGATAGATCATGAAAGGGGAGCGAGTCGTGTGACATGGTTTACGAAATGGGCTTTTAGTAACAAAGCAGCAGTCATTTTTTTGGTGATATTAATTTTAGGCACGGGAATCGGTAGTTATTTTAAATTGCCGATGGAATTTCTCCCAAGTGCAGATTTCCCACAGATTAGTGTTACGGTCGTCGGCCAAGGCTACGATGCCAAATCCATGCTAGATAGTGCAACTACACCTATAGAGAAAGCTGTCTCCAGTGTGCCGGGTAAGAAAGAAATATTCTCCACATCATCCGACGGCTTCATGAAGATTGATATGACATTTGATTCGGATATTAAAATGAAGGATGCCCAAGCCAGCGTGCAAGAAGCGCTCTCCTCGATTGTTCTCCCTGCGGGGATGTCGAAGCCTTTCGTCATTCGATTAAATACCTCGATGATTCCACTCTCCTGGGTATCCCTTAACTTCAAAGATGGCATTACCAAGCAAAATGTTGAGCTAGCACAAGAGAAAATATTACCTGAGTTTCAGAAAATCAGAGGCCTTGCTAGCGTAGCGCTCGGTGGCACATCCGTTTCGCAAGTGATTATTCACCCCGATAAAGATAAGCTGGCCAACGCAAAATTGCCTGCTCAAGTGCTGATGGGTGTCCTTCAAGGGCAGAACGTAACTGTCAATGTCGGAGAAAGACCGATTGATGGCAAAACGAGCGCTATTAAGGTCATTGGGAACTTGGACGATCTCAATACACTTAATAATTTAACTGTGGCACCAGGCGTCAAATTAAACGATGTTGCAACTGTTGAAGTAGCCGCAAACAAAGATACACTAACCCGTATTAACGGCACGGATTCCCTTACCTTGGTAGTAACCAAGGATGCTAGCTCCAATGCGGTTGATATCTCTAAGGAAGTAGATAAAATCTCAGAAGAAATCGCAACGAAATACCCAGGTGCGACGGCAGAAGTGATTTATTCCACGGCTGAATCTGTGGTCACTTCCGTGAACAGTATGATGAGAGAAGTGTTACTTGGCGCCTTATTCGCGACAATTGTGATTCTAATCTTCCTAAGAAATGTTCGTTCCACGTTCATTACTATTGTGTCTATCCCTCTTTCACTTGGATTAACCTTGTTCTTGCTTTCCCAATCTGGTGTGACACTGAATATCTTGACCCTTGGCGGGGTCGCAGTAGCCGTAGGACGGCTCGTGGATGATAGTATCGTTGTTATCGAAAATATCTTCCGAAGAACCCAGAAGGCGGAGTTCTCCAAGGAATTAATCCTTGATGCAACGCGTGAGGTCGCTAGAGCGATTACTGCTTCTACCTTAACAACCGTTGCCGTGTTCCTGCCACTGGGACTTTTGAAAGGCTCCTTGCAAGCCTTCCTGCTCCCTTTTGCCTTAACCGTAACCTATTCCCTGCTTTCCTCATTGCTGGTTGCATTAACCGTCGTTCCTCTGATGAGCGCTTGGTTACTTCGCAATACGAAATTAAAGGAACATAAAGAGTCGCGGGGTCTGAGAAGCATCTTATCCTGGAGCTTGAATCATAAGTTCATCTCCATTCTTGTTTCGCTTATTTTGTTTGGCGGTTCGATTGCTCTATACTTCGTCATGCCAAAAGGTGCTGTTGCAGGTTCCACAGCAAGCCAGTTGAGTGTCACGCTGTCCTACGCACCTGAAACTCCGATTTCTAAAGTGCGCGAAAAAGCAATGGAATTAGAAAAATTCTTGCTCGATCAAAGTGAGCTTGAGCATCTTATTCTGCAACAAGGAAATACCGAAGAGAATGCCAAATGGGGCAGCGTCGCGCCTCCAACAATTGCAACCTTCCAAGTATTCATGAAGAAAGATGTGGATACACAGCACTTTATCGACCAGGTTGTCTCTCAAAAAACCAAATACTCGGACGCCGATTTGCAAGCGGGCGGAGGTGGCTTCGATGGTAGCAGCGGTTCCGCTATTACCGTTGATTTAACGGGAGATTCCGCCAAGACCTTAGATCAAGCTGCAGCGGATGTGATTGCGGCAATTAAAGGTATTGAAGGCGTTGAGAAAGTTACGAGTAATCAAAATGTGACCAAGCCTGGCTATTCGATTACAGTTGATCCTGCTCTGGCTAAACCTGAGGAAATTGCAGGTACGATTCGCTCTCTGATGAACCCAACACCCATTGGTTCGATGAAGCTGGAGAATAAAGAAATTCCTGTTGTGTTAGATGCTTTAATTAATCCTTCGACGGTTTCCGACCTATCGAATATTCAAATCATGACAGCAACGGGTCCAGCTGCCTTGACCTCCGTTGCGAAGATCGAAAAAACAAATGAGTCCAACACGATCCTTCATAAGGATAGTCAACAATTCTTGCGTGTGACGGCACTCGTAGACTCAACTAAACTATCCAAAATCAACACAGAGATCACGAAAAATACCAAAGATCTCAAGCTTCCAGCCCATATTGCTTTAAGCGTTGGCGGAGCATCCGCTGAGCAATCCAGTGATTTTGCCGACTTGTTCATGACCATGGGAATTTCCATTGGAATCGTGTTGCTGATCATGGTTATTACCTTTAAATCGTTCCGCGCACCGATCGCGAGCATGGTATCCCTTCCTTTCGCAGCCGTGGGTGCGATTGTCGGGATGATGATCACCAAAACATCCTTCGACGTTACGTCGATCTTCGGATTCTTGATGCTCATCGGTATCGTCGTCACGAATGCCATCGTCTTGATTGATCGTGTGAAGCAAAACGAAGAGCACATGACTATTCGTGAATCCTTGCTTGAAGCCGCGGCTACACGGATGCGTCCGATCTTGATGACAGCCGTAGCTACCATTTGTGCGATGGTGCCGCTTGTTCTTGCCAAAGCAGAAGAAGGCAGCATCGTTTCCCGAGGCTTAGCAGTAGTCGTTATAGGCGGTCTGACTTCAGCAACGCTCTTCACGTTGATCATGGTCCCAACGGTATATGAGCTTCTGCATGCTAGAAAAGCAAAACGTCAAAGAAGACATCTTGGAATGGTTCGATAGTCGCGCTAATGTCAACAAAAAAGGCGAGCAAGCTGATAGTCAGCTTACTCGCCTTACCTATTTTCAATTAATAAACGTCACGTTGGTAACGTCCTTGCTCTTGCAAGCCATTCAAATAAGCTTCAGCTTCTTCGCGGCTTAACTTGCCTTCTTTTTCAATAATGTCAATCAGGGTGTTGTGAACATCCTTCGCCATGTTTTGTTTATCGCCACACACGTAGAAGTAAGCTCCGCGCTCTAACCATGCGAATAGCTCCTGGCTATTCTCCTGCATTTTATTCTGCACATACACTTTCTGCGCCGTATCACGGGAGAAGGCTACATCGATTTTGGTCAACGCGCCCGCCTGTTGATATTGCTCCAGCTCTTCCTGATACAGATAATCTGTCGCTGAACGCTGGTCGCCAAAGAACAGCCATGCTTTGCCTGCCGCTTTGCTCACCGCACGCTCTTGGATAAAGGAACGGAATGGTGCAATTCCTGTACCAGGACCTACCATGATGATATCCTGCTCCGACGACTCCGGCAGGTTAAAATGTTTGTTCAGTTGAACAAAGACCGGAACTGTATCTCCTTCGTTCAGGCGCTCTGCACACATCACGGAACATACACCTTTGCGCTCGCGGCCGTGCGCCATGTAGCGAACAGCACCGATCGTGAGGTGAACTTCCCCCGGGTTGGCTGCAAAGCTGCTTGCAATGGAATATAAGCGTGGCGGCATTTTTCTTAATAAAGCGACAATTTCGTGTGCGGAAGCTTTCCAAGGTCCAAATTCACTTAGTAAGTCAAGCACATCGCGACCGTCTGTATAAGCCTTCAGCTGCTCTGTATCTGCCACAAGCTGCTTCAACGCTTCATTATCGGAAAATTCAGCGGCTTGCTGAACAATTTTCTTGGACAACAGCGTAAGCTCGAAATGCTTCAAAAGCGCTTCTTTCAAAGGGAGCGTTTCGTTCTGTTTATTAATGACAACCGCTGTTTCCGGATCCCACTTCATAACCTCAAGGATAGAAGCGACCAACTCCGGATCGTTGTCAGGTACTACACCTAAGCAATCGCCAGGCACATAGGACAAACCAGAGCCTTCAAGCGAAAGTTCAATATGGCGTGTTTCTTTTGTGGAGCCTTCACCGTTTAAATTCATATTTTTCAACACTTTCGCTTGAAACGGATTGGTTCTGGAAAACAAGGATGGTACTTTTTCGACATCAGTAACTTGCATTTCTCTTCACCCCAGAAGAATTTTTATTATTTAGAATAGCACATGCCGATCAACTTAGAAATGTTTTTTAATTAACCCTATTATGAATTTTTAACTTTTTCCAAAAAATTAAACAATTTGTCTTAATTAAAAACCAATTCTTGTAAATAATACGACACCACCTTAACAAATGTGAGAATTTTTCAGTACATTCTTCTTCTTCATCCCATTGACAAAGCACACAGCCATATCATAAACTAATTTTAGTACCAAGTACTAATATCTAGTCCTAAATATTTTTCAAACTAAATTCCAAAGGAGTGTTCCGCATGTCTTCCTCCAGCCCCTTGCAAGCCCGAATTTCAGCCATTGGCACCTATGTGCCTGAGCATATTTTGACTAACGATGAGCTTTCCCGCATGGTCGATACGAACGATGAATGGATCGTGCAGCGGACAGGAATTCAAGCGCGCCGAATAGCTGGAGCACATGAGTTCTCCAGCCATTTATGTATAGCAGCCGTGCAAAATTTGGTCGATCGATACCCAAATTCCCTTGACGATGTAGACCTTATCATCGTGTCCACACATACACCAGATTTACCATCAACGCCAGTTGCGTGTCAGGTTCAAGCCCACTTCGGTATCCAGGCTGCAGGAGCCTATGATCTCAATGCGACGTGTGCTGGATTCGCTTATGCACTTCACACCGCAAGTGCGCTTGTGGCTGCCGGCGTACATCACAAAATACTCGTGATCGGTGGCGACGCCTTATCCAAGATCACAGATTACACAGACCGATCCACCTGCATCCTATTCGGCGATGGCGCTGGCGCCGTAGTCGTTGAGCGCGAAGAAGCTAAGCCGGCATTCCTCGCTTATCATATGGGATCTGATGGTACAGGCGCTAAGCATGTGTACAGGACGGGACTGGCAACAGAGCTGAATGGCGATCCGCTGCTAGGGGAAGGGAAGCTTGTCCAGAACGGGCGCGAAGTGTACCGATTCGCTGTTTCTACCGTACCGCAGGGCATCGAGGTGCTGCTGCAAAAAAGCGGCTTGCCGCTCGCGGCAATCGATTGGTTCATCCCTCATAGCGCAAACCTGCGCATGATAGACTCCATCTGTGAAAAGAGTGGGATCTCGATCGACAAAGCGTTGTACAGCCTTGAATACTTCGGAAACACTTCCGCCGCTTCGATCCCTCTTGCGCTGGATTTGGGGATAAGAGAAGGAAAAGTTAAGGCTGGCGACAACTTGTTACTCTATGGATTTGGCGGGGGTTTGACGCACGCAGGTTTAATCGTACGTTGGGGTTAAGTAAATTTGCATTCTCTTGTGTTCGTACTTATGAGACTACACATTTTTATTCAACCATGGCTTAGCCGGCTTGCCATTGACACGCTTGCGAGTAGACTGCTTCGTTAATTTCAACATCAACGCATGCTGATAATCACTTATCGACTTCAGATTATCCGCGACATGACCAGCGAGCTGTTCAGAATTCTCTACGTGGTCAGCTACAGATTCAATGATTCTGCATAACGCTCGCTGGCTTCTGGCCAGCGAGATCAACATATGCAACTCCACGCGTTCCCGATTCCATTCCTTCACAGCTTCCCATCCTCGCCAAACGGAAGTAGGCTGCCGAATTCCATAGCGTCGTCGGATCCTAAGCCTAAAGCGGAACCTGAAGGATGTTTCCCAATCAACGCCTTCATCTGGCGATTTAGCGCATTCTCCATCTTCGTTAAACCATCTATCAGTTCAATGACACTCTCATGTATTTGGCCAGTTACTTTCATTTTATGGTCATGGCCCTCCAGATTTGTCGTGTTGATATGCTGACAAATCCAGTTTTGCGACTTCGACGCTTCAACGACTCTTGCTTCCAGCATCAGACTTATTTCATATTGCAGCTTGGCTGTCGCATCTAACATTTGCATATAAAGATCTGTTCTATCCAAGGTCATTCCCTCTATTCCTCATCAGTTACATGGATTTCTTTCATAACTAATTCCGTTTGCATCGCCATAGCTTCTTCCAATTCAGCGAGGCTGTTTAAATAAGTAGTTACATTTTTGGTTAGTTGTAAAGCCCGCTTCTGCAGCATATCCAATCCCGCAAACTCAGGATGAGAATCCGGCAGATCTCCTGCAATTGCCGCCATTTGCGTAGACACATGCCGATGTGTTTCCAATATTCGTCCCGTTTGGCTATGTGAAGCTGCAATATGAGAAATAATTTGCGTCACCCGCTCCTCCACACTTACTCCTCCTACAACCTTTTTCACTCTACGTTATGCCGCTGATAGTGAAACGGTGCCTAAATAAACTGAAAGGGATCGACTCCCCATTTATGGATAAATTTCTTACGATTGCGTCGCAGCAGCAATAGCTTAGATCGACGGCTATTTTTTCGAAAACTAACACTTCCACGATGATAAACGAAGCAATCGCCTGCTATGAGCAGCTGATAGCCCGCTAATCGCGCACGGTAGGAGAAGTCATCATCCTCATAATATCCGGGTGCAAATCGTTCATCCAACACGCCTACCTGCTCAACCAGCTTCCGCTTAAATAGTAAACAGAAGCCAACCAAGCGTTTCGTTTCCCGCCATTTCCTAGGATTTACATGATTATAGATGTGGGCCATGTTCGAAATACCAGTGAAAGGGACACGAATTTTTTGTTTGCCATTGACATAGTTAGAGACGGGACCTACCATCCCTACCTCTTCTCGACTGTATAAGCAGTTCAGTAACATGGGCAGCCAATTAGGGGTGACGATTGTATCGTTATTCAAGAGCATTAACGAGTCACCTTCCGCAAAAAGCAAACCGTAATTGCATGCAGCTGGAAAACCGAGATTGGCTGGCAGTGCCACAAACTTGATATTTTCATTGCGGCAGTAAGTCGATGTTCCGTCCACAGAGCCATTATCCACAACTATAATTTCATAAGGCACGGATGTATGCTGGCGGATAGATGTGACACAGGCTTTCAACAAAGGTAGACCGTTAAACGTTGGAATTATGATGCTCGTTAATTGCAAGTTCATGCCTCCTTACTAAGGTGCCATTTTCAATTCCTAATGCTACATTTTGAATACACGGAAGCAACTCATCCGCATTAACAACCTTGTCCCCTTCTATGAAAAGCAAGAAATCTGACCGCGATATCCTCGCAGCCAAAGCTCTTGCGGCCTCTGGTTCGATTCTTTGAGGATTATGAATAATAATGGCACGGGAATGGCTTCTAACCATATCTAACGTACGGTCTACAGAGCCGTGTACAATGACGATAATCTCCCTAAATGGTAAACGTCTCAATGGCTCCAACACATGCTCGATCGTTCCTTCTGCATTGGAAGCTAGGATGATCGCACCGACAGGGTGGACACTTGTCCTATTTACCCGAGCAAAAGATCTCTTACGCTTAGGAATGAATCGGCGTTTTGGTTTCTTTAGGAGTTTTCGTTTGCTTCCCTTCCTTAAGAAAACCTGCCCCCTCATCCTTTTCTTTCTGATAAGTTTAAGCAACTGGGCTCACCTCATGACTTCACTTTAAGCAATCGTTGGATTCGTAAGCTCCCACGTATATCCTTCTGCGAAGCCAATACCGTAGCTCGCGTTGTAAGCTTCATTGAAGGCTCGGTCATAGGCCAGTTGAGCTCTCCTGGCTCTTGGACTTTGAATAATACGGCGAGGGACTTTGCGGCGACGAGCTATGATTCGACTCCCCTTACGTCTAGGAAATCGGATCAAACGACGAACTAATCTGCGTTTTCCCTTTCGCCTTGCGAATGGCCTCAACTGACGAATGGCACGTCCCTTTTTTCTAACAAGGTTACGCTTTTTTAGACCTACCTTTCTTGGCGATCCCACTTGCTTCTTTCGAATCTTTCTGCTTACGGTTAGCTTGTGAACCTTTCTTTTCGTGATCAATTTCTACACCTCATCTTTCTAAAATGGTTCTCTTCAAGTCAATTTCATTAACCTCATTGTTCAGCCTTTTATCTAGGCCCAAATATGATGGAAAGCATCGTAATAAGTCGATTGGTATAGGTATGATCTCGCATCGTGCGATAAAGCCCACGCATGGCTATTTGCTTACGTTCCTCTTCGTGATTTAAATAATGGTTCATTTTGTGAAGCATTTCTTCGGGGGATGCATACGTCACGATATCATAGTCTGGCGTATAGAAATTGACTAAATCATCCCGAATGTCCGTCAATTGAAAGGCCCCGCAACCAGAAATTTCAAATGTTCGCGGATTAGGAGAGGCGCCGGTAATTCGGCGAGAGTTGTGGTTATACGATTGGTCATCGAAAGCTCTATGCATATTAATGACGATTTTCGCCCCATTGTAGAACGTAGCGGTTTGATCTGGGGGCATCCACGTATTCAATTGAATTTGAGGTGCAAGCAGACGATATTTCTTCAGCCGTTCCCACCAAATTCCTGAGATAATGATACGTTTGCTCGCTAAAAACGGTGTAATTTGATTGAATACGCTAACGCGGTTCCAGTAAGCCGAACCAATAAAACAAATATCACGGTTGACACCATTTGGCACTGGTTTTGGTCGAAACATTTCCGGTTGAAAGGCTAGAGGTAAATAATGAACCTGCTGACATCCCATTTCCTGATAAAACTGTACACAATTCACTTCTAAGGTAAATAAATAATCATAGTGCCTCGCACAGGAAGCCGTAAGATCCGTGTAATAGGGATCATCAGTTAGCCATATAGCAGTCCGAATGCCCATATGACGAACCCGATCAACAACATCCAGAGAGAGATTCATCCCCTCTAAAACAATCATCACATCAGGTCGGTACCTCGCTGCAAGCGTTTCGACATTGGCTTTTGGATTCCCGATACGGATCAGATCCTTGTCACAGTTTCCTATAATCAACTCGCGAACTATAGGCCGAAGGCCGTTAATAACGGCGAGATCCAATGGCTCGTAGGGGTACCCTTTGCCCGAGGTAACAAACAACACACGTACGTCCCAGACAGGACTTGGCGCACGGTCACGAGCCGCTTTTTGCATGATCGCTTCACATTGTCCCATCCTGACTCCATTAGCGTGACCTAATTGATTACCATCAGCAAGTCCGCGCTCCCGAGCATGCGCACTATTGATAAAACTCACAACCCTCACTCCCTTCTAGGAAAATACAATGTCCAACAACTTCACTAAACGATTTGCGAACGAATGTTCCATTCGTGTTCTTCTCATCCCATTAATCGCAATACGTAATCGATCTTCCTCATGAATTAAATAATGACGTAATTTATGAAGAAGCTCTCCCGTATCATGGAAGGTTTCGATTTCATGTCCAGGTCGATAGTGCTGCTCCAGGTCATGGCGATAATCCGTAATTTGCAAGGTTCCACATCCCGCGATCTCATAGGTTCTCGGATTAATGGAATATCCCGGTATATTCCTGCTGTTTTTATTGTAGGTTGCATCATACGTAAGTCGGTGAATATTCAGGACGATTTTGGCACCATTATAATACTTCACTGACTCTTCGACCGGAACGCCCTCTAACTTAATCCCTTGTTGAAGCAAGGCGAAGCGATCTAAACGATCCCATAATCCCCCAGCAATAACCACTTTTCTCCCTATCAAGAAGGGAGTTAACTCATTGAAGAGAGCAATTCGGTTAGGAAAGCCCGTACCTATAAAGCAGATATCACTTCGGTAGTTAGGACTAATATGCTGAGGTTTAAACACAGTTGGGTTAGCCGCCAAAGGCAAGTAGTGAACTTGCCTGCAGCCTATCCCCTGATAGAACGGTACACAAGACATTTCATGCGTGAATACATAATCATAGTGAGGGGCTAATGCGGCTGTCTGATCAGTAAAATAGGGATCGTCCGCAAACCAAATGGCGGTTCGAATCCCCATCTGTCTTACTTGATCCACATGATTAGCATGATCATTAGGGAAAACATGAAGCCCATTCATGACAAGCACCAGATTTGGTTTAAGCTCATTCGCTAATCGGAGCATATCCGCAGCCGTAGCTGTGTATACAACTCCGACTGTTTGTTGCAGACCATGAATAATTCCTTTGTCAATGGCATCGAAGATGCCCTGAACAATAAATAAAACACTAGCTTCTCTCAGCGGTGTGGGTGCTGGATAGCAGGTGTCAAGAGCATATTGGCATCTCCCCATACGAAAGCCACTTTCCCTTCCTGCCTGAAATCCCTGAATGCGCCCCTCCGCTATGCGGTTACGAATTACCATGTATCTTTCACCCTCTTAGCCCTAACTGCTGTATCGTAATAATCTACCTGTAGAAAGAAATCCAGTGCCGTTCGCCAATCTCGCATAGGCTCGAACCCATTGCTTTGCATAGCATTGTGTGCAAATGCGGTATACATAGGTCTTGTAGCTGGTGCTGGCGGGAAAGCGTGCGTAGACACAGGCTGCAGGGAAATATGCGCCATGCCAGCCGCTCGGAGGATATGCAAGGCAAATTCATATCTGGAGCATACGCCTTGATTGGAGGCATGATAGAGACCATATCGGTCGGTTTCGATGAGCTCACGAATGAAAATGGCCAGATCCAAGCAATAGGTCGGCGATCCAAATTGATCATCTACGATGGATAGAGTCGGATTCTCACGCGCCTTCTCCAATACTTTGGTTACAAAATTCGTACCTTTCTGACCATATAACCAAGAGGTTCGTACAATAAAATGCTTCATGCAAGTCATGGCAACGAATTTCTCTCCAAGAAGCTTGGATTGTCCGTAGCTATTGAGCGGATTGGGCACATCCGTCTCTTTGTAGGGACTTCGCTTCATGCCATCGAATACATAATCTGTACTGACATAGACGAGCTTGGCCCCAACGATCGCACAAGCCTGCGCAAGATGAAGAGCACCCAAAGCGTTCACTTGATAGGCAGACTCCTTCTCGAATTCAGCTCTATCTACATTGGTATAGGCAGCAGCATGAACAACAACATCCGGCCGTTCGTTCAACAGCTTCTCCATGACCTCTTGTTCTTGTCTAACATCCAATTCCGATTTCCCCCAAGAGATAACTTCATGCAGCGGGCTCAGCACTCGCTTAAGGTCATATCCTAACTGCCCCCCGGCACCTGTAATAACGATTTTCACCTGTGATCAGCTTCTTTATCTATACGGTACGAACCGTCTGCAATACGGGCGCACCACTCGTTTTCACTTACATACCACTCTAGTGTCTTTTGCAAGCCCTTCTCAAATGAGTAAGCCGGTGTCCACCCTAACTCGCGACGTATCTTCGAGCTATCGATGGCGTATCGCCGATCATGTCCAAGCCGATCCGCCACATATTGAATTAAAGATTCAGGTTTGCCCAGCAGCTTCAAAATGCTCTGGACAACTTCCAAATTCGTTCGCTCATTCTGACCACCAACGTTGTAGACCTCTCCCGGCACACCAGCTTCAATCACACGTTCAATGGCAGAGCAATGATCGTCTACATATAACCAGTCTCGTACATTCAGTCCATCACCATATAGGGGTATCGTTTCATCGCGCAGCGCACGTGTAATCAAAAGTGGGATTAGCTTCTCTGGAAATTGCCGGGGACCATAATTGTTGGAGCAACGTGTAATCACAGCTGGAAATCCATACGTCTCATAGTAAGCTCTTACTAGCAAATCAGAGCCTGCTTTACTAGCTGAATATGGAGAATTCGGCGCAATTGGTGTTACTTCACTGAAGGCTCCTTCAGCCCCTAGTGATCCATACACCTCGTCTGTGGATATATGAATAAACTTCTTAACCTGACCTTGACGTGCGGCCTCAAGTAAGATTTGAGTGCCAACCATATTCGTTCTTACAAAACTGCCAGGGTCATGAATACTTCGATCTACATGGGATTCAGCGGCAAAGTGAACAACTACATCGATGCCTTGCATCAGTTTCATCATGAGCGCCTCATCACCAATATCACTTTGCACAAATTGATAGCCAACTTGACCATCAAACAGCCTAGCATTGTCCCTATTCCCTGCATACGTAAGTAAATCAACATTGATTATTTGATCATCTGGATGATGTTTTTTCCAGTAATGAATAAAATTACTTCCTATAAAACCCATGCCCCCTGTCACAAGCAATGACTGCATTAGCTGTACCCCTTTCTAACTAACAGCGTGGCTTGAAAGAGCGATTCATGCGTGCCCGCGTCAATCCACCAACCTGTCAAGAACATATGAGCGAGCGCGCCTGTGGCTGCATACACATTATTGACATCTGTGATTTCCATCTCGCCTCTTGCTGAAGGTGATTGTGACTTTATAATCTCAAAGACAGAAGAGTCATATAAATAGATCCCCGTCACAGCAAATGGAGAGGCTGGATGCTCCGGTTTCTCTATAATGCGTTCAATTTGATTGTGCTTCAACGTTGCTACGCCATATCTACGAGGATCTTCCACCTCTTTTAAAATGACCATAGCCCCTTCATCCTGCTGGTAAAAGGTTTCAATCATGGGCTGAAGTGGATCTAGGAATAAATTATCTCCCAATATGACCACGAATTTCTCACCTTCCCCCACAAAATCCTCCGCCAATGCTAAGGCTTGTGCAATTCCTCCTGCTTTCTCTTGAATCTTGTAGGTTAAATTCACCCCGAACAGGTCACCACTACCCAAGTAATCTACATATAAGCTCGCAGATTGTTTCCCAGTAATGACAAGAACATCCTGAATGCCTGCCTGACTTAGTTTATCAATGGCATATTGAATCATGGGCAGCTCACCAACTGGAAGTAAATGTTTGTTAATAATATGCGTTAAAGGGCGTAAACGACTTCCAGTTCCTCCTGCAAGTACGACACCTTTCACAAGTCATCCCCCTTCACGAACGTTCGTATGATTTCTTATGGTGCATAGTCACATCCATTTCTACTATCATATGCTTTCGTGATAGACGGAAATTGGACGATTACCCCTTAATTGAAAATTGGTCATCAATCTATCTATCGAATAGCTAAAAAACAAAAAACAGTAGTCTCGCTTAAGTGCGAGACACTGTTTTTTTGTTTTTTGAAGGAAGGACTCGCATCTTACATCAATTAATGACTCTTACCGATGGCCATCCAATTCACAATACCATGTTGATCGGGTGAAAATTTGGCTCGGATAATGGATAACACCGCGCTGCCTGTAGACTTTTGACTCACAATGACATAACAAGCTGGATGATTCGTGATCGCTGTTAACACATAATTCGTATTCGCATATTCCTCTTCAAAATGAAGTACCAGCTCTATGGTCTCATCCTGAATTTTCATAACAAATGGCTCAAGACCGAACTGTTGCAACACATTTCTTTGCCCGGAGGAGCTGCGCACAACATTATCTGCCAATTTCGTCACCGTAATTGAGGCATCTGCAACATGTTGATTCGTGATAACCCCAGCTTGCAGCTTACTTCCATCAATACTGCCCATTGCTAAGTGGAAATCCGTTACCGCTCCCTGTGCCAGCTTATAGCTGTCTACACTGCCATCAGCGAGTTTAGCGGTATCGATCGCCCCTTCAATAATTTTGCTGCCATCAATACTGTTGACGGATAGCTTCGCTCCTGTAACAGCATCATCAGACAGGTGCTCTGTATTCACCGCACCGAATACGAGTTTAGTGCTGTCCACACTACTAGGAGCTAGCTTTTCACCTGTGACGGTTTCGTCTTGCAGGTGCTCACTTCCGATCGTTCCCTCGATTAGCTTGGAACTATCAATGCTGGCATTTTGAAGTTTCCCCCCGTCAATAGAGCCAGGAGCAAGATGGCTGCTAGTCACTGAGCCCAAGGAGAGCTTCAATCCATCAATGATAAAGTCCGATAAATGTTCTCGTTGTATCGCACCGTAGATAATTTTACTGCTATCTACACTTCCCGACGCCAACTTAGAAGCATCCACAACATGATCAGCCAGATGGTCACTATTTACAGCACCTAAAGCCAGCTTACTTCCATCCACGCTTTCCGGTGCCAATTTCACACCATATACGGCATGATCAGCAAGATGATAATTGTTCACTGCGCCCGACATCAGTTTACTGCCATCTACAGAGTTCACAGCTAACTTTTCAGAGTCAATAGCTCCTGCAAGGAGATGCTGATTACTTACGGAACCATGCGCCAATTTCGTACCATTCACCACGCCTAAAGAAAGATGTTCGTCTGTGATTGTGCCAGGCATGATTTTCGAGCCTTCCACACTATGATTCGCCAGCTTCGTACCAACGACCGCTCCTTCTGCCAGATGCTCCGTGTTGATCGCGCGAAAAGCAACCTTCGAGCTAACGATGGACCCATCCGCCAAATGCCTGGCAACTACCGCAGCAGGTGCCAACTTGCTACCATGAACACTTTCATTCGCCAATTTCGAGGCGGTGATTGCACCGTCGATGATATGCTCTGCATTCACCGCTTTGCTCGCAATTTTGCTACTAATGATACTGCCATCAGCCAACTTATCTGAAGTTACGACTTCATCCTCTAGCTTCGCGTTCGTTACGGCTTGATCTTCAATGGTCCACGTCGTCACAGATTGCGCTTGAAGGTGTTGTGTGCTCACCGCTCCATTCGCGAGCTTTTCTTCGGTGACTGCACTGTCGGCTAAGATTTCAGTCGTGATTGCGTTTTCTTGCAGTTTACTGCCCATTAGACTTCGATCAGCGAATACCTCCAACGTAATGGATCCTTGTGCCAAATGTTCAGAAGTAATCGTCCCTTGTTTAATATGAACACCTTCGATAATTTCATCTTGCAAATGACGTGATTCTATTGACATCGGAGCGATCTTCGCCGTTGTTACGGCTTCCTCAGCAAGCTTACTCGTCGTAATGCTTTCTTCCTGAATATGTCTAGTAGTGATGGCTTCATCCGCAATATGGTTGCGATGAATCGCGTGCAAATCGATTTGTTTCTCACCAATCGCACCTTTTGCGATATGACCAGCAGCAATAATCTCTTCCTGCAGATGAGCAGAATTGATGGTGCGGTAGGCAATTTTGTTGGAGGTGACACTCTCATCCTTCAGTTTAGAATTACCAACACTCCCCTCTGCCAATTTATCTGTAATGATAGAACCTGCAGCAATTTTGGAGCTAGATATCACATTCTCCTCTAGATGATCAGTCCGTATCATATGTGAACCGATATGTTTGGCGATGATGGCACCTTGCGCAATTTTATCCGCAGTGACCGCACCGTCATGCAATTTGCTGCTAGAAATAACTTGATCGTTCAAGTGGCCAGACTCAATAGCTTGGGGCGTTATATGTTTGCTCGCTATGATCTTCTCGCCTAATTTCGCCACGGTAATCGCGCCATCTTGAATGAGCTTCGTTTCTATGGCACCTTCTCCAATATGTTTAGTACGAATTGCTTGATCAGCTATGTGGTAACTTGTTACCTCACCGCCTTCAATATGAATACCTCTCACCGCGGATTGTGTGATATGCATCGAATCTACGGCATGCGGAGCAAGCTTACCACTTGTTACAGTCTGATCAGCGAGTTTGTCACTTGTAATTAAGTGATTTTTCAAATGTTCGGACTGAACACTTTCGGCCTGGATATGAACAGAACCGATACTGCCAATCCCCAATTTTTCTTCCGTTACAGCACCATCTCTAATTTTCACAGAGGTGATGGAAGCGTCCATGAGCTTAGCCGTATCTATAATATAATTGGCCAAATGCTTCGTCTGAACAGCACCGCTGAGGATTTTATCTGACGTGATCGCTTGTTGATCAATATAGTCACTTGTAATAATCAGTTCTGATAAATGTTGTGGCAAAATAGAAGCGTCTGCCAGTTTGGTGGCATCCACTGACCTATCAGCAATTTTGGCAGTTGTAATGCTGCTATCGGACAGCTTTCCGCCAGATATTGAATTATCTTGAATTTTATCCCCTGCTATACTGTTTGGAGCAACATGTTCATCATGGATAGCCTGGTTGGCAATTTTCGGACGGGTTACGCTTGCCTGAGCTAATTTGGAAGGTTCAATGGCGCCATCCTTTATTGATCTGACACCAATGCTGAACGGTTTTATCTTCGTGTCATCGATTGATCGGCTTGCAATTTTGTCCCATGTTACCGCTTCATCTACAATGTCGTCTGTATAGACAACCGGGTCAACGAATTTCCCCGTTTTTCGCTCCGTTAATAACAGATCAGGTGTGATTTGCTCTGCAACCTTGGAGACGTGCATGACTTTGTTTGATTCTGTCTTTTCTGTCTTATCTGTCTTCTCTGTCACCGCTGGATTCGTTTTCGCGATTAGTTTGGGTTGTTGTTCTACCAATTTATCTTGCTTTATTGGTGCTTCATCGAGCCATTTTAATTCATTCAAGTTAGCGTTCACTTTGTGCACGTTCGCTTTCTGAGTAGTGCTGCTCTTACGCTTATTCATATGACTCCTCTCCATTCGCCAGGATTTATCTTTGGTAACATATTCATTCTCACCTTAATAAGTACATTAGCCCCAAAAAATGTGCACTCACCTAGACAAGAGCCGTTTCCTTCAACAATTGACTGTACAATGCTGACCTCACCTCAGCAGCTCGCTGCCAAGTGAACAGATTTTCAACCCGCTTGATGCCATTATCCCCCAGCTTACGTTGTAGGCTTTCATCTTTCAGTAACCGTATGACACGGTCGGGGAGCTCATTATCAATGGCGCCCGGCTCTATTAAATAGCCAGTTTTGCCATCTTCCACAACCTCTTGAATCCCGCCTACTCTAGTTGCAACAACGGGAACACCAGAAGCCATGGCCTCCACATTGACAAGACCAAAAGCTTCCTTCCCAATTGAGGGGACAACAAAAACATCGGCGATTCGTACCCATTTGGGCATCTCTTGATGCTTCACATAGGAAATAAATTGGACATGTTTGGGCATAATCCTCGCTGTTTTAACTAATTGCCTGACATACTTGGTTTCTTTCTTAGATCCATAATAAGCACTCCCAACGATAACAAGCTTGGCGCTTGGTTCACTCTTTATGACACTTTTCATCGCTTTCAGCAGATGATGAACACCTTTCTTAGGAATCAATCTACCTACATATAAAATAATTTTGCGATGCTCACAATCTAATCCTTTGCGCATTTCTATACGAGATTTGATGCCTTCATCCGACCATTTGGAAGTAAATTGAGCAACATCAACACCTAAATATTGTGTAACTATTTTATGGGCAGCACTAGGCACTTTTTTTTGCAGAAACCGCTTTAGAAAGTCGCTATTTACGATAATGACATCAGCAGCACGCAAACACAGGGTTAGAGATGCATTAGAAATATAGGGTCTAGTAATAAAAGATGTAGAGTGGAGGACGAGACTTAATATGGAATGAGGGTATCGTTTACGAAGAAAGGGAAGGAAGCGTGGCCGATTATCCACTTGAATAATGCCAGGACTTAACGAGGATATCTGTTTAGCTACATGTTTCATATAGGTAGTTAGTGTCTGATAAGGTACTCGCTGATACGTTACATCCTGCCGAATTTCCTTCCAAGGTTGATAGGATGTTTTCCGCCCAATTACGACTACAGGCATGCTCTTCACCAATTGCTCCGCTGTCTTCTGAACCACTTGCTCAACCGAGCTACTAGTCCCTGAGGGTATAGGAAAAGAGCCCGGAGTGACAATGACAAGACGGTTCGATTGCGGCTTCCGTTTAGTCTTCAACTTCTAAACCTCCTGGATAAAATGAGGCTGAGCTCCCCCCATTTTGCTACTTCTTCTATACATATGCGGATAAAGTGGCAAAGCATGGGCATCTGTCCTTGTTTTAGAAGAAAGTATCGGCATTTGTACAAACAAGTCTTGTTCTTTTTCCATAAACTAAGTGTGATTCCGTTTTCGGCAAATATTCAAGCCCCAATTAAAGAGGGAGTGAAGTCAATGAGTAATCCCTATGTGGGTATTTTAGTTAACGATTCCTTGTTTGCAGGTATTCCTCTAGGGAACACACAATACGAAGCCATTCATTTTTACGAGGATGCTGGCAAACTCTATGGCCTTACGCCTTGTTATTTCCGAATTCATGATGTTCATATGAAAACAATGAAGGTATATGCCTATGTAAAGGATGGCCAACATTTTAAAAGAAAATGGTCTGATCTCCCTAAAGTCATTCATAATCGTGCCATTTATTTGGACTCTTCTTCAGCACGAACTTTGGAAGCATGGACTCGGCAAGGCGTTACGCTGTTTAATCGTTGGAACCGTTATAGCAAGATGCGTATTCATGAAATCTTAATGAAAAATGAGAGCATTCGCCCGCATCTCCCCTGTACATTTCCAGCTACAATTGAAAATGTTAAGGCCATGATGGATTCGTTTGACACATTAATTATCAAACCAACCAATTCTAGCATCGGACGCGGTGTGATGAAATTAGAGCGTCAAGGGAACCTATGGAAACTCCTCTATCCAGTTAACATGAAGCTTACGAATCGGACTTGGCGAACACTCAAGTTCCGTCAACACTTGCCGAAACTTCTCCGTCGGCGGATTGTAAGTAGCAGCTATATGGTTCAACAATGCCTGCCTCTTGCCACTGTAGATGGATCTCCTTTTGATCTTCGCATTTCCGTTCAGCGTGGGACTGACGGATCATGGGGCGTTACTGGCATGATTGCCAAGGTTGCCTCACGTAAGCATTTCTTAACAAACGTCGCACAAGGCGGGAAAGTAAAGTCTTTAACAGATATTTTGAATACCCACTATCCGCAACTTGATCCAAAGGCCGTATGTCTCCAGATGACGAATTTCGCGCTCTTGGTCGCCCAGCATCTCAGCACAGAATTGCCAAACTTGGCTGATTTAGGACTCGACATTGCTATGACGAACGATGGCTTCCCTTTATTTATCGAATGCAATGGGAAGGATCAACGTTACAGTTTCCGTGAGGCAAATATGCAGGAGTGTTGGAAAGCCACCTATTTCAACCCTATGGCCTATGCCAAATTCATCTTAGACGGTGGCACGCCACCGTGCTAGAAGATGGAGCGGGAGCGCTAGTGAAACAAAAAACACCGTACTTCCGAGTTTACTCGGGGGTACGGTGTTTTTTGGGGTGGGGTGGATGCAGGAGACAGCCCCCTACTTCGCACTAAGCGGAGCAAGCACCCGCTGAACTTCAGCATTCAGCAGCTTCGGATCCGGTACAGTTACCGGCTGATCCTGAAGCTTATACTTCATTTTCAGTTTATAGACCTGTTGCACACTTTGGTCAATCGTGTCTAAGGGAATCCGCCCCGCCTGAACAGCGGTACGTAATGCTTGAATAACAGCTATCGCTTTCTGAGGATCGTGCCCGACCATCACGACATTGGAACCCGCGAGCACAGACTTCACGGCAGCTTCGCCCATTTCATAATTTTCCGCAATGGCACCCATCGTCATATCATCTGTCATGATGAGCCCCTTGAAGCCAAGCTCCTTGCGTAGAAGATCCGTCATGATCGTCTTCGACATCGAAGCCGGGTATTTCGTATCTATTTTTGGCAGCAAAATATGGGCGACCATAATCGCATCCGCCTGATGCTTAATGGCATCTGCAAAAGGAATCAGCTCTAGCTTCCGCAAGCGAGCGAGGTCATTTTGAACAACGGGTAAGCCAATATGTGAATCTACAGAGGTATCGCCATGTCCCGGAAAATGCTTCACGACCGGAGCGACCTTCATTTCTTGTAGGCCATTCATCATCGGAATCCCAAAGCTGCTTACGAGCGTTGCATTCGCCCCAAAAGAGCGATCGCCAATGACCGGGTTCTTGGGGTTACTGTTGATGTCCAAATCAGGCGCAAAATCCATATTAAGCCCATAGGCATTCAGCTCTTTCCCCAACAACTGACCGATGCTGTGAGCCAACTCGGTTTTACCCGATTTTCCAATCGTCTGACTTGTCGGTGTTTTCGTAATTTCATCGGGCAAACGTGTTACCCTGCCGCCCTCTTCATCGATACCAAGCCATAGTGGAAGCTTGTTCACCGTATTCGTCTTTTTCAAATCATTGACTAGGCTCACTAATTGATTCGTATCTTTCACATTGGGCTTATACAGAATAATGCCACCTACATGATAGGTTGCAATCAATTTACGTGCTTCTTCGTTCATACTATAATCATCGATTCCCGCGATTATCATCTGACCTAGCTTCTCATCCAGTGTCATTTTAGGAAAATTCACCGATGCCACTGGGGTTGGCGAAGGCGTAGGAGCAACCGACGGGATAGGTGTAGAGGTAGGCACCACTGTTGGCGAAACAGTTGCTGACGGTGCACTCGGGATAGGAGTTCCACTTGGCTGAGCTTCATGACGCGTCGCACAACCCGTAATAAGGAGCATTAACCCTCCAACGGTTCCAATTCTACGCATGATTTGGGAATAATTTCGTTTCATCTTGCCACCTGCCTTTCCTTTCACAGTCACTATATAGAGTAGACGCTCTATGTATCGAAATCGTTGAATTGCCGCTTCACTCGCTGCGAATTCCTTTCAAAAAACAATGCAGCAACATATAAATCCCATATGCCCCTAAATAACCACCAGTGAACAGAAACAGCTTGTTCGTAAAAACAACATGGATGTTCGTCATGAAAACCGTATCATCCCGAAGGATCTGATACACGTTCATGGAACTGATTGCACCAAATATATACGCACATAGAACCGCTGCTCCTGCGAATACATGTTTAAAGGATTGTAGTAACCAAGCACTAGCAAGCATGACTAGCGGAATCAGAATAACAAAAATAACGATTATTATCGACATTGTCGTGTTCACCTCCTCAACAGCATTGACGAATTTGCTGTCGAAAATACAGAAACTCACTTGGCTAGTCCCAAGGAATTGAACAATAGGCAATTGATTCTTTTACTTTTCTGTGGCAAGATTAGCGAAGAACCGATAATAGGAAACGATGTGCTGAGGCCAGAGTCCTTCCTAACCAACGAATGAACAGGAGTTTATGATCTATGTCTAAGCCTTTTTTCCGATTACTGACCGAGTTGTCTTCACGCAAATGGGTCTCACAACTGACAGGTGCCCTTGCTCGTTCCAAAATAAGCCGACTCTTTATCCCTCGTTTTGCCCAAACCTATGGCATTCGCATTGAAGATGCTGAAAAGCATATCAAGGAGTATAAATCCCTGAATGATTTCTTCACTCGCCGATTGAAGCCAGGCTTGCGCCCGATTCACGAAGACACAACACGTGTTGTAAGTCCGGTTGATGCCATGATTACAGGTATTGGCGATATCAAAGAAGGCTTGATCGTCAATGTCAAAGGTCAAGATTATACAATCGACGAGTTGCTTAACCGCTCACCGCGCACAGTGAATTATAATAACGGCTTTTATTTCGTTCTATATCTGAGTCCAACTGATTATCACCGAATTCATTCACCAATCTCGGGGGATATCTTGGAGAAAGAGCACGTCCTTGGGAAAGTGTACCCCGTTAATGAATTCGGACTGCGTCATATGAAACGTGTACTTAGCCGCAACGAGCGACTGATTACATTCATTCAACATGCAACTGGAGAAGTAGCCGTTGTCAAAGTCGGTGCACTGAATGTGAGCTCCATCCAATATGTAACACCCCTTCCAAAAACGCTTGAACGCGGTCAAGAGCTCGCCTATTTCGAGTTCGGCTCCACGGTCGTTCTGTTATTTGAAGATGGGATGTTCGAAGCACGTCCTGATCTAAAGCTTGGCTCAAAAGTGAAAATGGGAGAAGATCTCGGGCGTTTCTTGGACAACTAGCCTAGTCGGGAATCAGAACCTGAGAGGAGAAAATCATGGCATCCATTTCAACACCATCTTCTAATCATAGCTCGAAGAGCTTGCAAGGAACGGGAGATGTCAAACCAACTGTTTATCGGATTTTATTCGCTATTGGGCTTGTTCATCTGCTCAACGATTCCATTCAATCCGTAATTCCAGCAATTTTCCCCATTCTGAAAGATGAAATGGGACTTAGCTACGCACAAGTCGGCTGGGTGCAATTCGCGATTAACTTTACAGCATCCATTATGCAGCCTGTCGTTGGACTCTATACGGACCGGAAGCCATCGCCCTACATGCTGCCAATTGGGATGACCTCAACCTTGATCGGTATGCTGCTGCTAGCATTTGCTCATTCGTATTGGGTAGTCCTTTTGTCTGTTTGTTTTGTCGGACTTGGGTCGGCCGCCTTCCATCCAGAAGGCTCACGCGTTTCTCATATGGCAGCTGGTAATCGAAAAGGCCTCGCCCAATCGATCTTCCAAGTCGGCGGCAACGCTGGTCAGTCATTGGCTCCCATTATGACCAAATGGATCTTCATTCCGTTAGGATTGTTCGGATCAATCTGGTTTACCGGTGTCGCGGCTATCGCGATCGCTGTACAAATGTACATAGCACGTTGGTACAAGGTTGTCCTGCAAGACGCACCAGTGAAAGCCAAAACCGTCGTAAAACGAGTTGTTAGTCCGCAGCGGCGCAAGCAAGTCATGTTCGCTATCAGTGTATTGATATTCCTTGTGTTTGTTCGTTCCTGGTATGGGGCGGCTATGAGCGGCTATTTCGCCTTCTTCCTTCAAGACAAATATGGTATTACCATAGACAGAGCGCAGAATTTTATTTTCTTATTCCTAGCGGCTGGAGCCGTTGGTACTTTCTTTGGCGGGCCGATTGCGGATCGCTTCGGTAAGCGTAATGTCATTTTCTTTTCCATGTTAGGATCGGCACCATTCGCCTTATTACTACCGCATGTGTCCGTCGGTTGGGCGTACGTGTTGCTCGTTATTATCGGTGTTATTCTTTTAGCCAGCTTCTCTGTTACCGTCGTTTATGCTCAAATGCTTTTCCCTGGGAAAGTGGGGACTGTATCCGGTCTCATCACAGGTTTAGCCTTCGGTCTAGGAGGTATCGGAAGTGTCGTACTCGGTAACCTTTGTGATACGATCGGAACGTCCCGCGTCATGGAGCTATGTGCGTTCCTGCCTTTGCTGGGAGTACTTACTTTCTTGCTTCCTACCGATCGTAAGTTGAAGGAATGGACTGAAGAACAAGCCTAAAACATAAAAAGCAGTTCGGCACGCTGAGTCAGCGTTGTACCGAACTGCTTTTTTCAATTAATCGTGATGTGACTCGTTTACTTCGCGTTGACTGCGACGACGTGCAACACCTGATTCAAACGCCGCTTCCATAACAGCTTCTCTAACCTTCTCAACAACAGCGTGGTTGAACACGCTCGGGATAATGTAGTATTCGTTCAGCTCGTCTTCATTTACGACAGCAGCAATCGCTTTAGCTGCAGCAAGCTTCATCTCCTGCGTGATCTTAGAAGCACGGCAGTCTAACACGCCGCGGAAAATACCTGGAAAACAAAGTACATTGTTAATTTGATTCGGATAATCGGAGCGTCCTGTCGCCATGACACGAACATAAGGCTCAGCTTCCTCTGGCGTGATTTCCGGTGTGGGATTCGCCATTGCGAAAACAATTGGGTCTGCGGCCATACGTTTCACATCATCTTGCTTCAGCACGCCTGGTCCTGAAAGACCGATAAAAATATCTGCACCTGTGATGACGTCAGATAAGGTACCACGTTCTAGCCCAGGGTTCGTGTTTTCAGCGTACCACTCCCAAGCCTTGTTCGTGAATTCATCTCCTCGCACAATAGCCCCTTGACGATCCACTCCAATGACATTGGTAACGCCTGCTGAGATTAGCATTTTGGTACATGCAATACCAGCAGCCCCGATACCTGTGATAACTACCTTACAAGATTCCAATTGCTTTCCTACCAGCTTAACCGCATTTAGCAGCCCGGCTAGAATAACAACCGCTGTTCCGTGCTGATCATCATGAAAAACAGGAATATCAAGCTCATTAATTAAACGTTCTTCGATTTCAAAACAACGCGGGGAAGAAATATCCTCCAAATTAATACCGCCAAATCCTGGCGCAATCGCCTTCACGGTACGAATAATTTCTTCGGTATCTTGGGTGTCCAGACAAATCGGGAACGCATCTACGCCTGCCATTTGTTTAAATAGCATCGCTTTCCCTTCCATCACGGGCATTGCCGCTTCTGGTCCAATATTTCCAAGCCCTAGTACAGCCGTACCATCTGAAACGACAGCAACGGTATTTCTTTTAATCGTCAACGAATGTGCCTTGCTCGGGTCTTCATGAATCGCCATACATACCCTGGCAACTCCTGGTGTATATACGCGGGACAAATCGTCCCTGTTCTTAATTGGTACTTTGGGAGTAACTTCAATTTTTCCACCCAAATGAAGCAGGAAGGTCTGATCTGACACGTTAATGATGCGGACACCTGGAATATCCTTTAGCGCTTTCGTTATCGTTTCCGTATGCTCGGGATCACTTACTTTGACTGTAATATCACGTGTAGTCGTCGTTTTGCTAGCTCTTGTGACGTCAATCGCCACAATATCGCCGCCTGCATCACCAATGGCTGTTGCAATTCTTCCAAAGGTTACGAGTTCTTTATGTATTTCCAGTCGCACGATGACACTTGTGCCCCCACCATTTAATCCAGCCATGAAAGGATCACTCCTACGAATTGTAATTTAATTGAACACATGTTAGATGATAACATACAACCTATTGCAAACAAAGTTATTGCCCAAAAGACTTATCTTGCACAGTGATAGAGACTTTTTATGGTAGGCGAGAAGGAATTAGGAAAAGTATGCTGCAGTTAGAGCCGGAAGCATGGTAAGGGCAGAGCGAAAGGGCCAAGAAAGCCTATAAAGTCCAGAGCGAAAGAATCAGATAGCTGTAAAGTCCAGAGCGAAAGAATCAGATATATCCTACAGAGACTGAGCGGAGCAAAGTGATGCCTTGCTTCATCTCAGCCTCTGTTAGATGGGCGAAACCGAAGCAGACTCCCGCTCTGCCGTCCGGGAGTGCGTAGTTGCCGGCGTCCGTCCAGGTCACGCCGACTGCCCGACATGCGGCTGCATATGCGGTATAGGTGCGCAGGTCCCCGCGCCACCAGCCGAACAGATGCAGCCCGCTATCGCTGTCCACCCACTCGAAGAGGGTGGACAGCTGCTCCTGCAGCAGCGCCTGCAGGAGCAAGAACTTGCTCGCGTACACCCGCCGCATGCGGCGCAGGTGTCGCTCGTAGCCGCCGCTCGCCATGAAGGCGGCGAGCGAGCGCTGTTCGAGCAGCCCCGTTGGGTGCGGCTCGTATAGCCGCTTCGCGGCTACAAAGGCATCGTGCAGCGCCTCCGGCAGCACGACATAGCCGATGCGCAGGTCCTGCAGCATCGTTTTGGAAAAGGTGCCGATGTAGACCACTCGGCCCTCTTGGTCCAGCACCTTGAGCGGCTCAATCGGCCGCCCGCGGTGCCTGAACTCGCTGTCATAATCGTCTTCGACGATGACAGCGCCTTGCTCCGCCGCCCAGCGCAGCAGCTGCTGGCGGCGCTCCAGGCCCAGCACCGCCCCCGTAGGGAATTGGCGGCTGGGCGTCACGAACAGCAGCCGCGCGTTCCACGGCTGCGGGATAAGCCCTTGCCCGTCCACCGGCGCGTGCACGGGTACTCCGCCAGCCGCCAGCACAGCGCGGCTGGCGCCTTGATACCCGGGCCGCTCCAGCACCACGGGATCGCCCGGGTTTACGAGCAGCTGGGTCAGCAGGGCTATCGCTTGCATCGACCCATTAACGATCACGATGCGCTCCGGCGACGCATCGATGCCTCGCATCCGCCTCAGGTGCACCGCGATGGCTTCGCGAAGCGCGAAGTGCCCCTCGGCGATGTGAGCGTCCTCTTGCGGCGACTCCGTCATCCGCCGCACCTGTTCGTACATCCCGCGGTTCCATTGCTCCCGCGGGAACTGCTCCATCTGCGGACGCGCCACCACGAACGCAATTTTTCTTCCAACTAGCTTACCTTCTAGCTTTACCCCCTGCCCTTTGTCACCATCAATTCTTCCCTCTCGCTCTCTCCCAAGCCCCCCAGCATCTACACCTTCGCTCACACGGACGCCCCAAGCCGACAATTCTATATTCTTTCCCACCTTGGCCTCATACATCACATGACCGTCCGCATAGACGACGAAAGTCCCCCTGCCAACATCTGCCTGCAAATATCCCTCTGCGATCAGCATATCGTACACCTGATTTACCGTTCCCCGAGAAATGCCCAATCGATCAGCCAAGTCCCGGCTAGATGGCAATTTCGTATTCTGCTTCAGCTTATTTCCCACAATTTCATCGCGAAGCGCATGATACAAGGCGGCATATTTACTAGGATATTGTGTGCAGTACGCTTGAAACGGCAAATAAAATGCCATACAACCACTTCTTTTCTTTTTAAAATGGTACATATAAATTGAGTCATATTGGTACTTATTATGAATCCAATCATACAGTATGCTTACTACAATCACATTAAAATCATTCACGAGTAAGGAGAAATCAAACTATGAATCTACTGCCGCCAACCCTAGAAGGAACTCGCGTCACATTGCTTCCTTTGCATGAGTCACATATTCCTGGACTGATCGAGGCTGCTAACGACCCTGCCATTTTCTCATTTATGACACCCTTGCTTAATCCTGCCGAAGTTCACAAATTTGTATACCAAGCGCTTAACGAGCAGGAAGCGGGACAAGGGATCCCTTTCAGCGTCTACGATAGAGCTACAGATACCATAGTCGGCAGTACACGACTCTTCGATATTTCCATCCCTCATCGGAGTTTGGAGATTGGGCATACCTGGTACAATTCAAGTGTTTGGAGAAGTCGTGTGAATACAGAATGTAAGTATTTATTGCTTCAATACTGCTTTGAATCTCTAGATCTTCTGCGTGTTCAGCTCAAAACAGATCTTCGCAACGAACGCTCCCAAGCAGCGATTGCCCGTATAGGAGCCCAGAAAGAAGGTATTCTTCGTCAACATCGTGTGCTTCACGACGGTTATGTACGAGATACCGTTATGTTTAGTATTCTTGACAACGAGTGGCCGCAAGTCAAGCAACGGCTAGAAGGCTTTTTAATCAAATAAACCTATGGGCAAGTGACTGGAAAGCGTTCATCTATGGCACTTGCTTCTTTTCATATCAATTCGCAGAAAATTTGTTTAGCGCAGTGACGTGCAGGTGTGAAAGTGATATAATAACTGGGAAAAAATGAATCGCTCATTGGAAGGAATGACCCAATCTTATGAATCCTTTGGCAAGTCAGTTAAACGAGACCCTGCAACGTGAAAATTCTCACGTACATGACATGCTTTCCGCATTAGGTAAATCGATTTACTTCCCGAAAGAAGGCATTCTCAGCCAATCGGCTGAAGCGAAGGCCAAAGCCAAGAAATTCAATGCTACCATCGGTATTGCGATCGAAAATGGTCAACCAATGCATCTGAAGGTCATTCAAGATACACTCTCCACTTACAATCCTAAAGATATATATGAATACGCTCCACCGGCTGGTAAGCCTGAGCTTCGTACAGCTTGGCGCAAAAAGATGCTCGAAGAAAACCCGGGCATTGGCAGCAAGCTTATCGGTAACCCGATTGTCACGAATGCTCTGACTCATGGTCTTAGTATCGCTGCTGATCTTTTTGCAGACGCTGGTGATGCTGTTATTATTCCTGATAAAAATTGGGAAAATTACGAGCTCACTTTCGAGATTCGCCGCGGCGCCCAAATCGTGAACTACCCGCTCTATAACGAACACGAGAGATTTAATTCCGAAGGATTGCGTGATGCACTCCTTGCTCAGAAGTCCAAAGGCAAAGCCATCGTCGTGCTGAACTTCCCGAACAATCCAACGGGCTATACGCCTGATGTGGAAGATGGCAATGCCATTACGGCCGCGATCAAAGAAGCTGCTGAAGCTGGGATTAACGTAGTTGTTCTAACGGACGATGCTTATTTCGGTCTTTTCTTTGAAAATTCCTTGCATGAATCCTTGTTCGGTCAATTAGCTGACCTGCATCCGCGTGTGCTTGCAGTCAAAATTGACGGAGCAACTAAAGAAGAATACGTTTGGGGCTTCCGTGTAGGCTTCATTACGTATGCGGGTCAAAGTGATGCACTTCTTAGTGCGCTCGAACAAAAAACAATGGGGATTATCCGTGCGACAATTTCCAGTGGACCGCATCCGTCCCAAACCTTCGTGCTTCACGCCTTGAACTCACCAGAATTCAATGCTCAGAAACAAGAGAAATACGAAATCATGAAAGGCCGCGCGAACCGTACGAAGTCTATTTTGGACAGCGGCAAGTTCGACGATGCATGGGGCTACTACCCTTTCAACTCCGGCTACTTCATGTGCTTGAAGCTCAAAACCGTTGACGCTGAAGCATTGCGCGTACATTTATTGAATCAACATGGTGTTGGCACAATCGCGCTTGGCGAGACTGATCTTCGTGTAGCATTCTCTTGCATCGAAGAAGGCAATTTGGAAGAGCTATTCAATATCATCTATCAAAGTGTTAAAGAAATAGAGACAGTTGCCGCAAGCAAATAGGCAGACAACGTAAAAAGAGGTGTCCCAGTAGCCATGTATGTGGCGGGGACCCTCTTTTTTTTTGCGAAAGTGCAACTAAATTGGAAGTTATATACGACAAATCATGTTCAGATTATCCCCTATACTCTTCAATCAGATGTTTAACTGTCATCCCATACCCGTCGAACATTGCGGAGGTGGAGCTACTACAAAGGTTGAACTGCTGCGTACATATCGCCCCTGCCCTACCTTAACCTCAGTTTCATCAAACTCCGCGACAAGCCCTCCGCCTATCATTTTCCCATCCATTAACACCAAGATGTAAGTTCCAAACAACATCGCATTCGTAAAATCTGCATCCCGATGTATGATATTCATAGGCCCCCCAGTTAAATATTTTCCTATTATTTCTATTTATAAGCCACTATACCTTTTCCAGCGTTACAGTATAGTTACACACAACCATCGCAGCGAAAAGGCATGGAAGGTTCCCTGCCCTGTCGCCTATACGCGCTCTCCGCCCCTCAATCCCAATCAAACAAGTTTGAAGATGATCTTACATCTGTTCGTTTCTTTCACGTTGGATCCTCGAAGGTGCCGTCTGCAGTCGCCCAACTGCTGGCAAAATGAGAATGGCTACAATAGCTAAAACCGCGATCGCTACAATCCTATTCCCTAACAAAAGTTGAACAATCAAGGAAAGCACAATCCCCCCTAAGTTGCCAAATAGCAGCAACAAGCCTGTGATTGCGCCGACTGACTGCGGATCGGATTTGGCCTCTGCCAGCGAGAGCATCACGGGTAAATCAGCCAGTAAAAGAAATCCGCACACCCCCAGCAAGCTGATGAACATCCACTGGGGCATACCGACTGCAAGACCGATCAGAAGTAACACGCTCGCCACGAGTGAAAAGCGTACAACCACTCGCGCGCGCTGACCGCGCAGCGCCCATCGTGGCACAATCGCAGCGCCGACAATACCTGCAGCGGTCATAACACCGATGCCAACGCCAACTTGCTGAGCACTGTAACCAATGGCGCTGGCCAACACTTCCAGCCATGTCGCCAGTGTAATGAAAATGCCGAAGCCTGCGAACAGCAGCAGGCTGAACAGCCTTACCCAACGCTGCGACCATAGGGTCGCAATCGCGCTGAACCCGAAGGGGCTGCTCGTTTCAGCAGCCGCATCGACCGCAAACACCGGTGCTCGCCTAAGCGCCACAAGCATAGCCACAGCGGCAATGACGCTAATCGCACCTTGCGTCCACAGGATAGCAGCCATCCCCTGCCATGCCAGTAGAAAAGGAACAGTGACGGTGGAGACAAGGATACCGACGAACAAACTGGCCGTACCAGCCGCAATCGCATTAGCTCGTTGCTCTGGACGTACATAGAGCACAGCTAATTTGTTCACGGCATTGAGTACAAGAGGCTGACCTACGGAGATCACAATCTGTCCGATGAGCGCATATTCATAGCCAGGCAGTATGCGAATAAGTGCTCCAATCGCAGTCAACGCAGCGCCAATGAGCAGCGATCCACGAAACCAACGATCCGCAGCCATGCCAAATGGAATGGACAGCAGTACATAGACAAGAGGAAATACAAGTGATAACCAGCCTACGGCATCGACAGAAACATGCCACTCGCTGGAAGCCGCCGTCGTAATGGGCGTAAATGTGACCCATAGAAGCTGAGTCACTGCCGCTAATAAGGCGTAAGCAGTGACGACCGACCAGCGAGAGCGAGTTGCACTTGCACTTGCACTTGCACTTAGCTCCACCATCCAGACACCTCCCATTTTCTTGTCAACCTTAACCGGTCACGCCGAAAATCTTTTCCAGATACCCGTTCAGCATAATACCGTCCGGATCCAACACCTCTCGTATATGGCAAAATGGCTGCCACATTGGATACCTATCGTTTAGCTTATCTGCGTTAAGTGAATGCATTTTGCCCCAGTGCGGCCTGCCGCCGTTTTGCAGGAAAATGTCCTCCATCCCCGCAAAATAGTCCTCATGCGGCATTCCTTTATACATATGAATCGCAATGTACGAAGAATCCCTCCCGAATGCTGGACTCAACCAGATATCGTCCCCCTTAGCAAAGCGGCACTCTATCGGAAAATGAACGTTGTACTTGTGCTTCGTCATCTTTTCGCGCATTTCTTCAATGACGGTGGGCATGGCTTCCGCTGGGAGATTGTATTCCATCTCGTTAAATCGAACGAGTCTTTGCGTCGCGAACAGCCGATGACTGTAATCTACTTTGCTGCCCACAGGCACTTGCGATGCGGATATCCGACTCACCATCCGACTGAGTTTCGGGACCTTACGACACAGTTCAGACAACATACCGAAAACCGTATTTTCGAGCAGGACATCCCCGATGTAATCACGCACCTTGCGGCTCGTCACCGCGTGATCCGTGGGATTCATGAATTTCATCTGACACGGTTCAGCGTATGGAAACCAATAAAATTCAAAATGCCGATGTCCACTCGCAATATCAGGCAACTCCTGCAAGCATTGTTTCAGTGGCATACGCTTGCTCTCGTACATCATTTTGTAAGTGGGTTGGAGCCGTAGCTTCACTTGCACAATAATACCTAACGCGCCAAGTGATACCTGCATCGCTTTAAACAAATCAGGATGAGTCACAGCTGTACATGTGATTACCTCACCTGCGCCAGTCACCATTGTCAGACCTACCACTTGCGTAGCGATATTGCCGAACTGCTGACCAGTGCCATGCGTTCCTGTGCTGATTGCACCAGCTATCGACTGTACATCGATGTCGCCGAGATTCTCCTGTGCCAGCCCTTGAGCGTACAGTAGCTCCCCAAGCAGCTTGAGCTTCGTCCCTGCCCATACCGTTGCGGTACGCTCCTCAGCGTCTACCTCAATGAGGCCCTGCATGCGGTCCAGGGTAATAAGCACATCATCCGATGCCGCAAGCGGCGTAAAAGAATGCCCAGTGCCGACAACACGCAGCCTGCGTCCTTGTCGTCTGCAAAGCATCACCGCATCAACCACCGCTTCTATGGAGTCCGGATACAGTACAGACTGCGGTGTTGCCTGTACGATACCTGACCAATTGGTCCATATCCCTGATTTGCTCATCATAGAAAACACGCCCCCATACCGCGATACGTTGGATATGTAGATACAATATTGCCCTGCGAAACGGCATATAGCGCAAGGAATCGCTCACATAGTTCTCCTGCTTTCGCATGTCGGAAAAACACCGGATCGCCCAGCTCCAACTGGACTCCCCCCCGCACACGAAGTGGCGTTTGTACTTCTCCTGCACCCTCCAAGGGAAATAGCTCCAGACCTTCCGGCAAAAACGGCTTAGGCCGTTTGTCTATACCCGTCGGTCCCGAAGCCGTATAACCGCCGCCCATACAGGTTACGATATTCGGCTGTGGACGTCGCACCACCTCTACTGCATACCCAGCAGCAGGCTTATAGTGAAATGACTTGTAGTTGTCGAATAAGCCGGGGGAGTAAAACCCAGAGCCTGCAGTAATCTCTGTCACCGATGCCTCTGCCCGCGAACTGTCCATGCTGCCCGTACCTCCCGCATTGACGAAACGAAGCTGAGCGCCCATCGCTTCAAGCCCGCGTGCCACTTCCTCTCTCCACTGTGCAGCTTTGCGAATAGAGGATTTCTTCAGCCTGCGGATTAGCGCATTTTTCACTGCTTGCCCAGGTACATTATCGCCAACGCCGGCAATCTGCGCCTCATACCCCATAATGCCATCAAGCCGCAGCCAACTCGCTCCGACTATCCGCTCAGCCACAGGGCGAACCTGCTCCCATCGGGTCAACGGCGATCGCCATACCCCAAAATGCAATCCAGGAAAATCCGTCGACATGTCGATGTCGATACAAACGGGCACAATAACCTGTTTAGCCTTCGCCAGCCGCCCTATGTGTTCAACATGCTCGATACAATCGACCATGAACGTAATCGTTTTGCCTTCGCCTATTAGCGAAATCACATCGGTAAGCCCCTCAGCGTGCCACTGCGGATAGCCTAGTAAAAGATCATCAAACCCTTGTTGGGCTAGAAAAGCAGCCTCCTCCGCCGTATAACACATAATTCCTTCGTACGCAGGATCAGCTGCCAAAATACGGCGAATCACATCCGGACAGCGAATGGACTTACTCGCCACCCGAATCTTCTTTCCCCCAGCTTCCTGCGCAATGGCCTTGATGTTAGCATCCAGTAGATCCAAATCTACGAATGCGAATGGCTTCGGTACATCCTTGAAAATCTGTTTATAGTACTCGTAGGATCCTATCATGAGACTTACCTCTTCCTAGTGAGTCTTTATTAAAGCTTAGTCAGCCTGCGAATGATTTTCAACCCGATTTGACTAGAGGGATATCGAAAGGGGATATCGAACCTCGTCGTCTGCTTTAATATACTTTTCATATGTGAAAATATGTGAAAACTCATTTCGCCATGATAGCTGCCCATTCCGCTCTCGCCGACGCCGCCAACAGGCAAATGTGTAGAACCAAAATGCATCAGTGTATCATTGACACAACCGCCGCCGAATGAAATTTGCTCGAGCATGACATCTTGGACTTTTTTATCCTCCGAAAATACATACAGTGCCAGCGGCTTCGGCCTAGCTTGGATTAAGCCTACTACTTCATCCAGATTGTCATAGGTTAGAACAGGAAGTATAGGGCCGAAAATCTCCTCCTGCATGACTGGCATATCCCATTTGATATTTTCAAGTACCGTCGGTTCGATTTGCAGCGTCTGATCGTCAGCTAACCCACCAATAGCGACCTTTCCATCATTCAAAAAGTGACGCAACCGCTCATAATGACGGCGAGAAATGATTTTGCCATACTCGGGGCTTAGCAGCGGATTATCGCCATAGAAGGATTTGATAGCCTCTTGCAAATAGGCCAGCAGCTTATCTTTCACATTTCGATGCACAAGCAAATAATCTGGAGCAACGCAAGTCTGTCCCGCATTAGAGAACTTCCCGAAGGCGATACGCTGCGCTGCCAGCTTTATATGTGCGTCATGATGTACAATGCACGGGCTCTTTCCGCCGAGCTCTAGCGTGACTCGTGTAAGATGCTTCGCTGCTGCCTCCATCACGATTTTCCCAACGGCTACGCTGCCTGTAAAAAAGATTTTGTCAAACGGCTGCTCCAGGAGAGCTCGACTTTCTTCCACCCCGCCTTCCACAACCGCAATATATTGCGGTTCGAAGGTAGCGCGTACGATCGAGGTCATCACAGCAGATACCGCTGGCGCTAGCTCTGACGGCTTCAACACAACCGTATTGCCAGCCGCAATTGCCCCTATTAACGGATCAAATGCCAGCATAAACGGATAATTCCATGGAGCAATGATTAATGCCGCCCCCAACGGCTCAGGGATTATGTAGCTGCGACTCCCCGAATGCGTCATCGGCGATTTCACTTTCTTCGGCTTCATCCAACGTTTCAGATGCTTGATGACATGAGCTATTTCTTGATAAACGATGCCTATTTCAAAAGCGTACGCTTCCTTCTCTCCTTTATTCAAATCGGTGCGCAGCGCCTGAATAATCTCTGATTCCCGTTCGACAATTGCTTGTTTCAGCTTTTTGAGCTGTGTAAGTCGAAATGCGAGTCCTCGTGTCGAACCTGTTTGATAGTACCTCTTTTGCTGATCCATCAATTGGCTTATCGTCATGCGAATCTCCTTCTTTCGAATATTTATATTCTGGTTGTGCATTCACAATTATTTATGAAAACGTTTGCAAATCTCAGTATTAAACAATTACGTAATCCTATAAGTTTACCATCCCAATCGCCACAGTGACAATATCAGGATACCTCTCCAATCATGATTTCGTCATATCGAGAAATAGCCCTGATTGCTCAAGACTTCTGAAAAAACAAGAAAAACCCTTTCCAAAGGGTTTTTCTTATACAAATGGGATGCGGTCGGAGGGATTTGAACAGTAGGACCAGCCGCTCTGAACTCACCTGTTACTTCTTGATTTTATTCGCTTTGTTACACTTCTTTTAGCTTTTATCTTTTTCTTTATGAAGTATTTTTTTCTTCCTAGCAGTTTTAAATTTGTTCTTCTTTGCAGTTTTATATTTTTTCTTCTTCTTAGCAATTTTAAATTTGTTCTTCTTCTAAGCAGTTTTAATTTTTTTCTTCCTCTTAGCAGTTTTAATTTTTTTCTTCCTCTTAGCAGTTTTAATTTTTTTCTTCCTCTTAGCAGTTTTAATTTTCTTCCTCTTAGCAGTTTTAATTTTCTTCCTCTTAGCAGTTTAAATCTTCTTCCTCTTAGCCGTTTTAACTTTACTCGTCTTTTCATAAATTCATTAATTTTCTGTTCATACAACGTGATATATTGGTCCACCATTGTAGCAGTCGTGAACTTGGTAAGCACATATTCTCTTAGGACATGTGGTGGCGGAAATGGCTCATGTAAAGCTTTGTGCGCAAGTTCATCTATGCTATTACATACTAACTGAGGAAAGCCTTCAAGTACCTCTAAGGCGGCACCATTGTTCAAGGCTAGTACGGGGGTGCCTGAAATCATAGCCTCAATCAATACAAGTCCAAAAGGCTCCTTCCAAATAGACGGAAAGAGGACACATCGAGCGCCCTTAAGGAGCTCCTGCTTTTGTTTGCTTGCAACAGCCCCTATATAGTGAATGTTTTCATTATTATCTATACGAGGCTGTAAAATGTTCCGGAAATATTCTTCATCTTTAATAGGTCCGGCTATAATTAGCTTTTGGTGATTGCGTTCAGCAACTTCAATTGCATGAATGACGCCTTTGTCGGGGAGTATCCTCCCAATAAACAATAAATAGTCATCTTTTCCTTCACTGTACTCGTATTCATCTGGATTAATTCCGTTGTGAACAACTAGGCCTTTGACGCCGGCATTCTTCCTAGCAGCGTGACTGACATAAACGGAATCATGGAATTCAATATTGGTAGGCAAATGATGAGTGGGTAACACGGGAATTCCCATTTTTCTTAATCTGACAATAGAAGAAAAAGTGTGGTCATGAATCAGATCTACTTTCGAAGGTCTTGTTTTACGAATAAATGCGGGTAAGTGTCGATCTTCGAAATATTTGGGGAAGGGTACTACCTTTGCTGAAACTTTACTTCCCTTTGGAGCGTATAAAACAACCCTATGTCCACGTTTTACCAATTCCTGTGTAATTTCGTAAACCATTTTCTCTGTTCCAGCTGTGTCAACAGCTGATACAGGGCTACAGATTGGTGAAATGACTTGTATGATTCTTAAGGCTCGCTTTTTTTTAGTTGCATATTTTGTTTCATTATTTGTTGGATATTTTGTTGCATCTTTTGTTTCATTATTTGTCGCATACATTGGCGTGCTCATATTAAATAAACCAAATAAGTCACGAATCTCTTTAGTTTCAACTGCTTTGCGATTGTACTCTCCACCGCTTAATAGTTCTCGATGCTTCCTTGCATATTCCCAGAAATGATCAGCATACTCCGGTTTGAAATCAATATAATAATTTATGCATTTGGTTACAAAAAAGAGAATTTCTTCTTTAAAACTATTATTCAACTGTGCATGTTCAATTAAACGGTCCCATGCCCGTAAAATATCTAACACTTTGGGTCCGCTGCTATTTGCGATAGAACCTGATCTAGACCTTTTGTAATAATATAAAGGAATGTTCAAATAAGCTGGCATATCCGCTAGACTGATCAGAATTGGAGTTGATGCAACATCCTCATACCAAATATTTAAATACTCAATTTTTTGTAATAATTCCTTTTTGTAGAGCTTATTCCAAGGAACCACTTGAGCGTAAAGAATAGCCTGTTTTTGTGTAAAGATATCTTGTGAAAATCCCTTCTCTGGAATTGTCAGATCTTCATCTTCATACCTACTAAAATAATCACAAATGACCATGTCATGCCCATCTAAAGCTTTCGTATACAACAACTCAAACATATTGTTAGCAATCCAATCGTCCGAATCAACAAAACCGATATAGTCACCTCTAGACTGAGCAATCCCTACATTCCGAGAGTTACCTACACCTTGGTTTTCAGCATAGTGAATACTTATTATACGTTCAGGTTCCTGTTTCACGAACTCTTTAATAATTTCGGAAGAATGGTCTGATGAACCATCATTGATAATAACTAACTCCATGACATTCCATATGGTTTGGTTAATTATAGATTGCAAACATTTACTGAGGAATTCCCCAGTATTGAATACAGTGACGATGACTGAAATTTTGGGGCGAACTTGTGTTTCTACTTTTGAAATGATCTCATTCGAGCCAAGAATAGGTTCCCCCTCCTCTACTGTTGAATTTCATACATTCATATTCCTATATTTAATTATGGCTTGTGTATTTGCTGACTTCTCCTATAAATAGGTAGTATTATTACCTAAGCGAAGCGCCAAGTAACGGGCAATCCATTATTACTGCATTCTTCTATCTGTACTAAAATAGATAAAAACCCTTACTAGGTAAGGGTTTCAAGATAATAAAACTGGGATGTGGCTTATTTCTACACAATACTCCGCCCATAATCCCAAGAACGTGCCTAGAACGGCTGGATGCATACTCTCACGGGTACTACGCTCGTAATTTATTAAACTGTAATACTTCATTCATTCTATCTGTTATAAAACAGAAAAAAACCCTTATATAACAAGGGTTTTAGGCTTGTAAAACTGGGATGCGGTCGGAGGGATTTGAACCCTCACGCCTTGTGAGCGCCACCCCCTCAAGATGGTGTGTCTGCCGTTCCACCACGACCGCTTATGAAAGTATACTGGGGATCTAGGATTTGAACCTAGGCATGACGGAGTCAAAGTCCGTTGCCTTACCGCTTGGCTAATCCCCATTATGAAGGGAAAAGGGCGACCGATGGGACTTGAACCCACGAATGCCGGATCCACAAACCGGTGCGTTAACCCCTTCGCCACGATCGCCACAGTAGGAATATTATTCCCTTAAAACTAGATACGAAACTTCAACGTAAAGTTAGGATTTGCTTAGGTTTTCTGGCCCCAATCAAGTAGTCGGAATTCGCTACAAAGCTTATCTTCACTTGGTTGGGATACAGCAGAGAGACTTTAATCTACGATTAAAGATCCCTATATTAGGTTAAGCCCTCGACCGATTAGTATTCGTCAGCTGCATACGTTGCCGCACTTCCACCTCGAACCTATCAACCTCGTCGTCTACAAGGGGTCTTACATAC
>NZ_CAKMMW010000036.1:0-47008 GCF_927798215.1 Paenibacillus allorhizoplanae
TCAGATTTACCAGCATGCGCGTATGGCGGAATTGGCAGACGCACTAGACTTAGGATCTAGCGGGCGACCGTGGGGGTTCAAGTCCCTCTACGCGCATCAAACATCCCCAAGTCGTATTTTACGGCTTGGGGATCCCTATGCGGAAGTGGCTCAGCGGTAGAGCATCGCCTTGCCAAGGCGAGGGTCGCGGGTTCGATCCCCGTCTTCCGCTCCATTTTTTCTTAAGCGCCCTTAGCTCAGCTGGATAGAGTATTTGACTACGAATCAAAAGGTCGGGAGTTCGAATCTCTCAGGGCGCGCCATTTTTATCACAATCGTATCGGGACGTAGCTCAGCTTGGTAGAGCACCTGCTTTGGGAGCAGGGGGTCGCATGTTCAAATCGTGTCGTCCCGATCAAGAAAGTAAGCATAGACTGTCAGCTTCATGCTGATGATGTCTATGCTTTTTTTGTGCATTAGTGTCTACTAATAACTGGGATTCAAGTTAGTGTTGGTGTATAGTAGACAGGGAGGAGGGCTACTAGATGGAATTACGCTGGAGACGGAATCTATTTATTTTATGGATTGGAGCATTCTTTTGCGCGATGGCGTATACACTTTCGATCCCGTTTATCCCTATATTTTTACAAGAAGACTTGGGTATACATAGCGGTTTGGAGGCATGGTCGGGGATCACGTTCTCTGTGAGCTTTCTCGCAAGTGCAGTGATTGCACCTTTTTGGGGTTCCCTAGCTGACAAATATGGCAGGAAACCGATGCTGCTTCGCTCAGGACTAAGCTTAAGCGCCGTCTATTTTCTTAATTATTTCGTGAATGATCCGTATACGTTTATTGTTGTTCGTGTTCTGCAGGGACTTATGGCGGGCTATATCCCCGCATCGATGGCGCTAGTCAGTACGAACACACCAGAGAAGCATGTTGGTTATGCCTTAAGTGTCATGTCAACGGCGACGGCGGCTGGGAGCATCCTAGGCCCATTGTTCGGTGGCATGCTTAGCCACTGGGTAGGGACAAGAGAATGTTTCTTGGCATCTGGATTTGTTGTGCTTATTTCTGCGGTGATCGCCGTAGTCGGCGTGAAGGAAGTGCATCACAAGAAAGCGGGGGCACGCCCGAGTGTTCTTCAGGATATTAAGCAAGCGACTGCCAATAAGCAGTTATTATCCATTTTTGGATTAACCGTATTAGTGGCAACTTCGGTGATGATTTTAGAACCGCTTTTAACGATATATGTCGTGCAAATCGGTGGAAGCGCCAAGGGTGCATCACTGAGCTCGGGTATTATTTTCTCTGCTGCAGGGGTAGCGACCGTCATCATGGGATCAAGATGGGGCATTATCGGGCAGCGAATCGGCTATGATAAAACACTGCTCATTGGCTTAATTGGTGGCGGTATTGGGAACCTGCTGCAGTTGGTTGCGCATAATTTGATTGCTTTTGGTGTACTTCGTTTCAGTTATGGGTTATTTTTCGCTGCGGTCTATCCGGCACTGAGCGCGCTTATTGTGAAAGCTTCCGATGCTGACTTCCGAGGGAGAGCGATGAGTCTTAACCAAACATCCAATCAATTAGGGATGATGATCGGTCCTTTGATAGGCGGATTCCTTGGCGGTCTAGTAGGGATTCATTCTGTATTTTTATTAACAGGATGTGCGTTACTGCTAGCAGCGGGGGTGTTACATCTCAATGTGAGGAAGCAAATGAAACAGATATCTGCGGACTGAGGTTTTAATGCAATTAGATTTGTAAATAAAGATATACATACTCAATTACAGAAGGAGCAAATCTAAGGATGTTGAAGAGAACAGTAGGCCGTTTGAAAAGGGAAACCTCTGTGTTGATGTTTGGTGCAGCTAGTCTTGGACAGGTCACACAGGAAGAGGCAGATGCCTCTATCGCTTTCGCGCTGGCACATGGCGTGGATCATTTTGATACAGCGGCGAGCTATGGAGACGCAGAGTTGCGGATGGGCCCGACGATAAGCCGGGTGCGGAATGATATCTTTTTAGCTACCAAAACAGGACAAAGAACGAAAAAGGAAGCAAAGGAAGAAATCTATCGCTCCTTGGAGCGAATGAAGGTAGATTCCGTCGACCTGTTACAACTGCATGCGGTGGGATCGATGGAAGAATTGGACCGCTGCACGGCCAAGGGCGGATCGCTGGAAGCGGCATTAGAAGCGCAAAGCGAGGGCATTGTGAAGGAAATCGGGATCACAGGTCACGGGCATCAGGCACCTGCGGTTCATCTGGAAGCGCTAAGGAGATTTCCTTTTGCCACCATACTCTTCCCGCTGAACTACTACATGTATGGCTTACCGGACTATCGTGAGGCTGTAGATGCACTGATGGAAGAAGCAAACAAGCAACAGACGGCGATTCGGGTGATCAAAGCCATTGCGAAGGCACCTTGGATTGAAGGAGCGGAGCGACCGTATGCGACGTGGTATGAGCCTTTTGATCAGCAGGAGATTATCGATGCCTGTGTGCACTTCGTGCTGTCGTTCCCAAGCGTATGCGGTTTTGCGAGTGCGGGGGATGTGCATTTATTTCCCAAAATCGTAGATGCCGTTGAGCGCTATGGTACGATGAGCAAGGAAGACATGGAACGTATTTTGAGTGGGATTAGTGGATATACGAGTGTTTTTGGAGCGCCGACGTCGATTGCTTAATATGATAAGCCTTCACCCCATCATTGTGGGTTGAAGGCTTTTTTGTGACTTCCTGCACGTATACGACACTTAATGGAGCCGTCATACGAATAGCTATAAGGTACGTTAGGAGGCATGGTATATGTTTAAAATGAAGGCAGTACCTCGTAGGTTTTGGCAAGTTAGTGTTGGCATAGTCTTAGTCATGAGTGTGAGCGTGGCGTTAATGAGCACTTTTTACATAAAAGGACTGGATGTGTCACTGTTGAAACAGCCGCTACCCGAGGCATCCGTCGTGCTTGATAAGAATGGTCAAGTCGCTTCTCAGTTGTCGGCGTCAAAGATCGATGCTGTGCCTTTTAAGGACATCCCACAGGTGTTGGTTGATGCCATTGTCGCGGTGGAGGATAGACGTTTCTACGAGCATAAGGGGGTAGACATGAAGTCCATCTTCCGTGCTGTTGGCCGAGATGTGCTCAAAGGAAGCTATTCGGAAGGTGCCAGTACCATTACGCAGCAATTAGCTCGGAATCTTTTCTTAACAGCGGATAAAACGGTAGGTCGTAAATTGCGGGAAGCGGCGTATGCCATCAAAATAGAGACGAGCTACAGTAAGAATGACATTCTGGAAATGTATCTGAACAAGATTTATTTCGGTGAGGGCAGTTGGGGGGTACAGGGGGCTGCGAAAACATATTTTAATAAAAATGTGAAAGACCTCACCTTGCCAGAAGCTGCGGTGTTAGCGGCATTGCCGAAGGCACCTAGTCATTATTCCCCTTTTCAAAATGAAGAGCAAGCGTTGGAAAGAAGGAATACGGTTCTCAAATTGATGCTGAAAGAAGGTAAAATAACACAGCAGGATTACGAGAAAGCCAATGCTTCAGCGCTTGGAGCCGTGAAGACAGTCAATATGGATGAGGCAAAAGGGAGAAATCGGGCGTATGTAGATGCTGTGATTGATGAGGCTGTAACTCTCTACGGTTTTACGGAGGAACAATTACTAACTGGCGGTTTGCGTATTACGACAGAGCTAGATCCTACGGTACAGAAAGCAGTAATTGATGTGGTTAACAATAACAGTCTGTTCCCTGAAAGCAAGCCAGATCAGCTCATTCAGAGTGGTGCTGCTATAGTCGACCAGAAAACAGGTGGTGTTAGAGCGCTAGCCGGTGGACGCGGGGAAGGCGTATTTCGAGGCTTCAGTCATGCCACCCAGTTGAGGAGACAGCCGGGATCGGCTTTTAAGCCAGTGGCTGTGTATGGCCCTGCTCTGGAGTTAGGTTACAAGCCGTCAACCATGCTGTTTGATGGACCGTTGAATATCGAAGGCTACCAGCCTCAAGATTGGGATCACCAGTCAAGAGGACAAGTATCGATGCAAGAGGCCATTACTTCATCTTGGAATGTTCCTGCAGTATGGCTTTTACACGAGATCGGCATCGACAATGGCTTGAAGTTTGCGAAGTCTTTGGGGATAAGTCTACCGGCAGAAGACAGGCAGCTAGGTATCGCACTTGGCGGGCTTTCTGAGGGAGTATCTCCGCTGCAGATGGCGCAGGCTTTTAGTGCTTTTGCAGCGAAGGGCGTCTTAAACCCTGCACATCTAATCGCCAAGATAGAGACAAATGACGGACACCTGCTTGTTCAAGCGAAAGCTAAGGGGCAGTCGGTAATGGGCGCTGAAACGGCCAACACGATGACGGCGATGCTGCAGACGGCAGTAGCGCAGGGGACGGGGAAGAATGCGGCTATGAATCGTCCCGTGGCGGGTAAATCGGGAACAACTCAGCTGCCGGGAACGAAGGAATTCGAGGGAATAGGCAGCGGAAGTGCTAAAGATGCGTGGTTCGTTGGCTATACGCCGGAACTGACGGCAGCGGTATGGGTTGGTTATGATCGAACGGATGCGACGCATTATTTAACAACCTCGGGTGGGGCAGTCCCTGCCGTACTGTTTCGTGAGATGCTCAGTCGTGCGTTAGCTCAAACACCCGTTGTACCTTTTGATATTCCAATGAGTATTGAGGGACCTCAGAAGGATAGCTCCACCTCGAATGAATCAGCAGCTAAGAAGGACAAGGGACAGCAAAAGCAAGCTGAACAGGGGCATGGACATGGTAAAGAGAAGAAGAAATAAGTAAGAAAGCCCTCGAAATCCGGTTAAGGAGGACGAGGGCTTTCTTACATTTCTAGTTAGTCTTGTTTATTGTTGTTACCGGACTTTTTATCATTGTTTTTGTCTTTTTGAGGTTTCTTATCATCTTTCTTATCATCTTTCTTGTCATCGCTCTTGATATCTTCTTTGTCTTCTTCGTTGTCATCGGCATGTACGTTCAAATGAACATTCAATTTGCCAGCTTCTAAATTATATTGTTTGGCGAGCTGCTGGCTCAAGATCTCTCGCGCATTGGGTGCAGATAAGTCAATAGAACCCAGAAGTTTGGATATCCAAGCTTGAGCTTGCGATCCAGTGAGATGAATTCTGCCGGCATGCGGAGACTGGATGCTCAGATCATACTGAGAACCATGTGCTCCCTTGGATTGTTTTAAATGAAAGTTGAAATGCTGCCCATCTACACTTACGTCCACATCCTTCAGGTCAGATCGTATACCTGGTGGGGAAGCTTCTGGCTTATTGTCCACCTTCGTAGAAGAAGAGCTTGGACTTACAGATGAGCTGGGAGCTACTGTAGTAGGGCCAGATACTGGAACGGGTGCAGGTGATTCACTCGGAACGGGAGAGACAGGCTGTGTTGGTTCAGAAGTGCTTGTGGTTTCTGAAGATCCCTTCACATAAGCGGCTTGTTTCTTGTTATTCAGAATGACCTCGATCTCATCCCCAGAGTGTAAATCGCTTAACTGAGCTTTCTCGTCATTCATGAACACCCAGACGGATGAAGCCAAAGGAACAGTTTGATCACCAGTACCTGTATGTAAAGTAATCGAATCTGCCGTCAGGACCGTAAGCTTACCCTGGATGGATGTAGACGTTGTCTCGCTGGATGAAGTTGTAGCATACGCTGTCCAACCACAGAGCATCAGGGTAGCTATGACAATAGCAATAATCGTTATTCTCTTTCTTTTGTGCATCCTAAAACACCTCCGCTAAAGCTTTCGAGCCGAAGGGAGGTTTTAGGACGGTATACGTAAAACTACAAAATGAAGACATGGGGCTAATCTGTGTAAGATTGCAAGCGTTGCATGAATTCTTCTGCTGCACTGTAGCCTTGTTGACGCAGATACCAGCTATTGGCAGCAGCTTCGATAAGACCAGCTACATCGCGTCCGGGTTGGAGTTGGATCTCAATATGGGGAATAGAAATGTCCATATAGTCGGTGAAAGTGGGCTCTAACTCTAAATCATTGTTTAGAGCGTGTTCCTGCCACTTGGTCAGCTCGATATCGAGCACAATGCGTGTTTCATCTTGAAAAGCTTTACGGCCATAAAGCCGTGAGACATTGATGAGTCCTACGCTGCGCAGCGCGAGGAATTCCTTCGTTTTGCCATTGTGCGTGCCGAGCAGCGTTTCTGGGCTAATTTTCTTGAGCACGACGATATCATCAGCGACTAGGCGATGCCCTCTGCGGATCAGCGTGTGGGCTGTTTCGCTCTTGCCAACACCGGATTTGCCGCGCAGCAGGATGCCGATCCCTGAAACATTGACGCAGACACCGTGGACGGCGATCTCCTGAGCCAATGATTTGCTCAAAAATAAATCAACCAAGTCCTGGAATTTGCTCGTAGGGGCGCTCGTGCGGAGAAGGGGGATTTTCTCTTCTTCGCAGTATTTCTTTAAGTATTTCAAGCCTTCTTGGTTTCTCGTCACGACGAAACAAGGCGGGTGGTATTTGACAATATTACCGATGTGCAAATTTCTTTCATTTTCGCTAAGCTTATGCAGGTAGGTTATTTCTTTACGACCTAATAGCTGCACATGCGCTTGTGGGAAATATTCAAAATAGCCGACAAATTCTAGACCAGGGCGGTGTGCCTTTGTTTTGGTTATAGGACGGTGGAGCTCGGAATGGCCAGCGAGAATTTCGAGCGAAAAGCGTTCAACTAAATCTTTCACAGTGACGGACTTCAAACGGGAGATCCTCCTTCGAGTTGAGCGGTAGTCAAGTAAACCTAGGGTAAAGACTATCTGTCTTTACTAAATTCTCTTTTACCTAGCCACAATCCTTTATTGAAAGCGCTTGAACACGGGATATGAAAGCATTTCTTGTCGATTGCAAGCTTTTTTTGTTGCTTTTGGATGTTAAGTTGATATGATGATAGGAAAGCATGAGGGGGATTGGACAAGATGGGTGTTGCCTATAAGAACTGCCAGAGCTGCGGGATGCCTCTCGCTCGTGATGAGCAAGGCGGCGGTACAGAGAAATCGGGTAGTAAGAGCACAATGTACTGTAGTCATTGCTATCAGCATGGGGCGTTTACGATGCCTGATCTAACAGTTGAAGAGATGAGAGAACTAGTTAAAGGAAAATTAGTGGAGTTTGGCTTTCCGAGATTTCTAACGGGGCTATTTACGAGAAATATCCCTAAACTTCAAAGGTGGTCATCTCATAAGTAAACCGAATAATGTACTTTAGGCATTGTGCTGGAGGGCAAATGTAAAGCGTGTCTTCCAAAAGTTGCCCGTGCCATCGACTAAGAAAAAAATAACGCTCTGCACCTTGATGGTGTAGAGCGTTTTATAATTAATCTCCTACCTAACCACCTCTCTGTATGTAAAAGCAGCTATCTGTGAAAGCCGCATTTTTTGGCAAGTGTTGGCCATGTTGAGAGAAACATGCTTTCCCACCTGTCTTCAGGTAATACGAGGATCCATCTCGCGATTTGATCCAAGCCCATTTCGTAAAGCGTGTGAAGCACTTCTTCTTTTTCTGATCCGGTTTTTAATGCTAACATCTCAAAACCACCTCAATCGAATGTATTCAAACAATTATGTATATGCAAATTTTTGAAAATATGTGACGGTTATTTTCATAATGCTAGTAAGCAAGCCTAGGAAGAAGCTTGATCTTTGTGCCATTTGGAAATAAAAGCTTCAAATTTAGGGTAGGCTTGTCTAAGAGTCGGAGGAGACTTCGGAGGGGACAAAAGAGTGAACAACACAAAAAGGTACCCTCGTAGGAGACACGAAGGATACCTTGTATAAAACAAAAACATTCACTTCAGCTGATTCCGAATGCTCGGATCAAGGGTTTGGAGCACCTGAGAAAGCTCCTCGTCTGAAACCGCTTCTCGCCCGTATCGCACCCGATTATAAGCCGTGGTAAGCGCGTGAACCGAAGCTTCTGCAAGCTGTGTTTGATGTCTGAGCTCCCGGCCTGTTTCGTTGGGGGTTAATGCGCGTTTGAAGGTGTAACCGCTCCTGCTCGCCTGCCCAATCAACACACGGTACAGATAGCGGATCCGCTCCTGATTGTTCGGTAGCTGTGACCAAGACGGCTCGCGATTGGATGTAGACCACAGTTTCGAGCTTGCTTTGCGCCACCACAAGTTAGGAAGCTCTCTCCAGTCGAGAAGGGCTTCTTTCTCATCGGTATAACCGTCAGTTGCTTCACCTTGCTCACGACGCAGCGATCGCTTCCAAAAGCGATGAATGAAGGCGAGAAGCGCAGGTGCAAGCTTCATCAAGATTAGATAGAGGCAGCCGAGAATGAGTGCAATGACCAAAACATAGCCGACAATTTGCACAAGATATTGCATGAGAATCCCAAACCAACCTGGTTCGTGCGGTGCTGATGGCGGAAGTTCCATCGGAGGCGGTGCTGAAGGGCTGGCTTCAGGAACAGCAGGTGGTTCTTCGGATGACATCAATCCCAGCAACCAAGCTAGCATGCCATGCAGAAGGCGCATAAGGGCTTGCTTGACTTGCTGAAAGTAACCGACGGCAGCGATAACCGCAATAAAGCCGATTAACCATATACGACTGGAACGTTTCACGGTTTGAGACAGCGACGATGCGGCAGCGCGATCATTCCCTGCTAAGGTAGCGACAAGAAGCTGCGTGCGATTCGTTATAAAGAAGAAGAGGATCAGAGTAGCGAATCCGAGCGCGTTTAAGGCTATTTTGTATGGATGCATAAGCTCCACTCGGGTCATAATGGGAACACCAATGAAGTACATCACACCAGAGATTACGAAAACCCCAGGTGGATAAAGGGAGAGCCCTCCATCTTTGGTATACCGAATCCCCCGATAGACGAGTAGTGCACCAATTGCCGCACATAAAGCAACGTGCAAGGGTTCCATTTGACATACATAGGATAATCCGTAACCTGCAGCAACACAGACAAGGAACTCGTACCCTTTGCGAGAGAGCCATTTCAACTGTCCAAAGTAGGCGCCGATCACGAAACTGAGCAGTAATTGGATACATGTCAAACCAAGCGCGCTATCAAATACATAAACTTGAGATAACGTAACTAGTGGAGCAAAGATAACCAATTCGACGAAGCCGAATAAGAGTGCAAGACCGCATCCCCGTAAAAAGAAGGATAAACGAGACGGCGGAGAATTCGTTCGATTAAGCAAGGGCTTGAGCATCGGATGGAGCCGCCTCCTTATCGCTGAGATCAAGAAGATTATGCTGCAAGGGGACAAGGAAGACGGAATGGCCAGAGGCTTCAAGGCGTTCGATGCTGCGAGCCATCCCCTCAGAAACGAAGGCAGTCAGCAGGATGATATCCAGCGCCTCACCTTCCACCTCGATGCCATAATCGAGAAAATCTTCACAGGAACGAGCACAAGAGATCGCGAGCTTCGCCATCGTTTGAAAAAGATGTTCCAATTGCCCCCAGCCGCCTTCAGGCGCACAGTATACAGGTGTCCCCGGTTCATTCAGCAGCCAACCGTTGTAGCCAAAACCGACAGGAACACCTCGGCTAACGGCATGTTCGGCTAATGTTGCCGCGTAGGAGAGGGCTTTTTCGACAAGTTCAGGGTCGGTTACTGCATCCCACATCGTTTCGGTGACTTGACTGTTAACGACGATAAGTAATCGAGGATCTGCCGTGAATTCACGGTTGTAAACCTGAAGTCGCTGGCTGCGAGCCGTTGCTTTCCAATGAATGCTATTCATCGTATCGCCATAGCGGTACTCTCTTGCACCGGAAACGAGAAATGGATCAGGCATGATCCACCGCTGGACTGTTACATCGCCTTGCCAACGACTAGACAGGAGCGGAATGTCATCGCGATTCACCAGGCGCGGGTAAACTAGAAGCTCTACATGTATGCGGTGCGTAGTAGAGGCTGCTTGTAAACCGACGAAATCCCCCATCGTTGCAGCGATGGTTTCCAGCTTGTACCAACCGCGTTTGGCTGCATGCACACCATGGCGCCGCACGATGCGGGTATAGGGCATGAGGCTGAATAGACTGCGATGATTTTGAAAAAGGGAGCCGCTGCTCACTTCCAGATTATTCATTTGTGTGAAGTGGAGTCCGGCATGAATCGTTGACTCTAAGCGCAGCCAGGGAATCGGCGCAAGCTTACGATTCACGATGGTTTCAATCATGAGAATATCATCGCCGACATGGCAATGTGTCGTATTAAAGGTTCGTTCAATGCGAAGTCCGCGAAACCCCCAGCGGGCGAAAAACTGAAACTGGAGTAAGAAGAGAGCGGCAGCGATAATGACAATCCAGCTTATGCTCATCCGTCCGTTACCCCATCTTCACTTCCGTAGGAACGGGGGTAGCGGCAAGTATGTTCGTCAGCAGCGCATGCACCTGCTGATCCTGTTGACGTGAGCGCGTGCGCAGCAGAACGCGATGTGCCCAGACGGGCGCGACCAGCGCCTTGACGTCGTCCGGCAGCACGTAATCGCGGCCACGCAGCGCCGCGTAGACCTGCGCCGCCTTCATCAAGGCGCGCACACCGCGCGGGCTGACGCCGAGCGCGGAGTCCGCATGCGTGCGCGTCGCTTCCGCGAGCTGCACGATGTAGTGCAGCAGCTCGTCGCTGACGCGCACCTGCGTGAACAGCAGCTGCGCTTCGAGCAGCTCCGCGCGGCTCACGACTGGCAGCAGCTGATCCAGCGGATCTTGCTGCTGGTAGCGCTGCAAGATCAAGACCTGCTCGGCTGCCGTTGGATAACCGAGGGACAGCTTCATCAGGAAGCGGTCGAGCTGCGCTTCCGGAAGGGGAAAGGTCCCCTGATTCTCGACAGGGTTCTGCGTGGCAATGACGAGGAACGGCGCTTCCAGCTTGCGCGTTTCCCCGTCGATGCTGACCTGACGCTCCTCCATGCTTTCCAGCAAGCTGGACTGTGTGCGCGGTGTAGCGCGGTTAATCTCATCAGCGAGCACGATGTGAGCGAAGAGTGGGCCTGGGCGGAATTCGAACTCGCCCAGCTTCTGGTTGAAGAAATTGATGCCGCTTACATCAGACGGCAGCAAGTCGGGTGTGAACTGGATGCGTTTCATGGAGCCATCGAGTGAACGAGCTAGTGCTTTGGCCAGCTGGGTTTTACCTGTGCCGGGCACATCTTCGAGCAGCACGTGACCGGAAGCGATCAGTGCGATGACCAGGAGTTCGATGGTATCGTTTTTGCCTATAATAACGTGACCAACGTTTTCTTTGATACGGGAAGCGATGCGTTCAATTGGTGCGATATTCAAATGATTAACCTCCTAAATAATGAATGATCCGAATGAAATGGGACAGCAGAACAGTAAGGGTGTTAATGAGATAAAGTGATGGCGACAAGGTGAGTTAAAGAGGAACGACATTCCGCTATTTCACGGATTGTGCTGTTCTTTAGAGTCGAAAGGGAACGCGGCATGCAGGTTCCTTTTCGGTGTCCGAATCCCTAGCAAAGGGTGTCAAGATTTACATATGCTCCACGCTTATTTTAACACCTCGCAGGGGATTTTTACCAATGTTTCCTCGGACAAATATCAATTCTATTTGTATATTCGATGGGCAGTGAGTACAATGGTGGTGATAATGAGTATACGATGAGCAATGTTGCTAAATTGGGGAGTCCTGGGAGGTCAGGCATGTACAAGCTGCTGTTAGTGGATGACGAAGAGGATGTACGCGAAGGTGTCGTCCGTGAAATAAATTGGGAAGCCATTGGCTTTGAAGTTGTCGACAAGGCGGAGAACGGGAAAGAAGCGCTGGAAATGGTTGAGCGTCTGCAGCCGGATGTGGTTGTGACGGATATTCAGATGCCTTTTATGAATGGTTTGCAGCTTGCTGAAGCAATTAGAGAGCGCTTTCCCACGATTAAGCTCATCATCCTGACAGGGCATGATGAATTTGAGTATGCCCAACGGGCGATTAAGCTGCATATTGATGAATATGTGCTGAAACCATTTTCCGCACAGGAGCTGGTGAATGCCCTTTTGAAGGTAAAAGGACACATCCAAGAAGAGGTTGCGCATCGGGAGGATGTGCAGCTGCTTAAGGAGCATTACCGCAAGAGTATGCCGGTGCTGAAGGAGAATTTCTTAGCGACATTAATGAATCGGAAGCTCCCGCGGGACGAGGTATTTGAGAAGGCAGCGAACTATGGGATTGCGCTTAGCGGCAATAGCTATGTGGTTGCCGTTCTGAGCATCGATGGGGTCTTTATTTCGGAAGAAGACCTGGAGAATCGGGAGGAACTGTCGAAGTCGATATCTTTGAAATACTCGGAGGATCAGGCGTTGAAATATTTCGCCCTCTTAAATATTACCGAAGAAATTGCGGGCAAGCGCGGCCTCGGACTCGTTTTCATGCATAATGATCAGGTTGTCTTGTTAGCAGCGAGCGAGAATAAGGACAAGGAAGCGGCGCTGCAGGAAACGATGAAGGTGCTGGAGGAAATTCGGCAGAGTGTGGAAAAATATTTGAAGTTCACCCTTACTGTTGGGGTGGGCAGTGTGATGAAGGACGTCACGAAGATCAGCTATTCGTATGAAGATGCTGTACTTTCCCTCGACTACAGGCTTATTCTGGGCAGCAATCGCATGATTTACATTGATGATGTGGAAAAACGCAGCATGGATAAGATTCGATTTGACGATGTGAAGGAACACGCGTTGACCCGCTGTATTAAGGTAGGCACGTCACAAGAGATCCGAGAGACGATTGATGAACTTTTTCAGGGCATCGAGGCCGGGGTGTCGGTGAAAGATTATCAGATCTATTTGCTTGAAATTCTTACTTGTATTCTGAAAGCAGCCAAGGACTCGAACCTGAATGTTGACGAGGTATTTGGCGAGAGTTTCATCCCTTTCACGGAGATTAATAAATTCACTTCCTTGGAGGAAGCGAAGCATTGGTTGGCCGAGCTCTGTGCGAGCATGATGAGTCACATTGCAACGGATCGTCAATATACGTATAAAAACCTTGTGGATCTAGCAAAGGATTATACGAAGAGCCACTATCATGAAGGCGATATCAATATCAATAAGGTGTGCGGACATCTGCATATCAGTGCGGGTTATTTCAGTTCCATTTTCAAAAAAGAAACCAAAATGACCTTCGTGAACTATTTGAACCACATTCGGATGGAAGCAGCGAAAGAGCTTTTGCGTTCTACGGATATGAAGGCGCTAGAAATCGCTGAAAAGGTGGGCTATGCGGATGCTAATTATTTCAGCTTCTCCTTTCGCAAAAATGTGGGCGTTTCCCCAAAGGAGTATCGCAATAACAGCGTCAAGGGGCCATAGGAACTAGAAGGGGGAGAGTTGCTTTGAGACGCAGAGTGAGTACGCTGCTGAAAGCTTTATATAACGTCATGCTGGATACGATGCGGGTAAAAAGTATTCAGTTTACCATAACGATGTCATTCATTCTTATTACCGTAACCGTCATGCTTGTTGTCTCCTTGGTGCTCTATAATAAGTTTGCTAAAACAGCAGAGGAGAGTGCCTTTCTGAGTACGGCCCATGTGATTGAGCAGGTGCAATTCAACCTGGAGCAGTACATCAAGGGGATGTCAGATACGTTCGAAGTTGTAGATGCCAAAATCGCCAAAAGCCGCGGCATCCCGTCGGACAAGCTGCTCGAACAGCTGGACACGATCGCCAGTACGCGTGAGGATATTGTATCTATTCATCTATTTACCGCGGATGGCGGGTTGGTCACCGGTGTGCCAACGACAGAGATGCGCAAAAATACACGGCTGCTTGAGCAGCCGTGGTTTCGGTCTGCCCTCGATAACCCGAACCATCTAACGTTTTCCTTACCGCATATCCAGAACCTATTCAAAGATCCCTACAAGTGGGTGGTTTCCATGAGTAAAGGGGTTACGATCGAGCAGAATGGGAAGATGGTGGATGCGGTTATTTTAGTGGACATTAATTTCAAGACATTGGACGATGTGTTTCGTACGGTTTCACTCGGTAAGAAGGGCTATGTCTATATCATTGACGATTCGGCAGGCAGTATTGTGTATCATCCGCAGCAGCAGCTTATTTATATTGGTCTCAAATATGAGAATGTGGAGCAAGCACTCAAATTTTCGTATGGCCGATATATGGATGTTAGCGAAGGGGAGTCGCGGTTAAACGTTGTGCGGACGGTCAATAACATCGGATGGAAAATTATCGGGGTCTCCTATCTCGATGAAATTGTGACGACGCGCAAGGAAATTTCGACGTTCATGATATGGTTGTTAGTGATCGTACTGTTCTTCATTTTGTTGATTTCCTCGTTCATGTCAGCACGTATTTCCCAGCCGATTAAACGACTGAAGAAGTCAATGGAGATGGTGGAGAAAGGACATTTCGACACGTATATTCATGTGCGTGGAGCTGATGAGGTCGAACAGCTTTCGCGGCGCTTCAATCTGATGGTTTCGAGGGTTCGCGAGCTGATGGATCAAAGTATCGCTGAGCAGGAGATTAAGCGGAAGAACGAATTGGAGGTTCTCCAATCGCAGATTAATCCGCACTTTTTATACAATACACTCAATTCGGTCGTTCGAATGGTTGGCAATGGGAGGACGGAAGAGGTTGTGACGACGATTACATCGCTGTCGAAGTTTTTCCGGATATCACTCAGCAAAGGCAAAAACATTATTACGATCGGAGAAGAGATCGAGCATATTCGTAACTATTTGATTATCCAGAAGATGCGTTATAAGGACAAGTTTGAGTATGAGATCCACGTCTCGGAAGAGGTGCTTCCCTACAAAACGCTCAAGTTGATTCTGCAGCCTTTTGTGGAAAATGCGCTCTATCACGGGATCGAGTATATGGTGGATGAGGGGTTGATTGAGCTCATTGCCACGATGGATAACGGGAAGATTCTCTTTGAGATTCGAGATAATGGTGTCGGGATGTCAGAGGAAACGCTGAAGAGTATTATGACCGGTCAGGTGAAAAGTGAAAAGGGCTCAGGTGTCGGACTGCGAAATGTGCATGAGCGGATTCAGCTTTATTTTGGTATAGACTATGGGGTTCACGTAAGTAGTGAGCTGGAGGAAGGAACAACCGTCCGAATTACGATTCCAGCCATACTAGAGGAAGAAGGGGGGAGTGAAGGATGAGATGGAAACCACTATTGATTGCAGTTCTCGTCGCTCTTCTCTCGATTTCTTCTTGCACCGAAAGTGTGGAAACCTTGCCTACTGAGCAGAAGAAGCACCTGGAGGTTATTCTTCGAAGTCAAGAAGGCGACTATTGGAAGACGGTAAAATTGGGCGCAGAGGTCGCGGCTAAGGAGTTTGATGTGACGTTGGACTTCCGTGCACCAGGTGATGAGGCTGATGTAAAGGGGCAGATTGCCTTGATGGAGCAGTCCATTTCAAGCCTTCCGGATGCGATAGTCTTAGCGGCGAATGACTATAAGGAGCTTTCTCCTATCGTGGATGAAGCGGGTGAAGCGCATATTCCCGTAATTACGGTTGATTCTGAAGTAGAGACGAAGAATGTGCGTAGTTTTATTGGCGCGGATAACTATGAAGCAGGTCAATTGGCAGGCCGACAACTGATTAAGCTGATCGGAACGAGTGGGCAAATTGCCATTATGAGCTTTAGGAAAGGGGAGCGAAACACGGAACTGCGGGAAAAAGGGCTATTAGACGAAATATCGAAGTTCCCCGAAGTTCAGGTGATCGATACGGTATACAGCTTAACGGATCGGGAGCTTTCGGCTCAACTCACGCATGAAGTCATCGACAAACATCCAGAGCTGGATGGGATTGTGGCACTGAATGAAATCTCCTCCATTGGCGTTGCCAGTGCGGTACAGAGTCGGAATTTGAATGAAAAGGTGAAAATCATCACGTTTGACAGTACCTCTGAGGAGCTAGAGCTGCTCCAAGAGGGGGTCATTCAAGCAACAATTATTCAAAATCCGTTTAGCATCGGTTACTTAGGCGTGAAAAGTGCGGTAGATGCCGTTAAAGGAAAAACGGTGCCAAAGCGCGTGGCAACAGGGATTAAGGCCATTGATTTGAACAATATGTTCTGGTCAGACAATCAAAAGTTGCTATTCCCATTTATTAAGTGACAGAAACTGATGAGAATTTCGATAGAAGACATGAGGATATTGCATTTGTTTATGGCTTTTGAACCATTATAGTAAGGAATGTAAACAAACAATATACCTTTTAGGGAGGGTCTTATCTTGAAAAAATTACTTACACTTGCCGTAGCAGGCGCTTTGGTTGCAACCGTTGCAGGTTGTGGAAATAAAACAGAAACACCAGCAGCAAGCACAGCCCCAGCAGCTTCCACAGGTGCAGCAGCAACTACAGCTCCAGCAGCTGGTAAAAAACCAACAATCGGTGTAGCGATCTATAAATTTGACGATACGTTCATGTCTGGTGTTCGTGCAGCGATCTCCGATGCGGCGAAAGATAAAGCGACTGTTGATATCGTAGACAGCCAAAACTCCCAACCAACACAAAACGATAAAGTTGACCTTTTCATCACGAAAAAAGTAAATGCACTTGCGATCAACGCAGTTGACCGTACAGCAGCTGGCGTTATCATCGATAAAGCAAAAACAGCGAACATTCCAGTTGTTTTCTTGAACCGTGAGCCACTTGATACGGACATGAAGAAATGGGATAAAGTTTACTACGTAGGCGCTAAAGCTGAGCAATCCGGAACAATGGAAGGCCAACTATTGGTTGACTACTTCAAAGCTCACCCAGAAGCTGACAAAAACAAAGACGGTAAAATCCAATACGTCATGCTTAAAGGCGAGCCAGGACACCAAGATGCTGAGCTTCGTACGAAATTCTCTATCCAAGCCATCACGGATTCCGGTATGGGTGTAGAAAAAGTAGCAGAAGATACAGCTATGTGGGATCGCGTTAAAGGTCAAGAGAAAATGGCAGCATTCCTAGCTTCCAGCGAAAGCAAAATCGAAGCTGTTCTTGCGAACAACGATGACATGGCGCTTGGTGCAATCGAAGCTTTGAAAGCAAAAGGCTATTTCAAAGACAATAAATTCCTTCCAGTAGTTGGTGTAGATGCAACAGCTCCAGCTCTACAAGCTCTAAGCGATGGAACGCTTCTAGGTACAGTTCTAAACGATGCGAAGAACCAAGGTGCTGCAACAACAAGTGTAGCAACAGCTCTTGCTAATGGTTTAGTACCAAGCAAAGAAACAACTGGCTATGATATCACTGACGGTAAATATGTTTGGATTTCCTACAAAAAAATCACAAAAGCTAACATGAACGAAGCGAAGTAATTGTGAGAATGGGCAAGAGAGGCGATAAAAGAGCAACAATCGCGCTTTTGCCTTCCTTTTTTGGAAACCCGTGCAAAGATAAAGAGAAATAAGCTTCGAATAAAGGCTTCACTTTGTGGGGATTATCGTGAGCTGTAGGGGGAGTTACCATGACTGTACATGACTATTTATTGGAAATGAATCAAATCTCCAAAGAGTTCCCCGGCGTCAAAGCGCTGGATAATGTCACCCTCAAAGTTCGTCCAGGAAGCGTACATGCGCTAATGGGAGAGAACGGCGCGGGGAAATCGACGCTCATGAAATGCTTATTCGGCATTTATAAGCCCGATGGTGGAGAAATTAAGCTGAATGGAGAAGTCGCTTCAATTACGAACTCCAAAGATGCATTAGCGAACGGTATTTCCATGATTCATCAAGAGCTTCACCCCGTTCCACATCGCAATGTGATGGAGAACATTTGGTTAGGTAGATTCCCGCTAAAAGGTATTGGACCTTTGAAATTAGTGGATCACAAGAAAATGCGTACAGATACAGAGAGTTTATTCAAACAACTCCAAATGGACATTAAGCCGGATACACTGGTCGGTACCTTATCGGTATCCAAAGTGCAATCCATTGAAATTGCCAAGGCTGTTTCTTTCAATTCGAAAGTCATTGTTATGGATGAGCCGACTTCATCGCTTACGGGTAACGAAGTTGAGCAGTTGTTTCGCATCATTCGCGATCTGAAGAGCCGCGGTGTTTCGATCATCTATATTTCACATAAAATGGAAGAGATTTTGGAAATTTCGGACGAAGTAACGATTATGCGTGATGGTACCAAAATTGGTACATGGGCATCTTCCGAGCTTACCACAGATATGATCATCTCCAAGATGGTTGGACGTGATTTGAAAGAGCGTTTCCCTGAGCGCAGTAATGTGCCAGAAGGCGTATTGATGAAGGTAGAGGACCTGACTTCGGTCGTTCCTAAATCGTTCAAGAATGTGTCTTTTGAGCTGAAAAAGGGTGAGATTCTAGGTGTCGGCGGCCTTGTAGGGGCACAACGGACAGAGCTGATTGAATCCCTGTTCGGGATGAGAGGTATTGCTTCAGGAAGCATCTCCATTCATGGGAAGCCTGTGAAGCTGAAATCGCCGATGGATGCGATCAAGCAGAAGATTGCTTTGCTGACGGAAGAGCGCCGCGTAACAGGTATTTTCCCTGTATTATCGGTTTTGGAAAATACGGTCATTGCCAATTTGGGACGATACATGAATCCATTTGGTTTCATTCAAGAAGCAAAACGTAAAGAAGAAGTTAAACAAAGTATCGAAATGCTACGCGTGAAAACGCCGAATATGCATGCGCTGATTAAGAACTTGTCCGGTGGTAATCAACAAAAGGTTTTGTTGGCCAGATGGCTACTAACGGAACCTGAGGTACTTCTTCTCGATGAACCAACTCGGGGAATTGATGTAGGAGCGAAATTTGAGATTTACTCCATCATTGCTGACCTTGCGAAGCAGGGGAAAAGTATTATCATGATCTCTTCTGAAATGCCCGAGCTTCTTGGGATGTCAGACCGAATTATGGTTATGTGTGAGGGACGTCTTACGGGCATTGTAGAAGGAAATAAAGCAACAGAAGAAGAGATTATGCGCCTTGCTGCACAGCATATGGCATAATGGAGGGGGCCTAGAACCATGACTACAAAAACAGAAACATTGAAATCCAGAGACCTTAGCGGGTTCATTACCAAATACGCTATTTACATCGTACTAGTTGTTCTAGTTATTGGGATCGCGATTTATGATCCACGCTTTTTATCCGTAAGTATCCTACGTGATATCTTATTGCAGTCTTCCACACGTGTCATTATCGCGTTGGGTGCAGCGTTCATTCTTATCACAGGCGGAACGGATTTATCCGCAGGGCGAATCGTTGGTTTATCGGCGGTTATCTCCGCTTCTATGCTCCAAACAGAGGAGTATGGCAGAAGATTTTTCCCAGACTTACCTCAATTGCCTATGTTTATTCCGATTCTAATTGCTGTTGTAGCGGGTTTAATCGTTGGGTTAATTAATGGGATTGTCGTTGCTAAGTTCCGAGTCCCGCCATTCATTGCGACATTAGGAACGATGGTAGCTGTTTATGGTGCGAACTCCTTGTACTTCGATATGAAGCCAAATCAATCACAACCAATCGGTGGTCTTCGTCCTGATTTCAGTAGTCTGGGAACTGGAGCCATTGGATCAAGCTCAACATACTCGATTCCTTATATCGTTATTTTCGCGATAATCGTCTCGGTTATTGTTTGGATCGTATTTAATAAAACAAAGCTAGGTAAATATATGTACGCGATTGGTGGCAACATTCACGCCGCTGTCGTTTCTGGGATTAACGTAAATCGTTACTTGATCTATATTTATTCTATTGCAGGTGCACTTTACGGACTTGCAGGGGTATTGGAAGCAGCAAGAACCGGTGGAGCAACGAACAACTATGGTAACATGTACGAGCTTGATGCGATCGCGGCTTGCGTTGTCGGCGGTGTATCAACTTCAGGTGGTATCGGTACGGTACCAGGTGTGCTTGCAGGGGTATTGATTTTCAGCGTTATCAACTACGGTTTGACGTTTATCGGTATCAGCCCATACTGGCAGTTAATTATCAAAGGTGTGATCATCGTTGCTGCAGTAGCGTTTGATATGCGCAAATATATGAATTCGAAGTAAGTAATGGAGGCTGTCGATATTCTCGGCAGCCTTTTATAATCGCGATTCATGTAAGCGTTTACGAATTGGCGGGGGGAGTAAGACAATGCAAACAAATCACAACAGGCCTGACTGGAAAAAGCGACTTTTATTTATCTCTTTGCAAACGAAGCTAGTGGGGGCCTTTGTACTCGTTTCCTTACTGGTGGGGATCACGAGCGGATTATCTTACATATATATCAAAAAAGTGGACAACTCCTACACGGAGCTGCTCGATACGAATGTTAGATTACTCCAGGATGTTGCAGAAATCAAAGAAAAAACACAGATGCAAACGAGCTTTTTGTTTGGTTATGTGCTGGATCCAACGAAGGACAGGGAGAAGCTTTTAACAGATATGAATGGGAAGCTTTCCTCGATCATTACGAAAATGCAAGATACGGACGGCAACGAGGAGGAACAATCCGCTGTTGGGTCTATGCTGGAGGCGAATCAAACATTCGCCAGGTTGGTTCAAAAGGTGGTTGCTTACGGTGAAAAAGGCGACACCTCCTTGGCAAAAGCGGAAGCTATGCAATGGGCGATTCCAACAACGGAAACATTGACGCAAGCGGCGGCTAAAATTGAAGAGCTCGAAGCTGTCATTCAGGCAGATGCTTCTGCTCAAAATCATCAGACCGTCTCTGCAATGATTAAGACATTGATTTGGGTGAGCGGAGCGGCGTTAGTATTTGCACTAGTTATTGGTTTCTTGGTCTCGCGTTCTATTGTGGTGCCAGTGCGCTCCATGGTGAGAACGGCAGAGCGAATCGCGAATTGCGATTTATCCGGGGGCGATATTGGCGTGAAAAGCCGCGATGAGCTGCAGGATTTGGCGACAGCCTTCAATCAGATGAAAGGCAATCTGCAGGACTTGATTCGCCAAGTGGGCAGAAGTAGCGAGCAGGTTGCTGCAGCTTCGGAAGAGCTAAGTGCGAATTCCAATCAAGTTAGTGAGTTATCGGAGCGGATCACGGGAACGATTCAAATCATTTCGCAGGGTACGAATGCACAGGTAGGCAGTGTCCACCAAGGTGTGGCCATCATGGAGGAAATGTCAGCGGCAGTTACGCAGATTGCTAGTGTCACGCAGACGGCGAATAAGCAGTCTTTGTTTGCGCAGCAGGAGGCGGGGGAAGGCACAGCTGCGATTGAGACTGCGGTAAGGCAGATGCAGGCTATTTATGGCAAGATGAAGGAGCTCGCTATCTCGGTCGATCGATTAAGCGGCCGTTCCGAGAAAATCGTCAACGCGAATGCGATGATTGCTGGTATTGCGCGGCAGACGAACATGCTGGCGCTTAATGCTTCGATTGAGGCGGCACGTGCAGGAGCCGCGGGTAAAGGGTTTGCTGTGGTTGCGGAGGAAGTCCGCAAGCTGTCCATGCAGACCGGCGCAGCGGCGGAGGAAGTGGCGGCTCTCGTCACGAGTATCCAGGAGGAGACGAGGGACGTTATGCGTTCCACCGAGGCGGGCAGCCGCGAGGTGGAGACGGGGCTTGATGTCGTCGGCGAAGCGGGAGCGACGTTTGGGCGCATTCGTTCGGCGATGGACGAGGTGGCTCGTCAGATCGAGGAAGTGGCGGGATGCTCGGAGGCTATCTCCGAGAAGACGCTCGTTGCGGTTGGCGTGATTCGCGCCATCGACGAGGTGGCGGGGCAGACCGCTGCGGGCGCGAAGAACGTCTCCGCCAATATCGAGGGGCAGTATGCGAGTATGGAGGAGATCGTCTCTTCCGCGACGGTGCTGAGCAGCATGGCTGCGGAGCTGCAGGGATTGATTGGACGGTTTCGGGTGTGAGGGCGTGTCTGCAACGTATATCCGAATGTTGATCGACTTGATTTCGGATAAAGAGAAGCTCGTAGCAGCCTCAAGAGTCGACACATAGCGTATCGAGGGTATTTGACATTAGTTTGACATCAAACTATAATATGATTATGGAAACTAGAGATGCAATTTCATTAATCTCCAAAATTAGAGAGAAAGTAAATCGATTTATTGTAGCAGAGATGGATAAAAATGGTATTAGCGGGATTGGCACATCGCATGGTGATATCTTCTATGCGCTATTTAAGAATCCCAGGCTAACTATGGCGGACATATCGAAGAAAATTAGTAAGGATAAATCCACAGTCACAGCGCTAGTCGATAAGTTGGTTCGGCTCGGATATGTGATGAAGGAGAGGGACAAAGAAGATACGAGGGTTGTTTATGTGGCTTTAACCCAAAAGGGTAGTGAATTGAAACCACTCTTTGAATCGATATCGAAAGAGATGTTAGACGCCTTTTACTTAAACATCTCTGATGAAGAAAAAGAAGAACTGCTTCACATTTTAAAAAAAATTTATAGTAACCTATAAATTTTTTTGTGTAAAAATAGTTTGACGTAAAACTAAATGAGGAGGAACTGGTCATGAGAGATTTTACGAAAGAATTGCCCGCTCATACGGAGAAATACATCGGGGATTACGATTTATTTATAGAGATATTCCAGGGGGAAAGCCTCTCGAAAGCAACTAAACAAAAGCCTCCTTTGCTTTTTGTACATGGCGCCTTTACAGGAAGTTGGATGTGGAGCAAGTATATACCACACTTTATCGACGAAGGTTGGAAATGCTATGTCATGAACTTGAGAAGTCACTATAAAAGTAGGCAACTAGATATGACTATCATAACTTTTGAGGACTACTTGGAGGACATTAATGAGGCTATTGCTGAGTGTGGTGTTCCGCCGATAGTTATCGGATTTAGCATGGGAGGGATCTTAAGCGAGAAGTTGGCTGAAACCGTCGAGATCGCCGGGTTGGTGTTGATCGATTCCGTCATAAGCAGAGAGGTTCATAAAGCCGTACCATACAAGGAATTAGGCAGAAGGATATCTGAAATCATCGTGCCTGCCCCAGTACGTGAAGAGCAATCCAGCATAGATGAATCTGCGGATGACATTGAATTTCAAAGAAAGTATTTGGCAACCGAGTCAGCAAAGGCATTTAACGCTTTTATATTCTCACCCGAAGCAAAGGGGATATCCATTGACAGCAGTTTAATTTCTTGTCCGTGTGTGGTTATCAAAGCTGTAAACTGTGATGACGACGATCGCCGGGGTAGGGTCACAGCGGAGCATCTCCGTGCTGAATATAGAGGGCTTTGGAACACAACACATACCGGTGTGCTCGTAGGACAGAGATATATGGAAGCGGTAGATGCAATTATGGAATGGTTAAAGAGATTCTAAACCAAATAAGGGCTGTCCTGATGTAGTGTATCTACTTCAAGGGACAGCCCTTTATCATTTCTGTACGAGCATAAGAAGGCTCAAGCACATCTTTCCTTGCATTGTGACCAGAAGAAGCAGATATGTCCTAAATGTCCTGCATATAATTCAATATCAGCATTCTTCGTTCGATAGCAAACGAAAAGACGATTTCCCTTGTGCTCAGCATGTTCGGTTCAGATTTGAAATTTGCGAAGAGAGGAGTTATTCCCTTTGATGGAAGCCGCAAGTAAAATAATGAAATTATTTGTGCTAACGAGTGGGGTCGCCTTGTTTGATATTGTCATGCTTTCACCGGGACTTCTAGGCATTGGAATCGGACACAGTGCGTTACAAACGGCACTCACCGTTTCCATTTTGCTCGGAAGCACCTTGGTATTGCTATTTGGCATTTATAGCGTAGTCATGAAGCCGAACGTTCGATTTCCCGTCAAACAGATGAAGAGCCCCGAAGATGTAGAGGGTGCTTTGAAACAATTCAAGGGTGTCAAATCCCTCTCACAGGAAATTGCGCTTGGCTTTCACCAATTGGAGCGAATGCGTAAAAAACAAGAGACCATACGAAGTGTCCTCATCCAGAGGTTTGAACCGAGCGGACTTAGCTTTCAGAAATTTGCTTCTACGACGCAAGAGGTGGAGAAGTTATTTTTTCACAATATTCGGAGTATGATAAACCGTCTCCATGTGTTCGATGAAGAGGAGTTTCAAAGTATCTCTAAACAAAATACGAGCCAGTTGTCCCCCGAGCTTTTGCAAGAAAAAAGAACCGTTCATAAAGCACATATGTCGTTTGTTAAATCCGCTTTACATATAAATGAAGAAATTTTGCTCAAATTGGATAGGTTGCTGTTAGAAATTTCTCGACTAGATAGTCTGGATATTGGTGATATCGGGCAAATGCCGGGCATGCAAGAGATTGATGCTTTGATCAAGCAAACACAATTCTACAAACAGTAGAGGTGGTGCTCAAAACATGAATAAAACGAAGTTTTTCTTTATATCGCTTCTTATTGTGATTATTGTATTTATCGGTGTTTATGCTGGCGTTTCGTTCACGGCCAATATTGGCAAATCCCAAACGCAAGTGACAGCGGAGAGTGCTGTAAAGCAATTGAACAAGATGTACGAGAAGATCTCAGTGGTGAACGGAACACCAGTCAAAGGACAGATTGATATTAATCCAGCGGATGTCGCTTCATCTCTGCCTGATATTTCGAAATTTCCAATTACGGTGAATAATACGACGGATTATTTCGTAGAGATTTTCTCCTCGACAGAGAAATCCGGCAGTGGGGTGGATGGTTGGTTAACGGATGTAGCGAACGAATTTAATAAAGCACAGATTGTGGTTAACGGGAAGACGGCCTCTGTCAAAATTCGTAATATTGCTTCTGGGACAGCGACGGACTATATCAAGTCAGGCAAATATGTGCCGGATGCTTTTACACCTTCGAATGAGTTATGGGGGGAGATGATCAAATCTGGCGGTCCCAAAATACAACTAGTCACAAAAAGTCTGGTAGGAAATGTCCCCGGTATTGTGATTTCGAAGAAAAAATATGATGCCCTCGTTGCCAAATACGGCTCTATCAATGTAAATACCGTGACGCAAGCTATTTCAAATAATGAATTTGCTATGGGTTATACGGACCCTTTCGCGAGTTCAACCGGCCTCAACTTTCTCGTAACAGCTTTAAGTACATGGGATAATAAAAATCCAATTAGTGAGAAGGCCGTTCAAGAATTTGAGAAATTCCAAACGAACGTGCCCTTTATCGCATCTACAACGATTCAAATGCGAGATGCTGCGAAGTCGGGGATGCTGGATGGCTTCGTGTTGGAATATCAGACTTTCCAGAATGCGCCGGAGCTTACGAATGACTACGTATTTACACCTTTCGGATATAGACATGATAGCCCACTCTATGCGCTTGGTGATCTGCCAATCGTGAAACTTGACGTGATTAAGCGATTTGCTGAATTTGTTACACAGGCGAAATATCAACAAGCAGCCAAGGATAAAGGGTTTAATGGGCTAGAAAATTACAAGAGTGAGCTCCCAGCCATCGATGGAAATACACTTACTTCTGCTCAAAAGGTTTGGAAAGAAAAGAAGAACGGAAGCAAGCCTCTTGCCGCTGTTTTTGTTACGGATGTATCTGGCAGCATGGACGGTAAGCCCATTAGTCGATTGAAAGAATCTCTGCTCAAAGGCCAGAAATACCTGGGCAAAGAAAATAGAATTGGTCTCGTATCCTACTCGAACGGGGTTACGATCAATCTCCCCATTGCCAAGTACGATACGAATCAGCAATCACTGTTTGTGGGTACCGTTGGTATGCTCCAAGCAGGGGGAGGAACAGCGACATTTGATGCCATTGCCGTTGCCATGAAAATGCTGCAAGACTATATGGTAGCAGATCCCAATGTGAAACCGATCATCTTCGTATTGAGTGATGGGGAAACCAATGCAGGCCATTCCTTGAAGGACATTCGAGGGCTGATCGAAACGTTGCAGATTCCCATCTATACGATTGGCTATAATGCCGATATTGCGGCGCTTCAGAGCATTTCCAGTATCAATGAGGCGGCAAGCATTAATGCGGACACGGATGATGTTGTTTATAAAATAAGTAATCTGCTTAACGTCCAGATGTAGGTTAACTTACCGTTCAAAGGGGGAGCAACGATGTCATTTTCGATGGAAATTGCTGGCGACGAGGTGCTTAAAGCCGTTGTAGAGGAACAAGTGAAGCCTGTTCCAGAGGAAGTTGTTAAGCTGAAAGCACAAGCGGAACAGAATGTACAGACGATCATGGAGATCGATCTCGATTCGCTGGAGAAACGCAAAAATATTTTGGCAGCAGTAGAAAACTTTGGTATTGAGACGATGCGAGCATCCTCCCAGAAAAATGCTTTACTCCAAGTAACGATAGGGCAGCTATCGAGGGCTGGTGACGAGGGGGGGATCGTTGCCAAAGGATTAGGGGAGTTGCAACTCCAAATGAAGGACCTCGATCCTAGCGGGATCGACTTCGTCAAACGCGGGTTTTTAGGGAAGTTTTTTAACCCACTAAGGTCCTACTTCCACCAGTTTGATAAAGCGGACATGGTCATTGCCGAAATTATCGAAACACTGAATAAAGGGAAGTTAGGGCTGAAGGATGACAATACGACACTTCTTCTCGAACAGCATGCACTGCGTGATCTTACCAAAAAGCTCCGCAAGGAGATCCAGCTAGTTTCTTATATGGATGAATCCATTGAAGCTCAAATCGCGCTTGCCAAAGCCCGAAATGATGATCCAGAGAAGATCCAATTCATAACGGAAGAGGTGCTTTTTCCACTTCGTCAGAGGACGCTCGATATGCAAGCGATGATGGCGGTCAACCAACAAGGCTTTATTACCTTTGAGGTTGTTATCCGGAATAATAAGGAACTTATTCGCGGGGTAGATCGTGCAAGCACGGTAACGGTAGCGGCTCTGCGCGTCGCCGTTACGGCGGCAAGTGCGCTAGCCAATCAGCGGGTAGTGCTGAAGCAACTCAACGCGTTGTACAATACGACCAATACGTTTATTGAACATACGGGGCAGATGTTGAAGCAACAAGGTGTGGATATTCAAAAAGGCGCCATTGAGGCCAGCATTTCAGCAGAATCGCTCAAAAAAGCATTCGCCGACAGCTTTGAAGCCTTGCAGGCGATCAGTACCTATAAGCAAGAAGCGCTTCCGAAAATGCGTGAAACGATTACCCAATTCCGTGAGCTGGCTGAAACGGGAGAGAAGCAGATTTTGCGGCTGGAAAGAGGCGCGGCTGTGGGGTTATAAGGAAAAAGGAACTTCGGACTTCTTCAAGTCTGAGGTTCCTTTTGTTTGTTCCAGGGCTTGCTGTGGATAACTGGATTTTGTGTAGTCCTGCTAAATAGCTGTACATTTTCCAGAAATAGTTTCGACTATTGGTCAAAGGTACCCTAGTCCCGAATCTCCACAATCAACTCGATTTCCACAGGCGTGTGGAAAGGAAGATCGCTCGTGCCGATCGCGGAACGGGCATGCTTGCCGTTTTCGCCGAAGATCTCAACGAGCAGGTTGGACGCACCGTTGATCACATAAGGCTGGTCGCCAAAGCCAGATTCGCTGTTGACGAAGCCGAGCATTTTGACGATTTTGACAACACGGTCTAGATCGCCAAGATATCCTTTCATCACCGCTAAGCAGTTGATAATGGTCTGTCGTGCTGCCTCTTGGCCTTGCTCAATCGTGACTTCACGGCCGAGTTTACCTTCATACATGAGCTCACCGTTGATGCGGCAATCTTGGCCGGACAAGTAGATCAAGTTACCTGTTTGATTGCATGGAATATACGTGAAACGCGGTTCTGGGGAAGGGGGGAGCGTGATACCAAGTTCTTGCAATCGTTGTTCAATAATGGACATATGAATGACCTCCAAGTCAAAGTTAGGTTTAGGTTTTATTAGAAAATTTAGTGCTTGCAGCAATGCTGTGCGCGAATGAAGCTGCCTTCCCGCGCATGCGTGTGTTGACCGCCTGTCAACGATAACGCACCATTCACGACAACATGCGAGATGCCATCCGGATACTGTCTCGGATTTTCGAACGTCGCATGATCCTGAATGGTATCCGGATTGAACACGGCTACATCCGCGATGTAGCCAGGAACAATCAGCCCTCGCTTACCTAGCTTGAAGCGCTGAACAGGGAACGATGTCACTTTGCGCACCGCTTGCTCCAGGGTCAAAATACGATTCTCGCGGACATACTTCGCAAATACACGAGGGAACGTCCCATATAAGCGTGGATGCGGCTTCCCTGTGTCACAAGTGAGACTATCTGACGCGATGAGCGATTTATCGTAAGCAACAACTTGCTTCACATCCTCGTCAGACATATGGAAGTAGACGATGGAGATACGGCCTTCTTCTTCCAAAAGGAGATCCATCATACAATCCGCTGGCTCTTGCCCGCGGATTTCGCTGATCTCGGCAAGGTGCTTGCCTTCGAGATGGCGATTGCTCTCTGTATGCATGGCGGAAAGGAACACACTTTGCCAGCCTGTGGAACAAACCAAGTTGTCCCACGCGGTCTGTTCGTGGCTCAATTCTTCGCGAACATGGGCACGAAGCGAAGGATCACGCAGCACCTCAAGCGCACTTTCGATTCCGCCTTCGAGCACCCAAGGAGGAAGAATTGTTGTTAAGCTAGTAGAACCTGCATTATACGGATACACATCACAAGTGACGTCCATGCCACGAGAGCGTGCATCTTCAATGAGCTCTAGCGCATCGGTAATTTGCCCCCAGTTGCGTTTGCCAGCTGCTTTGAGGTGAGAGATGTGCAGGGAAACGCCAGCTTTCTCGGCAATCCAGATGACTTCCTTCACAGAAGGTAAAAGATTGTTGCCTTCACCACGAATATGCGTGGAGAAAAGACCGTTATACTTCGGCAATACGGAGCATAACTCGGCGATTTCTTCTTTGCTCGTATAGCTGCCAGGTGCGTAAAGCAGCCCGATGGAGAAGCCAATCGCACCGGCCCGCAGGCCATCTTCGAGCATCGCCTTCATCTGTGCGATTTCTGGCAGTGTTGCTGGACGATTGGCGAAGCCCATCACTGCGATACGCAGTGCGCCATGCGCCACATAGGTGGCCATATGCTCAGATGGGCGCGAGTTCGCGACGGCATCCATATATTCGGCGACCGTTTCCCATGGCCATTGCCATTTGGTTTGACCTAACACCGGCTGAACATAGCTTTGGAGAAGCTCAGCTTGGGAAGGGACGAAGGGAGCAGGAGCGAGTCCGCAATTGCCGACAACTTCAGCCGTAACGCCTTGACGCATTTTGATTTCACTATGCGGATAATCAAAGATCATCAGATCGGAATGGCAATGGCCATCAATAAAGCCAGGTGAGATGACTTGCTTATTCACATCGATGACCTTCAAAGCATCCTCATGAAGTTGACCAACAGCGACGATTTTGTTGCCTTGGATGCCAACATCGCCAGCAAACCAAGGATTACCAGTGCCATCGACAATGCGTCCGTTTTTCAAAATAAGATCCAACATGATGGGGCACCTCCCAAATTTATTCAGCAATTACAGCTATTCCAGCATGCCTCGGGCAAGCACAGGCACACGTTCAAATGTGTCACCGCGTTGCATGACAACATGATTATGCAGGTTAATCGTACTGCAAATATGATTCGGAATAATGCGCAGCTGGTCGCCGACTTTCAGGTCAGCGGCTTGTGCCAGAGGGCCAAGCTCGACCATGCCATGCTCTTCGGTCATCCGCACGAGAAGTGCATCCTCCAGGCCATGAATATGGCCGAAGCCGCGCAGCTGCAAGGGATTCGTGCCCGGTTGCACGTCGGTCGCGAAGGTTTTGCTGCCGCCGTCGACGATCGCCAGATCCGCCGATGGCCGGCTCACGACGGTGACGAGCACGCTGCCGGCGCAGTCATCGAGCTCGCAGACGCCAAGCTGCGCCTGCATCCGGTCTTGATAGACGTAGGTGCCGGGACGGACCTCCGTCACCCCTTCGACAGCCGCGGCATACAAGGCCGTCGGCGTCGAGCCAACGCTGACGTCCGCGATGGCGATGCCCGCGGCTTTGAGGCGGTCAGCCAGCTGTACCATCAGCTGGCCCTCCTCAAGACCGGCGGCCGCCACATCAAGCGTGGGCTTGCCGGCAAGCAAGGCGCCGCGGAACGTGTAGATGCCGGTCAGCCGCAGATGCGGCATTCCGGCAATCTCCGCTGCCAGCGCGGCGGCCTCTTCGTAAGGCACACCGGTTCTGCGCAGCCCGGTGTCTATCTCTAACCGAACCTGCAGCGTATGACCATGCTTGGCCGCGGTCTGCTCCATCAGCTGGGCACCGGCCAAGCTGTCGACCCCAACGATAAGCTCAATCTGCTCGCTTATACGAATAGCTCGTTCAATCTTGCTCGCGGTCACCAAAGGATACGCGATAAAGATATTAGGAATTCCATGCGCCGCCATAACCTCGGCCTCTGACACTTTTGCCACCGTAATGCCAACAGCACCGGCGTCAATTTGTTGCTGAGCGACAGAAGGAAGCTTATGCGTTTTCGCATGCGGACGTAGTTTAACACCATTTTGCCGAACACGTTCTGCCATGGTTGCTATATTCCGTGCCAGGATATCTGTATCAATAAGGACGCAAGGCGTTTCTAGGGAGATGGTCATAGCGATTCACTCTCTTTCGCGTTACTTTTGCCCTCTTCCAGATGGCTGTAAAGGGTGTATTTGGAAATGTTGAGATAGGTGCAGATTTTCTCGCCGCCTTTTTTAATCAGAAAAGCACCTTTCGCATCGAGAAGCTGAATCATGCGCATCTTATCTTCCTTGGTCATGACGGCAACGGGTTTGTCGATGACCTCTTGCGCTTCTTGAATCAGGGCATCGAGTAGATCGCTTACGCTCGTTACGAACGATTCCCTTACCTCAGCTTGCTCACCAGCGGGATTAATGAGGTTCTTCAATGTTTTCTCGGCGACCATGAGATCCGTGATGTCCATGTTGATGCAGAGTGAACCGATGATTTTGCCTGCTTTATTTTTCATATACATCGAGCTGGATCGGAGAATGCGGCCGTCCTTCGTTTGGGTCAAATAGTTGAATTTGTTGCCGTTTACATGATTGCCTCGCAGCAGCTCAAGACCTAGATTCGTGCCAGGATCTCCGACTTTACGTCCCGTGATGTGGCCGTTGGCAATGGCGACGATAGAACTTTCATAAGACCCCGTCAAATCGTGCAGCACGACCTCACAGTTCTCGCCGAATTGAGCGGCAAGGCCTGTTACCATATCTGTCAAAAATACGAATTCATCCTGAATGGATTCCATACCGGTTATCCCCCCCTTACAGGTTGTAGGTTATTCTGAGCAAAATGGTAACACAAACTTTTCGGATGTCAAACAAAAAGTTTGTTAGACTAAAAAAAAGTATGATTTTCCAGTATCGCTCATGATACTATGGTAAAAAGATTAGGGTATGTGGAATGATAAGTGTTGCCAGAAGATGGATTGCTAGATGAATGGAGGATTTCCCATGAAGCGGTGGTTTGCCAAATCACTCAATCGCAAGCTCTCATTGCTAATTTTATTCGCAGTTGTATTACCTTTACTTACGATGGGAACGGTCTCTTATCGGATTGCAACCTCGGTCACCGAGGATAAAGCGAAGGAAGCAGGGATGAATACCCTGAGGCAGATGACAGATAAGCTTGATTTTGTTATTCAGGACGTGGAGAACATGTCGATCTTCTTGATCGGACAGAGGGATGTCCAGGCCTACCTTGGCAAAGAAGAAAGTGATATCAATCTGTATTCGCAGCTTATCGGGACCTTATGGAACTTATCCTATTCCAAAAAGTATATTGCCAACATTACCATTACGCCGAAAAACAGTAATCCTGTGTTATATACAACAACGATTACGAATTCAGGTTTGGCACCACTTTTGCAACAGTACGAAACAACGAATAAATCAGCACCCAAATGGTGGTCGCCGCTCTATGACATTCAAACTTCCGATGGTTTACGAAAGGTCATTTCACTGGTCAGACCGATTCGGGATTTCAGCTTATTCAAAACGTTGGGCACTTTATCCTTTTCTCTAGATCAATCAGAGATTGAGCATTATTTGACGGATGCAGGCTGGGAAACGAGCGGGTTTGTCGTCTTGGTAGACGCGAATAATCGTATTATTGCTGGCAGCGATCGGAAGTGGTTGATGAAGGATATGTCCGATGTATTCCCCAACCTGCATGGACTTACAGAAACAAGCGGCGTGTCAAATTTGCTGCAAGGAATGCATCCGTATACGGTTCTCTACAACGGACTTCCACGTGTGGGTTGGAAATTAGTAGGATTCATACCGACCGAAATCTATCAAAAGCAAAATGGCTTCGTTCTGACCGTAACGGCTGTCACCATTCTCATTGCGCTCTTGCTAGCGATGGCACTGGTCATTTATTTCTTGCGATGGGTCACGAACCCGCTGATGAAATTGACCAAATATCTCAAAGATCTGAACCCTGACGAGATGATTCCGACATTTGAGGTGAAAAGCGTAGATGAGGTCGGCCTGCTCGTTCACAGCTACAATAAACTGAGTGACCGCATCAGCCGTCTGAAGGATCAAGTTCAGCTGAACGAAGCGATGAAAAAGGAGGCGGATATTATGGCGCTGCAAGCACAGATTAATCCGCACTTTTTATATAACACCTTGTCGTCTATCCACTGGATTGCCTTGATGAATAAGGATCGACAAATTGCCGAGATGGTCGGTGCACTCAGTGATTTCTTGCGTTTTAGCTTAAATAAGGGTGAGGAGTTCTGTGTCGTTCAGCAGGAAGTTTCCCATGCACGGAACTATGCGTATATTCAAGCGATTCGATTCCCGGATCAGTTTGAGATTGAATTCTTTATTGACCCTGAAATGACGCAGAGTGTGATGTTGAAGCTGCTGCTTCAGCCCTTGATTGAGAATAGCTTGATTCACGGCATACAGAAGAAAAAAACCAAAGGACACATTTATGTCCATGGCGAGCTGCGTGAGCATGATATGAAATTTGTTGTGGAAGATACAGGGATCGGGATGGATGAAGTGAAGCTGAGAGATATTCATGGGCAGCTGGCTTTGGCTAATCAGAAGTTAGGGATCCGAAGTGAAGCGGATGAAGAGAGGAAGAAAGTTATGACCAGTTATGGACTTATTAATGTGCACCGCAGGTTGCTGCTGCATTACGGTGCGGGGGCGGGCCTTGTTTTGGAGAGTACGCTGGGAACAGGTACCCGAATTACATTCCTAATTCCGCGTGAGAGGGGAGAGTCGTCAGTATGAGAATTCTGATTGTGGATGACGAAGTTATTATTCGTACGGGCCTATGTACGGTGATCGATTGGAAAGAGCTTGGCTTGGAACTGCTGCCTGCCGCTTCTTCCGCTGAAGAGGCTTTAGAGCGCATTCCGCAGGAGAAGCCGCATATCGTTTTGACCGATATCCGGATGTCAGGGATGGACGGTATCGAACTTGCCCGGGAAATAAAGCTAATCCTACCGGATACGGAGATTGTTATTCTCACGGGATATGATGATTTCAACTACGCGCAACAGGCTTTGCGTGGCGGGGTAACGGATTATTTGCTGAAAACCAGCCGTCCGGAGGAGATTATTAAAGCGGCACTGAAAGCAAAGCAGAACATCATGGATAAATGGGAGTCGGTGAAGCAGGACCACCGTAGACAGGCCGCGCTGCGCTCACAATTGCTAGAAAGGGCTCTGAATCGTGGCTTGCACGATGATGATGAAGCGCGCACTCAGCTTCATCAGTGGTTTCGTAAAAGTGGCGTCGACACCGCTGAGGATGATGGTGCGGGGATTGCAAGACAGGTGCTTCTCGTAGCCTGTTCGGGCTGGGTGACATTCGCTGATCTACTGCAAGGTGCAGCAGAGAATATGTTGTACGAGCTTCTCCCTTGCGTGACGCTGATGAATAAAGACCATTTCGTCATGGTCGTTCGGTACGAGGCTGGGATAACGGATGCCGCGGGTCTCAATAAAGCGCTTCAACGTGTCACTGAAACACTGAAATGCGCCGTTTTCGCTGCGCTTGGAACAGTTGCGCACGATGATGAGGGTCTCCGAGAGTCTTATCGTGCTGCCACGGAAGTTTTCGCTTACCAGGGGTTGCTGGGCTCGACTGGCCTTTACACGCCCCAAGATATTCGTGATCGAAGCGGGAGCCGCACGGTGTGCACGGAGAAAGAGGAGTCGGAGCTTGCCGCGATTCTCATGAATGATAATGCGACGGATCTTAGACACTGGGTCAATCACAAGGTTCGCACACAGCTGGAGGATACAGCTGCTACACCGCTTTCCGTTCAAGGGTACATACAGTCTCTTGTAGTAGCCGGCCATCGCTGGTTAGAGAGAGCTAGTACGGCAGAGCAAGATCTATCTGCACTAAGCGCGCTATCTAAGCTAGAGGGAGAAGGCCGTCCTGAAGAGGAAGTGTTCAAAGTGTTGTCAGCGCTCATGAACATTTTCCATCAGGGGCTCGATCAGAATAAGTATGCGTATATCCATAAGGCGATTGCATACATTCGGGATCATTTGCATCAGCCAATTACGCTCCAGCAAGTTGCAGGTTACGTCCATATCAATCCCAATCATTTCAGTGAGGTATTTAAGCGGGAGACCGGCTGCACCTATATCGAGTTTGTTACTCGGGAACGGATGAAATTAGCCATAGATATTGTGCAGAGCACACAAATGAAAGTGAGCGATATTGCTAGACGAGTGGGTTATGAGGATATCAAATACTTTACGCAGCAGTTCAAAAAGTACACGGGAAGAACACCATCCGAGTATCGACAAGGGGCAAAGACTGAAATATGACCCCCTTCGCACCGAAGTCTCTCCCGTACCAGGGCAGAGAAATGTCCCCTATACTAAAGGAGTAACGAAGAAAGCTTGCAAGTAGAGGAGCTAGTTGCTACGAAACTTTTAGGAGGTCCGAACGAATGAAAAAGTCATTTATCGTTACACTGGCGGCTGCGATGTCACTTTCGTTGATAGCAGGTTGTGGGTCGAATGGAACTACGGATGGGGCAAAAGATAGCACGGCACCAGCTAAAACAGAGACAGCGAAACCTGGTGAGAAAGTTAAGCTTTCTATCTGGCACAACTATACAGGCGAAGATACACGTGCCAAAACGATGCGCGAATATATGGAAAAGTTCAAGAAGGATCATCCGAATGTGGAGTTGGATATTCAGGGGATACCACCCGATGGGTACCGTCCTCGCCTGAAAACTGTAGCAGCAGCGAATGAGATGCCGGATCTGTTCGTTATGTGGCCTGGTGTAATGACGAAGGAGTTCGTCGGTGGCGATTTGATCCAACCGATCAATGAGCTTCTGGATAGCAAGGCAGAGTGGAAGGGTAACTTTATGCCAGGTTCCTTCGATGATTTCACGATTTCTGGCAAAACCTATGCAGCACCTATGGCCTTATCGCCAACATCCATTCTTTATTACAACAAAGAAATCTTCAACAAATATAACGTACAACCACCGAAAACGTGGGACGACATGATGAAGCTAGTAGAAACGTTCAAAAAGAATAACGTAACACCAATCGCGCTTGGTAACAAAGCAGCGTGGGTTGCACAATCGAGCATCCTAAGCTCATTGGCTGACCGCGTGACAGGAACAGAATGGTTCTTGAAGGCAGTTGATCAAAATGGTGCGAAGTTTACGGATCCTGAATTTGTTCAATCCTTGACGTACTTACAACAGCTTGGTAAAGCCGGAGCTTTCCAAGATGGCTTCAACAGTATTGATAACACACAGATGGAGCAAATGTTCGCGCAAGGGAAAGCAGCGATGATGATCGATGGTGGCTGGGCATTGCCGAACTTAGCAGCTAGCGCCTCCAAAGAAGCATTGGCGAACATGGCTGTTACCGTTTTACCTTCCGTACCGAATGGTAAGGGAGATCCGAACACACTATCCGGTGTTGTAGGAACAGGATTGGGTATGAGCAAAAAAGTTACTGGCGCACAGAAAGCAGCTGCTTACGAGTTGATCTATGCATTGTCTGGTCCAGAAGCACAGAAAGCCATCTTAGAAGGCAATCAGCTTGTTAGTTACAAGGTAGCTTTGGATACAAGCAAAGTAACATCTCTATTCGCAGAAGTTTACAAAATGATGGGCACTGTGAAAATGACGCCTGTCTATGACGGCAGATTGAGTTCATCCAGTGCAGATGTTGTAAATAACGGACTTCAAGAGCTTCTGATGGGCGGCAAGCCAGAGGATATTGCTAAGAAAGTGCAAGATGCGCAAGCGAAAGCTCTCGGCAAATAAGGTTAGGCCAAAGGACTCCAGCCTCAGCTCGGCTGGAGCCTTTTTTCCAAAAAAAGCTTACAAGGAGGGGCATCATGAACGTGTCCGCAAGAATGAGAGGATTCATTACCATAGGGCTCCTTCCAGCCTTAATCATTTATTTGTTTTTTGTTGTCGTTCCACTCTTTTGGTCGGCGTACTATGGCTTTTTTGACTGGAAAGGCATTGGCGCAGCGAAATTTATTGGGATGGATAACTATATCGAAGTATTTACAGATCCAATCTTTTGGAAAGCCTTTAAAAATAACATGCTTATCGTTGCCGCTTCCGTCTTTGGACAGGTTCCGATCGCTATGATCCTAGCGCTTCTTTTGATGCGCAGCACACCTTTTCAACGAATTATTCGTGCTTCAGTTTTTATGCCCATGGTATTGTCCTCAGTTGTTGTCGGGATTATCTGGGGATACATTTATCACCCGCAAATCGGTATTCTGAACTTCTTGCTTGATGGTGTTGGTCTTGATAGTTGGAAGAAAGCTTGGCTCTCCGATCCGAAAGTATCGATGTTCGCACTGATGGTGCCGATCATCTGGAATTATATTGGTCCTTATATGATTATGTTTATTGCTGCGTTACAAAATATTTCTCCTGAAATTGAAGATGCTGCCCAGTTGGATGGCGTCGGACCGGTACGTAAGCTATTTGCTGTCACACTCCCTATGATTTGGGATACGGTGAAAGTGGCGATCGTGCTTTGTATTTCGGGCTCCTTAAAGGCGTTCGATCTCATTTACGTCATGACAGGCGGCGGCCCTGCGCATTCCACGGAATTGCTGGCTTCCTATATGTATAACAGTACCTTCAATGTGTATCGCTTCGGATTCGGTAGTGCACTTTCCACAGCGATTATTATTCTTAGCCTGCTCTTGATTGTAGGCAGTCAGTATTTAATGAAGCGAGACTATCGCTAACACCGATCATCTAATTCGTCAGGAGGGACATCTATGAAGCAGGTTGTAGCGATGCAGACGGGTTTTCCCGCTGGAGCCAAGCAACGTAAAGTGTGGACGCGCGGCGCCATCAATGCCGTTTTATCCTTATATGCGCTAGTCACGTTGTATCCATTAATATGGCTATTTATTAGTGCCGTTAAATCCAATGAAGAGTTTTATTCCCGGCCGTTTCTGCTGCCGACAGTTTGGAAGTGGGATAACCTTATCCGCGCATGGAAAGTTTCGGGAATGGGACTCTCCTTGTGGAACTCCACAGTTGTAACGGTAGCATCTTTAATACTTACGCTGATTCTAGGCGCATTGGCAGCCTTTGTTATTGCGCGGTTTGAGTTTAAATTGAAGGCATTTTTCACAGGACTTTTTCTGTTAGGCATGCTCATTCCGATTCACAGCACATTAGTACCTCTCTTTATTATCATGAAAAAAATAGGGCTGTTGAACACGTACGGCGCACTTATTTTGCCCTATGTCGCATTTGAGTTACCCTTAGCGATCTTCATAGTAGCTGCTTACTTAGTCAGTATTCCAAAAGAAATCGAAGAAGCCGCGCTTATTGATGGTACGGGCTACTGGGGAATTTTCTTCCGCATGATGCTTCCGCTAAGTGTACCTGCACTATCAACCGTTGCCATTCTTGGCTTTCTACGATTCTGGAATGACTTCGCATTCGCTCTTGTCTTTATTAGTAAGCCTGCACTCAAAACCGTACCGCTTAGCTTATCCGCCTTTGCCACAGGTTACATGACGGATTACGAATTGACGATGGCGGCACTCGCGATTGCTGTGCTTCCAACGATTATCGTGTTCTTGCTGTTCCAGGAGCAGATTATGAAGGGGATGACGGCTGGAGCGGTGAAGGGGTAGTTATAGCTGCCCCTTGCTGTGGTGATAAATTGCAACTCTACAGAGTGGGGAAACGTGAAGAGCGTTTCGATAGTGATAGCAAACAGGCATACAGATGCGAAACTTTGCATCTGTATGCCTGTTTATTGAATCAGAAGAAGCGTGAAAATAAGAACTTGAAGCACAAGTGGAGAAGGTAAAACAAGAGTGGAGTGGGAGCAGAAAGTAACTTAAAAGTAGTAAAAAGCTAGTCGGAGAGTTAAAGTGTAGCTGATGAGTAGAAGTGGACCAAAATAGGAGCAGCAAAAGAGTAGGAGAAGAGCAGCAAAAGAGTAGCAAAAGAGCGCAAAAGAGTAGAACAAGACTAGAAAAAAGTGCTCGCCAACGAAATAGCTGGAAAATATCCAGCTATTCCTGCCCAATTTCATCGAAAATGGAAGATAACTGGATTTTCTCCATCTATTTTTGGTCTATTTCATTGAAACCCTAATTATCCGGTAAATTAGATGTATCTTTTCCATTTATTTTACTAATTCAGCCAAATAGCCTGGAATTAGATGTAGTTTTTCCTGTTAACTCCAATCGAGCGAGACGAGTCACCACATCGAGCTCCTTACTACTTCTCCAACGCTACGATTTCCCCTTGCGGGTCATCTCCGCAAGCGAAACCCACTGCTCATCGGTCACCTCGAGCAGATCGTTGAACTGTCCGGCACCTTGCAGCCACTCGCCGCCGTCAATGGTGATCACTTCGCCGTTAATATACCCGGCGAAGTCTGAAATCAGATAAGCGGCGAGGTTCGCCAGCTCATCTTTTTCCCCGACGCGTCCCAGTGGGACGCGGTGCAAGAGCTTCTGCGACAGCTCGGGCGTGGGAGCCAATCGGCTCCACGCGCCGTCGGTCGGAAACAGCCCCGGCGCGATAGCCACTTGCCGGATCCCGTACCGCGCCCACTCGACGGCGAGTGAGCGGGTAAGGGCAAGCACGCCGGCCTTCGCGGCGGCGGAAGGCACAACAAAGGCGGATCCGGTGGAGGCGTAGGAGGTGACGATGTTCAGCATCGTACCGCCTACGCCTTGCTCGATCCACCTTTTACCCAGCTCCAACGTGGTGTAGAACGTCCCGTGGAGCACAATGTTCAGCACCGCATCGACTGCTCGCGGTGATAAGTGCTCGGTCGGGCTGGCAAAGTTGCCCGCCGCATTATTGATCAGCACGTCGATGCGACCGAAGTGCTGTTCCACGGCCGTGATCATGGCAGCAACCTGCTGTGGATCACGTACATCGCAGGGATGGTAGAACACATCCCCGCCGCCAACAGCCATTTCAGCCGCAGCTTTCGCAAGTACTTCTTCTCGTCTACTCGTGATAGCCAGCTTAGCTCCAAGCGACAGGAACTTCTCACCCATCGCGCGGCCAAGACCTGTGCCGCCGCCAGTAATAAGTACTACTTTATCTTGTAGTAATGCTCCATCGAACATAGGATTCACGCTCCTTTTTAAAATATAGAGTTTCTATGTTTCACTTAATAAGTGGGTTAAATTTTCCATAAACACTGTGAGAAGTCCTTGTTGGACGGGGGAGTCGTTTATTTTACCTCATGGGTATGGATATTAATTTCATGAAATCTTTATGCCCTTAATGCTATGGATAGCGCTTACATTAGTGCTGATAACTCATGTTCTCATACCAGCAACCTTACTGTCCAGTACCAATAGATGCATTGTCACCGTGCACAATCCCTGTACTTTATGTTGTGCAGATAACCAATAACAGTTGAATTGACCTTTGTAATGTTGTATTCTAGTCAATAAAAATTAGAGACAGAGGAGTGGCAAGAGTGGAGATTAAAGTAGACGATTTATCCGGTCCTGAAGTAAGAGCACTCATTATGGAGCACCTTTTACATATGCAATCATTATCCCCACCTGAGAGTACGCATGCCCTAAATCTAGATGGGTTGAAAAAGCCAGATGTGACCTTTTGGAGTGGTTGGGAACAAGGGGAATTAGTTGGTTGCGGGGCTCTCAAAGAGCTGGATCGTCAACATGGCGAGTTAAAATCAATGCGAACTTCCTCCGCACATCATAGAAAAGGAGTCGCGAAGCGAATCCTTGAACACGTTGTTAATGAAGCGAAGCAACGCGGCTATACGCGAATAAGCTTAGAAACGGGATCCATGGAAGCTTTCGAGCCAGCTAGAAAGTTATATGAAAATTTTGGGTTTTCCTACTGCAAACCGTTCGCGAATTACACGGATGACCCGCTAAGTTCATTTATGACGTTGGAATTATAAGATCGTAATAGCGGAGACCTTCAGGATGTTGCTGGGGGTCTTTTTTTCATTGTGTATAAAACTATACAGGCTGCTCATTTCATTGTTACTGGAGTTCGGAATCTCCTTATTCAGAATAAAGCGATAGGGTAACGCTATTTGCACGGGTGAATCGTTTTGAGAGCCAATAAGACGATGGGATAACGTTATACTATCCAAAGCCAGAGATATTGAAGGTCAAGGAGAGTGATAACGTTTATGCCACACCTTTATTGATTCCTTAACGTTAGTTTCACGTCCTGATCGAATCCATAACCTTTATCCGCAATGTGCGAAAAGAGGAGGTCTCATTCGACCTCCCCCTCAAGCCCCACATCCATTACTCCGCCAAAACAAACTTCTCCAACACATGCCTCACGCCATCTTCGTTATTGCTCTTCGTCACGAAGTTCGCCAATGCTTTCAGCTCAGGCAGGGCATTCTCCATGGCCACGCCGAGGCCTGCAACTTCAAGCATCTCTCGATCATTCCATGCATCGCCTAGTGCAATTACTTCATCTAATGAGCATCCGATGTGCTCAGCAAGGAACGTGATCGCATGTCCCTTCGTACCTTCCTTATGCATAAACTCCAAATAGTGCGGCTTGGATTTCGTAATATGCAGCTTATCACCCAGTAGAGGGAGCAGCTCCTCACGGATTCGGTCGCAAACCTCCGGTGTATCCACGATCAGCATTTTTGGCTGTGGGATATCGATCCATTGACGCAAATCACCAATAATATAAGGTGTCTTGGATAAGCTCACGTATTTTTTAATCTTATCGTTATCCTCAGCTGCATAAAGCTCATCCCCATGGTAAAGCTGAAGATGATAGTTGTTCTTCTCGCAGTAATCAAGTAGGAAGCGGGCACTTTCGACAGGAACAGTGCGCTCGTAGAGGACTTCCTCGTCTAGTAAATTTTTGATCAAAGCTCCTTGATACGTAATGATAGGGACGTTGAGTCCAATCCGATTGGCAATTTTGGCGGCAGAAGGAAAGCTTCTTCCTGTGGCGATGGTGACCGTTACCCCTTTGGCAACAGCTTGATGCATGGCCTCAACCGTCTCTAGTGAAATCGTCAAATCATCACGCAGCAGCGTATCATCCAAGTCAGCAGCAACTAATTTATACGTCATGTTTCTCACCGATCCTATTCATCTTCTCTATTAAAATTCTGCTAATAGCATACCCGAATTGCTAGCGAATTGCTACAATAAGCGCATAGGAGATAGCTAAAAGGAGGCACTTTCACGATGACATCCCCATACACGAATGACTTGGAGAAATGGCTTAGATCGCATGCGAACAAGGGAAATGCAATAAGTATGGAAGCTTATATGAAGAATAATTTTCCATTCCTCGGCATTCGAAATCCAGAACGCGTGGCACTGACCAAACAATTCACGAAGGAACATGGTTTCCCGAAAGGGGAGGAGGGCATTCGCATTGCGCAGGAACTGTGGCAATTGCCTGAGCGTGAGTTTGCTTATACGGCTATTTTGGTGCTTCTGCAAGTTAGAAAAACAGTGAACGCTGAGCACATTGACGTGCTGGAGCATTACATCGTAACCCAATCCTGGTGGGACACGGTAGATACGATTGCGGATCACTTGATCGGTTTTCATCTCCAGCGATTTCCCGAGCTAATTCCCGCTTATGTGGAGAAATGGTTAGCTTCCAATAACATGTGGCTGCAGCGAACCGCTATTCTTTTTCAGTTGAAGTATAAAAAGAAGACCGACGTGCAGCTGCTGTTTCACTGTATTAAGACGATGGCACATTCGAAAGAGTTCTTCATTCGCAAAGCGATTGGATGGGCACTGCGCGAGTATTCCAAGACGGATGCTGAGGCCGTGGAATCTTTCGTTGCAAACACAGCGTTATCACCGCTAAGTGTCAGAGAGGCATTGAAGGTCATTCATAAGAAATTTGCAGAACATTAGAACATATCGGGCTGCTCCTCTAATGTATTGACATTGATAATCATTTTCATTATTATGAATTGAGAATCAATATCATACATAAATCGATACTCAGGAGGGTCCACCTTGCCACGTTTCAATACAACAAAAACTACTAAAGTTACTTTCACTGTCCTATCAGTATGCATGGCAGCTCTACTAGCAACAGCTTGCGGAAGTAACAAAGATGCAGCAAGCACAACAACACCTGCAACTTCAACTGCTCCGGCAGCTACTGCAGCAGCGACAGCAACACCTGCGCCTACTGTTGATAAAGTTATAAAAGATAGCATGGGCCACGATGTTAAGGTTCCAGCCAACCCGAAAGCAGTTATCGCTTCCTACTTGGAAGATCCACTTCTTGCACTTGGTGTTAAACCAGTTGTTCAGTGGTCCGTGAAAGGTTCAACTGTTCAAGATTACCTACAAACACAACTTGCTGGGGTACCAACAATTGGTTATGATCTTCCAGTTGAATCGGTCTTGAAAGCTACTCCTGATTTCATGATTGTAGGCAACGAGTCTGCTGTTGAAAAAGGTCTTTACGATCAGTACTCCAAAGTCGTACCTACATTCGTACTAGGAAGTGAAGTAACAGCTGACTTCCGCAAGACGCTTTTGAAAATGGGCGAAATTCTTAACAAATCAGATGCGGCGAATGCAGCACTGAAAAAATATGATCAAAAAGTAACAGAGACCAAAGCGAAGCTTGCAGCAACTGTTGGTGATAAAAAGGTTGCGATCCTTTGGCTAACGAACAAAGCTTTCTACGTCGTTAATGGTAAAGTAGCAAGTGGTGCGGTTGCTTATGGCGATCTTGGTTTGAAATTGCCTAATATTCTAGCTGTCCTGCCAGATGCGACAGCGAACTGGACACCAATCTCCCTAGAGAAGCTTGCACAATTGGATGCAGACTACATATTCTTGGTTAACAGTGATAAAGGTCAAGCTGGGAATTTAGAAGATCCGCTATGGAAGAACGTTCCTGCTGTTAAATCAGGCAAAGTATTCGAAATGGACACGAAGAGCAGCTGGTTGTACAACGGTGTAATCGCTGGCGAGCGCGTGATGGACGATATCGTTAAAGTCATTAAATAATTGGGGGCTAGGGTATGACGGGTTCAGATAAACGAGTTCCCGCAATCCATCCGCCATTAAAATCCCGTCCATTAGCTGCATCAGCCATTATTATTGGAGGACTGGCTTTGTTGCTGATCAGCCTGATTGCCTCCATATCGGTTGGGGCAGCTGATATCTCCTTCGGCGAGGTATGGCAAGCCATCTTTCAATTTAATGCTGATTCGACTCAGCATTTGATCATCCAACAATTAAGGCTTCCGCGAGCAATCGCTGGAGCATTGGTTGGGGCTGCTTTTGCTGTGGCAGGGGCGATTATGCAAGGTGTTACACGCAATCCGTTATCGGACCCGGGTATTCTTGGTATCAACGCAGGTGCAGGCTTTATGCTTGCCCTGTGTTTTGCCTTTTTACCACAGCTGCCGTTTCACTATGTCATTCTATTTTCATTCCTCGGTGCTGCAATAGGAACTGGGCTTGTCTATGGCATTAGTGCGCTGGCGAAGGGTGGCGTAACACCTGTTCGAATCGTTCTGGCGGGGTCTGCTGTCAGTGCTTTACTTCTGGCGCTCAGCGAAGGGATTGCGATTACCTACCATATTGGTCAGGATCTCGCTTTTTGGTTTGCAGGTGGGGTTGCAGGTACGAAGTGGTTGCAAGTTGATATTATGGCACCTTGGATTATCGTTGCCTTACTAGGCGCGTTTTTCATCTCACCTTGGATTACGCTGTTAAGCATGGGGGAAGATGTGGCAACAGGCCTCGGTTTACGGACAGGGCTTGTGAAGCTTGCAGCATTCGTGCTGGTTCTTGTCCTTGCAGGTGCAGCTGTGGCAACAGTAGGAGCTATTGGATTCATTGGTCTTATTATTCCGCACGTTGTTCGCTATCTCGTGGGTGTTGATTATCGTTGGATCATCCCGACCTCAGCCGTATTAGGCGGGTTGCTGGTCGTGCTGGCTGATATCGGAGCCCGCATGGTGAATCCACCATTTGAGACGCCGATAGGTTCCATTATTGCTCTGATTGGTGTGCCCTTCTTCCTCTATCTGGCGCGTAAAAAGGGGAGGGATTAGGCTATGACATCCATGCAATCTGGCAGTATCAAGAAACCGAGATTAGCTAAAGCGATCACGGTGATGTCGATTTTAATGGTCCTAATAATCATCGTATTTATTATTAGTATGAACACTGGCGTGATTCGTTTGAGTCCACTTGAGGTGCTTCGAACGTTTTTCGGAGGCGGGACAGCGAAGCAAGGTATTATTCTGTGGGATTTCCGGCTTCCACGTATCGTGATTTCAATCCTGGTTGGAGCGGGGTTAGCGGTTTCTGGAGCCATCTTGCAGGGGATTTCACGAAATATGCTAGCTGATCCAGGTATTCTAGGCATTAATGCAGGAGCAGGACTCGCGATCATTCTGGTCGTATCCTTTTATCCCAATAATGTTGGGGCACCGTTGTTCTTCATGCCGATGATCGCTATGCTGGGCGCCGGCTTGGCCGCTTTACTGATCTATACGCTTTCGTATGTCAAAGGCAAGGGAATCTCGTCATCCCGCCTGCTCCTTGTGGGTATCGCGGTTTCCGCGGGTATTGCTTCTCTGATGGTTGTACTGAGCATTCGCTTGGATCCGACTGATTTTCAGTTTGTTCAGATCTGGCTAGCAGGTAGTATCTGGGGAACCAACTGGAAGTTTGTTCTCGCCTTATTACCGTGGATCGTCGTTCTTATTCCTTACGTTATGTTTAAAGCCAATGTGCTGAATGTGCTGAATCTAGGCGAAATGACGTCCATTGGACTCGGGATAAGGATGGAGCGGGAACGCCTTGGGTTGCTGGCTGCAGCCGTTGCACTTGCAGGCGCATGCGTCGCGGTCGGTGGGGGGATTGGCTTTGTAGGGTTGATAGGTCCGCATCTGGCACGAAGATTAGTTGGACCTAAGCATCAATACTTGATTCCGGCTTCGGCACTCACCGGAGGGCTGCTGCTTATTGTCGCGGACACGATAGCACGGGGGATGTTTCAGCCGACGGAGGTTCCGACTGGCATCGTGGCCGCTGTTATCGGAGCGCCATATTTTCTGTATTTATTAGTTCGAACGCGAGCTTCGTAAGAGGACAAATATAGAAATCCACAGTAGGCTTAGTAGCCTGTTGTGGATTTTTCTCATTTTACAAGTGAAATAGGAAATGTTAGATATCATGACGCATATACTAATTCAATAAATATTTGTTATATATATTGACATAAACATTACATTGGTTTAAAGTAATTAAAATTATTCTCTAGCGCGCTGGCGCCTACGAGAGGCAAAGGGAGAGATGGGAGATGGCTCACATGCGAACAAATGATTTGTTAGCGAGATTACCGAAGGTGGATCTTCATTTACATTTAGATGGAAGTGTGAAGCCCGAGACGATATTGGAGCTCGCTCTCGAGCAAGGCATATCACTCCCTGTTTACGACAAGGATGGGTTGATCCCGCATATGCGCGTGACGGACAATTGCGGCAGTCTGATTGAATACTTAGGTAAATTCGATTTTACGACACGTTTTCTACAAACAGGTGCAGCCTTAGAGCGTGTAGCTTATGAAGTCGTTGAGCAATCCGTGGAGCATAACTGTCGTTATGTGGAGGTGCGCTTCGCGCCTCAATTGCATCGCAACATGGGGTTAACCTTGGAAGAGACGTTCCACTACGTCACGCAAGGATTAAAGCGTGCTAGGCGCGATTTTGGAACGAGATTCGGTGTTATTGCCATTTGTATGCGGAATCACGCTTGTGCAGATAATTTGGAAGTCATTGAAGCAGCCGCCAAGTTCGTAGGGAAGGGCGTAGTTGCTGTTGATTTGGCTGGTGATGAAGCGAATTATCCGCCTGAGTTTTTCCGAGAAGTGTTCGCTAGATCACATAAGCTCGGCATTCCTGTGACCATTCATGCTGGTGAGGCAGCTGGTGCGGTTAACGTTTACGAGGCGGTTACACATCTAGGGGCAACCCGAATCGGGCATGGGGTAAGACTTCGGGAGAATGCCGCTATTCTGGAGATGATCAAAGATCGCCGTATTCCATTAGAAATGTGTCCGATCTCCAATATCCAAACGAAGGCTGTGGCTTCGTGGGAGGCTTATCCGATCCGGGAGTACTTGGATCAAGGTTTGATCGTAACGATCAACACTGATAATCCTAGTGTATCGGGAACCGATATTACGAAAGAGTATCGCACGATCGCTGATCGATTCGCTTTTACAACGCCGGAGCTTGTGAAGTTGATCATGAATGGTGTAGAGGCCGCTTTTATGGAAGAAGATGATAAAGGGATATTCAGACAAGAGATGGAGGCTGAGCTTAACAGCCTGGGTGTATATAATTAAATGAAGTGGTAGAGGATCTGTTGCGATTATGCAGCAGATTTTTTTGTTCACGCTAGGAAAGCAAAGCTTACCCAGAGTCAAAGTCAAAGCAAAGTTAAAGCCGAAGCTCAAGTCGAAGTCGAAGTCGAAGTCGAAGTCGAAGTCGAAGTCGAAGTCGAAGTCGAAGTCGAAGTCGAAGTCGAAGTCCAAGTCCAAGTCC
>NZ_CAKMMW010000037.1:0-38660 GCF_927798215.1 Paenibacillus allorhizoplanae
GCCCCCACGTCCGCAGCACCCCACTACGCCAGCAACAGCTCATCTGCCGGAATGCCACCCCGACTCCTAACCTAACAACATTACAGCGCCCTCCTGTCCTCGCTTCAAGCAAAAAAACAGCCGTCAATACTGCGCGGCTGCTGCTTCTTGATGACTGCGATCCATATTCACGAATTTATTGAATTGTTTCAGGAAGGCCAACTCGACGGTGCCTACGGGACCATTCCGCTGTTTGGCAATAATAATCTCGATAATGTTCTTCTTCTCGGATTCCTTATCGTAGTAATCATCCCGGTAAAGGAACGCTACGATGTCGGCATCTTGCTCAATGGAGCCGGATTCCCGAAGGTCAGACATCATCGGACGCTTGTCTTGACGCTGCTCAACGCCCCGGCTCAGCTGCGAGAGCGCGATGACCGGTACATTCAGCTCACGGGCAATTTGCTTCAGCGTACGGGAGATCTCAGAGACCTCCTGCTGACGGTTGTCTCCACCCTTGCCGCCACGGCCGGCAATCAGCTGCAAGTAGTCGATGAGGATCATGCCGAGCCCCTTCTCCTGCTGCAAACGGCGGCACTTCGCCCGGATATCCGCGACCGTAATCGTCGGGGTGTCGTCAATATAGATATTCGCCTCTGACAAAGCGCCAATCGCCATCGTCAGCTTCTCCCAGTCGTCGCCTTCGAGATAACCCGTCCGCATGCGGTTCGCATCGACGTTGGCCTCGGCGCAGATCATACGTTGTACGAGCTGCGCCGCACCCATCTCGAGCGAGAAGATCGCGACGGTCTCTTTGGCCCGAACGCCGACATTCTGCGCCACGTTCAGTGCGAACGCGGTTTTACCAACAGAAGGCCGGGCGGCCAGAATGACTAAGTCTGAGCGCTGGAAGCCAGACGTCATCTTGTCGAGGTCAATGAATCCTGACGGGATTCCCGTTGACCCACCCTTGTTCGAGTAGAGGTTTTCAACCTTCTCGAACACTTCCATCAGCACGTCGCGAATGACGACGAAGCCGCTGGAACTACGACGCTGCGAGATCTCGAGGATCTTCGCCTCCGCCTCGCTGAGCATCGCCCCAACATTATCCTCATTGGCATAGCCATTGGTGACGATCTGGGTCGCTGTCCGGATCAAACGGCGAAGCATCGACTTCTCCTCGACAATTGCCGCGTAATAGTCGATGTTGGCAGCCGTTGGCACTGCATTCGCCAGCTCCGATAAATACGTTACGCCGCCGATCTCCTCAAGCTGCTGCTTGTTTTGGAGAAGCGCTGTTAGTGTAATAAGATCGACAGGCTCTTGATCCTCGGCGAGCTCAACGATCGCCTCGAAGATGCGCTGATGAGCGCCGCGATAGAAATCATCGCTAGTTATCCGCTCCATCGCGGTGATCAAGGCATCAGCATTTATCAGAATCGCACCTAGGACGGCTTGCTCAGCTTCTATATTTTGAGGCGGAACACGATCCACAAACATATTATCTCCATTGCTCATGCTACTGTGCCCGCCTTTCATTTCACAATTCATAGTTTACTAGTTTTGTGTCTACAAGAGAGAAGAGCCCCGGACTGGGACTCTCGTTCGTTACTTTTTGTAATTCAAATCGCAATATTCTATGACCTGAAGCTTACTTCTCTTCTGTTACTTGAACGTTCAAACTAGCTGTTACTTCCGCGTGCAGCTTAACCGGAACTTTCGTTACACCAAGGGTACGAATCGGCTCTTCCAGCACGATTTTACGCTTATCAATTACGATTTTATACTGCTTCTCGAGTACTTCTGCAATCTGCTTACTAGGAATAGCTCCGAACAAACGTCCACCTTCACCAGACTTCGCTTTAATTTGAACGGTCATTTCACTAAGCTTCTCGCCTAACGCCTGCGCATCTGCCTTCTCTTGATCCTTGCGGCGTTGCTCAGCTTTCTTTTGATTATCTAACACTTTGACTGTGCCCTGAGTAGCTGGAGCTGCAAGTCCTTGTGCGATTAGGAAATTTTGTGCGTACCCTTCGGATACTTCCTTCACTTCGCCCTTCTTACCTTGGCCTTTAACGTCTTTGAGTAAAATTACTTTCATTCGAAAAGTCCCTCCTCTTCCTGCATATCGGCTAGTACTTGTTTTAATCGGTTCGTTGCTTCTTCTAATGTGCAATCTGTTTGCGTCGCTGCATTGGTTAAATGCCCGCCGCCGCCCAGACGCTCCATCACAACTTGGACGTTCATTTGGCCGAGCGATCTCGCGCTGATCCCAATTAACCCATCCGGTCGTTCGGCAATTACGAAGGAAGCCATAATATTCGTCATATTTAACAATGTATCAGCAACTTGCGCGATCATCAACTGAGAATATTTACGTGTAGGCTCAGCCACTGCCAAAGCAACATGTTCATAGATGGTTTCTGTGTGCTTAATAATTTCGGAACGCTCAATATAAGAATCCAAATCTTCCTTCATTAACTTCTGAATGAGAGCGGAATCTGCCCCATTGCGTCGCAGGTACGACGCGGCTTCGAAGGTTCTTGCGCCAGTACGAAGACTAAAGCTCTTCGTATCTACAACTATTCCTGCGAGCAGCATCGTGGCCTCTAGAACCTCCATCGATAGCTTCTCGTTAATATATTGCAGCAGCTCGGTCACTAGCTCGCACGTTGAGGACGCGTACGGCTCCATATAGACGAGTGTAGCATCATGAATGAACTCCTCACTCCTACGGTGATGATCGACCACGACGACCCTGTGGGTAAGCTGTAGCAGCTTAGGCTCAGCGACCATAGATGCCTTGTGCGTATCCACGACGACGGCAAGTGTTCGCTGCGTGGTAATCTGCATGCCCTGCTCAGGAGTAATGAACCAACGATGCAGCCGCTCATCAGCCGAAATCGTCTCCATCACCTTCTGAATGGATGGATTCACGCCCTCCAGTACAATATAGCCTTCTTTACCGACGACTTGGACAGCTTTGAGCACACCAATCGCCGCGCCGATGGAATCCATATCTGCAAATCGATGACCCATGATGATGACTTTGTCACTATCTTTCATCAGATCACGCAGTGCATGTGAGATCACCCGAGCTCTAACTCGTGTACGTTTCTCGACCGCGTTCGTTCTCCCACCGTAGAAAGACAGTCGCTGTCCGACCTTCACCGTTACCTGGTCACCACCGCGGCCGAGCGACATGTCCAAACCCATTTGTGCCATTTGGCCAAGTTCTGTGAGCTGTTCAGCCCCAGATGCGATCCCGATACTAAGCGTTAGAGGCAGCTTATTCTCAATCGTAAGATCGCGGACATCGTCTAGAAGTTCAAAGCGTGTTTGTTCTAACTGACGCAATGCCTTCTGATCCATCAAGATTAGGAAGCGATCTGATGAAGTCCGGCGTAAGTACAGCTGATTCTTCTGAGCCCACTCCGTAATTTCACCAGTAACCTTGGCCAGCATAAGGCTGCGTGCCTGATCATCCAGTCCCTGTGTTGCCTCTTCCAAATTATCCATCATGACGATACCAATTGCTGTTTTACTATCTTCGTATTTCTTTGCGAGCAGGGCTTGCTCCGTAATTTCACGCAGATAGAGGAGTCTCTCCTCGGGTTTGGACATGACTTGATAAATAAATTGGCCAACTTTAAGCTCCAGTGTTTCAGCCTTATCTTTTTTATTCTTGAGATCCGGGAAATAATCAAAGAGCGACTCACCAATCACCGAGTCTTGCCCTAACATTTTCGCTACAAAAGGATTGTGCCACTCTATGCGTTTCTCTTCATTATATAAAATAATGCCGATGGGCAACCCGCTCATGACTTCATTGCCGGCTTTTTTCACCCGATGGGTTATCGTTCCGACGTACGTATTCAATTCTCGACGAAAAGCTGTCTCCGCTTGCAACGTAAAATACGCCATTACTCCGCAGAGTAAGAAAGCCGTTAGGCCCAGCCACCATTTGAACATATAGATAATGGCTGTCAAGGCGATGAGCAGAACGAACATCCACACAATATGTTGACCGTGCCACCGCTTCAAAAGGAACTTCGGCATTCGAACTAGCTCCTAATCCTATAAATTTTTCTTGAACCGTTCACGGATTGGAAACGCAACATCAAATACCCCTAACAAGCTATACACAATAAATAGTGGCGGCATAAAGATGAGAATGATAATAGCCACAATTGGCAGGATCGGTTTCCACTTATTCGCATGCGCCACAAAGAACAGGAAGCCTATCGCTTGAACTGCGAACACGAGCATCAACAGCGGCATCGCATTCATCAGCAGTGTTGAAATGAGTGAGCTCGAATCGGGTACTGAGAATAAATCTAAAACAAAAGCCACTAAATAAATCCAGACAAGTGATCTTTGCAGCTTCCACTCTCTCATTGGGCGTAAACCAGGGATACCTTCTCCTGTTTTGTTCAAGAACCACCGCGTCACGCCATGTGTTACAAAGGTAATGAACAACGCCACAAAAATCAAATACAACGGTATCACTTGCACGATGAATCCAACGTACCAGTCCTGATCTTTAGGTAAAATCTCCTGAATGCTACTCGGCATCGTTGCAATACTATCTATCATGAATTGCTTGAACTTAGTAACCGGGTCAAGACCTAAAGCAAAGCCTAGAAGAAGGCTTAATAATGACTCAGCCAAGACAGTAACGATACCCGCAGTTAGTACGGATCTTGCTGCCGCTTTGCGTTTGTACAGGTTCCCCATCACTAACACAGGTGGTAATGTGAACAACGCAATCGTTATTAAATAGAGACCTATCCACTGGGTAAGTAGGTAGACAACGAGCAGACTGAGTACATAACTTACGACGAAACGCTTTGTACTTGATTTGACGTATAACATAAGAACTGGCACTAACAGAAAACTACATGTAAAAATAATAAATGGTGTCATCAGCGATAGCAATGAAATAATCATAACAACGCTCCAAATGACACTCTGCCAACTTCGATTCCCCAACCGGGCTCACCTCTTACGTAAATGTTCTTCGAGCGATGAAATGTCGCCGTACCAGTCCTCAAGTTGATGGCCCTCTTGGCGGTGCTTCTTCATTTTCTCAACAATAGCTTCGTCCAAACTGCGATAAGAAATCCCCAGTCTTCGGCCTAAAATGTAGCCACTCGAAATCAAACTGGCTAATCCATCAACCATCTTTACATGACTACCTTCCCACATGCCTTTGAGCAAGTGAGCTACATGATCTACGACTTCTGTTTTGAGCCACTCAATGACTTTGGCCCGTCTGGCTAGGTCAACTTCTTTATCCCTATTCAGCAACCGTCATCACTCCTCATCTCCGCAGAAACGATATTGATCAATTATACCACAAAAAGGTACTAGAAAAGAAAGCCTCTAATCGAGCTCTCCGATGCCGTAGAAAAAGACAGCTGATCTTGACAGCTGCCTTGTTAGGGAATTGTATTCTTTTAGGAAAAATGGCGCGAGATTAGGGATCCCGATGACTCCCTCAATTTGTAATTAATTGCTCCTTCAACGCTAGGATCTGCTCTTCCGTTATACCAATCGTTAGTAAATAGCGTTCCGCACTTTCGTACCGAAGCTCCAAATGGGATAACAGAGCCGCCATATAGGCAGGATCACAACCTAAGAAGCTCTCATACACTTCATCTGTCACATTCGCTGGTTTCCCCTTGCGCAGTTCATCCATGATTGGCGTAATACAAGCATTCGTTAGCACATAGTCTTCCATAATTGTTCCATGTGGAACATTTGCAAGGTCTAACAATAGGGCTGAAACGACACCAGTACGGTCTTTACCTGCCGCGCAATGGAAGAGACTTCCGTGTATGGCTCCCTCTGCAAGCAAACTGAAAACACGTAACAATTCGGCTTGCGAAGTTTCAAGCAAGTTAATATATAAATCACCTAGATTGCGAATTTGTGTAAGACTCGATGTGGCTGGATTGATCAAACTTACATTATGATAGCTCACTTGCTCGGAATCTGCGAACACATTCTTCTTTTCCTCAAGCTCATGCGCATTTCGCAAATCAATAATCGTCCGTACACCTCTGTTCACCAGATCTTGTTGGCTTTCCGTACTAAGTATGTGCAAACCATCCGCTCGAAATAGTACACCCCAACGTGTCATCCGACCGTCCTTCGTCTTGTAGCCTCCTAGATCACGCAAATTATATGCGCCTTCAACCTGTAGAACCCTCTGCTCATTGGCCATATGTGTCGTCATGATTAGTCATCCGCCTTTATTCAAATTTGGTATACGTCAAATATCGAATTGCTTCAATTGCTGATGCAAAATCTCATTCACTTCATAGATCGCTTCTTTCGCATCCTGGATGTTCCCTTGTAGAAGAGCCTCATAGATCCGCGAGTTGATCCTTCTCCCCTGTCTCGGATTGGATAGAGACTGCGGATTCATGGTTCGATAGGAAACAACTTTGCACATATATTTACCTTTTATTTGCTCCAGAATCTGCATCATGTTCTGATTGTGAACTGTAGTTAGAATCGTCTCTATAAATAGCAGCGAACTTTCATAATAGAGCCAATGGTCACCGTCGTCAGCCGCTTGAATTTGACGATCCAGATGGTCACGTAACGACGTCAAATCGAAGGAAAGTCCTCGCTTTTCAGCAACATCGCATGCATAAATCTGCATAGAAACTAATACTTCAAACATGTCACAGAACTCTTTGAACGAAATATTTTTAACAAAAACGCCCCGGCCACGTACCGATTCCACGAATCCTTCTTGCTCTAATAAAGAGATAGCCGCCCGAATCGGCGTTCGACTCATGTTCAGTTGATCTGCCAACTCATTCTCTGACAAAAGAGTACCAGGCAAATAATTCGCATGAATAATGTGATTCCGAATTTCTTGATAGGCTTTCTTTTCTAGTGATGGTTTGGCCATGCTTTTCGTTTGAAGCAGATGCCCTTGCTGTGTGAAAAAAGAACTCATTAACGCAAACCGCCTTTGACGAACGAATCAATAATTTGACGCTGTAGGATAAAATAAAGCAGAAGAATCGGCAAACTCGCCATCGTTGTCGCCGCCATCATCGGTCCCCACAGATTAGCATCTGTGGACATAAACGACTGCAACCCGATTTGGAGTGTGGCATGCTCTGGTTTGTTCGTGACCAGCAACGGCCAAAAGTAGTCATTCCATGAGGAAATGAATAATAGTACGCCAATAGAGGCAATCGATGCACGTAAATTCGGGAAAATCGTCCGCCACAGCACACTCCAATCGGATGCCCCGTCCAGATGAGCCGCTTCAATTAACGTTCGCGGGAAGGATTTGAAAGTGTTGTACAGTTGGAGTACAGCGAATGCGGATACGATGTTAGGGATGATTAACCCCATCAAGGAATTTCGCAGCCCCCAACCACTAATGACTACATAGTTCGGAATCATGATAACCTGAAATGGAACCAGCCATGTCAATGAAATTAAGCCATAGAAGAAACCTTTGCCGCGAAAATCCCAGCGCGTGAATGCATATGCTGCCAGAATGCTTGTGAGCAATTGGGCTGCTGTTTGACTAATAGCAACGATAATCGAGTTCGTCATCATACGGGCCATAGGAATGGCATGCCATGCCTGCACGTAGTTATCGAACGTCCAGTGCGCAGGAAGCAGTGATGTGGAGTACACTTCACCTGGTGGTTTAAAGGAAGTGTTTAACATCCAGTAGAATGGGAAAATCGCAAGAAAGCTTAGCAATATCAATACGGTATGTTTGCCGACAGTTGCGCTGCGGGATCCATTCAATCGCGGATTCTTCATGCTGATCCTCCTTTAGTTGTCGTAAAACGAGAGCTTTTTCGATAGTTTCATGAAACCTAATGAAATAAGGCCAGAACCAATAAATACGCACACAGCGGCTGCTGAGCTCCAACCTACGGAGAACGTTTTGAACCCGTACGTCCATAGCAAATAATAAATGTTTGTTGTTGAATTTAATGGCCCTCCCTGCGTCAATACATTGACGTACGAGAAGCTCCATTCTGCAGCGAACAACGTACTGAGCATCGCCATAAACATAATCGTAGGCGACAACAATGGCAGCAACACGTGCCAAATGATCTGCCAACGATTCGCTCGATCGATTCTAGCTGCTTCTATATAATCTTTATTAATCCCCGTCATCGCTGCGGAGAAAATCAACGTACTGAAGCTGAGCAACTTCCAACCCGTGATGAACGTAATCGACCAGATCGCCCACCGCTCATCGGAGAAGAAGCGTATCGGTTCCTGAATGTGAAACACAGCCTGCAACGTTTTATTGAGAATACCGCCCATTGGGTTCATAATCCAGTTCCACACGGCTGATACCGCAACAGGTGCCATAATCATGGGTACGAAAATTAACGAACGATACGCATTGCGGGTACGCTGTCCAATGTTGTCCGTGGAAATCGCAATCAGCAGCGGCAAAAGTAGCGAAAATGGCATAACACCCACCGTATAAAACAAGGTGTTCAATAAGGCTCTGCTCATCTCGGGCAGCGTAACTAGCTTCTCGAAGTTATCCAATCCCATGAATTCCTTGGGGGATGTCGGCAGCATGTTCCACTCGTAGAAGCTGAGCTGAAAGGTCTCGATTAAAGGACGATAGATCCAGAAGCCAATCGAAATCATGACCGGCAACAAATATAAATAAGGGATCAACTTTTTATAGGGGAACGGTCTTTTTACCTGCTGTACCGACTTTGGACGAGCTTTAGAAACGGTCCTTGTGATTGCATTGCTATTCATGGTATCCCTCCTGAATGTCTAGAACGGTCTCTCTAAGATCATCGATTGACCGATTCATGGCAGAAGACAGAAGGATATAGCCACCTCCTGTCTTCGCACCCATTATGGCATTAGTGATTGTGCACGCTTCTGAGCATCCTGCATGATGGACGTGGTATCTCCCGAACTCTGAATCGATTTCTGCACGCCTTCCAGCAAGATCGTCTCAATTTGGCTCCATTTCGAACCTGGATAGGATACCCAAGGCTGCAAGCGAGTAAGCTGGTCGAGATTCGGCTTCACCAACGGATTGGCTGCCACCCAGTCCTTCAGATACTTCGGATCATCCACAATAGCTGGACGAAGCGGCAGGTACCCGATTTTGGACGTTATGATCGTGTAGCCCCGCTCACTAGTGACAAACTTGAGGAATTCCCACGCTGCCTGCTGTTTCGCTTTATCATCAGATAACACGAACAAGGCACTTCCTGAGTTAACTGGTGTTGTAGGTTTACTTCCGAAGGATGGCATCTGTACAGCTTTCAGATCCCAGCCTCCAGCTTTAGAAGCGCTGAGCAAGGCGCTCTGTAAGGCGCTTGTATACAGCAGCATCCCAACCTTCGATTCGCTGAACGCTTGAATCACTTCCGTATCGTTCATCTTGTCGCTTGCGCCACTTTGAACGAGATCCTGCCACATCTTGATCGCGCCAATCGCTGCGGGTTCACCGAACTGGATCGTTTTGCGATCATCCGATAGGACCTTGCCGCCGTTGCTGCCGATCAAAGCTTGGACTATCCAGTCCGCCCCGGCAGCACCGCCTACATGCACACCAGAAGCTTTCGTTTTGGCTGCGATCTGCAGCGCATAGGTCTTCACTTCCTCCCACGTTTTCGGAGGGTTTTCTGGGTCAAGACCCGCATCCTTGAATAGCTTTGCATTATAAAATAAGACCGGTGTACTGAATGTAAAAGGAAGTCCGTATGTTTTCCCCTTCAATTGACCCAATTTCAATCCATTCGGAGAGAAGCCTTCGAAGTTCTTCTTCAGCTCGTCAGCAGGTACAATATCTTCCAATGCCTTCGCATTGTAGTTCTGAACAGCATAGTCCAAACCATCAAATACGAGCTGTGCAACGTCAGGACGCGAACCCGCCGCGATATCTGCCTGTACCTTCGTATTAATTTCCGTTGACGTTACCGGAATCGCATCGATCTTGATGTTCGGATGGGCTGCCTCGAATTCCGTAATCAGTTGCTGCGTGCCTTCCTTTTGGCTAGCGATCGCTAAGTTGTAGCTATAGAACGAAATCGTAACTGGCCCGGTTGATGCGCTCTCCTTGCCATTTCCACATGCTGCTGTTACCAGTGCTGTTATTGAAAGTAACATGATGATCTTTGTTTTGGCTCGTGACATGTCACAGCTCCTTCTTATTATCGATCAATGGGCAGGATTAGACCTCAGCATGAATCTTGGATACATTCAGTTCGTAAAGTAAGCGTTGCTCACCAGACAAGGTCATTGGTTGTACAATCATTCGTCCGTCCTTCACCGTGATCAAGTTGTAGCCAGATCTATCGATGAACCGCATGTTCGTTGAAGCTGACGGATCCAGACCGAAGGCAAGTCCATCTGCGGCTGCGCACAAAATGCCATTGAACATACCAACATTATGATAATGAATGTGCCCCGATAATAAGCCAATCACGTCAGTCCCTTCGATGACGCTTGCCAAATCCTGCGGGTTTTCCAATAGATGATCATCCATCATTACCGTAGGTGTTTTCACAACTGGATGATGGTGCACGATAATCGTTCCCAGTGGTGCCGGCTCAGCTAGCACTTGCTTTAGCCAAGCGAGCTGCACGTCATCGAGTCTACCGCCATGGGTACCCGGCACTTGTGTATTTAACATCACGATGCGGAGTCTATCGGCCATGAAGCTATAGTAATAGGATTCGTTCGATGGCTCTTCCTCTAAGTAACCTTCGCGAAATGGCTCGCGGAAATCATGGTTGCCTAGCGCGACATGAATTGGAATTCCGAGAAGCTCTACTTGTTCATCTATCAGCTTTTTGAGAAAACGATAGTCTTCCAAATTGCCATCATGCGTCAAATCGCCGCTAATCACCACAAAGGATGGTTTCGCCTCCAATGTGCGAATTTCCGCACAAGCAGCGCGCAGCTTATCTGACATTTCGAGGCCGAACAATGGTTTCTTCCCTGGTGCACTTATGTGAATATCCGTTAATTGTATGAAGAACATCGGTTCCTTCGTCGTCATGTTAGACACTCTCCCCGTGAACGTGTTGATGAGGCTGATAAGCTGTTAAATCATTGACACCATCCAGATGAATAACGCGATATGTAGGCATTCCTCCGCGCATGGTTACCCATAACACGACATTCTCGTCACTCGGATTCGTGCCATCCCCATGTGCAAGACCACCAGTTCTACCTAGCTGTATGAACTCCGCATTACCTTTCTGAGTGTACTCCATCGCATGCAAATGCCCGGCAAAAATGGTGTAGGATCGATTCCCTAGCATCTGTATGAGCTCTTGGTATTCTTCACTTTCTGATTTCCAACCTGGCTTATGCATGTTGACGAACGTCCATTTTACATCTGCATTGTTGGCCAATACGCATCTAAAGTAAGCAAGTTGCTCCTCACCAAGACTCAGTTTTATCTTGCCAAAACCTTGTAGTTCCTCAGGTGAAAGTTGCCCTTTCAGTTCATCAACAAAAGCACTCATGTGTTCATTGGCGCGTTCAGGTTCGCGTTTCACGTCCGCCGTTATCCGTTTGATGATGTCGATAAATGCATCGGAGAACTCATCCGGTGTATGCTCCGTATTTAAAGAAAGGAAGAGCGTATCTCCTACACGAAACGCGTAGTAGTCCAAGCCTTTACGCTCGCGCCATACCTCTGCCATCGTTTGATTGCCATAGTCGTGATTGCCGATGACCGGAAAGAATGGCAGTCCCATCGCTGCAATTTTAACGTCAATATCATCCCATTCCTGATGCGTGTCCGCGGCATTATTCCAATAACCTTCGATCAAATCACCTACCGCCAAAACAAAGTCAGGCTTCAAATCCTTCACCAAGTCCAGCGCCTTCTCAAAAACTCCCTCCGTCGCCATCCCGCAACGGTCCCCCATCACAACAAACGAAAAGTCTTCTCCCAGTTGACTAGGCATGCTCCCAAACCAAGGGCGTTTCTCTGTGGTCACTAGCTGATCCTCAAAGATCGTTACGTTCTTCTTTTCATCAAGCTGTACAGTTTGCATGGTTCCTATCTCCCTTCTATTGGTGAAAGCTTGTTCTTATCCTTAGTATGCAGGTTGTATGTAAGCAGAATATTAGCTAGATTTATAGTTATTATTAATCTAGATGTTCTCGAGTCCGTCTGCGGCAAAAGAAAGCGAACGACAAAAAAGCGAGCCCCCGCGGGCTCGCTTCTCCTTAAATATAAAAAGAGCAATCGGTTGCCCGACTGCTCTTTATTCCGAAACCTATTCCGTTGTGTAAGGAAGCAACGCGATTGTACGGGAACGCTTGATAGCGATCGTCAAAGCACGTTGGTACTTAGCGGAAGTTCCAGTTACACGTCTAGGAAGAATCTTCCCGCGCTCACTGATGAACTTTTTAAGAGTCTCGATATCTTTATAATCAATATGCTTGATTTTGTTTACAGTGAAGTAACAAACCTTACGGCGTTTGCCTTTACCGCCTTTGCCACGAGGAGCAAATTTGCGATCAGCACGATCATCACCATTATTGTCTCTTTTTTGGAAAGCCATTGTGTCTCTTCAGTCCTTTCTACGTTTAAAATGGCAAATCATCATCGGAAATATCGATCGGTTTTCCGTCATCTATGAAAGGATCCTGCTGCTCGCGCGATCCACCGCCACGATTGCTGCTTCCGCCGCCGCTATAGCCGCCTGCATTTGCATTAGAGGATCCGCCCTCTTCGCGATTCCCGCCGCCGCTAGATTCAAGGAAACGTACATTGTCGGCAATAATTTCGGTCACGTAAACACGTTTTCCTTCATTGTTGTCGTAGTTACGCACTTGAATGCGTCCTTCAACTGCTGTTAAACGACCTTTACGCAAGTAATTCGCGCAGGTTTCGGCAAGCTGCCTCCACGTGACGATATTGATAAAGTCCGCTTCACGTTCTTTCGAGCCACCGCTCGTGAAAGGACGGTCTACAGCAAGTGTGAATTGGGTAACTGCTACCCCAGCTGGTGTATAACGAAGTTCTGGATCTCTGGTCAATCGACCGATTAGAATAACACGGTTCAACATGGAATAACCCTCCTGACGAAAATACTGGCATTGATTAAGCTACGTCGTTTACGATTAAGTGACGAATAACTTCGTCCGAAATCTTAAGTACGCGATCAAGTTCAGTTACAACAGCAGGTTCTGCGTTGAAGTGTACAAGCACGTAGTGCCCGTCACGGAACTTCTTGATCTCATACGCAAGACGGCGTTTACCCATCAGGTCATGTTTGGAGATTTCTCCCCCACCGTTCGAGATGATGCCTTGAAATTTTTCTACCGTAGATTGAACAACTTCTTGCTCAACGTCAGTACGAATGATGTACATCAATTCATATTTGCGCATGTATTTCACCTCCTTTTGGACTAAGCGGCTCCTATTCTAACTTGCTAGGCAAGCGAAGGAGCAAGGAGCGAGGATTCTTATTCAAAACTCGCACCTGAATACTATAGCAAATCATACGGCAAATTACAAGTTTTTATCACACGCTTCGCACAGGTGGAAGCTGGAAGCTCATCAGGTACATGCTTCCCTCTCCTGCGGGCATTCTAACTATGATTGTTATTCTTATAAAGAGGTGATTCAATCGTGGGTGAATGGACACATTTTAATGAAGGCGATCATGTTCCTAACGACGGTGAATATATGGAAATTGGCGAGAACGCCTTCCATATGGGGATTAACAATCCCAAAACAGTTACCCTTCGTAAAGGGGACACCTTTCCAGCAACAAGCAATCATAATCGCAAATGGCACAAAAAAGGCGGTAAGCGGATGTAGTTCTTCTATATGAAAAGAAAGGAACACCTTTCAGTTTTAATGAGAGGTGTTCCTTTCTTCCACAATTCACTTTCTTATCTGCCTTTATCCCAGACTATCTCTGGAACACACGCTTCTCTGAAATCTTCCCATCGTTAAAATAGACGATTTCCGCATAATATCCTGCTTGATTAGAGATCGCAAATTCATAAGTTCGTTTGCCATTCTCCTCTTTCACGAGCTTCCCTTTGGACCCCGTCTGCTTAACCAAATCATCGTAGGTACTCGTCAAAGTAATTTTCTCCACTTGTTCCTTCGTGAGCGTAGAAGGTGTCTCCGCGGCTCCGCCACCGGTTGTTCCCTTTGGGGTAGGTGTTGCCGTCACAGTCCCACCTGCAGCTCCTCCTGCACTCGTCCCACTAGGCGTCGCTGAAGCCCCTGCTGAGGGCTGTACCGTCACACCTGCTGTAGGACTAACTGTACTTGTATCATCCTTCTTAGAGCAGCCTGAGGCCACTACAGCAAGCATTGCTAGGGCTAGTATCCATTTATTCATTTATCTCGTCCTCCTACGTAGCTATTTGCCATAACCTAACTGTTAGGTTGCTTCAGATCTTTACTTTTTATCCCTCTTATTTCATATAAACCATTATCACCATGTCCAAACAGGACAACAAAAAAGCCGCCCATATCCCCGAAGGATATAAACGGCTTTCATCTGGTGTGTTCTAGTACGGAAAGAGTGGGAGTCGAACCCACGCACGCCTCGCGACGCCTAACTGATTTCGAGTCAGCCCCCTTGGACCACTTGGGTACCTTTCCAAGAAAATGAGAACAGGACTTATTGTATCAAAAAAGTCTGTCTCTCGCAAGTGTTTTACTGTTTTTTATGAAAAGTTTAGCTCGACTCTTCTTCTGTCACCGCATTGCTGCGCAATATTTTTTTGAGCTTGCTCTCGAACTTCGTTCTTGGTACTAAAACGCTGTGCTTACAGCCTACACATTTAATCCGAATGTCCATCCCCATTCGAATAATTTCCATTTCATTTGTACCGCATGGATGGGGCTTTTTCATCTGTACAACATCGCCAAGTTGGTATTCCTTCTTTTCCATCTTAGTTCCCCTCCACCTTTTCTTGTTTAATGCCATGGGTATCTAAATATTTCTTAATCTCTGCATTTAAAATCCGGCTGACTTCCCCTTGTTTATTCGGCTTACATTCCGCAATAACTCGTATCTTCAAATCCGTGTTTCCAATCATTTGCACCCCAAGCACCTGTGGCGCTTTAACGATACTCTCTGTGCGCTCATGCACTTCAGCAACAACTTCATTTAATAAAACCATCGCACGATCAATGTCAGCGTCATAAGCGATAGATACATCGACGATAGCAATCGAATTATAAGTGGAAAAGTTGGTCACTTGCTTAATGTTTCCGTTAGGAATGATGTGAACCTCACCGGTCCAGCTTTTGATCCGAGTAACGCGAATGCCAATTTCCTCAACGGTTCCTTTGAATTGGTCAATCTGTATGACATCACCAACGCCGAATTGATCCTCGAAAATAATAAAGAACCCCGTAATGACATCCTTCACCAAACTCTGTGCTCCGAAACCTATCGCCAATCCAAGAACACCTGCACCCGCTAATAAGGGACCTAAATTCAATCCTACTTGACCGAGGATCAACATGATAGCAACTAGATTTACTGTATAGGCAATAAGATTATGTACGAGAATTGAAATGGTATTCGATCTTCGTCTATCAATTTTAAGTGGTGACTTCTCTCTCGCAATGACCATGTGAGCGATTGTTTTATCAGCAATTTTGATGATAACTCTAGCAATGACATAAATGAGTACAATTTTGATAGTGATCCAAAATATCGAGGCAATGATTTCAGGTTTACTGATATGCTCCCGAATCCAATGCATCAAATTTTCGAAATATTGTGTTTCAAAAGACACTAGTAAAGCCTCCTTACTTTTCTACTATGGTACCATATCCATCTTCTTTTTTAAAATAAATGCCTCTAATCTCGACATTCTCGCTCTCTATAATCTCTTGAACTTGCACAAGATCTGCTCCTGGAAATTCAATAGAAAGAGCGCATCCCGCTGTAATCTCTTTCGGCGTAGGTCTGATATCGATCTCAATATCCGCATACTCTAGCAGCATCTCAGCTCTTAGTGCTTGTTGGGTAGAATCGAAAGCTAGCAACATGATAGAAAATTCCAGAGAAAGCTCTCCTCTCTACGTATAAATGTACCTCTCTCTCCATATACTAGTAAAAAAGATTTACTACTTTGGAGGGATATCATGAAATTCCATTTCGGATTCGACGGCGATAAAACCCCAGTGCAAGAACCTTTGAAAATTCAACATACCGATTCCAATACACCCCATCTTCTCGCCAAGCATTTGCAATCGATTTTCAGTAAACTACCAACCTATCAACCTATCGTCGTCATTTGCGTAGGAACGGATCGTTCAACAGGCGATGCTCTCGGCCCTCTCGTTGGCTCCCATCTAAATCGTACGACTACGCTCCGCAATCTTCATTTGTTCGGCACACTGGATGAGCCTGTCCACGCTATGAATTTAGCCGAAACCGTTGAAACCATTCATAAGCAATTTCAGAACCCTTTCATCGTTGCTGTTGATGCTTGTTTAGGGCAAGTTGCCAGTGTCGGCTGCATTCAAGTCGCTCATGGACCACTCAAGCCAGGTGCGGGTGTTAATAAAGATCTGCCACCCGTTGGTGATATTCATGTAACTGGTATCGTTAATGTTGGCGGCTTCATGGAATACTTCGTCTTGCAAAATACGCGGCTTAGCCTCGTCATGAATATGGCTACCGTCATTGGTGATGCCCTCTACGCTTCGATTAGACGAACGCAATCCTTTGCACCGAGTGCTACGACTGCTTTAAAGTTTGAGTAAGTGTTTCCTTCTCTTCTGGACTTAACGTGTAACTGGATTGTCCCTTTGCGATCGGTTTCGCATATACATACATTTGCTCTCGACTATGTATTCCTGTAATGATCACACCATCCTGTTCTTCGTTGAGCATCGCCAACGAGAAACTGAGATCACTGCCACCTTCATTGAAGGCATTGTATCGACGAACTTTAATGTTCGATGTCATCTTCTTCATGGACTGATGGATATTAGATATTTGGGTCGAAGCCTTAACGGATTCGGCCTTTTGCTCGTTCAAAGCGTTCTGCATATCAATAAGTAATTGTTCCATATTCTCAGCGCTTGTACCATTGATCATCCGTGTATATCGTTTCCGCAAGGATGACAATCGAATTGAAATAATGATGACCATAACCAATAACACCAGAATGAATGCGAAACAAATTAACATCACGTATTCTGCATTCAAGCCAAACAGTTCCCCCATGCCTTATCCCTCTTTCTACTTCGCATATTGCGCTTGAATCTCTTTGACAGCTTCAATGAGTGCTGTTACCTCTTCGTCCGTCGTAAAATACCCGATACTCGACCTTACGGCTCCCTTGGCCAAAGTGCCGGCAACTTCATGTGCAAGCGGCGTACAGTGATAACCAGACCGCACGGCAATTTGAAACGACTGGTCGAGGATAAAAGCAACTTCCGATGAATCCACATCTTGAATGTTAAAGGAAACGATTCCTGTTTTATTTTGTCCAAGCTTTGGCCCTAGAATCGTTACCCCTTCAATTCCCAGTAACCCTTCCATTAATTGCTGTGTATGTGCCCATTCTTTCGTATGAATCTTGTCCACGGTTTCCGCTAGGATGAACTTTACACCTTCATTCAATCCAGCGATGCCTGGCGTGTTCTGAGTCCCTGCTTCATAGCGATCAGGCCGTACTGTCGGCTGGTGGATTGCCTCCGACTGACTGCCTGTACCGCCATGTAGCAATGGTTCCAGTTCAATGTCCGGATGGATGTATAACCCACCCGTCCCTTGAGGCCCCAGGAGCCCCTTGTGGCCTGGGAAGGCGAGCATGTCGATATTCATATCTACGACATGAATAGGCAGTACGCCGGCGCTCTGAGCCGCGTCTACGAGCAGCTTGGCGCCGCGGCTTCTACAGAGCTCCCCAATCTCTCCAATTGGCATAATGGTGCCAAGTAAATTGGAACTATGATTCACAACGACAAGTGTTGTATTTGAGCGAAACGCTTCTTTCAAATCATTTAATTGTACATTCCCCTGCTCATCATGTTGCAAATAGGTAAGCTCGACGCCAATTGAGGCTTTTAAATATTCTAGCGGTCTTCTCACCGAATTGTGCTCAACATTCGTACAGATCACGTGATCGCCAGGCTTTACAAAGCCTTTGATCGCTTGGTTTAGTGCATGTGTTGTATTTAATGCAAATGAAATATCGTTTGGGTTTCTCACACCAAATAATTTAGCTAGATTCTTTCTCGTCTCGAACAACGTACGGCTTGCCTTCACAGCCATCTGATGGCTGCCTCTGCCAGGATTAGCTGCATACTCCTGCATGCATTGCATCATCGCATCCATCACCGTTGGCGGCTTCGGCCATGAGGATGCTGCTTGGTCGAAATACATTACGTCTTTCATATGTCCAGCCCCTTTCGAGAAATCCCTGCCCCATATTACTTGAAACTATCTTTTCCAATTATATATGGTCAAAAATATAGCATACCTTAGTTTGTTCCTTCTGTTCGAAAGAAAAACATAGGAGACAGTCCGTTCATAATTAATGAACAGACAGCCTCCATAGGTACGCTAGCAATTTCTAAGAGATTTTACCTTGCAATAATTCTAGCAGTCGGTTGAGATCGTCTTTTGAATAGTAGAGCAACTCGATCTTCCCTTTATCCTGCTGACTCTTAATTTTCACGGATGTCCGATAAATGTCTCGCAATTGCTCTTCTGCTTGATTAATATACGGATCTCTATTTTTTTCTTTTTGTTTTGCCTTTTCCTTTTCAGGACCAGGTGGTTCTTCTAGCATCTTAATTGCTTCTTCAAGCTCTCTAACACTCCACTGTTTAGAGATCGTTGACTCTGCAAGTTCTTTCTTAATCTTATCGTCCTTCACACCAACAATTGCTCTCGCGTGCCCCATGGATAATGTTCCACGTGAAACATATTGTTTAATTGATTCAGGAAGGGAAAGCAATCTTAAGAAATTGGCAATATGAGATCTACTCTTACCAACCTTCGCTGACAGCTCTTCTTGTGTCAAAGAGAATTGATCAATAATACCTTGGTAAGCAAAAGCGATCTCAAGCGCATTAAGATCCTCACGCTGCACGTTCTCAATCAATGCGATTTCCATTACCTGTTGATCGGAAAGAATTCTTTCCACAGCTGGAATAGTTGGCGTTCCTGCAACTTGTGATGCACGGAAACGACGTTCACCCGCAATGATCTCGTAGCCCTTAAGAACCTTCCGAACAATGATAGGCTGAATGACGCCATGCTCCTTGATCGACTCTGAAAGTTCCTTAATACTATCTTCATTAAAATGCTTTCTAGGCTGATACGGATTGGCTCTCAATTGAGCCAGTGGAATCTGAATGACTTTATCGCTCTCATCAATATGCAAGGACGTTATTAATGCGTCTAATCCTTTACCTAAACCTTTAGAGAGGCCTTTGGTCATACTGAGATCACTTCCTTAGCAAGTTCTAAATAAACTTCCGCGCCCTTTGATCTAGGATCATACGTAATAATGGATTGCCCATGACTCGGCGCTTCACTCAAACGTACATTACGAGGAATAATCGTTTGATAAACCTTTGTTTGGAAGTACTTTTTAACTTCTTCAATAACCTGAATACCTAAGTTCGTCCTTGCATCAAACATCGTCAATAGGACACCTTCAATTTGAAGTCCTGTATTTAAATGCTTTTGCACCAATCGCACTGTGTTCAGAAGTTGGCTTAAACCTTCTAAGGCGTAGTATTCACACTGAATAGGGATGATTACGGAATCCGCGGCGGTTAAAGAATTGATCGTTAAAAGGCCAAGAGATGGAGGGCAATCTATCAAAATATAATCATATAAGTGTTTGACAAGTTGAAGTGACTTCTTTAATCGAACTTCTCTTGAAATGGTTGGAACCAATTCAATCTCTGCACCAGCAAGTTGAATCGTTGCCGGAACAATTTTAAGATTCGGTACATTTGTTTCCACTGTTGCATCTTTTGGATGTACGTCATTAATCAATACATCATAAATGCAATTTGTAACATCAGCTTTATTCACACCAATACCACTTGTTGTGTTCCCTTGCGGGTCAATATCGACCAAAAGAACGCGTTTACCAAGCGAAGCTAATGAAGCGCCTAGATTCACAGAAGTCGTCGTCTTGCCGACGCCACCCTTCTGATTCGTTATTGCAATAATTTTAGACAAAACCATTTCACCTCTATCGCTTATGTTCCATAATGCTATTTAACAAGCAGTAGTACTATCTTACCATATCTATCAATCAGTTACCTTATGAATATTTGATAGATTCGTGCCATTAGATGCAAAAAAAACGGCTTGCGCCGTTTTAGGTAGCAGAAATGCCTAAATTATCGCTTAGGAATCTTAATTATAATTTCATAATGATCTTCATGATCTTGTTCTGAGGTATTAATATGTAAGCCCGAGCTTGAAACCATCTCAACCGACTGTCGAATGGTATTGAGAGCAAGTCGAACATCCTTCGTAAAAGATACACGACGTGACTTCTTAATCTTCGCCGCTTCCTTCAGGAAACTTATTTTGATTTCCGTTTGTTTAACGTTTAATTCTTTCGTGATAATCTCTTCTAGCAATTTGACCTGCTGCTCTTCTTGATCTAAAGCTAATAGAGCACGCGCATGACGCTCCGTAATCTTACGTTCCATCAAAGCCATTTTAACAGGTTCGCATAATTGCAATAAACGAATCTTATTGGCGATTGTGGATTGGCTTTTGCCTAAACGTTGTGCAAGGCTTTCCTGCGTAAGATCATGCATCTCGATCAATTGATGATAAGCTGCAGCCTCTTCAATCGCAGTAAGTCCTTCACGTTGCAGATTTTCAATAAGCGCAATGGATGCTGCTTGTGAATCATTAAAGTCCCGAACAATAGCTGGGATCGTATCAAGACCTAACTTTTTCACCGCACGCAAGCGTCGTTCGCCTGCAATTAATTCAAATGTATTATTTTTGACTCGAACAACAATAGGTTGAATAATACCATGTGTTCGAATGGTTTGGCATAGTTCATCGATACGATCATCATCGAATAAAGTTCTCGGCTGATAGGGACTAGGAATAATACTATTTACGGGTATGTTTTTGACCTCATCCGTCGTTGAACGATCTGCAAGGCCAAATAGCTTCGATATTTGTTCTTTCATAGGAAAACTTACCACCAACTCTTCCCGTAGTTTAAGCGATCAGTACAGTTACAATAAACGGATACAACGCCCTGTACAAGGTAAAAAGATCTTTTCGCCATTCCGAGACGATGTCATTCATGCTGTCTGATTCTAGTAAATTTAATCTATCAATTGCGAATATCCAACCACAACATCACAAATAAAAGGTAAGGCGAAGCCAGTATATGACGGGCTTTCACCTTATATAGATATTCTCCATCGAAGGCCATAATCCTTCTCTACAACAGGTAAGCTGGGAAATGTTTCACGTGAAACATTCCTATTATTTGAAAAGTGGTTCCTTTAAAGGGATCCCTGCTTTTCTAGGATATTTAGCTGGTGTAGCAGCTGTCTTCTGTATCTCAACAAAATGTCTTACGGATTCTTCGATAGGTAGAATCATTCGATTAACCTTCGTCACTTTTCCTCGCAGCTCTACTAAACTATAGGAAGAGTCCTTAATTTCATCATCCACTTCGGAACCCTTCATTGCAATGAAAGTCCCTCCACTCTTGGCAAATGGAAGACAGAATTCATTTAACACTTGCAGTTTCGCAACCGCTCTAGCAGTTACGAGGTCAAAGTGATCACGATAGCGAGGAAGTCTAGCAATATCCTCTGCCCTACCATGCACACAGTCCATATTCGTCAAACCTAGCTGAGAGACAATTTCTTTCAAGAATAGAATCCGCTTATTCAAAGAATCAACAATTGTAACCTGAAGATGAGGAAATGCAATTTTAAGAGGTATGCTTGGGAATCCAGCGCCTGAACCGATATCAGCAAGAGATGTAACCTTCCCTATATCGTAATTGAAAGCCACAGAAAGAGAATCATAGAAATGTTTAAGATAAACTTGGTCTCTCTCTGTAATACCTGTTAAATTCATTTTCTCATTCCACTCTACGAGTGTCTTGTAGTACTGTTCAAACTGATCTAACTGCTGCGTAGAAAGGGTGATATTTTCTTGGGCTAATAACTCTGTGAATTGTTGCTGTATAGCATCCATATCTTTAACCTCTAGCCGCTATGACTCTATTGTAATGTTCCAGATAAACAAGCAAGATAGAAATGTCCGAAGGGGTAACCCCGCTAATCCGAGATGCTTGCCCAATTGAGATTGGACGGATTTTCGCGAGCTTCTGTTTCGCTTCTGTGGCAATTCCATGGATCTCACTATATTCAATATCATCCGGAATCTTTTTCTTTTCCATTTTACGCAGGCGATCCACTTGATTACTTTGCTTTTCAATATAACCCGCATATTTTACTTGAATGCCAACTTGCTCCTTCATATCTTCATCTAAGTCAAAAGGAGACATCGTCATTTGTTCAATATGTTTATACTCAATCTCAGGACGACGCAGCAAGGAAATCGCCGGAACCGAATTCGTCAATTCCACACTTTCCAAGCTCCGAAGCAATTCTTGAACGTGAGGCTCAGGTTTCACCTTCACTTCAGATAAACGTTCAATCTCTTGCTCTACAAGCGATTTTTTGTTCAAAAACTTCGCATAGCGCTCTTCAGAAATCAATCCAATTTCATGACCAATCGGCGTTAAGCGGAGATCCGCATTGTCATGACGAAGTAACAAGCGATATTCTGCACGTGAAGTAAGCAAGCGATATGGCTCACTAGTTCCTTTAGTTACAAGATCATCAATGAGAACGCCGATGTAACCTTCGGAACGATCCAAAACGATGGCTTCCTTCTCTTGTACTTTACGCGCGGCATTAATCCCAGCCATAACCCCTTGACCAGCTGCCTCTTCGTATCCAGAAGTTCCATTAATTTGCCCAGCTGTAAATAACCCACTAACCAGCTTCGTTTCCAATGAAGGTTTCAATTGCGTTGGTACTACCGCATCATACTCGATGGCATAACCCGTGCGCATCATTTCTACTTTTTCTAGACCAGGAATGGAACGTAAGATTCCCAATTGTACATCTTCCGGCATACTTGTTGAGAGACCTTGTACATAATACTCTGAAGTACTGTGACCTTCTGGCTCTAAGAAAATTTGATGCTTAGGCTTATCGCTGAAACGAACAATTTTATCTTCAATAGAAGGACAGTATCTTGGCCCCGTCCCCTCAATAGCACCAGAGAACATCGGAGCACGATGTAAATTATCATTAATAATTTGATGCGTCGCTGCAGATGTATACGTTAACCAGCATGGAAGCTGCTCATTATGATTCGAACCTGTTTTCGTCTCAAAGGAGAAAAACTTCGGTTGCTCATCACCTGGTTGAATTTCTGTTTTGCTAAAATCAATCGTATCTTTATGAACGCGCGGAGGCGTACCTGTCTTGAAACGAACCAGATCGAAGCCCAACTTGCGTAAGGACTCAGATAATTTAACAGAAGGCTGCTGATTATTGGGCCCGCTCTCGTACATCAGTTCGCCCATGATCACTTTACCGCGTAAATACGTACCGGTGGTCAAAACGACAGATTTTGCATAATACTCAGCACCTGTCTTCGTAATCAGACCTTTACAAACACCATTCTCCACGATAAGTTCTTCAGCCATCCCTTGACGCAATGTCAAATTAGCTGTAGCTTCGATTGTTTCTTTCATTTTATGCTGATACGAAAATTTATCGGCTTGTGCGCGCAGTGCATGAACAGCCGGCCCCTTGCCCGTATTCAACATACGAAGTTGAATATACGTTTTATCAATATTGCGCCCCATCTCACCACCAAGCGCGTCGATCTCACGAACAACATGACCTTTCGCTGGACCACCGATGGATGGGTTACAAGGCATGAAAGCAACCATGTCTAAATTGATTGTTAGTAGCAACGTATTACAACCCATGCGAGCTGAGGCTAAAGCAGCCTCGCAACCTGCGTGTCCGGCACCGATAACGATAACGTCATAATTCCCTGCGTGATATCCCATAGAAACGTCCCTCCCTCTTTTATGAAAACGCAAATGCTGTCGGTTTTCATTTTCCTAAGCAGAATTGTGTAAAAATTTGATCGATTAGGGACTCACCTACGGAATCGCCGATAATCTCCCCTAGCTGCTCCCAAGCAGCCCGGATATCAATTTGAATCATATCAATTGGTACATATTGCTCATTAGCATCCAGCGCATCCTGCAAGGAACGCTTGGCCTGCTTCAACAAAGAAATATGACGAACATTACTTACATATGTCAAATCACTGGATTCGAGCTTTCCTTCAAAGAAAATCGCCGCGATCGCTTTTTCCAAATCCTCAATACCTTTATTCTCAATCAGGGACAGTTCCACAATACGCTCTTGCGGGAAATAACTGAGCACCTGTTCCACATCTAACTTGCGATCCAAATCAATCTTATTCAAAATAACGATCGTTTGTTTATCCGCCAACTGCTTCATCAACGCAATCTCGTCGAGTTGAAGCTCATCGTTACTATTCAGTACTAGTAAAATGAGATCAGCCTCGGCTAAAGCAGTCTTAGACCGCTCCACACCAATCTGTTCGACAATATCTGAAGTTTCGCGAATACCAGCTGTATCAAGCAGCTTCAACGGAATACCGCCAATATTAACGAACTCCTCAATGACATCCCTCGTAGTTCCTGGAATATCAGTAACAATAGCCCGATTCTCTTGGGCTAATTCATTCAACAAAGAAGACTTCCCAACATTAGGTTTGCCGACAATTGCTGTCTCAATGCCCTCCCGCAAAATTTTACCTTGTTCTGCGGTCACCAATAAACGATCAATATCCAACATGACCGTATCACACTTCGTCTTGATGAACACATTTGTCATTTCCTCTACATCATGTTCCGGGTAATCAATATTCACCTCAACATGAGCCATTAACTCCACCAGGATGTATCGTAAATGCTTAATCTGTTTGGATAAATTTCCTTCCACCTGCTTCAAAGCTACCTTGAATGCTCGATCGGATTTAGCCCGAATTAGGTCAATAACCGCTTCTGCTTGTGTTAAGTCAATACGACCGTTCAAAAAAGCTCGCTTTGTAAACTCACCAGGCTCAGCTAAGCGAACACCTTGTACTAGTAATAAATCTAGTACTTTCTTAACGGAGACAATCCCTCCGTGACAACTAATTTCGACAACATCCTCCATGGTGAAGGATCGCGGAGCTTTCATTAACGTAACTAGAACCTCCTCTACCTTTTCGGCGGAAGCAGGTTCTATAATGAATCCATAATGTACCGTATGCGTGTCAGCAACAGATAATTTCGTTTTTGAGCGGAAAATACGTTCAACGTATGTGACAGAATCCTCGCCGCTCACACGAATAACCGCTATCCCACCCTCTCCAAGCGGTGTAGAAATAGCAGCAATCGTATCATTTAACATAGTATTTGCACCTCGAATTTACCTCATCTTAAAGAAAAAGCAATGACATATGAACCAAGTCATTGCGATCTGTGTTATTTAACAGCGATGACAACCCGACGATTCGGTTCTTCGCCTTTACTGTATGTTTTGATAACAGGATGCCCTTGTAATTCCGCATGAATAATTTTACGTTCTTGCGAATTCATCGGCTCCAAAATAACTTCTTTTTTCGACTTAATCACGCGATTAGCCAGTCTTAACGCCAGCTCTTCCAACGTTTTCTTCCGTCGATCACGGAAATTTTCCGCATCTAAGATGATACGGAAATGAGAATTCGCATACCGATTACCAACAATATTAACTAAATACTGAAGCGCATCAAGTGTTTGTCCTCTTTTTCCGATCAAAATACCTAATTCCGAGCCACTCATGTTTAAGATATAGCCTTCACGATCTTTATGTGTATCTATGGTGATGGAAATTTGCATCGCTTCGAACATATCTTGTAAGAAAGCTATCGCTTCCTCAAGTGGATCGGGTATCAATTCGAGCTCAACCTTCGCAACTCTGGATCCAATAAACCCGAACAACCCTCGTGAGGGCTGTTCCAAAATATGAATTTGTACACGATCCTCCGAAACTTGCCATTGATCTAGACCAGATTTAACTGCTAGTTCAATTGTCTTTCCAGTCACCACGATTTTCTTCATTTCGACAGGCCACCCTTATTATTTTGAGATCCAGGCTTTTTTTGTGAACCAGGAGCACCATAGATGAAATAAGACTGAACGATTGTGAAAATGTTACCGTAAATCCAGTATAGCGGAAGTGCCGATGCAAAATTCATGGACATCACGAAAATCATGACCGGGAAAATGTACATTAAGCTTTTCATTTGTTGATTCATTTGGGAAGACATAAACATTTGTTGAATGAACGTCGTAGCCGCGGCAATCAACGGTAAGATGTATAGATGATCAGGCTTACCAAGATTCAACCACAGGAACGTGTGCTCATGAATTTCTTGGTTACGCATAATCGCTTGATAAAGAGCGATTAGAATTGGCATTTGAACAATGATAGGAAAACAACCAGCTAACGGATTTACACCATTTTGTTGAAATAATTTCATCGTTTCTTCTTGTTGCTTTTTCGCATCATCTTTATATTTCTCTTTAAGCTTTTTCATTTCAGGCTGCAGATCCTGCATCCGTTTGGAGCTTTTGTATTGCTTAAGCGTAAGCGGCAAAATAATCAATCGAATAATCAATGTAACAACCAAGATGGATAATCCATATTGACCCCATAGATGATCGGCGAACCAGTCAAGCGTTTGTGAAAGCGGGTACGTAAAGTACTTAGTGAAAAAATTAGCCGTGTTCGGATCGATTGGCGCTGATGCTGCACTTGACGGGCTACATCCGGACAAAAGTAAAATCACCGAAGACAGTGCTACTAGCATATAAATTCGACGAGTCAAAATGAGATCCTCCTAAATGTCTTTTCCAAGATAAACTATAACACATTCTCAGTCCGCAAGGAAATATTGCTTCACTTTTTTAATGCGTCATTTTTTTTATATAAAGAAGCTTTACGAATGACATGCCAGATGCTCTTCTCCATGTCTGCGTAAGCCATATCAACAACCGGTTTTCTAGCCAGCAGAATGTAGTCATATTGAGGCGTCATGTTTTCTTTTTTCAACCGAATAATTTCTTTCATCATTCGTCTCAAACGATTACGAACAACTGCATTTCCAATTTTCTTGGAAACCGATACACCGAAACGAAACGCTTCTGCTTTCGGCTGCGGCAAATAGTATAGAACGAATTGCTGATTGGCCATCGATTTCCCATAGCGATACACCTTACTAAAGTCTTCTCTTTTTGCTAACCGATATAGTTTCTCCACAGCCATGTACACTCCAGACAGATCACATTCATTAGTTGAAAGAACACTACATATCTAATCTAGTTTTAACAAAACCAGTTCAATGTAAACCGACGTTCCAAATGCAAAAAAAAAAGCCCCTTTCGGAGCCTCTTCTTACGCGCTAAGAACTTTTCTTCCTTTAAGACGACGAGCTTGTAGAACTTTACGACCGTTCTTCGTGCTCATTCTTTTACGGAAACCATGGTTCTTCTTACGCTTTCTCGTATTCGGGTTAAATGTTGGACCCATCTATAGCACCTCCCTACCTGGCTGAGGATATCCATCCTACAAAATTTCTACTACTCATTAAATCATTTTCACAGAAGAAAGTCAACCTACCCAAGTGTGCAGTATTTGGATGGCGGAAAACCTCGGTAAAGGTAAAAAGAACAAGCTGTGTATAAAGTTTTGACGAGAAAGGACAAACTTTGTCGAAAATCAACAGAATATCAACAATATCTTGTGTTGTGAACAATTTCTACCCACAAGTTGTTGTTATTGTGGATAATGCGAAACAATCCGTTGATTAACAAGGTATCTTTTGTTAAGATAGTAATGTTTCTGCTGTGGATATACGCCACTAATCCTCCGAGTTATCAACACCCTGTGGATAATAATGTGCACAAACTTCCCTCTACAAGAATAAGTCATTTCTGCGGATCCTTAGTAATGTGGATAAAACCGACAAAAGTCATCCTTTTTTGACCCCACCAGACACTAGATTCTTTTAGACGATATTTGGGCACACTAAATGCTAACTACCAATTCTTCGAGATTCCAACGTGAGTTATTTGTTTCACGTTTTATCCATAAATCATAACCATGTTTCCCCTGGCCTATGCCACATGTTTGATTCAAAAGGAGTGAAGTACTGTGGAAGGCCATTCTACGGACCTTTGGCAACAAATTTTAACGATTATTCAAACGAAGCTCAGTAAACCAAGTTTCGACACCTGGCTCAAATCGACGAAGGCCACTGTATTCAATGATTCAACAGTCATTATTTGCGCACCTAATAATTTTGCGCAGGAGTGGCTTGAGAGTAGATACACGAAGCTAATCGAAGGAACGATCTACGATTTTACGGGAAAGCATGTATCCGTTAAATTCATCATCGAAACCGAAGATCAGAAGTCACAATCGATGCACGCCATTCAACCCGTTGTCATTCCCCCCAAAGGTCCAGCCATTGTTGCTGGTGAAGAAAACTTTACAAGTATGATGAACGCTAGGTATACATTTGATACCTTCGTCATTGGATCTGGTAACCGGTTTGCTCACGCTGCTTCTCTCGCAGTAGCTGAAGCGCCGGCCAAAGCGTATAATCCCCTCTTTTTATATGGGGGCGTTGGACTAGGTAAAACACATCTTATGCATGCGATCGGACATTATGTACTTGAACATAACCCTGGTTCTCGGGTTCTATATATATCCTCCGAAAAGTTCACGAATGAATTTATCAATGCAGTCCGTGATAACCGCGGGGAAGGCTTTCGTAACAAGTATCGAACCATTGATGTACTGCTCATCGATGATATTCAATTCCTTGCTGGGAAAGAAGGAACGCAAGAAGAGTTCTTCCACACATTTAACGCGCTACATGAGGAAGGAAAACAAATTATTATCTCAAGTGACCGTCCGCCAAAAGAGATTCCAACCCTGGAAGATCGGTTACGTTCACGATTTGAATGGGGACTTATTACAGATATACAACCGCCAGATTTAGAAACACGAATCGCCATTTTACGCAAAAAGGCTAAAGCCGAGAATCTAGAGATTCCGAACGAAGCCATGATCTATATCGCGAACCAAATTGATACGAATATCCGAGAGTTGGAGGGTGCATTAATACGTGTTGTCGCGTACTCATCCCTTATTAATCAAGATATTAGCGTTCATTTAACGGCTGAAGCGTTGAAGGATATCATCCCATCGAACCGACCAAGAGTCATTACGATACAGGATATTCAAGCGCGAGTTGGAGAATTCTATGGTTTAAAGCTCGAGGATTTCAAAGCGCGTAAACGAACAAAAGCCGTGGCTTTCCCAAGGCAAGTAGCGATGTACCTTGCACGGGAACTCACAGACTTCTCTTTGCCGAAAATCGGAGATAATTTTGGGGGTCGCGATCATACGACCGTCATACATGCGCATGAGAAAATTGTGCAGCAGCTCAAAGTGGATCAAGAATTATATAAGATTGTCCATAACTTAACGGAACGTATCAAAAACCCCTCTTAATAACATCACTTTTTCCATAAGCCTATGCACAATCTATTCACATGTGGATAGGCTTGCTCTATCTCAGGTTCATCCACATATCCACATATCCAGAGCCCCTACTGCTATTACTAATAAAGAATGTTATTATATAATGATTATGCTAACGCACCGTAAAAAAAGAACTGCAGGAGTGAAGTCATGAAATTAACTATCCTAAAAGACCATTTAATCGAATCCATTGGTCACGTTTCCAAAGCCATATCCTCTCGAACAACGATACCCATTCTTACAGGGATCAAAATAGATGCAACCTTAAGTGGTGTTACGCTAACAGCTAGTGATACCGACATTTCCATTCAAAGCTTTACAGCAAGTGAAAACAGCACCATTAAAATTATTGAACTTATTCAAGCTGGGAGCGTTGTACTTCCCGCTAAATTTTTCGTTGAAATCATTCGTAAGCTGCCAGCACAACTAATCGAAATTGAAGTGAAAGCCAACTTTCAAACGATTATTCGTTCAGGCTCTTCCGAAATTCAAATCATGGGATTGGATCCAGATGAGTATCCGCTGCTTCCTGAAATCGAAGAAAGCAAAATGCTTCGCCTTCCAAGTGATTTGCTTAAAACAATGATTAAACAAACGTCCTATGCGGTATCCACCAATGAATCAACACCTATTCTTACAGGGGTTCTTTGGAATATTTCAGGAGATAAGTTGAAATTTATCGCATGTGATCGTCATCGCCTGGCAAGTAGAGAAGTCACCGTTGATAACGAACAAGCACAAAACCTGCCTAATATCGTTATTTCAGGACGTACACTGAATGAGTTAAGCAAAATTTTGCCTGATCAAAACACCCTTATAGATATAGTTATTGCGGACAACCAAGTTTTATTCAAGATCCAATCGATTTTATTTTATTCGCGTATTTTAGATGGGACTTACCCAGATACGTCTAAGCTCATTCCGCAATCCTTTCAAACGGAAATGGTTGTTCCAACAAAGGAATTGGCTGAAGCCATCGACCGTGCCTACCTTCTTTCCAAAGAGGACAAAACGAATATTGTTAAAATGATGATGCTTGAAGACAAAACCATCGAAATTTCGTCAAGCTCCTCCGAGCTAGGTAAAGTAACCGAACAAATTGCCCTGCAGCATATTGTTGGTGATTTACTGAAGATTTCGTTTAACTCCAAATATATGTTGGATGCACTGAAAGTACTCGACTCCGAATTTATACAAATTGGATTTACTGGAGCTATGCAGCCGATCATTATGAAACCGCAAGATTCGACGAATATTTTGCAGTTAATTTTGCCATACCGAACAACGAATTAAGGGAGCGCTCCTATGAAACAAATAGTTATCAACACTCCATATATTACACTTGGGCAGTTTTTGAAGTTATCGGACTGCATATCCACAGGTGGACAAGCTAAATTTTTTGTTGTGGAAACCAAAATCGAAGTGAACGGGCAAGCTGAAAATCGCAGAGGTCGGAAACTTGTGCCGCAGGATATCGTCAAGGTAGAAGGTTTTGGACAATTCGAGGTCATAAGCTCCTGATCGGAATAACCAGGGGGATGATCGGCCATGTTTCTGAATAAACTCGTACTCAGTCATTATAGAAATTACGATCATGTTGAATTAACAACATCGAATAACGTGAATATTTTCGTTGGACCCAACGCACAGGGGAAAACGAATTTGCTGGAATCCATCTATGTGATGGCTATGACCAAATCGCATCGTACCCACCAGGACAAAGAACTGATTGGCTGGAACGGTGAGCAAACGCTGCTGCATGCAGAGATTCAGAAATTGTACGGGAACTGTAAGCTGGATCTCTCCATCTCTTCCAAGGGAAAAAAAGCGAAGATTAATGGTCTTGAGCAAAAAAAGCTCAGTAATTTTATTGGTGCACTTAACGTTGTCATGTTTGCTCCGGAGGATTTAGAGATTGTCAAAGGAACGCCTGGCATAAGACGACGTTTTCTTGATATGGAAATCGGTCAGGTACAGCCCTCCTATATTCACGACTTATCTCAATATCAGAAAATCTTGGTGCAACGGAATAATTATTTAAAGCAAAATTACCCCGGAAAAAGCACACCTGACGCCATGTTGGACATCTGGAATGAACAATTAGCACAGTATGGTGTTAAAATTATGAAAAAGCGTCAAAACTTCATAAAGAAGCTTCAAAAATGGGCGGAGAATATCCACAGAGGGATAACGAACGATAGTGAATCGTTAGTGATTCGCTACTCCCCTTCTTTTGACATGGAGCCATTTGAAGATGAATCTGTTTTATTAAACCAATTTATGATAAAGTTATCTTTGGTGAAAGATCAGGAATTCCGAAGAGGCGTAACTTTAGTGGGCCCTCATCGTGACGATCTTCTCTTTTTCATAAATGATAAAGAAGTCCAAACGTACGGTTCCCAAGGTCAGCAGCGAACAACCGCGCTATCACTCAAGCTAGCAGAAATTGAGCTCATTCATGAAGAAGTTGGCGAGTATCCTCTGCTATTGCTAGATGATGTCCTATCGGAACTGGATGAATATAGACAGACACAGTTAATTCGCACGTTTCAGCAGAAAGTCCAAACGTTTATTACGACAACAGGTCTAGAGAGTGTTCATTTGGATCAACTGGATCATGCTTCCGTGTTTCATGTTTTGAAAGGAAATGTAAGCGGCAGGAGCTGAGAAGCATGTTTATTCATTTGGGTGGAGAGAAAATTATTAGAGCGTCTGAATTGATTGCTATATTTGATATTTCGATTGAGAAGTCATCTAAAATATCAAAGCAGTTCATTGGGCAAGCAGTCAAAGATAAAAGAACCGAGCAAATCGGTGAGGAAGATTGCAAATCACTGGTCGTGACGAAAAGTAAGGTGTATTATTCCCCAATCTCCTCAACAACGCTCAAAAAAAGAGCTAATCAGTTATTGACGAATTAACTTCTTTTAATATAAAAAAGCAGGTGAAGAGTAGCATGTCTGTGAATCAAAATGCGTACGATGACAGTCAGATTCAGGTTCTGGAAGGTTTAGAAGCCGTTCGCAAAAGACCGGGTATGTATATTGGTTCTACTAGTGCCCGAGGACTGCACCATCTCGTTTGGGAAGTTGTAGATAATAGTATCGATGAGGCTTTGGCCGGATTTTGTACGAAAATTGATGTAATTGTTCATAAAGATAATGGCATTACTGTTATTGATAACGGGCGCGGAATTCCTGTCGGTGAAAATGCAAAACTGAAAAGACCAACACTCGAGGTTGTACTTACCGTACTCCACGCAGGTGGTAAATTCGGTGGCGAGGATTCCGGTTACAAAGTATCCGGTGGTCTGCACGGTGTAGGTATTTCTGTAGTTAATGCGCTGTCGGAGCACTTAACTGTGCAAGTAAAGAATAAAGGCCAAATTCATCAACAAGAATACCGCCGCGGAACGCCGCAATATGATGTGAAAGTCATCGGTGAAACCGAAGAAACGGGCACCACGGTTACGTTCCATCCGGATCCGGAGATTTTTAAAGAAACGACCGAATACGATTTCGATACGCTGCAATCCAGAATTCGTGAGCTTGCTTTCTTGAATAAAGGCATCGAAATTAACTTGATTGACGAGCGTACGGATACGGTAGCAACGCATATGTATGAAGGCGGTATTGTGTCCTTTGTGCAGCATTTAAATCGCAACCGTGAGGTCGTCAATGAAGTCCCGATCTATGTAGAAGGTGCGAAAGATAACATTTCGATCGAGATTGCTCTCCAGTATAACGATAGCTATACCGAGAACATTTACTCTTTTGCTAATAATATCAACACACACGAGGGTGGAACGCATGAATCAGGATTCAAAAGCGCACTGACGCGGATCCTAAATGACTACGCCCGTAAAAATAATTCGATCAAAGAAAGCGACTCGAATCTATCTGGAGATGACGTGCGCGAGGGTCTTGCTGCGATTATTTCTGTGAAAATTCCAGAGCCTCAATTCGAAGGTCAAACAAAGACGAAACTTGGTAACAGCGAAGTTCGTGGTATTGTGGAATCCCTTTTCGCAGAGAAACTGCAAGAATTCCTTGAAGAGAACCCAGCTGTAGCTCGCAAAATCCTTGAAAAAGGTATTCAAGCTGCTAGAGCAAGAGAAGCTGCGCGTAAAGCCAGAGAATTGACTCGCCGCAAAAGTGCGCTTGAAGTTAGTGCCCTGCCAGGTAAACTAGCAGATTGCTCTTCCAAAGACGCTTCAATCAGTGAGATTTACATTGTAGAAGGTGACTCTGCAGGTGGTTCAGCTAAGCAAGGTCGTGATCGTCACTTCCAAGCGATTCTGCCTCTGCGTGGTAAAATTTTGAATGTAGAGAAAGCACGCCTGGATCGTATCTTATCCAATACCGAAATCCGCGCCATGATTACAGCTTTTGGGACAGGAATCAGCGATGATTTCGACATTTCCAAGGCACGTTATCACAAAATTATCCTCATGACGGATGCCGATGTGGATGGTGCGCATATTCGTACCTTGCTGCTTACCTTCTTATACCGTTACATGAAAAAACTAATTGAGACTGGCTATGTGTATATTGCACAACCACCACTCTTTAAGCTTGAGCGTAATAAAACGATTCGATATGCGTATAACGAGAAGCAACGTGAAGTCATTATGCAAGAGTTTGGAGAAGGCGTGAAAGTCAATGTCCAACGTTACAAAGGACTTGGCGAGATGAATCCGGGGCAGTTATGGGAAACAACCATGGATCCGGAAAGCCGTACACTCCTGCAAGTGACGATCGAAGATGCTATAGAAGCGGATACACTCTTTGATTCATTGATGGGCGATAATGTAGAGCCTAGACGTGATTTTATCGAGGAACATGCGAAATACGTGAAAAATTTAGATATCTAACGTCGTCCGAGACGTTGCAAACGATGTAAGCTTTCAGGAGGAACATTCATGAGCGAAGAATTACATTCGCAAGTCAAAGAAATTGACATTTCGACCGAAATGCGTACATCCTTCTTAGACTATGCGATGAGTATCATTGTCAGTCGCGCACTGCCAGATGTTAGAGACGGTCTGAAGCCGGTTCATCGTCGTATCTTGTTTGCGATGTCTGAACTAGGTATGTCTCCAGATAAGCCACATAAGAAATCAGCGAGAATCGTTGGTGAAGTTATCGGTAAGTATCATCCACATGGTGATACCGCTGTTTACGAAACCATGGTTCGGATGGCACAAGATTTCTCCCTGCGTTATATGCTTGTTGATGGGCATGGGAACTTTGGATCCATCGACGGTGATATGGCAGCAGCCATGCGTTATACCGAGGCTCGTTTATCGAAGATTGCTATGGAGCTTCTTCGTGATATTAACCGAGAGACAATCGATTATAAACCAAACTACGATGGCGAAGAAAATGAACCCGTCGTTCTCCCTTCTCGTTTCCCGAACTTACTCGTTAACGGTAGTTCAGGGATTGCCGTAGGTATGGCAACGAATATTCCTCCACATAACCTAAGAGAGGTTATCGAAGGTATTCAGATGATGATCGAGAATCCAGATGTCACGTCTATGGAATTAATGCAAGCGATCAAAGGACCGGATTTCCCAACGGCCGGATTCATTCTTGGACGTGAAGGCATCAGATCAGCCTATACCACAGGTAGAGGCTCCGTTACAATGAGAGCTAGAACGGTCATTGAAGAGAATAATAATAAGGCTAGAATCATTGTGAATGAGCTGCCTTATCAAGTAAATAAAGCAAGATTAGTAGAGAAGATTGCTGAGCTTGTGCGTGAGAAGAAGATCGATGGAATTACGGATCTTCGAGATGAATCAGACCGCAACGGGATGCGTGTAGTTATTGAGCTGCGACGCGATGTAAATCCTAACGTTGTTCTGAACAACTTGTTCAAACAGACAGCCATGCAATCTAATTTTGGAATCATTATGCTCGCTCTCGTCAACGGAGAACCAAAAGTTTTGAATCTTCGTGAGATGCTGCATTATTACCTGAAACATCAGCAAGAAGTCATTCGTCGTAGAACCGAATTTGATCTGCGTAAAGCGGAAGCTAGAGCGCACATTTTAGAAGGTTTACGTATTGCACTAGATCACCTGGATCAAGTCATTGCATTAATTCGCTCTTCTCGTACAACGGATGAGGCGAGAGAAGGACTCATGACGACATTTAGTCTGAGCCTGGATCAAGCACAAGCCATTCTCGATATGCGTTTACAGCGTTTGACTGGTTTGGAACGTGAGAAGATTGAAGCGGAATATGCGGAACTCATGAAGAGAATTGCTGAGCTTAAAGCGATTCTTGCCGATGAGCAGCTGATTCTTGCAATCATTAGTGAAGAACTAAATGAAATTAAAGAAAAGTTCGGTGATGACCGACGTTCTGAGATTACAGTTGGGGAAGAAAGCATTGAAGATGAAGACCTTATCCCACGTGAAGATGTCGTTATTACGATAACGCATACTGGCTACATTAAGCGCCTACCGGTTACGACGTATCGGAACCAGAAGCGTGGAGGACGCGGTGTCGTCGGTATGGATACAAAAGATAATGACTTCGTGGAACATTTGTTCGTAACGAATACACATCATTATCTCATGTTCTTTACGAATAAAGGGAAAGTTTACCGTTTGAAAGCTTATGAGATTCCAGATTTGAGTCGTACAGCTCGTGGAACACCAATTATTAACTTGATTCAAATCGAACAAGGGGAAACCGTTAATGCGGTCATTCCTGTTGAAAGCTTTGAAACAGAACAATATCTCTTCTTTGCAACCAAGCAAGGGGTTGTTAAGAAAACACCGATTGATGATTATTCAAACATTCGTAAAGGTGGGCTAATCGCCATCAATTTACGAGAAGATGATGATCTGATCGGAGTTAAACTAACGGACGGTAACCAGGGTATTATTATGGGGACCAAGCTAGGGATGTCCATCCACTTCCCAGAGAGCGATGTACGTTCAATGGGTAGATCGGCTACGGGAGTAAAAGGTATTCACTTGGATGATGAGGATGCTGTTATCGATATGGACGTTGTTCATGAAGATAATAGTGTACTAATCGTAACATCCAAAGGCTTCGGTAAGCGGACACCTGTTTCCGAGTATCGGATTCAATCACGTGGCGGTAAAGGGATCAAAACTTTAAATGTCACAGAGAAGAACGGTCCGATTGTCGGTCTTAAAGTGGTGCAAGAAGATGAGGATCTGATGATTATTTCAGCATCGGGTACTGTCATCCGTACAAGCATGGACGGCATTTCTGTTATGGGGCGTAATACACAAGGTGTTCGTCTGATTAACATACGTGAAGATGACGAAGTAGGGACGTTGGCTCGCGTTCAGAAGAATGAAGAACAGAACGAGTCTGAGGAAGACGGCGACTGGGAAGAGTCAGCAGAAGCAACAGAGTCAGAAGAATAAATTCTAGGGATGGGGCTTACAAACCCATCCCTTTTACTTTACAATATGAAGTATACGAAATAGTAAGGTGAGTGAATGACCGTGCCGACAGTAGCCGTTTCGCAATTAAAATATGGTGAAAGATTAGGCGATATTGTAATAACCAAGATGGGGAATACGCTTTTTCACAAAGGAAGAATCATTCAGGAGAGGGAAGTCGAAATTCTGAAAGCATTTCTCATTCCTTCTGTTTATATTGAAGTCAAGAACGGCAATGAAGCGGAGCAAGTGAGTGAAGAGCCAAAAGCGAAAGAAGTAGAGGCTGTTCATCCGTTTTATGTGGAATATCATAATATGCTGAAGCTGCTCAAGAGAGTATTTCTTCTTGCGAATGGCGGACAACAGCTTCCTATCTTAGAAATTCGGACAGGCCTCGAAACGCTTATTCGACATATTGATGCTTATAAAGTGCTCACCTTCACACCTAAGAATCGGAATTTACATGAGTATATTTATCATAAAAGTATTTTAGTAAGCTTAACCTCGTACTCCTTAGCAAGATGGGCAGGTCTTCCGCAGAAGGATTTACTTCAAATCGCAATGGCAGGTTTACTTCACGATATTGGTACTAGCAAAGTGGATCGCACACTGCTGGAGAAAAAGACGCCTTTAAATGCTTCAGAAATGGACGAAATTAAGCAACATACACTGATTGGCTATCAGATTCTTAAGAATATGTCTGGCATCAATGAAGGTGTTAAATTAACAGCTCTTCAACATCATGAAAGAGAAGATGGTTCGGGCTATCCACTCGGCGTAAAGTCCGACAAGATTCATGTGTATGCCAAGATTATTGCTATTGCTGATATCTATAATGCGATGACGAATGAGCGTTACTACAAATCTGCTCTATCTCCTTATGCAGTATTGGAGCAATTGTTGAACGAGTCTTTCGGTAAAGTAGATCCTACACTCGTCCAAGTCTTTATGAACAAATCTACGCAAATTAGTAACGGAACGCTTGTAAAACTAAGTGACAACCGTGTCGGTGAAATCGTGTTCTCTGATCGCTCACATCCTACAAGACCATGGGTTAATGTCAATGGTACAATTGTTAACTTAACCGTCGAAAGAAATCTATTTATTCAAGATGTGATTGGCCATATTTAAAATGCTCTAATCAACCTTCCCTCGCTGAGAGTGAAGGTTTTTTTTAGTGTAATTCGAAATATATAGTAAATAAAACTTGCAATCCTTTTAGGTATTTGTTATATTACTCCTTGTCGCTTCGGCGGTCGAACGAAAGAACAGAAGAAAATGAAAAAATTTCTTGCAATCGAGTAGGCCGATATGGTATATTGATCAAGTCGCCTTTGAGGGGCGAAGGATTAATAAGGAAATAATTGATCTTTGAAAACTGAACAACGAGTGAGTAAGCACAGTCGAGTAATCGACTATAAAAGAGATTGAAAAATCTCGCTAGCTTCAAATGAGCATTTCAGATTTTCTATTATGGAGAGTTTGATCCTGGCTCAGGACGAACGCTGGCGGCGTGCCTAATACATGCAA
>NZ_CAKMMW010000038.1:0-36838 GCF_927798215.1 Paenibacillus allorhizoplanae
CATTTTAACTACCTCCACATGTTTAGATTATTAAAAAATGAAGTCACAAAATGGTGACTTATGGATAATACTAAATCTTGTTCGTATTTTTTGTCAATTAAGATTTGATAAAGAATTCTGAATATTTTTGGTAGACAAGCATTAATTTAGTTGATATTATATTCTTGTACCGAAAGCATCGGACAACGAAAAAGCCCTGAGGGAAAGCATCCCCGAGGGCTTTTTTTCATTTTTAAATTACTGATTTTTGTGTTTCTTTTTTTCTCTGCTGCCATTTTTATTAGGTTTGTTATCGTCTTGGTCTTTAGCGTGATTCTCTTGTTGCTGGTTTGATTGGTTTGTATCTGGTCGTCTAGTCATGGATATTAGCCCACCCATCTGAGTTATTGAAAACATAAATATTGTACTCATCTAAGGGGTAATATAAGCAACCACTTTGTACCAATTATTAATTATCATCAAGCAACAAATATGCTTCCATCTCTATATCAAAAACTATTACCTGTCCTGCATCGCTATAAACCATGTCATTGACTTCTGAAACAATCAGTGTCTTCTCTTCGCCAGTCTCCCTATGTTTAACTCGATATTCCAATTTCTCATCCCCTAAACTGCTTTAAACAACTTTTATTTGGATTATTAAGTATAACTTAAGCCTCTTTTATCAAATTATATTGTAGGGTATATCACCCAATCAAAGGAGGAGAACCAAATTGAATAACCAAAATAGTAATCAAGACAAAACTAATCAAGTCATTGACGCAGCAGCTCAAGCAGCAGCTATCGCTGTAACACAAGCTACAAACGAAGCATCGACTTCTTCTCAAGTTTCACAAGTTTTAACTTCTAATGTAACTACTCAAGCTCAAGCTCAAGCTCAAAAAACAATTAACCCTCATCAAACAGCTCAACAAGTTGAGCAACAAGCTCAGCAAACAATTCAGGAATCTCAACAATTAAATCAGCAAGTGACACAACAGGCAACGCAAGCGCTTGAAACTGCGGCTCAAGCGGATCAATTAGCACAACAAGCTCATCAGCTCGCTGCTTCAAGTGCACAACAACTACAACAAGCAGAACAAGAGCTTCAACAAGCACAAAAAACTTTACATCAACAAGACCAGTCTGTTTCTACAACAATTCAAAATCTATCATAAAAACTTAGAAGTTCCCCCTTCTTCCTTAGACGAGGGGGCTTCTTTTTATTTAACATCTAAAAACTCCTCGAACACTGGCAGCCGCATTGCACCGGACTTATACCAATCTCGATACTTTACTTTGCAGCGCACAACCGGCTGCACATAAACATGATCCTTGCTCTCTCCACTTTTGTATGCCTGAAATACTGGCCACATTGACTGGCGGGCTGAAGGAGTTATTCCAAGTTCCATAGCACCGATCGGACGGATCCTTTCACCATCCGGATAACCAAGTAGCCACGAATGATCCTTCTTGCTATAACCGGTTATATACACTTCCGTCCTCTGGTAATTGATAACCTTTTGCCAAGACCAGGAGCGAATTGATTTCATCGATCTTAGATCCGTTTCGTACCTCGAATTCTTCTTTTTTAGCACGATGCCTTCAAGACCATGCTGACAAACGATCTTAAAGAAGTCTGTTGCATTGCCTTGTATTGGCCGAACGATTCTATAATGTTCTGTCTCTGTGAGTGTTTCTTCAAGCAGCTGCTTACGGTGCTCTAACGGCATTCCTGTAACATCTACGCCGCGGTGGTACAAGATATCAAAAGCCATGAACACAACTGGTTGCCGATGTTTACTTGATCTGAAACCCGCATTCGTTGCCTCAAAATCTGCGCGGCCCTGGTCATCCAGAACTACCATTTCGCCATCTAGGACAGTTCCCTTTGGGATCGGCGGATTGTGTAGTTCTGGATATTTAGCCGTTGCATTCGTGTTCTTGGTATATAGATTTAATTCATCCATGTTTGAAACTATTAACCTGATACCGTCCCATTTAAGCTCTGCACACCAATTAGACTCTGCAGATATGGAAGGATCATCAAAAGGTTCATTATTTCTGGCATATTGGAGAAGCATTGGAGGAATAAACATTATCTTCATCACCCATAATAATGTTACACCTTAGAGATACCCATGACTAATGGGACTTGAAGGAAAAAGCCCGAGACCACTTCCCCCCTCGGGCTTACATTATTTCAAACCTATTTGTGCTTTATTAATAAGTTTTTCATTTTGAAACATCATATTAGAGTTAGCTCCTAAACTGCCTTCACCTTTATACATATACATTACCGTATGGATATCCAATCCAGTTCCACCTTTAGTTCCAGACTCCGAAAGAACCTCTCCAGGACCACCAATAATTTTACTTACTTCATCGTATGTCATACCAGTCTTTATCGCATCAAACTCTTCTTTAGAGATAGATTCTTTGTTTTTAGGAGTCGGCTTTGGTGTGGGTACAGGAGTTGGAGTCGCTGGCTTCGGGGTTGGAGTTGGTGATGCTTCTTCTTTCTTAGCCTCAATAACTGAAGGTGTCGCCGACGCTGCTACACTGACCACTGGAGCGGTAACTTGTTTGTCTGCTGCTTTTTCACCAACCATATTCCCGATAACCATAAGAGCCACAAGTGTGGCCCATGTGGTTCCAAAAATTTTACCAGCAACACCGATTTTCTTCCAAAAAGCAAATATCATTACATAAGGAACGATTATCCAACCCAATACTTTTAGTGCTTTCAACTCATACTCCCCCCAATTGATAGTAGTAATTACCTATTCACTGATTATATACAGTACCAATGTAACGGTCTAGGAATATTTCCTAATTAATGGGTTTCGGAAGTTTCGTAATAAACCTTGCATAACCCTCTTTACTCTTTAGTAAATTCAAACTTTGATATCTAGGAAGTTTCAATAAATCTTCCTCTTTATACGGATGAAGCTCGCTCTCCAACTCAGAGAAATTCTTCTTGTCACAACCACTTATGAGCATGTAAGAAGCATTTGCACTCCTTAGCTCGTCGCGTATGTGTTTGATTTGATTTAGGTAATGGGCACTAATAATAGGTTTGCAACCGAACTTCGCTAATCGACTCAATTTGTCGGAAAGAAACTTCTGCGTGTTCTCGACCTGGTATAACTCATCGATAATTAAGTTCACTTTAACCAATTTGGTGCGGTCGCCAATATCCTGCTCTCGGATCTGCAAGGCTAACCAGAGCTTTGTTATCCAATAAGTTGTATAGATATCTCGTTCCCCATCAGTCCCAAACATTGTCTCAGGCATACGTAAGCATATGAGCTGTGGTTTCTGTAACTCCTTCACCAGATCGATATTGCCGGCAGTGGACTTCTTCAGCATCGCCTCCATATACGTATTGGCTTTGAGTTTATTTAGCCGATCGATTACACCAGTGATTAGATGTTCCTTTGTACCGACTATCTCAGGTGGTGCTTCTTTTTTGCCCTCCTTCCACTCATCCAATTCATGCAGGCTGCTGATATACTCTGTTAAGTTTTCCTGTTGCGATGCCGGTACCCGCTTAATAAATTGCCCACGTGCCTTATGATCCTGTAACACGCCGAACACATCCCGTATGCTTCCTCCAGTGATAAACACCACTAAGGCCGCGCTTGTAAGGTATCGCTCCATTTTCGCGCTGAGACGTGTGTCATCGGCATTAATGCTATTAATCAGTGACATAAGCTGCGTAGTTTGTTTCTTAGCGTTATCATACTGGCGAAATGGATCTGCACTTAGCCCTACTTCGTTGTATCCGAGCCCTTGCATCTTTGTTGGATCTTCGCAGTCGATTACTAATCGCTGGGAAGCAGGGAAGAGTGCGGCAACCTCGCTACTCAACTGACAGCTACCAATGTAATCGAAGATAATGACGCACTCCCCGACCACTATTGCGTCTCTGCTAAGATTACCAATTAGAGTCGATTTACCTGCCCGAGTGGGCCCTATTAAAACTAGAGTTAAATTCTTATACTCCTTGTCATTGCTAAGAAATGCTTGCTGGTCATTACCTCTATATCGATTTATCCCCACGCACATTACTCCTTCCTGTAGGTCCTCAGGAACCTCAGTTTCTTGTGTCTCTACACGCTCAATAAAGTTATGCTGCTCTAATAGATCGCGCCCGGCAATTGATATGAAACTTTGACATTCTTCATCTCCAATTTTGTTCACGGAGGCCCCACGCAATAATCTGTCCGTGTATTTAAATTCTCCCTTGTATGATCGATGAGTTAATTCGTTATCTTCTGAAATTGTATCGAACGTCCGCGCCAGGCTCTTTGCATTATTGCGCTGCCGTAACGTATCATCACTTTTACTCATTACAATAATCTGGGTATCAAGAATGTTTGCGGTAGCTTTCCGCTGTGTGCTATCGCTTATCTTGATACAACCATTTAGACGCTCTAGAAGCGATTCTAACGGGCTTTCGCTATTAACCTTCTTAGTATCTGAGAACACACTGGTTACTGCGTCAACGGTACCTACTAGGAATGATACTGCCATCTTGAAGACATAGCTGGTGCCTAACTTATTTCTATCAACCGGTTTCTTGCTCTTCACTTTTTCAATCGTGTGTTTATAAGTTGATCTCCAACTAAACTGCGATGCTGGGATGAAGTTATAGAACACCCCAGCTCGATCTCCATCTTCCATAACATCCACCACATTCAATGTCGAACGCAGCAAATCATTGTCACGACGATCTACGTTGAGGCTCAGCGCGTCCTCTTTCGTATAAGCAAGCTGATACCTAGTTGCGTCTTTCCCAAACTCAGGTAGGCTATCTACCTCTTCTACGGTGATACTGGTCCATACATCGCCTATCTTCTCTTTTATGACACTGAGGTGCTGCTTGGGTGCAATAAAATAAAACTCAACTTTCTTCTTTTCAATGTAGATGAAATAGGATACCTTAGCCGAAGTCTCGAGCGAAACCTTCGTTGGGATGAAGAACTGCTTACCTAGAATGCGAGTCGCCATGACTTCTTCTTTCTTAATGTTCTCCAACACATTTTTGTAAAGAGATGCTATGGCCCGAGCGATCTTATGCGTGTTGTTATTTCGAATGGAGTTGTTTGGTTTTAGTTTGAGGAATACGTACTCGGGCCGTACTATGCGGATTGCATCGCGAAGTGATATTTGACTCATGCTTTATTCTCCTGGATGTAGCGAAACATGTCATAAGCTATGTTTAAGTTCCCACTACCGATGAACACTAAGAATTTTTTAAGATCATTCGATGATAAATTTTCCACCATTGTTTCGATAATGACAGAAACCTCTTCGATTTCTGCAACTCCCTCTTTGGTATAAAAACTCAAAATCATTGGAATCTTTTCCTGTGGAATAATATTAGATTTCATTTCGCTCACCCTTTCGTTATCCGATGCTTTAAATATGTTGCAGCCACATCAATTCCTGATGTGACAAGTTTAATACCTGCAATGTAGGGTCCGAATTTCAAAAACAGCGCAGCCGCTGCTGTTAGTCCGGTTATAAACATCCTACACCTGTCTCCTGAGCTTTTACTCCTGTCAATTCCAAGCACTCAACGTCAATCCAGATAGTTTTTCGAAGTTCCATATCCCATAAGAAAATGCTCACGTAACAAACTTCATAATGGAAAAAACGCTTATACCACACACGACGAATAACACCGCGTTCCCCATTGTACTTCTCCCATTTTCCATCGATGCAATCATAAATAGTAACGATTTCGCCAGCGTTTACTTCTGTGCCCCTTTGCCGATACAACGTCATGCCCTTGAATAAATGATTACTTACTAGTGCAGAGTACCCATTAGTGTTCAATTTAAATTTCACCTTTTAATCACGCTCCTGCTGCTAAAAATTTAATAAACACATAAGCCACAGTAAGGATTCCAGCCCACTTCATACCTTTATCCCAACCAGCAACATGAAAAATGATACACATACCTGCACCGATCAATCCTATGCAATAAGATAGATCAATTAAGAGATCACCTACACCTTGGATGAAGCCTAACGCCGTATCATATAACACTGAACGAGCGTGTTCTTGTACATTATCCTGTGCTTGGTTGTAGGACTTTTCAAGAACCTTCCCGAGTATGCCGAGGTGTCCTCCAGCCTTTGGAGCAGCATCTGTAGGATCAACAAAGGCTCCTACTTTATTGACGAGTCCAATATGAAGATGTGGACCAGTGCTGAAGCCTGTAGATCCTGACAATGCAATACAATCACCCGCATGAACGCGAGTACCTTCTTTAACAATTGTGTTATCAGACAAGTGACCAAAGATGTACTGATAACCTGCCTTGGTTTTGATAAACACCGCCTTCCCTAAAGATGAATCGCCGTAGTCCGCAATGCGGGATACGATACCACCTTCAGGAGCGTAGACCTTACTACCAATTGGCATTGCAATATCTACACCGGTATGAGGTGTTTTGTGAACTGAATCGATACTACCGAATGGTGCTGTGATAACTCGGGGAACTATTTTAAAACTTAATGTTGTCATGGAGCTGATACCTCCATTTCAGTGAACAACTTCTCAACTTGGTCAAACGACCACGGCAACGCCAAGAGCATGAAGAATGTTAAAATGTAACCAAAAGCCCTAGTTTTAGCACTTGAAAAGTCTCCCTCTGATGCTGATTTTATGGTGTCGATAGCGCCTTTGATAATAATGATCCATTTACCAACACTCAGGATTTGTTTGTAAATTTTTCTTGCACCAACATCGATACCAGTTGAAGCATGAGTGGATCCTGAGAAACTGACAAACAGAATTAACGTTGTACCTATAACACGATATTTAATTTTGTTTCTATTCAAGTGAGCAAGTAACTTTTGCATCACTGTTTCCTCTTGCCAACCGCAGCGGACGAAATCAGGGATGCTCATGGTGTGTGTCATACAGCATCAAGCCCTCCCTGTTGTGATGATTCTGACTGTTGTAATTGCTGCAATGACCATAGTAAGAGCTACCGAACGCGTACGGCTGCTCGTCGCATAGAAGCCTACGAATGACATATCAAACACCTACCTAAAGTAATTTTGAGTAACCTTGCTTTGACTCTTGAGGGATAGGCTGATGTACAACGTTGGGTGTAAAATACACACCTTCGTTCTGCATGCACCATTCCAGTTTATCTCTCACAAAAGAGGCGAAGTTCTGTGCTTCGAAATTATTAGTGCTGCTTTCTATCCAATCCCAAATACGTTTCTCTCTTGCGCTGCCTGGGTTAAACACCGCAGGCTTCCGGATATAACTCTTAACGGCCATAGATTTCCACCGCAGTTCTGTAGAGTGCTTCCGCATCTAAGAACACGGGATTTTCCACCACCTTCGCCAAAGGATAAAATTGCTTCAGATGCTCGACGATCTCCGCAGCTCCCCCACCCCCAAGCAATACCTCATCATCTTTCTTCCACTTCAATGAACCTGTTTTACCCGCTATAGCTCTGGCCATCTCAAAACGATCCTTGCTTTTTCCGGACTCTGTACCAAAATCGAACGTGTCACTTTCCCGGCCAATCTTCTCCTCGTCTCTAAATGTAATTGCGTTCACCGTCCGGCTGCCGATGTTTAACCCTCGGATCGTCTTGCCTGGCTTAGCATGCTTATAAAACCCGATTCCCTCCGGTGCCACTCGGCAATCATCGATCAAAAAGACTTTGATATCTCCATTAAGAGTTAACTTCTTCATCCCCAATAACATAGCTCTCAATGCCGCCTTATCACGCTCATGGCAGTCTATGGGAAGATTCGTAACCATCTTTACCCGCCCAGTTCCCGATACAGCCTTATGAAGGGCAATCAGGTTTAAAATCACGGTATCCTCATGCAGTTTGCTCTCGGTCATCATCGACTCTCCGTACTCTGCCTCCCTGATAGCTAGCGTCCCCGCAGTGAACTTCCTTCCCTCATAGCTACCGTACATATCATCACTTCCCTTGGAATCACCAAACTCTAATTCACGGGACTCCCCAAGGTTTGAATAGAACTCGAAATTACCTGTAGCATGCCAAACCTTTACTTTATAACGCCCAACATCGATTCCAATATTCATCTGCATCACGCTCCTGTTGTTAAGTAGTTATGAACTGTCCAAGCACGTTAATGTGCTGTTGTGAAAAGGTTGTGAAGCAGTTCATAACTCGCTTGATGATATAGGTTATGGCCTATGCTTGGGCATGTTTCCACATTTATTCACTTATTCCGCATAAATGTTGAATTTCTTGTCCATCCTTGTAGTAAAAAAGGAGTGGATGAGATGTTCGGAATTGGTAAGCCGCGCACAAAGTTTGGGAAGTGGATTGACTCGAAGGGGATTTCGCAAGAATGGATTGTCAAAAATTGCGGGATTGATAAAAATGCTGCTACACGAATATGTGGTAATTCGGATTACAAGCCAAATGGAAGCACGAAAGGAAGGGTGATTGCGGGGCTTCGAAAGAACGGGCATGGTGTATATGAAGAAGATTTCTGGTAAAACGCAAAAAGCGCGCCACCGGATCTCCTCCGATGACGCGCCGCGGTCAAGCTATTATATTAGGATGTAATCTGGCCACTGAGCCGGGGGCGATTCTACCCCCAGCATATGCGAGAGACAACATGAATAATGCAGGTCCTACTCAAAATTTACAAATAATTTTTGATCCACATTTTGACTCTTCTTTTCCTCAACTTCCAAGAGCGCCTTATTGAACTTACTCTTATCCAACCGCGCTACATATTTACCAAGGGATCTAGACATCTCCGCTTTTACAATGCCCTTCCAGTATGATACGTTCTCCACTTTTCTTCGAACGTATATGGTGTAATCTAACGATGGACCGAATTTATCCTTTTTCACTATTTTTATATCCGCGGCCTTAAGTCGTTGCTTTACCTCAACATGATCAATGGTGATCATATCACGCAGATCTTGGAACTGGCTTTTGTGAATGTGCTTCAATGGCGTAGAATCGGGAAACCATTCCCATTTGTCAATTAAATCGAGCAGTAAGGGCAAGACGACGCATATGAAGATGTCTTCCATTTCTTTTTCAGATGTAATTTCACTCACCTCGAATTAAGAACATTTGTTTGCATTTATTATATACCGACATCATAACTTCTATGCAAGCGAAAGTTTTTGGAAAGAGAACACATTACCGAACACGAGATAAATGGAAATTTAATGAAACGAAATGATAGGAATAGGCGTAGGATTAGAGAAATGAACTGTGACATGATATGAGGAGGAATTTACTTTTGAAGAAGAAATTATTAATCGCGCTAGGACTATCGGGGATTATCGCTGCTTCAGTTGCTGTCGGGGCTTATGCGGCATCGGATATTAAATTATTCATAAATGGGAAATTGATTAATGCGGATCTTCAAATCGTGGATGGATCGAGTTATGTTCCTTTGCGAGTTGTTTCGGAATCACTAGGGGCAGATGTTAAGTGGGATGGGGATAAGCGGGAAATTAGTATTTCTGCTAAAGGATTTGATCCAAATTCAGCGATTGTTACTCCTTCGAAATCTTATAATGTTAAAGTCAATGTCACTAGTGGACCTATGACTATGGATATCTCAAAAGTTACTCTTGACCCAGCATATAAATCGAATCAATATTCTCAGCCAATTAAAGCTGTGGTACTTGATGTTAAAACAGAAAACACATCGAATGAGACGCTGAATTGGTATGTGACACAGGATAAAATTGTTACAAATACAAAGGAACAAGTCAGTGGCTATTTGTACTCCGAACAAGTAGATGGAGAGTTCATTGGCAAGGTTGTCAAAACAGGTAAAATTGTCTTTGAAATTAAAGGAGACCTCACTTCGATAACTAGCTTGAATTATGTAGTTGAAGGACCTTCTGATAAGAATTACAAACGCGTCGGAGAAACCAAAACCACAGAAATCATTTTAAAATAAAAAAAATCCCCCATTAGCCATATTTGGCTAAAGAGGGATAGGCAAGGAAAAGTTTCCTGAGCTAATTTCTTATCAATTTTAATTCGTTTTCAAGTTTTTCAATACGTTTCAACAGTTCCGGTTCTCTCTCAAAAGAATCAATCGCATGATAAATACCACTATTACCTTTTTTACACGTCGTAAATAGCTCGAAAGTTAACTCTCTTAGGTGATCGCATAATAATTTGTGACCATCTTTCTTCTCTTCGCCAACAGATTGTAGCTTTGAAAGTAATTCGTTCATTTGATTGCCACCTTTAACCGAATTGTTTGTTCTCATTATATGCGAACAACATACGAACACGCAAGCCGATAAAAACAAAAATAACCCCCGCCAGCCATTACGGCCAGTGGGGGATTCGTCTATACTTCGATCTTTCGATCAATACGTGCATCCAACACAGTATTCAGGAAAGCGAGCTCAGTCGCTGTCAGTGTTCTATCCTTAATCTTCTGCATCCAATCCCAGTCCAGTTGGTCTACATTATATGCTTTTCCCATTACCTGATATAGCATATCCCACTGCCATTCTTCTAACTTCATCGGCACGTCTTCCTCCTCCTCCAACACATAACCCGCTGCTTTATTATCGTTTAGCCTGTCGATCAGCTTTTCAGCATACTTGGGATCCACTGCCCAACCTCGAGCAGCTATCTCTCGAATCTGACCTTCCTCAGTCTCTTGCAGCTTTACATTGGCGTATCGGCCATTCTTCTGAATGAAGTCCACATACCCAATAACTGGATCGTCATAGCGAATGTAAGAACCACCTTCAGCCTTTGGACGCGCTGTGCCACGAATTGATTCTGGCATGTAGCTTTGCCATGTCTGCCCGGCTATATTGTTATTGTTCACGAAATTTGAACTTGTGAAGTGCCCTGTTTCAAGCTGCCACTGTGCCAGGATGACTGTAGGAAACCAGCCGACTTGCTCACTGGCCTCCTTCGCCTTTCTCCACCAATAATTGAGATCCATCTACCTCACCTACCCGTCCACATATCCGAAACATACCTTCCGATGAATTCCATGGGTAAATAAAAATAACCCTTATCTCCCCAATCAGGGCCCCAAGAGTTACGACAGATAATGTATTCTGTATTCCCAAAGTTTTTGTAACCCATGGCAAGGATGGCATGACCTCCAAGGAATTGCTCTTTATCTTTATCAGGCATCGGTACAACGCCTGTACGATCCACCTCAGCATTTTCGAAGCTGTCATATATTTCGATGCCCATAACTACAGGAGTGCCGCCAGATAAAGCTTCTTTGAGTTGTGCAACGGTCATGATGCGGTGATACTCGCTGATTTTGTGATAAGCTGCTGTGGCATAAGCATCTTTTGTTGGCGAGTATGTAAAAGTTGATTCCACATAGGGAAATGTTGATTCTCCAGCACAACCAATTGTTTGCAGGACCTTCATGCCATCTCTGATATATGCTCCCGAGTCATACCCTACAGTTCCCTCAATGTTCCTTTCTTCCCAGTAGAGGAATAGCCGAGAGTAATTAAAATAAGCACCAATGGCGCTATTCTTTTTATCGAGGAATGACAGGAAAGCGCATATAGCGTTAGCTGTGCACGATCCAAGTGAGCCCTGATCGAAAATCGCTGCAGCGTCGTGCTGCCGCAGGTCTACTTCATAAGGTACAGACGATAATCTGGAAGCGAAAAGACGATCCCGTGAATCATCTCTATCTCGTTTCTGAAGGTATTTTCTTTTCGTCATTGCTGCACATCCTTATCGTTTGCGGGAGCGTCACCTTTGCTTTTCAGTACCTGGATAACCTGCTTGACTTGGGTTGGTAATGGTAACCCTATCCGGCCATAATTCTCGGTAATACTAATCAATTCATTAGCCAGATAAAAATAAATGGACCCCGTCATAATGACATTGGAGCCAAGTAATATATCCATTCTATGGGCCATGACGACAACCACTGCCATGAGGAATTTCTTAAAAATACCGATAAATCCAACCTTGCTGCTTAAGCCGCTTTTCTCTTTAATGGATGCCCCAATACCTGTTACGTAGTCCACTATCATCGCCAACAAGAAGAAGCTTAACAACTCCGACCACCCCCCGAAGGAATATGTAAGTATTGCTCCGAGTACTCCTGTGGTAGTTGTTACTACGGCCTGTTGTGTAGTTGAAATCCCCATTAAATCAGTAAATAGTTTCTTGTACATACTCCACGCTCCCTTATAAGGTTAGAAGAAAACTGTATATTTTGCTTGCTAATATTGCATGTCCCTTGGTGTTCGGGTGCGTTCTATCACCTGTATGGGATACATCAAAACCCTTTTTAAAATAAGCATTGTTGATGAAGTCAATATTGGCGTTTAATCGTGAATTTTTATTCAAGTCCAAGTAAGGAATTGAGTAGTATTCTAGTGCTGACTTTAGTGCGGTTCCATATGATGCCCACGTTCCTGCACCTTTGTACTCGTTAAACGGGAAGGGAAGGATGAAGCCTAGCTTTTGAGTCGGATACTTTTGCAGCAATCCTTCACAAAGCACTTTCATAGCGCCGTAAATCGTTGAGGTGTCACTTGATCCGAATGTACCGATAGGAGTTGTTGTCGCATCTGCATAGTCATTGATACCGCCGAACACCGTTACTATATCCGCTGTATTGCTCATAGCGCTATATCGTTGACAGAAACCTTGACTATCGCTTGTTGCTGTAATCTTTGTGCCACCGATACCGTAATTCGTTACAGATATACCGTAATCGGCAGCAAGCCTTTGATGGTAAGTAACAACTTCAACGAGTGGCGTCGATACAAATTCATTATCCCAATAACTACCCTCTGTCACTGAATCACCCAATACAAGCCATTTCTTTCCTTGCAACGGGTTTCCTGATCCACTTCCAGATGGACCCGTTGGCCCCTGAGGGCCTGCCGGTCCTTGTGCTCCTTGTGGGCCTTGCGGCCCTTGAGGACCAACTGATCCTCCGCCGCCACTGCCTTTCTTTGTCCAGCCCCCCATTGAAGTCCCCCTTAAAGTGTGTTGTAGTTTTGTGTTAGCTCTGTTGTATTTAAAGCGCGGTTATATAAGTAAACGGCCTTCACATCAGAAGCTCCGTCTGCAACCTTAATTGTGGTGGAGTCCGCCGTACCCATTGATCCTGTGAGTGTTGCGGAGCCCTCTTGAACGTTATTAAAATACAGTCTCAACGCTGTCCCTTCACGTACAATTGCAACCTTCATATAGGCCGTTGGTGATAATGTATTAGGATCTGTTGTGCTTCTAATATCAACAGACGAACCCTGATAGAATGTGCCAGTGATTCTCCAACCACTGAAATCCTCAATCCAAATTCGATATTGTGAATTCCCGCCAAGATTGAACATTGAAATGATGTTCATATAAGCTTTGTATTTAAAAACTGCAAACAAAGTGAAGTCGCCTGTTTTGGGAATATAAGTCCCGTCGTCAGTAGCAGTCACTTGGCTCGTTAAGTTATCCCATTGATGGGTAAGTCCGGATGTTATCGGTCCTGATGCGGCAGCAGTTGATTTTGTGACCGTAACTGCTGTTGACCTATTTCCAGCCCCATCTACTGCGATGACCCTAATAATATAACTGGTGGATGCTGTTAGACCTGTAACCGTGTATGAAGTTGAGCTCGCATTAACTGCAGCACTCGCTACAGTGTAGGAAGACCCGCCATTTGATGAATAAGCTACCTCCTGACTCACCACATCTCCCGAACTCGATAGCGTCCAATTTACAGGTATAGAGCTTGCAGTCGCTGTCCCCGCTGTTAGTCCGGTAACTGGGTTAGGCGAAGTCGTGTCCGGTATATTGATTGTGTATACTGCTGTCTGCACTGTACTCACATTTCCAGAAGGATCTTTACCGAAGTACTTAATTGTTGCTGTAGCAGGAACCGAAAGGGCTACACTAAATACCGCGCTACTCTGTGTTGGAGTGCTTCCATCGATGGTATAATAAATAACTACAGCTCCACCGCTATTATCAGTCGCTGTCAAAGTAACGGATTGTGCAGAGGTGTATGTTCCTGCTGCTGGTGAGATTGAAACCACTGGTGAGGTGGTGTCCGCTACTGCTGAAGTCGTGAACGTTGTACTCGCTCCAGATGCTACATTCCCCGCCGCATCCCGCGCTTTTACAGTGAAAGTGTATTGAGTCGAGGATGTAAGTCCTGTCACGTTGTAAGTCAATGCTGAGACTGTAGTGACCAGAGTTGCCCCGTTGTAAATCTCATAACCTGTTACAGCTACGTTATCTGTTGCTGCACTCCAAGTAAGTGTTACACCCATTTGTGTGAGTGAGCTTGTTGTAAGACCTGTCACGTTACTAGGTGATGTCGTGTCCGCAGCCGGTGCGCTTGTCGTAGCGCCCACGCTCGTACCTGTAGCTGAGTTCCCGCTCGCGTCCTTTGCCTTAACCCAGAACGTATAGGCTGTAGACGCGGACAAACCATTCACGTTATAGGTGGAGCCTGTCACGTTGGCAAGGAAGGTCGATCCATTGTAGACATCGTATGAAGCCACATCACCAGATACTGATGCCGTCCAGTTCAACGTTAAGCCTGATTGAGTGATGTTGGCCGTCGTCAGATTTGTCACATTAGCAGGTGGCGTAGTGTCAGCGCTAGAAGATGTGGTGATGGTAGTCGCTGTCCCTGTGGCGATATTATCTGCTGCGTCCTTGGCCTTCACTGTAAAAGTATATTGAGTTGCCTGAGTTAATCCTGTTGCATTATAGGTCGTTCCTGTTACAGTAGCGAGTAGCGTTGGACCCCGATAAATGTCATACCCTACGCAATCATCCGAAACAGAAGCTATCCAATTAAGGGTAACACCTGTTGCTGTAAGTGCTGATGTTGTAAGATTGGTGACATTAGCCGGTGGTGTTGTATCTGGCGTCGGGACGGTGATTGGTACCCCTCCAATTGTCTGTAAGCCCTCCGCTCTCCATGGGACTGTACTATTGACGGTGACAACAGTGAACGGCTTGAATCTGCCCTCGTAAACTTCCCCAGCCTTCACGATTCGCGTTTTCCCGTCGATGGTAAATGTTAAACTAGCGGCCCCTGTTGTTCCCGGCTCGGAGTCGTTGCTGATAACTAACCCTGTCATCTCACTGGTGAATTCCTTAGTCAAGTTCCCCGTACCACCAAACGGTTCATCGGATACCTCAACCGGAACTTGCATCCGATAAGCGCCGCCAGCTCCCCTTATAAGTTCCCATTTCCCCTCTTCATTTAAAAACTGAGGAGGTGTAACATTGCCAATTTTTATCATTGGTTCAAATGTATCTGGCATTCTTATCTATCCCCCTAAGCTAAATCAGATTCAAAATTGATTAGTATATAACCTTGGTTTGGAAATGTCTCTGTGCTGTCATCCTCATAAGTAACCTCAAATTCGGCTTTCATCATACCGAGTGAAGTAACTTCATCCACAGTAAACACAAAGCACACAACGCCATTTTCTTGGTCAAGGACATCGGCTTCTCGATCTACCAGAACCGTACCTTTGATGTACTTCGCCATTATGAATTTAACTGTGGCTCCTGATAGATTAACCGGATTACCTCTCGGGCTTTTCAACACTGCTTTGATAGCGGTCCGGGTATCATTCCGCTTTATATTAAGTGCCACTATCCCACCTCTTTCCTCTCAATAACAACCTGGACAGGAGCAATGAAGTGTTGGAGAGTTTCGACTTTTACGAGCTCGACGTCCACATGATTTTGAATAGGTTCAATTTCAATGCTTTGGTCCAATTGGCTCCCCTCCCTCATCTCTCTCAATCGACTTGTAGCAGTGATCCTTTTGGAATAAGTCCAAAAATCTGCAAATAAAAAAGCACACTTTGCAATCAGTGCGCTTTCCCATTCTTGAGCTGAGTGTTTCGTCTGGATAACCACCTAAGAGTGTGTTGATTAGCTGGTCGATGGAGATTAACAGATTCCAGATGTATCTTTTCAATTATGCCACCTACCAGTGTATGGCGTTGATTTCTTCCGTTGTCTCAGCTGAAAGTACCTGTCCTTTTAAGGTCCAATACTTTCCGATGTTCGTGTTTTTATGTGACAAGCCTTGTGCAAAGACAGTCTTGAACTGATCAATAGTGTGTGTCTGAGGGATACCAGATGCTTTCCATACAACCGTACCGGATACGATATCCGCTGTTATTGCATTAAGCATGCCGCCGAGGTTGATCTGTGCGTCATAGTCAAAATCATATGTGTTGTCAGTACCGAGAGCATTCGAGGTGAAACCTGCAAGGATTGCCGCGTTACATGCTGCGTTGAGTTCAGAGATCTTAGCATCGACTGGAGAAATAGCATTTGGATCAGGAAATTGTCTTTGTTCACGTGACTGTTCCACATAATCGCCAGCATCTAAATCGAACAGGTAATGAACGTCTTCAACTGTACTATTATCAATACGAATCGTTTCTGTCTTCTCTGGGCTCATCAATTCGTAACCACGAATGTTATTCCCGTCATAGAGTACGCAGTAAAGTAATCCACTGGGATCTTCTTCTAAGTTATCGCCCAATAACTTGTACACGTTTGTAAATGACAACTGTCACGCCTCCTCCTATGATAAATCGTATTGTGCATTGTAACTCCATCCAGATGTGTAAGAAACGTTAGAACCATACATAGTCACTAGTAACGATTGTTTGAAAGTGATGTCGGCATAGTTTGAATACGCTGAAAGAATATTTCCATAGTTATCTATTGAACCGCTACTAACCAGACCATTTGAAAAAGTACTGTACAACACTCCATCTATAGTCACGGTTACTATCAAATCAGTACCATTGATGTTATTTACTCTAAAAGTTTTCAAACTACCCGCGCCCGTCACGTTTATAATGTTGTAAGTTACTCCGTAATTAGCTAATGTTCCTGATAATTTCCTTGAACTTGTAACTCCCCCCACTGGTCTCCACGTCCCTCCATTGTTCCATTCTAAATAACTCCCACCTGAGTTTATACGCATCTTTGCAGAGTCCCATACATACTGCCAAGCGCCCCATCCGCTTGTACTCTCTGTCCTCATACGGTATTTCCTCTGGTATGGCGCTAATACTTGTACAGCTTCTTGTATGATGTAACCCGTGTCAGCAGATGAATGAACCGTCAGTGTGCAATAATCCATACCCACGCCGTTTGTGTACGTCGCATCTGTACCGAGTAAATAAATGCCAGGGGCAATCGCATCATTTAAATTGGTTGTCGGTGGCGTTCTTCTCATAACTCCCAACGTTTTAGGAACTGCCGCATCAGCCGTTACATGAGCATCAGCAACACCTTGCTCTAACTTATTGAGATTAGCTGCATTAGCAGGAGTCCCCGCTTGCGTAACTGTACCTGGTGATGCTGTTAGAGTAACTTCTGTACTTGTCTCGCCAGATTTCGTGTATCTACTGGCGAATTGAACCGCCCTGTCTAGCCAAGTGGTTTTTGTGTAAGCCATCTATCCTAACCCCCATCCTTGACCACAATTGAAAGTGCCACAATATCTGTAACTCTGAAAAACTAACATACCCCAATCAAGCAGGCTTTTCGTATTCTTCTCCAGTCGATTTGCATCTGAATAATCAAAACCCTTCCCAACGATCCACGTTTCTTTAGGTAGGTAATCCGATGGACTTAGGAAAGCCAGCCTGATTGCGTCGAGATTGTTTTCTATGCGGTTAATGCTCGATAGAAAATCAATACTAAGGACTGTCCGTGTCGTGTTCGTACTCACTGGCGTAGGCACGTTGTACTGAATGCTAACGAGATAGTTTTTTAATTCAAGAATATTATTCTCAATGCGGTTCCAATCGGCGTAATTAATCCAATCATTATCAGTCCAATCTAACTTAGGAGTAATCCAAGCCATTAGTTAACAACTCCCTTGGCCTCTGTGCGCGCTTTAAGGCTACCAGTATAGTCGAGTTCAATCCTAGTCACATAGCCACTCATATTGTCACCATATGAGTTCTCAATGGACAATACATCATTTAGCTCAGTCGCAGGATTACCTTGCCATTTAATGCGGTATGTAGCCCTATATTTGAGTTGAGCAAAGATCCAGTTAGCCACGAAAGTAGCTCTGGATGAATCATTTATTAGCGTATTATTCTCGAGCTTTAGCGTGTCCCCCTGTGTATCTGTAGCCGAGTTCACACCAACGATGCCAAAGGTAGAAAGGTTAGTCCAGTACGTAACCTCTACGCGCTTCACAGCCTTGTCTAAGGCGATCTGAGGCTCATTGTACATATTGTCAAAGTCGGCTGTATCTACGGCTGCCCCGATCAAAGAAGGACTGCATTTTAGCGTGATGATGTTGTCTCGAGTTACGTAGATATTAGCGCAGCCTGCTATTGCGATCATTTGCAGAATGTCACGGCAGTTAGCCTTCTTTACTAGTGAGTTCGTGTTAATGGATGATAACGCCGAGTCAATTGAGTAATTCGTAATCGCGCAAAGAGTGAACATGTCTACCGCTAATTGATACAGTGTTTTAGTGGATGCCGACAAATTCTCGTAGTCGAAACTAGCCATTGAATCAAGGATTGTCCTAGCTGTGAATGATGCTGTCAGAGAACCCTCGTCACTTTGCCACTCCTGCAGTAGATAGTTTCCAATCTGCACGTACTCGATAACACCATTCCCAATATCGACACCGATCTCTCCGATAACCTGTTGCTTCTGTTGTAAGTACTTATAGAAACTTGTTGGATTCAAAATATTGAAAGCACGATCTGAATTATCTACTGCAAATCGGAACTCGGCCGAAGGAAGTTGACCTGAAAGCAGATCCATTTGCTCGATCAGGTTAATACTTATCAAGTTGTCGTCCGTGTACTGCTTCACAATCCCAAAATCAACCTCCATCACTCTTGCCCTACGGTTCGGCTTCGACCATTTACGTATGATGACCGAAACCTTCCTGTAGTTAAGTAGCTGCCCTAGAGGTGTTGCAATGACCTGTGTATTGCCCATGACTACTGTCGTCGCTATTACGGCGTTTGATGCATCATATGCGGTCATATCGAAGTCTGTTGCATATTCGCCCATGACTTGATCGAAGGTGATTGTTAGGCCAGCACTAGAGTGGTTTGAGTTGAAGTTGAATGTTATCGTTTGAGCAGTAGAAAAAACTCCTGAAGCATCACATATAACCGCACTGGACCACCCAAGTTCTCCGTTATTTGCTAGCGTGTCATCCGCAAAAGAAAACGAACCGTCCAACTTGAAACGGTCTTGTTCGAGTGTGGCGGTCTTGTATGATGAATTCCGAACCTTATTAATGAGTTGGGATTTGACGCTTAACGGAGAGTCAGATGTTGCCGTGATACTTGAAACGTCGCCCGTTGCTGTCGTGTCGCTGATATCAAATGTGACGCGTGCTTTGGTTTTTCTGTCGGGGGCATAGATCTTATCTTTGAATTTTTGAGATGTGCTTTGCACGCCGCTGCCCCCTTATTGCTCAATAATGTTGAACTTAAAATTTTGATATCTTGGAATTCCTTGAAGGAAATCATACATAGGAACTGTACGATCACCGGAATAAAACTTTTTAGTGAGAAAATCACCCTCTTCGGGGTCGAAGTAAGTTACATCAAACAAAAATGGTTTGACAGCTTTTAGGATCTGACTCATCTGCGTTACATCGAGAAACTTCCAAGATAGTTCGAGTTTTATTTTTGTTGCGATTAACTCACCGATCATCTTCCCATTCGTGTTCCTCTCCGCATCTACGATATCCTGGATGCCAACAGACAAATCAGAAGGGGTCGGCATATCAACCCCACCGATGTTTAATAATGCAGTAGTCAATAATGCCACCCCCTATGTTGTCCTAATCATTGCACCGCCTACGCGAGTAGTTTCTTTATCCATGAAAGGTGCGATGAGTCGTGCAAAAGTTGTTCCATCAATAGAAAGATTTACCTGAGCCACTCCACCACTTCCATTGTTGTTCGAGGACCTCCCAGCAGCAGAGACAGCCGCTTCCACAGCACTAGAAATCATGCTAGTTAAGTCATCTAATGGCGCCACAACTTCCCGCTGAGTCTTGTTGTCCCCAACCATAGCGAGGAAAGGATTGTTCACTCCTGTTATACCGCCCTGTGCCAACATTGGTATCTTCGGAATCTGCGGCACTCCAATATCAAACCCGCCTACAGTATTACCAGTGAATGGATTAGTGAACGACGGAATGCTGATTTTAATTTTATTGAAATTATCAATAAAACTGTTAATCATTCCGGTTATAGAGTTAATCGAATTTTTAATTGTAGACACGATTCCATCCCAGACGTTTGAAACAATAGTTGCAATGCCTGCTTGGAATTCTTTCGTGTTCTCACGGACACCTTCCCAAAGACCGACAATAATACCACGCAAAGCCGCTGCACCTACATTTACAACGCCTATCATTGAGTCCAAAGCTAATTTTAATATTCCGCTCAAACTGTCCCATACGCCTACTACCGTCTGTTTGATACCGCCCCAAAAAGTATCCCAGTCCAGAGTAAATATCCCTATGAAAATTTTAACAACGCCCATAATAATATCTAGGGCACCGCTAATGACTTGCTTAATATCCTTCCAAACCGTTTCTAATGCTGGCATTAATGCTTCAAAAGCTCCCTTAATACCTTTGATTAGTGCATTTACATAAGGCTCCAAGAGGAACCAGAGAATCTTCCACACATTAATTAGAGCTTCTGCTAAAGAAGGCCAGTACTCATTCCAAAATGAAGCGAGCTTTCCGAGTGTGTCCTTTATAAAAACAAACACATCAACAAATATTTTAGATACGGTTTGCCAAATTGAATTAAAAATAGCGGTAATATCGTCTCCCCATTTACCCCAGAAGACTTTAAGACCGCCCCAAATTTCTTTAGCTATTGTATCGATAAAATTAAAGGTACTCTCTAGGAAAGTTTTGATTCCTTCCCAGGTAGCAGTAATAGTTCCTTTTATTGCGTCTCCGTTTTTATCCCAGAACTTCTCAAGGCCATCCCATGCTACTTTAGCCGCTGATACGATCCAATCCCACGCAGCTGAGAGACTTTCTTTGACTTCCTCCCAAATCGCCTTAACTTTGTCTCTGAATCCCTCGTTGTTGCGGTAGAAATAGATGAACGCACCGGATAATGCCGCAATCCCCAGAACCAGAAGACCTATCGGGCTCAAAATAGCAGCGATAGCAGCGCCAATTCCTTGGAGCAAAAGGCTGACACTCTTAACTACTGCAAGTGTTGCAAAGGCAGTAGCAATACCACCAAGAGCCGCAATAATGATCTCCTTATGCTCAGTTATGAAGTCTGTCATTTCACCGAAAGCTTTTTTGACTTTGTTCGCCATTGCTTGGACTGCTGAAGATATTTTTGTTGTCTCATCTTCAATTTCACCACTCATACTTAGGCCACCTGAGTTCGTCGCTCCCACTGCTGCTGCATCATCTTTTTCATCATCTTTACTACCACCACCCAAACCATTGATTTCATCAAAGTTTGCGAGGGAATTTGATGCCTTTTTAGCTTTCTTGCCCGCTGCATCGAGAGAATCACCCAGACCATCTACAGCACCGCTTTGAGCGTCTATCGCTGATACTTGAGCATTGCCGGCCTTGATGTTTGATTTAGGAAAAAGAGCCCGCATAAACATCGCAACATTTTGAAAGGCCACTTCAGCAGCCCTAGCCATCTTCGTTAGCAAGGGTAAAGCGAGGTTTAGGATAGGCAGGAATGCTTGCCCTAATGCGAGTTTCGCGTCACTTAAAGCAGATGTGAATCCGCCTTTAAGTAATGCAGTGTTTTGAGCAATTTCCGTTCCGAAGTTAGCAGTTGTCGAATCCAAGATGTGATAGTAAAGAATTGTCTTTTTCATCTGCTCACTCAGTTGTTCCCAAGGGGCATTGTTCGCCATCTCTTTATATGCTTTAGATTGTTGGATTGAGGATACACGTACGTTGACACCAAGCTCATCCGCACCGTCTGCCTCTTGGTTCATCGCAGATCGCATACGGTCGGATATCTCGATTGCAGACATACCCGTTCTACTTCTAATGACCGCAGCCGCTTTGATCAAATCAGTCGTCTTTTTAAGTAGGTCCTGCTCATCTTTAGCAATGGATTTCAAGCGTAGAGAATAGTTGTTACCCATCTCTGCGACTTGTAATTTAGAAAACCCCATCGCATCGCCAACAGTGTTCTGCCATTTGATAAAATCGGTCATACTCTTTCCGAGAGTTTTACTAAGGGTTCCCATCAATGCTTCAAACTTAATTGCATCTTCTATAGCTGAACCGAGGCCCATACCAAGCGCTAATCCACCAAGTGCAGCAGCAAGTCCGCCAAGAGCCGCTTTCATTCCCTTACCAAAGTTTTTCATGCTATTTTGTGCGCTTTGCATTTCTTTCTTCATTTGGCTAAAGTCTGCTCCAGCACGAATTACTAGGTTACGTACTACTGCAATAACGTCCACCCCCTTGAATGCAAAAAGAGCGACATAGTCGCCCTCCACATTCACTTCAATTATTCAACTGTCCCACCGAACATCGCGTTTAGTCGAGTCACCTCCGCGAGCATTTCGGCGCCAGTTTGTTCTTTTGGTTTAACTTCCTGTTGGTCGTTTTCAAACAACTTTTTAATATCCGGCATTTTCTTCACGCGCTCAAAATAAGCGCCCATGTAAGCCGCTGTAATGCGTTCTTTCTGCATGAATTTTTCACGTTCGAAATATTCTTCAATGTGAACCCTTAACTCAAAAGGAGTCATGTAGTCATAGTCCCTCTTACTAATACCGACCTTCACTGCGGCTCTGTATGACTCTTGCCAATCAAATGGTTTTACTTCTTCCTGCGACTCGCCCGATTCTGAGTCGGCTTCCCCGCTTGCGCGTTTCCCTCAGATTGCACTTGGTTAGTTCCATAAGCATAAGAAAGTGCTTCGGCCATTTTGTCCATATAATGCTTGGGATTTGGCGCTTTATCTAACAATAACTCCATTTGTTCAAGCTTTAATTCTTCGCCATTCTCCAGTGCGTCTGCAAAAATCCCGCAGTAGATAATTGTTTCTAACTGTTCAAGATCAGTATCGTTGGACGCCAATTGTTCAATGGTCAACCCTGTCATTGCCGATAATTTTTTCAGGGCCAAATGCCCGAAGCGTATTACACGTGGTCTATCGAGATTGATAATTATTACATCATTATTGTTTTCATTTGCCATGGTATTTTCATCCTCCGAATAATAAAATAAGGCCAGAACTGTTAAGTCCTAGCCCGTGAAAATCCAATTATCATTAAGTCGTTTTCACAACTACTACTTCATAAACCTTTTGTGTTTTCCCTGTCTCATTTGCAAGGATCGTCAGTTTCTTACCTACGTTGAGTGTCAACGGGATTGAAGCAGATGGAGATGCGCTGACTAGATCCTGTGAATACACTCCATCAATGTATAATTTGAGCGTGTGCGCTGCCGCCGTTGCCGTTACAGTTGCTGAAGTAGCAGAAACACCACTGAATGAGTAACTGTAGTTTGTGTTGGCGAATGCAGGAGAGAGTGCTCCGCCGGTACCCGTTAGGGATAAAGCAGAGAGCCCCGCACTGGCTGTTGTAGCCATGGACGGAGCTCCCGCAATTTTTATTGTAGCCTCAAAGCCAATGGCTCCATCGACTTCAACGCCAGTCGTTTTAAAGCCCGTCACTCCTCCTGTACACGTCCAAGACGCGCCTAAGGCGGCTGGAAAGATGATTGTGTAAGAATCAACCGTGCCATTGTTAAAAGCGTTGTAAAGAGCTATTTGACCTAGTGTGTCTGAAGGATTAAAGAACCCGACGATTCCAATTTCGCCACCATCTTTAAACCCAGGAATGGATTCTTTATATCCGCCTGGACTCGATAGAGTTGTTGTGTCAATTGTGTCTGCCGTCATTTCAGGCGGGGTAATTGATGTAACCTCAGCGATAGAGTTCGCGCCGATTTTAATAATGGTGCCCATTGCTCTTTGTGCCAAATTAACGACCTCCTATAAATAAACTTGGAATGGAATTGTGGATCTGTAGAGTTCAGTTTCAAACTCAAAGCCCTCTTTAGGATCTTCTGTGAAGTTCACATCTTGGATAAGAGGCCCCGTTTCATCTCCTATTACTCGCGACTGGAAACTGATAAGCTTATCCATTACGAGAGTTGTGAGTTGTTTTATATCAGGGTAACTCTTAGCCACAATGTTGATCTCAGCAGAAATGTTCTTTCTGTCTATAAAGCCGGCTAAGGTTTTTAATTTCATACCTTCGTTAGACATATAAGCTGCATATGGCGCCTGCTTCCCTTCACTAACAACCAAAGGAAACACGCCATTCTCCAACGCAGGTATCGATTGCAACTCTGTCGCAAGTGCTTCTTCAAATCTCAACTAGCTCAACCCCTCAGGATCTTATCAATCTCTTTGCCCGCTGTTTCAATAACTGCCTTTTCGATCTTGTCATCGTTGTTCTCGATTGCATGACGAAGATAACGATAACCTGGTGTGTAATGACCATTTGTCGTCCACCCATACTCTTGAGAAGCTGGATAGTATGATCGTTTACCTCGCTTGGAAATCTTGACTAGGACATCGTTCATGTGCGGACTTGGCATGACACCGAAAACCTTCTTGCCCGGCTTCACCTTGCGTTCTGCCTTCATGATGAGACTCTTTTTAAGCTGTCCCGTGTCCACTGGAGCGTTCGCTTTTGCCGCCTTCCTCGCAATAGCAGCGCCTGCTCTAGCGGCTTTTGTAGCCACCTTCTGAGGAACCTGTCCAAGTCTCCGCATGTCACGTTCAAGTTGTCTCAATCCTTCGATATCGCCACGCCTCATCAAATCACCAACTTACAATAGAAAAGTAATTCTTTATTAAGTGATTGAACATTGATCACGGACAGAATCTCGTAAACTTCTTCACCGTGATGTATTCGCATTGCATTTGTAATACCTGGTTTGTAGCGAGATCTGAACTTAACTTGAACAAGGCTCTGTACTGCTGCAGCGTTAAAATACTCTTTACCAATTAGGGGCTCTTTCGAGGCTCGAACGGTCAAGAAATCAAGCCATTCTTGTGTATTGTCGCCACCGAAAGAACTCTTCGTTGGCTTCAGATATTTGATTGTGACAACATGCCTGAGCTTACCGGCTTCAATCATTTATTCAGTCACTTCCCCACTTTGAGGGGTTTCTTTTCCGTCTGTTGTGACTTCTGGGAGAGGTTGATTTTTACCGCCCTTTTCGCCAGCTGGTGGAGCATTCTTGGTTTTATCATCAGGAGTAATGACTTCTTCCCCAAGATAGCCAGAGCTTTTCAACTCATTTGCGCGCTCTTTGGAAGAAGCTTCAAAAACAGATCCAATATCGTACTGAATCTTCGTATTTTTATCAATGAAATCTGCAGTAACGACAAACTTTTTCATTTGTTTTTCACCTCTTTCCTACTTCAATTGCATGATGATGCTTTCAAGAGAAAAATTAAAACCTGATATTTTTGCTGAAGGATCTCGGTTTTCATAGTGAAGCGACACATACAACATCAAGGCCAGTTTATAGAGTGAACTTTCGGACTCCAGAACACCAGCGTTTGTCATGTAGTTGATTGCCGCATCAATAAGAAGAGCGAGGACAGTATCGTCCTCGCTCCCATCAATGCGCAGATAATCTTTTACTTCACTTAAGTCGAGCATTGGTCATGCCCCCACTTTTTAGACTTCCGGAACAACTTTCGCGATACGGAATGCAGATTTAAGCTTGATTTTGTGATCTAACCAAGCCGTCAGAACGAATAATTCAATACCCGTTTTAACATCCTTGTCACGGTCATACAGAACTTGCGGATCATAGTTAAAGTGCGAGTAACGGAAGTCACCAACGATTGGTTTAGTCGCAGAGTCACAGAACACAACCGGCTTGCCTAGAACTTGCTCGGGTTGAGCGTTGTAAAGCGTAGTGCTGCCGTTTGCAAGTGTTTCAATGATATCAACGTAATCTGCATAACGCATCATGATTTTCGCGTTTTCGCGGTAGTCTTCATGAAGAGCAGCGATTGAGTTTTTGATTGCTTTGAACATAGTTGTGCCAACTACTTCCGTGATACCGTTTTGTGTGGAGTAGAAACTCATTAGTTCCTCACCAGTAGCTGGAGTTGTGGCGAAAGCAACTTTCTTCTCTTTTGCTGCAAGTCCACTTTGCAGCGCTTGATCGACCGTTTGGACTAGATTTGTATCTGTAGCAGAGAGGATTGTCTCAGAAATCGGAACAAATACCTTGAATTTAAAGCGCCCGAACGTTACAACATCGCCATCAGCTTTCAACTCTTTAGCAGTAGCCGTATCTGCAATGAAATCATCATTCGTATCAAGTGTGAAACTCACTTTTGGAATTTCGAGATTCGTAACACTTGTCACTGTCGAAACATCACGTAGTGGATTTTTCACGAACGGCTCATGAAGAAGTTCAGTAGTCATTGTGCTCGGAAGGATTTTCTCGCCACCTGTGCTGTTTTTATCACCAAGCGCAGCTTTGATCTCCGGAGCAACTGCTTTTCCACCCATTACTGCACGAATCAGGCCCGCTTTAGCCGAAACTACCTTTGCTTTAGGGTCAGAAACACCCTCGATCGGATTACGCTGTAGGTTTTTGAGCTGCTCTCCTTCCATTTCATCGTGTTCTTTTTGAAGAATATCAAAGCGAGCTTTCAAGTTGGATTCCTTTGTTTCCAGTGCCTTGATGTTCTCAATGCTCGCATCAGGCTTAGAAGCTTCCGCGAGTTTATCTTGCTTTGCTGCAGCGTAAGCAGCACCGATTGTTACTAGGTCGTTCTTAATGTCGAATAAAGTTTTCATCTAAAAATACCTCCCAGGTATGAATTCAAATTTTGTAATTCTAGACTAGCGTTTCTTGTGATTTCCGCTCTTTGTTCCTCAGTTAAGCCCTTATTTTCTGGTTTTGCAGGCTCTTCTTTCGGAATAACTGCTGCGGGAACATTGCGGTATTTAGCTAGTAGACCATTGTTTGCCAAGGCCGCTACTTGCTTAACCTCTCCTACTACATCACAAAGTCCATAGTCATATGCCTCTTGAGCGGTCAGCCACGATTCTGCTTCCATAAGCGTTATGAGATCCTCCTCAGAGAGCTTGTCGCCAGCTTTGGTAAGGTAAGACTGCCTTATCGATGTATCGACCTTATCAAGCATGTCAGCCGCTTCTCTCAGGTCTTTGGAATTGCCCGCAGTGTACATCCAGGCGTTATGGATCATCATCATTGCATTACTTGGCATGATAATTGTGTCGCCGGCCATGGTAATTACTGATGCAATCGATGCCGCTAAGCCATCCACATGAATATTTACATGTGCTTTATGACGCTTAAGCATGTTGTATATAGCCACACCTTCAAAGACATCACCACCCGGGGAATTGATGTACACGTTCAGCGTTTTAAGTTCACCAAGTGCATCCAGTTCTCCCTTGAAGCTCTTAGCTGAGTGAGCGTAAAATCCGCCGCCCCATGATGCGATTTCTAGATAGAGGTAGAGGTCTGCTTCATCAGTCGTTTGGTTTTTAAATTCCCAAAACTTTTTACTCATTTTTTGTATTCACCCCCTTCCGTTGCTCAATTGGCGTATCAATCGGGTATAAATCACCACTGATATAAAGCTTTTCTCCACCCGGCTCAGGAGGTTGTTCGAGGAAAGCTCTCACTTCATTTGGTTTGTAAATACCGGACCTAACAGCCTTGAAGAATGCCTCCATCTGTGTGGCCGTATCCGCACGCAAAAGAGCGCCGACATTGAACTTGTAATAAAGTCCCGATCGGCGCTCCTGTGTTGTGAGAAGCTTTCTATTAAATTCTTGTTCATACTGACGGACGATGGCTAACAGTGTGTACGTTACATATTCAAGACTCATCTGCTCCATACTGGAGTAACTGGCCCCGTCGGTCTCTCCTAACATGCTGACTGGCATATTAAAAACAGTCGCTACACGTGATCGGGTAATCTTCTCGACCTCAAATACCTTTGTGTCGATGAATTTTTTCTCGATTGGCTCAATTTCAATACCTGACTCCTGGATTAAAACGCCGCCATTGTCTTTGTAGAAGTCCTTGAAATTAGCAATTACTTCTGCCTTCTTCTCCTTGCCGATGTGTGCCGCGTATTTAAGAATGAAGGATGCGTGAATAGCTCCCTCCATCTGGCTTAAACTAAACTCACGAACCTCTCGGTCAAAGTCGATTGTATTTTTAAGAACATCAATAGGGCTAATACCTTTGTAGCCATTTTGTATAGTATGAATGTGTTTAACGTGTATCATATCGAGATTATGGATGTAATATCGTCCCTTTTCTCCGTCTACTTCGTACCACAAATCACCTGAATCGACTTCTACGATCGGAGTTACTCGGGTTGGATCCAGTATGAGCAATTGCTCCAGCTGATGTGCCTTCCCATACATCTTTAATGCATACCCGTTTCCATGAACGTTTCTATGCGTCTCGATTGTACGAATGAAATCAAAGCTGGTCATATTATTGTTTGGAGCATTCGATATTTTGTCAGATACATCGGTTTCAACAGGTTTAAAATCACGATATAACTTTAATGGCAACGTCGAAAGCGAGTTAGACAGTCGCGAGATAGCAGCAAATATCGTTTCATTGCTGGCTAACTGGCCACTTTTCCCCCACTGAAATATCGATTTCCCACCACGGAACCATTTCGAGAAATTGCCATCAGATACCGCGTTGACGTTATTTCGAATTACATTCCACGCGACTCTAGCCCTCTGCCATATATTCAAATTTTCATCACCTCCTTAGCAGGTCTTTGATGGAAACAAAGTCAACACTGCCGCTTAACTCTGGCATTGCCATTCGCTTTATTACCTCGGAATGTGCATTCAACCAAGCGGCAAAACCGTCTATTTTACGGTATCTTCCCTGCTTTGTTGGTAGCCAATTTCCGTTTCGATCCTCAACAAGCTTCACATTGTTCAAATACCAGCGAAGCAGTTTGTTATTGTTATAGATTACTTTTCCATCAAGCAGTAGCTCTTTAATATCTTTGAGTGGAGCGTTTAATGTTAATGGACCTTGACGGACGATTTCGCATTTGAAACCGAAATTCTTCATATCCTCCACCAACCGGTACGCATTGGCTGGATCAAAGGTGATTAGATCGATTTGATACAACTCTGATTTCTTAATGAACCACTCTAGTACGTATTTGTAATCAACGTAAGCACCTGGACATATGGAGAGCAGCCCTTCTTTTTTCCATTCCTCGAACGGAAGCTTTTCATTATCAAGATCCACTTTTTTCTGAGGTACCCAAGAATGAGACAAAACAAAAACGCGTCCATCATCGAGATCGAACTCGAGACACGCGCTTGTAAAGTCCTCTGTTTGCGATAGGTCAAATCCCCCTATGCAACTTCTTCCCCTTAATGAATCCAAATCGATTAAAGCATTATTCTTTTTAATGATTTCGAAATCGATGAAAGATTGCTCATCGGATTGGACGAAGAGATTTAAACGCTTAGTAATAAAGTCGTTGCGTTCTGCCGGGATGTGCTGCCGGCTCTCCCATTCCTCAATTAACGTATCGATTTTTAGCGTTGTCCCAAGACTAGGATTTGCCTTTATCCATTTAGATGAATCATTTAAGTCGTCTTCCTCATCCAGTTCGGCCATGAATTAGAATGTACGCTCATCGGTAAGGACGCCACTTAAAACATCTGCCCCCTTCTCATAGTAATCCATGAGTGGGCCGTCAAGTTGATAACCAGCTGTCGTAATGTAAATAAGCATCGGTTGAGAGCGGGCGCCGGTACTGTTTTTGATAACGTTTATGAGTTTATAACCCTTATATTCGTGGATCTCATCGAATACCGCAAACGATGCATTCTTACCATCAAGCTTCTTGCTATCCGTAGCCAATGGCACGATTTTAGAAACAGTCTTGCCATATCTGATTTCATGTAGAGTGGATTCAAAGTGACGATCAAGAAGATTCGATGACCTAACCATTGCCTTACACTCGTCAAATAGCTCCCTTGCTTGCTCCTTCGAATTGGCGAGCTGGAAGACTCGAGCCCCGTTTTCTCCATCTTTTGAGGCAGCATACAAGGATAATCCACTAATAAGTGTAGTCTTCCCGTTTTTTCTGCCAACATAAATCAAGCCCTCTTTAAACCTTCGAACCCCTGTCTTCTTATGGACCCAGCCATACAACGAACCAATTACAAAATGCTGCCATGGCTGCAATTCAAGTCGATCGAAGTCACCCTGCGACGGCTTACAGAATTGCTCGATGTAAGTAACTGGTCGGTAACCTTTATCCTCATTAAAGATGTAAGGGAAGCCCTTTGTATCTTGCCGGCTTAGGTCGTTTAGATGACGTTCACATGCTTGATAAACCTTTTTCGATGTGACTATTAAGTGAGCAACGACTGCTCTGGCGTAATCTGTGGTTTGGAGTTTAGAACTTTTCGAAGTCGTCTCGATTATCCTTGCTGTGCTCGCCATCATTATCGCCACCTTCCGGCGGCTTAACTAGGCCTGCGACCTTCCGATCTGATGCCGGTGTAAGCTTTAGCTCAGCCTGTAATTTACGTTGCTGTTCAACAATCTTTAAGACAGCATCGACCGATTTGTTTGACCTGTACATTTCCTGTGCTCCGTTTTTGAATAATTCTACCGATCCACGCTTCCGAATATCCTCAATATGCGCCCGCTTCAATTGCTCAAGTAGCACCATATTATCAACCAGCATGATTGTTCGTTCACTCAGGTTGTTGTCTATCTCAAGTTCCCTCACCAGAGTTTTGAATAACTCCCTCGCTGCAACCGTTGTTATAATAGCTTTGGGTTTAAACATTGAACCCCCCCTCCCATACGATTTTTTGTTACGCGCCGAAAACGAATGTGGACACGCGGTCTTAGCATTTAAAGCCCCTCAGAATCCAAGGCAGGGGGGCGTGTCACTGTTCGCATCTGTTCGGTCATCGGACAGGCATGACGCCTCTAAGCGTCACTGAGAGCGTCTCACGATGTGCTTGATTTCACCTATGGTCGCGATTAGCCACCGATTGAATGACACGTGCTGCTCTCTTCTTAGTCGTCGCCTTCTCTTTACCACCATGAACCTTGTTATGACATGGATTACACAGACTCAGTAGGTTCTCGAGCTCTAGTGCTTTATCCTTATCATCACGGATAGGTACGATGTGATGGACCATGTCAGCAGGTACTAACTTCTTCTCTTTGAGACAGTGTTGACATAAGTAATGGTCACGAATAAGAGCCTGCTCACGAACACTCAACCAGAATGAAGAATTATAGAACGCTTTGGAATCTCGATCACGCTTGAACTTATCGTAATACCTATCCTCTGCTGCCCTGCCTCTATTCTGTTCGCTTGTCATACCTCGACTAACTTGTATCTCTTTCCGTTTACCTCGGTATAAAGGGTTAACGATGCATCCATTTCTATATCAGTCTCACTTAAGTTGATCTCAGCTGTCAGAGTAGGTATCTGATCGACTGACACACTATAACTAATTGCCGTTGCACTCTTTAATGGTTGATCATCGATCAATATCCTTGTGCTAAATGGATTCATTCCGCCTGTTATCTTAACTTTAGCCATGTTTAAACCACTCTCTTTCCCCGAAATAGAAAAAGCCCATTCTCGAAAGAACAGGCTTCGTTATCGTATGTAGTTTATTTAGAGCATAAAGCAGCGCCGCCAAGCGGTGTCGTATGAGATAGGAGACCGTGGAACTCACCGTCGTTCCACACCTCCACTCGACCATTTCATGGCCGTTATGTTTTTCAATCGTTTTAATGACTGGTAAATCTATAGGTCAAGAGCACACAATTGCTTCGCTCTGTGTTTAAGATCCTTGTACTTAGTTACTAGAGAGAAGAGAAGTACAAGATCATTTTACTTATTATGAAGTCATCACTTCAAATTCGATTTAAGGTCAAATTCTGTCATTTTCGGGATGTTTGAGATACTCGATCTTACGAATACTCGTTCCCGCGAACGTTTATTCCTTAATATCCCAAGCAATTTGAAAAATATGTTACGATAAAAGAGGGTTATTTTATTCCACGTCGAATATTAAATGCCCTATTTTTCCAAAAGGAGCTGATTACAATGTCTCAACAACAAGAAAATATGGACTATATTAAAATTATCTTCAAGTTGGAAGAATCCTTACGACCAGCCACTGAGTATCTTCAACATGTAAACCAACAACCGGATAAAAAGTGGGATCATCTTGAAAGGAAATTAAATCTCAGAGAAGAGTTGTCCTCTTTTTTGAAATTTCAAAGGGAATTAAAATCCACAATCCCACCGATGTCACTTAGGGATGAACACGAACAATTAATTGTTGCTTACAAAGATATTGTAGATGGAACTGAGTATATGATTGGTAGCTTAGAACAAGAATTACAAGGACATCCGTATGACTTTGGATACCACATACAAAAAACAGGACTATCTAAAGTAAAAGCAGCAGCCACTTCACTCATGACCAAGGTTATGGAAAATAAATAGGCAATTTGGTCGTTTTGCCAATAGTACATCCATATGTAGCATTATATAATGGCTTTGTAGGACAAACACACATTTAGGAGGCTCGCTCATGGCTACTAAGAAACCAGGTGTTCACACTGTTCCAAATCCCAAAGGTGGTTGGGATAACAAGCAAGGCGGCAAAGTTGTAAGCCATGGCGATACTAAGAAAGCGACTCAAGACCTTGGTAGAGTACAAGCTATCAAAGACAAAACAGAGCATCGTATCCATAACTTAAATGGACAGATTGCTCAGTCGAATAGCTACGGCAATGATCCTAATCCTCCTAAAGACAAGAAATAATCAAGTCAACCACTAGCCCCCGCTGGTGGTTTTTCTTTTCTTAAGATGTAACTTTTAATCCCTTGTCGTTTGAACCGCAAAAAGTGCATGATTCGCCGATGTATTTAAAAAGCTTGCAGCTAGGGCAAATCTCAGCGGCTTTATTCTTTACTTCAGGAAGTTTCTTAGAATCAGCAAGAATCTTCACTACTGAATTCATCGAATCTAAATATTCCTCGTACTGCTCGGCACCGCCAATATATTGATTATGTCTTATTCTAGATGCAACTTCACTTGCTTTTGTATACTCCATTAACTTAGGAAATACTTTTCTGTAGTTGTATATTCCTTTGTATGCATCTTCTTCGGTGAATTGATAGTAATTTGTTAAGAGATCCTTAACTTCGGTTCTAAATTTTGACATCCTAACAAAAAGTTCTGGACTAATCTCATCAAAGTTTGCCATCAGGAATATCTCACCAACCTAATATTTATGATTATTAGATTATATAGTGGTCAATGAGAATTTCCTAGAAGTATTATTCAATGCATTATCCAGATACACCCATTATCTCATCACCAAAAGCCCTCAGCGCCCATATCAGCCATTTTAAGATACAGAACACACATTCGTGAGCACCAATCCCAAAACGCCTCACAGACGCTTTTAAACCGCACTTAAAAAGTGAAACGATAAGGTCGTGCCATCGGCTTAATCAGGCCTCCTACGTTACCTCAACCCAAGCGCTTAGGATCATTCCACTGTGTAAATGCGGTTGCAAGGCAATAAAAAAAGCACCCGCGGTGGAGTGCTAGTCTTTATAAATCACCATAATATCAGTATAACGATTGCTCTTATCGTCTTCAGAACCTGAACTGCTTAATTTTATATCAATAACTGATTCATTTGGTAAATTAGCAAGAAAATTATTAACTTTTCTTTGCAATTCGTCACTACTATTAAATTCTGAAAAGAGTTCTACTTTTACAGCCATGATTGGTCACCCCCTCGTTCCTACATTTTCCAACATAGTTCGAGGCTTGTCTAATCAAATTTTGATAAAGATCGCAACGATCGGTTTACTCTTGTCGGAAAGCGACCATAGATTTTTAGTCATCGTTGCGATTATATTACTTACTCGTTAGCCGGTGTGAAATCGACGTAGTATTCTTTGCCTACTTCAAATTGCTCCTGAGCCTTTTCATTGTCAACGCTCATTTGAATTTGACCAGCAGGAGTATATTTCCAAAAATCTTTATTTTCTTCGGAACCAGAAATCACGACTTCTAGTCGGAGATTGTTTCCTTCCTTTTGGACGCATCTAAACTTTGCTCTTACTGACATACTTTCACCATCCCAATAAGTATTTAAGAAAACCAAAAGAGGGCTGACGATCCCGTCAATGAGTCGGTCTCACACACAGCTATTCACTACTGCTGCGCGGCCAATGCTCTTTAGCGTTCGGGTGTCTTGCCCTCTTCTCGATTTCCTATGATATAAATTTACCACATCTAAAACCTAATGGCGGCGTTTTGAAGTCGGAGAATCTACTTTCTTTTTACGGTTGATTTGCGGCTGTGAAAATTAATTCAAAGTAACGATTTTCTTTATTCTTGTATAAATACCACTTAATAAAGGCCATCCTTCTTCAGTCCTTAAATCAATCACTTGACTAACTGTAACGGACTCATATATCCGATCGTTTCTCACTTCTATTGAATAATCCTCATTTACTGTAATCAGTTCACCATCGAGTTTCAGGAGGCTAACAGTGTTATTTTCAATGACTAACGTACCCGTAACATAGCCAGCTATAATATCAGCGGTCTCTCTAATGTGATCGGATAATAACATCACTATTCGCCTCCATTTGACTTCTAATCAACCTTTTCCGCTTTTGATCCATGTGTAGTTTAAGTAACCCGCGCCTATGAAGTGCGTCGTTCTTCTTTAACATAAACTTGAATGCCTGCCGCTGTGATGTGATTGGTCCGCCGAATGGAGTGTTCCTAGTCATGTCAGCATCCTCATTCTTTGGGATTTAGAATTGCATGCCAATGGTGTATTCTAAAGCTTCCGCTGCCTCTTCCTGCATATTAGGCAACAGGTGTGAGTATGTGTCTAGTGTAATCGTAATTGTAGAGTGCCCAAGTCGCTCAGATATAACTTTAGGGTGAACACCTTGCTTCAGCATTATTGAAGCGTGAGTATGCCTGAGATCGTGAAATGTAATCGTCGGAGCGTTAGCGGGCTTATGCTTTGTTTGCATCGTCTTCCATGCGTGTATCACTTTAGTGGCTGTTGCAGGCGTTCCCCTTGAGCTGCAAACAACAAGATTATTATCTTGATAATCCACTTTGGGATTTTGTTTCTCCAATTCATTCTTCTGCTTCTGCTCTTCGAGTATCGCAATGACTTGCTGAGATATAGTGATTGTACGCCGACTCTTCTCAGTCTTGAGTCCTGAGAATATGGTTAAATTTTTTATTAAATTACGTCTCACTTGTATAATACCCTTTTCCAAATCAATATCAGACCAGCGTATCGCAAGGATTTCCCCTTGACGCATTCCAGTCATTACAGCCAGGTAAGCAGCAATCCAATATCTACTTTCGTCTTTCGTTGCTTGAAAGAATTCTCTAACTGTATCAATATCCCAAACAAGTCGTTCCTTTCGCTCAACAGTTGGCTTCTCAATTTTACTCGCTACATTTTTGGCAACGAGATCCTTTTTCTCAGCAGCATTTAGAGATGCATTAACAGTAGCGTATATTCTTTTCACCATTTCGTCTCCGAGTTCTTTTTCACGAAGCGATGCAATTAATTTATCAATATGCGTGACTGTAAGTTTCGATAATGGAACATCGCCTATTAACGGATCTATATGAGTTCGGAAATAAGACTCATACATTTTACGTGTTGAGTGAGCAATGTTAGCGCGAGCAGACAACCACGTATCAAAGTAGACACCGAACGGCATTTTGTTCGGCTCGATATAGATATCCTTACTAAGATCTGCAATCAAGACAGCTCGCGCCTTCTTCGCTTCTCCTCTAGTCTTGAATCCGCGCCGCGTAACTCGCTTGCCGTTAATCATAACTTGGAACCAAAACGGGTTCTTTTTTGCATTCTCATCTTCGTATATATAATCTTTTGTAGTATCCTTGGTTATCTTCGCCATTTCTTTTCGCCCCTGACTATTACAGCTAATAAGGCTATTATACTGCATCAAAAATAAATTTGCATCAAATTTGCATCGAAAACAAATAAACCCTTATAAATTAAGGGATTTATACAATGGTTTCCACACATCCATGGGCAGCGACCACAAAAACAAATTTTTACTTACGAACCGCGAACGCGAAGTATTCGAACTCTTAGTGCAGGACAAAACGACAAAGGATATCGCACAGCAGCTTTTCATAAGTGAAAAGACTGTGAGGAATCATATATCGAACGTCATGCAAAAGCTGAACGTAAAGGGTCGTTCACAAGCGGTTGTAGAACTGATTAAGCTTGGGGAATTAAAGATCTGATTCCGTCAGCAAAGGGATCCATGCAAGCCACCCACCCTCCTTCGGAGGGAAACGGGGGCTTTTATGTTTGTTTTGAGTTTCAACCACAAGCTAACAACTTACCAAGTAACTATCCAATCACCGACCCCACACACGAATTAACTGGATTTTGTACATCTAAATTCACTCAAAACGCGCTGAAATTGAGTTTAGATGGATTTTATGTAGTTATATTTGCTCACTTTAGCAATATCGAGGTAAATGGGATAAATTAACTGCACCTATTCCATCTAATTGGAATTTCCGTTGTTTTCCCTTCAAAATAGCTGTATAAAATCCATTTAAAGTAACAGATGAAGTGGTGGTTGGTTGAAAGTCGGGATCACAAGTTAAAGCTGGCTGAGTGCTAGTTGCTGGGGACTGGTTGGTGAATAGTGGGGGTACGGGGTACGGG
>NZ_CAKMMW010000039.1:0-36167 GCF_927798215.1 Paenibacillus allorhizoplanae
GTGCGGGTGCGGGTGCGGGTGCGGGGTCGCGGTCGGGTGGGACTAAGTATTCGAAGCCCGTATTCAGCCGTCACACTCTCGGCAAGTTGCATGATGTGCAACATGATTGCCGGGAAACAGCCGTTATGGGCATCTATGTTGCATTTTATGCAATATGATTGGCTGTTTTTGGCCTAATTGGGGCTTTTCGCCTCAGATTGTTGTATCAAATACAACATCAGGGGCGATTTAGCCCCGAAAGCCCGAATGATGTTGTAGAGAATACAACATCATTCGGGCACCTATACAAATATCCAACAAATACTCACATCAAGTTGTTTAAATAACTTGTAGGTTATACAATAGAAACAAAAATGCCTACAAAGTTGAGGTTCCCCCTATGCAAATTGAGGTTTCATCCAAAAACATGCCCTTCCTGGAATGCTTCTCATCGGAAACTCGCGTGAAAATGATTGAGCTTCTTGGCGAAGCGCCATTAAATATTAAACAGCTGTCCCAGCGACTAGAGATTTCGTCAGCGATCGTAACGAAACATATTCAGAAACTGGAGCAAGCTGGTATTGTGCGGTCGGAGAACGTGACCGGTGTGCGCGGCACGCAAAAGATCTGCTACCTGCAGCTTGAACAAGCCACACTTCAATTTAAGTCGAAGAAGCCCTATGAGCATCCGACAACGACGGTTGCGATTCCCATCGGCCAATACGCCTCCTTCGACGTGAACCCAACATGTGGCTTGGCGTCACCGACACAGCTGATTGGCGTGCTGGATGATCCCCGTTACTTTGCGGATCCACAGCACGTACAAGCAGGCATTCTTTGGTTCGGCAGCGGCTATGTGGAGTACCGTATCCCAAACTTTTTCCACAGCAACCAGAAGCTTCGCACGCTAGAGATTTCATTTGAAATCTGCTCGGAAGCTCCTGGCTTTAACGAGAATTGGCCTTCGGATATTTCTTTTTCGATCAACGATAAGCCACTCGGACAGTGGACCTGCCCTGGTGATTTCGGTAAACACAGAGGGGTACTCTCCCCCGACTGGTGGGGTAATGGCAACACACAGCATGGTCTGTTGAAAATTATTACCGTGAATCCGCAGGGGTCCTTTCTAGATGGCACACAAATCTCAGCGACTACTATTCACGACCTGAATATCTTATTCTCCCAAGATATTCATTTCCGTATTGCCTCCTTAGAAACGTCCACGAATTGTGGTGGTGTTACGCTATTTGGCAAACAATTCGGCAACTATGCCCAAGATATTATCGTGACGATGCAAGAAGATAAATAGCTCCCCTTCAGCTCAAAATAACCCTATTCCCCCACCTCAAAAAAGGGAGGAAATAGGGTTATTTTGAGCTCTATTTTAAACATTGGCATAAGAAAATTGTAAGCCATCCTGAATCGGAAGATAATGATGCTCCGTTTCCAAAATCGCATCTACCGTGCGAAGCACATCTGGTTGGCGATGACTCATTTGTGCATTCTTCTTCAGCTTGAGCAAAACAGATTGATTCGCGATGACCTCTAACAGTTGGCTTTTCATCTCAGCTGCGTTCTTCACTTCGACGGCTGCGCCGATTCCAACAAGATAGGCTGCATTTGCCTGCTCTTGGCCTGGAATTGGCTTGTACAGCATCATCGGCAGATCCAGCGCAAGCGCTTCGGAAACGGTGAGCCCGCCTGGCTTCGTCACGATCAGATCGGATAATGCCATCAACTCATGCACATGATCGACAAACCCTGTCACCATCACATGATGGTGCGTGTTCGAGCCGCCTAGCTCCTCTTCCAAATGCTGTTTCAGCTTCTCATTGCGACCACAAACGAAAACAAATTGCACGGGTGCCTTCAGATCGTCCGACTGCAGCACCGATTTAAACGACTTCCCGATCAGCCCATGGCCCCCGCCCATCACAAGGACAGTTGGCATGTCGCGGTGCAAGCCATATTTATCACGAAGCTCCTCACGATTGTAGGTTTGTGTGAATGGCATCCGAAGCGGTATCCCTGTCACAACGATACGCTGTTCAGGAATCGCATACCGCAGGAGCGCCTGCTTCACATGCTCCGCCCCGACCAAATACTTATCCGTCCCCGGATGAATCCAGTAGCTGTGATCGGTGTAATCGGTGATGACCGTCACGGTCGGCACGATCGTAAGGCCGTTACATTTTAGATAAGACATCGCTGCCGCAGCACCTGGGAATGTACACACGACTTCCGTGGGCGCTTCCTCTTCTAACAAATCCAGCATCCGGTCGGTGCTGAATGACTTCATTCTTTTGAACAAATGGGATAACGCGGTATCATGTCTAGTCTTGTGATATAGAAAACCGTATACGGAGGGCAAGCTTTTCACCCATTGCATATAACAGTACTTACCGAACCCATGCAGATACGGATGCGTCCACGCCAAATAATCGACGACCTTCACTTCCATATCCGGCCTATACATACGTACCGCTTCAAGAATAGCTTGTGCTGCTTTATTGTGCCCATCGCCAAGACTGCCCGTCAGTATCAAAAGCTTTCCTTTGCTTCTCATTGCTTCAGTCCCCTTTCGAGCTTATCCTGCCGCGCACTAGCAGCGGTCGATCTTGTTAACCACGTTCTTCTACTTCTCTCCACTAGATAGACGACTCCTTCAGCCACAAGCACTGCACCCACAATATCCATCAGCACATGCTGCTTAACGAACAATGTTGAAACGATAATGAGAACTGCCATGCTCGCTACAAGGATGGTGTAAGGCTTCGCAATCCGCTTGGATCGGATATAGGCTCTCATCATGAGGTAGGCCGTTAACACGTGTGTACTGGGAAAACAGTTAAACGGTTCATCCGAGCGATACACCCACTGCACCGTCCCCAGCAGCCAATCACTACCTTCAATGTCCGGTCGCGGTACTGTCGTCTGATATATAGCATAGACGCTATAACACAAAAGCAAACCTATAACAAATTCCACGAGTGTCTGGAAATAATTCGAGCGATCTTGATACGCTAAATATAGGAATCCTACAGCAAGAAAGAGATACCAGGATAAGTAAGGAACTACGAAGCCTTGGATAAAAGGTATCTGTCGATCGAGATCCGTCATTAAACTGTACGCCGTGCCGTTATCTTGATTTAAATGTATATAAATGAGCCCTACTAACGGGATCAAAAGCAGTCCGCTGCACGCTAGCAAATAGGACACCCAAGCTTTTGTTCTCATGCCAAATCCTCGCTCTCCTCTACGTTAACTCTATCATAAAGGAGTATCGCCATTTGCTAAACGCACCAAGGTACTGTCTTTCTTTAGCCAAAAGTCGTGAAGAAACCTAGACCAAAGGCGGAGTTGTCCACGTCCTTACGTGCATATAAGATGAAGGTTGATGGCGCCAATGCGTCAGCTGCTTAGCAGAACGTCGGCACAATTGTTACTGTTACAATAACATTACAACAATGTTACAACTTAATACAGCATACCAAATCATACGCGGAAAAGCATCTTCTGAGCATATCGGTGAGAAGCATACAGTATGGTTTGTAGTTCGGACTAGCGGAATCACGTCGAAACGGTTATCGTCCTCTCCACCTGTGGATAACATTTTCTGTGGATATGTGTATAAGATATTGAAAGGATTATGCACAGCTTGGTTTGTGGACATGTTGATACTGTGGGTAATTTTGGGGATAAGTGTGTATAAGGTGGATTTCCATGGCAAATTTGAGGGTAAAAAGAGGGAGGAAGGCGGGTGGATTGAGCTAGAAGAATGAAGCGTAAAGAGAAAAGAGTGAAGAGAGAATATTGGCCGGCGGGATTGGACGATTTGAAGGTAGCGTGAGAGCTGGTGGCGTGGTAGATAGAAATGAATGACTAGTCGCATGTAGATGGTCGATTGGCGTTGGTGGTGTGTGGTTGGTGACATGTGGATGGTTGAGTGTGGATCGTGGTTTGTGGATAGCTGAGTGTGCTTGGTGTTGTTTAGATACTCGTACCAGACCAACTAACTGGATACAGCTAATTTCAGGGTTTTTCACTAAAATCGAACAATAGATGGAAAATCTCCAGTTAAATCTGGCCGTTCGCGGCAAAAGGGGGAGATTGCGTCAAATTAGCTGTAGGAAATCCATCAATACTGTGTTTCGGTTGATTTAAGACGAAAATAGATGGAGGAAATCCATCTATTTCCGCCACTGCTTCCCCTTCCGCACCCACCATCCGCGTCAACCGACGCATCCAGCCGCGGACACGTCTTATTTTAAAAACTGATCCGTTGATCCCGTCGCCACAAAATCACTTAGCTTCAGAAGCTTCTTCTTCCCCATGTTGCCAGTAATCGTATGCGAGGTATTCTTCTCAGCCTTGGGATCGTCAACGATTCGTTTGACATAATCACCTGTAAGCAGGTTATAGTCTTCCTCGTCACCCGTCGTTTCGGTCATCGTCCCCGAATAGAAGGACCCCACCGTGGCACCGATCAGGTACCAGTCTTCATCTTGAAATCTGAAACGGTAATTCCCGTACCATCTATCATTACTTCCCCCGTAAAAACTAACAATAATGGAGCCCTTGTCGATGGAAATACCAGCTAGTGGATCGCCCCAAATCCCGCCTTCGTCAGCTTTTAGAATCGCCTTATCTGCCATGATCGAACGTGTGTAGGTGCCATCCTTATTTCCAAAAGCAATCAGAAGTGCCCTTTCAGGTGCTTGATCTTTCGCGCTTTCAAGCTTTTCGATGACCATGGCAACGTCTTGGATACCGTCTTTGTTCAAGTCACCTTCCACCCGCACAGGGCCACTCTGCCGTTCTAGCTGCTGCCAACCTTCGGGCATAAGGACTATCGGATTTTTAGCCTCGCTCATCTTAGGAGCCATTTCTTCCTTTTTCACACGAATAGAAGCCGTTGGCTCTTCTGAAACACCGTTCGGAACGGCCGTTGTAAGATCATCTGCTTGGCACGCAGACAACCCCATCGCGAAAGCTACTAAAATGAAATAATAAGAGAATTTCAACCGCATCCCCTCCTTTCGAAGCATCACTTATAACAAACTTATTATTCACGAAGTGTGCGAAATCCTATCACCCTTTCTCACTATGTTACACCTATTTCAGAAACTTTTTGCCCACACTTTACGTCTAATATTTGAAATATTTACCACAATTAGTGATGGGAAGTGGTGCCGAAATGAATTGGCGAGCAAGTTGGATGGTAACTTTGTTAGTGGTAACCCTAGCGGGACTCTTAGGTAAACCTGTAGGAACCTCGGCGGAATTCATGGCTCAGGGGCCCTATCCCCCTGATGGATTACGTATTCCTGGATCGATAGAGCTGCTGTCGGATACAGCTTACTTTCCTGCAGCAGATACACCTGCCGATCAACCCGAAGGGTGGTTTTCTCCACAAAACGTCAACGTCATTGAGACAAATGGTGCTTGGTCTATTGGCGCAGCTAACTGGAAAATTGAGACGATGTTCGGCCCTCGTTGGATTCGTCCAAATCCGTGGGAGATTGATATCGCTCCACCCGATCACATTTTGCTAACCTCGGACACACCTCTTTATAGCAAAATGAGCGAACGAGGCGGTTCGGTAGCAGCCCTTGCACCTCAAGAAGTGAAGGTTGTCAGTGCGGAAAAGCAGTGGTTCTACACGAATGACACGTCCAGTAAAGCCTGGATTCAGATTCATACGTCATGGATGGGAGACTTGTGGGCGCACATCCCGGTGAAGCAAATAGGCACCGTTCAAGACGTCAGCAAGCCCGTCTATTATCAAGGTATCTACGGCAGTAAGGAGCTGTTGCCCCTTTTACAATCAGTGCAGACTTCGATGGAATCCGCATCTGCTGGGGAAACACGAATCATCCAAGAGTATACAACGATTTATGACCGTTACTTCTTCGTTGAAACCGAGGTAGGTCCTCTGTGGACTTCGCAAGCAGGTGTGTCCATCGTCCCTACCAATGAAACACTAAACCTGACTACAGAGATTCCACTATTCACTGACCCAGCGAACAAAGAAATTGCCGTCGTCTCTGGGGAGAAGGTCACCGCCTTTGAAAAAATCACCCAACCGTTATGGACTGGTAGAGGTCCTTATGAGATTTGGCATTTCTCAACTTGGTACCATGTACACACGTCCAAAGGAAAAGGATGGATTAATCTCTTATACGGGGAACCCGCGGACGCGGTAAACGTTCATTGGAGGGTATCCATTCATGGTGACCGTGAGTTAATGCGTTATCCTGATGTTTACTATACATCTTCTGTCCTTTTGCTGCGGAATCAGGATGTGGAGGTTTCCGCGGTATGGAGTATGCCAAACGGCGCCACATGGCTCAAGGCTAGTAAAGAAGGACATGTGGGGTGGATCCCTTTGCAATCCTGGAACCAAGACAGATTCTGGGACCTCGATACGGGTACTGAGTTGCAGATTGAAACCCAATATCCAAAACAGGTTGTTCTTAAGCTTGATAGCAAAGGCGTTCTAAAGTGGAACGAGGATGTTGACGCAGGCTATGTAAAAGAAGGCGTGGATGTCCTGAAGCTGAAGGTTCTAGCTGAGCAGTTAGGATACCAGCAAGCGGATGTGGGAGACCCGAACGGCGCCGTTCGTTATTCGAAAGGCGACTATGCCTTCGTTCTACATAAAGGGGGACAGCGTGCTGATATCTACTGGAAAGATATTTCAACCAAATCCGTTACCCTCAGCAGCATCCCCCAACAACAAGAAGGTGAGTGGTACTTGGAACAGACGGATGTGAAGCTTTTATTCGGCCTTTCCCCCATTCCTTGGTATGAGGGGCACGCTTATTATGAAGGAGCCTACAAAGTCGAGCTCGGAACACTCCCCAACAAGTTAGCAGGAACAACGGCTAAACTGGATGCTTTTCTTTACGATACACAGATACAATGGACTCAGAAAAATCTCAAAGACGCCATCCAGCCACGGTTATCTTTGGAGGAAAATAAGGATCTAGGCGGCAAGGATGCCTTATCATCGATCACGGTTGCTCCCGTCAGTAAGGCCGTTACCGCTGACACAGTAACGCCATTGTACCACTTGAGTACTTCAAGAACCCTGACTTCTGGTCCCCATGATTTGAACATCGTTCTTCGTGTAGGTGAGCGAATCGTGTGGATGCAGCCTTGGCATGTGGTAATGGAGTAGTTGATTTACGGAATAAACGAAAAAAAGAAGCCTTGGAAGAGGCTTCTTTTTGATTTCATATGTGCTTTAGCTGCTGTTTCAATCGAGTAAAATCCCTGAAAACACCCCTCTAATTCCCTGTCACTTCGTCCAATCTACCTTCAAATGATTCCACAGATCTCTCTTCCCCATACAACTCATTCAAGTGGGTTAGATGCGACATTCCCCAATCATTCATAGCTTGTAAGACCGTAGACATTCCTTTGCCGTGTTCGGTGATGGAATATTCGACTTTGGGAGGAATTTGGTGATAGATCTTTCGATGAACAATATCATGATACTCTAGCTCTCTTAATTGTTGGGTTAGCATTTTCTTCGTTATATCGGGAATCGCTTTTTGAAGTTCGCTAAATCTCATCGTGCCATTCGAGAAAAGGTGGAACAAAACGACGGGCTTCCATTTGCCTACAAGGATCTCTAAAACAGTTTCAAATTTACAATGAGGTGCCTCCATGTTATTTCCTCCTCAATCTCACTTAGGTATCTCTTTGTATACTAGGTTTATTTTGAGTAACTACTTCTCAGTATGGCTCCTAGGGATTATTATACGACTATACACTTACTTAATTCAAGGAGGTAATTTTATTTCATGAATATCGCATTGTGGATCGCACAAGGAATTCTAGCATTAGCGTTTATTATGGCAGGTTCAATGAAATCTTTTCAGTATGAGAAAGCCAAAGCCGGGATGCCTTGGGTCAAAGAGTCCTCCAAAGGCTTGGTAACTTTCATCGGGGTATCTGAATTACTTGGGGGATTAGGGTTGATTGTGCCTTATGCGACAGGCATCGCACCTATTTTGACGCCAATTGCCGCTATTGCACTAGGTTTAATCATGGTACTAGCAGCCATATTTCATGCAAAGCGGAATGAAAACTCAGGTATCGGGATGAACATCCTTTTCTTGGCGATATTACTATTTGTAGCAATCGGACGTTGGTAAGTTGCATACAGCACCACACAATTACGAGTAGGAGGTCCAACTATGCTTTCCCCTGTCTTCTTGCCTCACGGCTCACCCTATACCATTTTCGAAAAATCTGAATTCACTGCGTTCCTAAACCGCTTTGGCCAGGAGAACCGCCCAAAAGCTATCGTCATTTTCTCGGCCCACTTCGAAAGTGAAATAACGACCATTGCCGCGACAGACGATGTGCATGAGATGGTTTATGATTACTATGGGTTTCCTTCCTCTTACTATCAAGTTCAATATCCCGCGAGAGGTTCAACGATCGTTGCCTCCATGGTGGAAGAGCGTCTGCGCCAGAATAACATTCCGGTTCAAAGGAAATATCGCGGCTTAGATCACGGCGTTTTCCCTATCATGATGCACGCTTATCCGGAAGCCGATATTCCTATCGTTCCCGTTTCGGTCAACCCCTTCTTGCCTGCGAGACAGCAGATCGCGATCGGTGAAGCGCTGCAAGGGCTTGAGCAAGATGGCATTCTCGTTATCGGAAGTGGTTTTTTGACGCATAACTTTAATGAAATTGACCGTGACAAGGAGGCTCCACCGCGCGCATGGGCCGTGCAATTCAGAGATTGGATTCGGGAAAAGGTGCTCGCCAGAGATATCGAATCCTTAAGCCAGTATGAAACGCTGGCCCCGCATGCAGCAGTAGGCGTCCCACGTGCCGAGCATTTCGTGCCTTTGCTAATAGCACTGGGCAGCGGAAGCCCAGGTCGCGAAATCCTTGTACTGCACGACACCATCGAACATGGTTCATTGAGCACACTTTGCTTCAAATTTTGACAAAAAAAAGACACTTCATTAGAAGTGTCTTTTTCATTGCAAGATTCATATGATTATTGAGCTTGTACGATCTCTCTACCCTTATATGAACCGCAGTTTTTGCAAACATGATGCGCTTTTTTAAGTTCAGCACATTGTTCACACTTCACCATTCCTGGCACAGCCAGTTTAAAGTGAGTACGGCGCTTATCGCGACGTGTTTTGGACGTTCTCCGTTGAGGAACTGCCATAGTCAAAACACCTCCAGTTACTTTACTAAACAACAAGAGATATCATAGCCTTCTCGAAGCTGTTTGTCAATGCTAGAACCTATCTTTGAGTTGACTAATCTCGTATAATTACGATTGGCGTCTTGCCCTAATCAGCAGCAGACCTGCCCCAATCGTTAGGATTACGCCCACCTGCACGAATTCTAGTAAATGATAGCGAACCAACCGATGATAGATCGCTTTGAGCAAAGTCCATTTATTCGTATACGACATGGTATCCATCTTGCCTTTTAAACTCACATCTTCGATAGGACTCACGCCTTGCCCTATCTTACTTAATTCCAATGTGGCATTGGTAAGCTTCTTCGTTAAGGAACAAGAGCTTGTTTCCAGCATATTCTCCTTAAAGTCATAATCATATGCAAAAACAAGATAGGGTTCACCTAGCCCAAACGTATAGCCACACGAAGGTTCACCCAAGTTGGTAAGGACAATGGCCTGCGTCTGATTCATCCCTTTCCACGATTTCTCAACATCGAAATGAACGGCGATTTTATGATCGAGAATGCCATTGATATCTAAAACCTGTGGTTCGATGGCAAGAACTTTGCCCGAAAACACAACCTTAGATTGTTCCAAAGCTTTTATCGGATCTGTTTGCAGCGCGCAGCTACAGGCATAGCTTTTACTCGGCATAACTAGACTCATAAAACTTAATATGAATACAACAGAGAGAGCCATCACAAATCTATTCACAAGTTTCGTCCTTTCATTTGAAAATCTCCTAAACGAACAGACGCGGATTTTCCAAAAAATGTTTCACTCGTAGGACTAGACACAAAAAAATCCTCCTACCCCGAAGGGCAGCAGGACAACTGTTACTTCTTAACGGCTGAAACCAATAGGAAGATGGGACGGCGCGTCTCGTCTTTCATATCGGGGTACTTCTCCAAAGCTTCTGGCGTTGGTTGCGGCTCCGCGATCTTCGTAATAAGGAATCCCACATCAATTAACGCATTCATATAGGAAGCGATCGTTCGATGATATTTGACTACATCATGATCTAGGAACCTCGCTACTCGCTGCCCCTCCTCCTGATAGTCGTCGACAGGCCAGTGCATACGCTCACCTTCGGGTCCATAATGCCAGTCTTGCGCAGCACGTGCGGTAAAGATCGGATGCTCCACAGAGAGTACGAAGGAGCCTCCTGCGGCCAGACAGTGCTGCACCTTACGGCAAACCGCATCGAATTGCTCAACGTAGTGAAGAGCCAATGAGGAGATGACAACGTCAAACTCGCCTGCCGCGAAGTCGATATCCTCAATCGCCAGTCTCTGATATGTGATACCCGAATCGCTATGATTCGCGCTGGCATACGCCAGCATTTTCTCGGAGAGATCTACACCAACAACGGTCGCTGCCCCTTGCTCACGGGCATACTTGCAATGCCAACCGTAACCGCATCCAAGGTCAAGAACACGTTTGCCTTGCAGCGTAGGCAGCATCGTACGAAGTACAGGCCATTCCCCAGCAGCGTTGAGACCGCCAATGGAACGAGGCATCTCGCTATATTTTTCATAAAATCCAAGCTCATCATATTTATTCTGTTTCATGGCATTTAGGACTCCTCATTTGAATTTAGCTGATTGCTTCAACAAATTTCAAACTTATCGTAAATTTAGTTCCTCGCGGGGAACTCTCTTTCAGCTCAATATTACCATCTAGCTCTTTCATAATGTTTCTGCATAAGGAAAGGCCAAGCCCCATGCCTCTTACATGTGTCTGTTTAAGCTCTCCTCTAAAGAAGCTTTCAAAGATATAAGCTTGCTCTGACTCAGGAATTCCAGTTCCTGTATCACTAATATCTATGTTAACGCTATTCTGCCCTTCATATAAATGTATCTGTATCTTCCCTTTGTCTCCCATCGCTGCTTTCGCATTATTCAATACATTAACAATCACCTGTTTCAATCGTACCCCATCTGTCATGATGTATACGGATGGATTCTCAGAGCGAAAGTCCACCTGAATATCAGGGTCTTTATCCGTCAATGACCATTGTTGAATGATTTCCTCAATGAATAGATTAAGATGGGTTTGTTCCTGTGTCACTTTAATCGCGCCTACAGCATAAGAGTTAAATTCAAGCAAATCCTCTATCATCCGTTGTAAATGCTGCGTTTCCTTAAAACAAAGGTTGAGGAAATGCTTCGCATCCTCTCCGGTTACAACATCATCTCGCACAGCTTGTACAAGTCCACTAATCGAGGTAACCGGTGTCTTCAACTCATGGGTAACACCCGCCAACAGTTTGTTCCTTAAGTAGTCCAGTTGGTTTAACTGCTTGGCCATCTCGCTAAACGACTCCTGGAGCTCAAATATCTCCTTTTCCTTGATCGCTGGATTTAACTCCACCTGATAGGATCCGTTCTTGATTTGCTTCGTCGCGTTAACAACGTCTTGGAGTGGTTTGATGAGCCTTCTAGTAAGCAAATACAAGATCCCCCATCCCAAAATGAAAACCACAACAAACATCACATATACAATCTTTTTATAGTTAGGCACTTTAAAGATCTCTGAAGGGATCAGCACAATATACAAATAACCTACTGTGCTCCCTTCCGTGGACTGAATTTTCTTTACAAAATAGGACGTCGCATTGCCCTGTAAGGAAATGGGCTGCGGCACCCCCTCAGCCATTTGCATCGTCGTTTGCTCACGCAAGACAACCTTAACTTCTGGCGGAACAAGATTAGGTTCAGAGAAAATAGGCCGCCCATTCGGATCTACAACAAAGGTCATAAATTCCACGCCCGTTGCTTCCCTTTTCTTGATGAGGAAATCGTTCCAGAAATGCACCGGCCCCATCTCAATTCGTCCATTCCGCACTTGCATGTGCGTGGGAATTTCCTCTGTAAGCGCGCGGCCAATATCCTCATTCTTCTGGGTACTTTTGAATTCCAGGAAATAGAATGAACTGGCACCTATCACAATTAACCCTATAATTAACGTAATCACATAACGGGTCGTCCAATATTGAAGCAGTGTTTTGCGTTCAGGAGATGATGTTGACACGAGCTTGATACCCCACTCCTCTTATGGTTGCAATCTCGCCTTCCTCTGTAGGCCAGTCCCGCAAGGTTTGACGAATGCGATTGATTGCCAGATCAACAGCTCGCTCGCTGCCCTCATAATCAAACCCCCATACATTTTCAATTAACTGGTCTCTCGATAGGGTTTGATTTGGATGTCTTAGCAGGTAGAAAAGCAGATCTAAATCCTTGGGTGTAAATCGCAGCTCAGTTCCTTTTAAATAGACTGCATGTGATTTGAAATTGACTTTTAGGCTGCCGAAGTAAGCCGCATCTTCCTGCTCAAATACACGTGCCGAGCGTCGCAATACCGCATTAATCCGAGCCACGACTTCCTCCCCTATGAATGGCTTGGTGATATAGTCATCTGCTCCGGAATTTAACCCTTGCAGCTTATCCTGAATCGTCCCAATTGCCGTAAGCATGATAACTGGACACGAACTTCTCTCGCGTATATAGTGCAGAACCCTCCACCCCGTATCATCCGGCAATGTAATGTCCAATAATACGAGATCTGCCAGATGCGCATCCCATGACTCCTTCGCCTCCTTACATGTATAGGCTTGACGAACGGAATACCCTTCTTTTTCAAGATATGCTTTAAGGACTAACGAGATCGTCCTATCATCTTCAACAATTAAAATACTACGCATTGTACCCCGCCCCGTCACATGTCATCAGTCATTGGTTATTCCTTTTGGAACTCTCCAACCATCGTACCAATTACACTGCGAAAAAGGAATACATCTCATCCGAAGGCTTGAATTTTCGATGACGATACTGATTGGTGTGACTATCGTAGGAGTAGTCCTGACGCCATTCCTCGATATGTTCGGTAATTTCGGAAATCGCTTGTACGATTTCTTGCGCTTCCTTATTCGTCATAACAGGATGCAAGGAAATACGGAGCCATCCCGGCTTCTTGCTCAGTAAACCCGCATCAATTTGATCCGTAATTTGTTTGGAACCTCTCTTATCGATACCGAGCAAATAATGTCCATATGTACCCGCACACGAGCAGCCACCCCGTGCTTGAATCCCAAACCGATCACTTAATAGCTTGGTAAACAAATTATGATGGATATGCTCCGCATAGAAAGATATAATCCCCATACGTTCACTTCGCTCGGGCTCAAGCAGACGGATGTATGGATTCCCTTTTAACCCCTCAAAAATGATAGTAAGCAGTTCAGTCTCCCGCTTCTGAATGGATTTCACACCCATTTGCTCCTTCAGCTTCAGGCAAAGTGCTGTCCGAATGACTTGAAGAATACCTGGGGTGCCGCCATCCTCCCGCTCCTCGATATCATCGCAATAGGCTTTCTCCCCCCATGGGTTTGTCCACTTCACCGTACCGCCTCCCACTGCATCTGGTACTTGATTCTGATACAGCTCCTTATTGAACAGCAGAACACCGCTGCTTCCTGGCCCACCAAGAAATTTGTGTGGAGAGAAATAGATGGCATCTAACCGCTCCATCGGGTCATCGGGATGCATATTGATATCCACATAAGGAGCAGCAGCAGCAAAGTCTACAAAACAAAATCCACCATACGTATGCATCAAACGCGCCATTTGGTGATAAGGTGTGCCTAAGCCAGTCACATTCGAGGTGGCTGTAAAAGCGCCAATAATCCGTTTGCGATGAGAATTGCACTCTAGCAGCGTCTGTAAATTAGTCAAACTAATCGCACCGTCACCGTCAGGTTCTAGCACGTGAACGTCTGCTATGGTTTCCAGCCATGATGTATGATTCGAATGGTGCTCCATATGCGTGACAATGACGACAGGACGATCCTCTTCTTGTAAAATAATCTTCGAACGCATCGAATCGGGTACCCGCAATCCAAGAAGCCGTTGTAAAAGATTGATTACACCCGTCGTTCCAGAACCACAGGTAAGAAGGATATCTTCATGAGGATCGGCATGAACATGTTCCTTAATCAATGTCCTTGCATAGTGATACCATTTGGTCATCATCTCTCCCGTCGCGCTTGCTTCGGTATGTGTATTGGCCATATAAGGCCCGACAATGTCAGTCAATTTCTTCTCAATTGGCCTATATAAGCGACCGCTGGCGGTCCAATCTGCATAGATCATTTTTTTCAAGCCATAAGGGGTTTCAATGGGTTGTTCAATTCCCACAACATACTTGCGGTACGAATGAAAATATTGCTCCAATGTTGACATGATGATGTATACCTCCAATGAAATCTCTTAGATATACAGTATCATTTGTATTTTTCAAGATTGTTTTAACTGATGTCGATTCCTAGCGATATTCGTGCATGTTTAGGCAATATAGTTGAAATATTAGCACTATTAACCTTTTTCCATTAAAATAAAAGCTGGAAGAATGACCAGAAGTGGGTGATTTCCCTTGTTTAAGATCTTACTTATTGAAGATGATGCAACCTTATTTGCAGAGATTAAAGAACGTTTGGCCCAATGGTCCTACGAGGTGCATGGCATAGCTGATTTCACTAAAGTACTTGAGACATTTATTCTACTAAAGCCTGATCTTGTCATCATTGATATTCAACTGCCGAAATTCGATGGGTTTCATTGGTGTCGCATGATTCGGACGCATTCCAATGTGCCGATCGTCTTCCTCTCTTCGCGCGACCATCCGACGGATATGGTGATGTCGATGCAGCTTGGAGCCGACGACTTTATCCAAAAGCCCTTTCATTTTGACGTGCTGATCGCGAAAATCCATGCCATACTCCGCCGCGTCTACAACTACAATACGGAGCAAATGAAGCTCAAAACATGGTGCGGCGCTACGATTGATTTCGAGAAAAATATCGTTAGTCATGCTTCCGGATCCATTGAACTGACGAAGAATGAAATCTACATATTGAAGCTCCTCATCGAGCATAAAAATACGATTGTCACCCGGGAAGATATGATCAATAGCTTATGGAATGACCAGCGTTTTGTAAGTGATAATACCTTGACGGTGAATGTGAATCGGCTCAGAAAGAAGCTGGACGAGCTGGATTTAGGACGTTTTATCGAGACAAAGGTCGGGCAAGGCTACATGGCAACGGAAGTGACCCCTAAGTATGATTAAAACGTATCTCAGAGAGCGATTAAGTTGGCTTGGGATGTTCCTCTTCGGTCAAATCCTCCTCCTGCTCATCGCCTATCTCGACCATTCGATTCCTTTCCAATCCGTACTGTATATTGTTTTCTTATCCACCATACTGTTCATCATCTTCTTGATCATTCGCTATCACAAGGAGACGGCCTTTATGAAGCGATTAAATGACTGGGAAACCAGCCTGGATGTATCCGGTTTCGCTGACGCTGCAAGTCCATTTGAGAAGATCATAGAAGCAGCCTTGGTCAATCAAACCGAGCAACTCCACCAGACCGCCTCGCGGCAGCAAATCGCATTGGAACAAGAGAAAGACGAACTGCTATCTTGGATCCATGAAGTGAAGACGCCTCTCACCGCCATGCATCTGATGATTGGACGTTTGGATAACGATAGGGCGAAGGCCTCCATCACCTTTGAATGGCTGCGTATTCATCATCTTCTAGACCAACAGCTTCATCAGCTGCGACTTCCCTCGATTGACAATGATCTCTACATTGAAAAGGTACAGATCGAAGATCTCCTCTATGCGGAGATTAAATCACTGCAATCTTGGTGTATTCAAAAAGGCATGGGGTTTGACGTTCTTTTGGACGCCACTCAAGTCCTCAGTGACGCCAAATGGCTTGCTTTCATCCTGCGTCAGCTCCTGACGAATGCTGTGAAATATAGTAATAATTTCTCACCCGATATTATCGTGAGGAGTTTCACAGATCAGGAGCATACCGTCCTAGAAGTAACGGATTTTGGACGCGGCATTGATGCCAAGGATCTTCCCCGTATCTTCGATAAGGGTTTTACCTCCACGACCTGGCATCAGGACAGCGCAGCGACGGGCATGGGCTTATATTTGGCTCGCAAAGCCGCTGACACGCTTCACATCCAGATCACTGTGCATTCGGAGGTTGGCGTTGGAACAACGTTCACCCTCGCTTTCCCACAGCCCAATGAACTCGTGCGGATTACAGGCATGTGACAATAATGTCACATGCTTTTCTACTTTGTTCGTCCAATCGAAGGATAAATGCGGCCTAGCTTTTTATAATAAAGCTAATCGTATAAAGGAGTGTGTGATTCATGTCTATCTTACAAGCCGTTAAAATTCATAAAAGCTTCGGCAATAAATATAACAAACAAGAGGTACTTCGTGGCCTTGATATCTCAATTGAAAAAGGGGAGTTCGTCAGCATCATGGGTCCTTCCGGCTCTGGAAAAACGACGCTGCTCAACGTACTTTCCTCCATCGACAAAGTGAGTCATGGTTCTATTCAAATTAACAAGGCAGAAACGACAAGTATGAAGGAAAAGCAATTAGCTGAGTTTCGGAAGAATCATCTCGGCTTTATTTTTCAGGATTATAATTTGCTGGATACCCTGACTGTGAAAGAAAATATCCTACTTCCCTTATCGATAACGAAGATGTCCAAGGTTGAAGCTAATCACAGGTTTCAGGATCTTGCGACTGAGCTCGGCATTTATGAGTTGAAGGATAAGTATCCGAACGAAATATCCGGTGGGCAGAAACAGCGAACGTCCGCTGCTAGAGCGTTTATTCACGATCCTGATATTATTTTCGCAGATGAACCAACGGGTGCACTCGATTCCAAATCTGCCTCCGATTTGCTGAATAAACTCAGTGAAATGAATGTAAGTCGACAAGCGAGCATTGTGATGGTCACGCATGACCCCGTTGCCGCCAGCTACAGCAGCAGAGTGATCTTCATTAAAGACGGGCAGATTTACTCCCAAATTTATAAAGGTCAAGAAACGAGACAAGCCTTCTTTCAAGACATTATGAAGACCCAAGGCGTCCTGGGCGGTGTGCACAATGCGTATTAATCAGCTCATCCTCCAAAACTTGAAGGCTAATATCAAGCATTACTACTTGTACGTATTGGCCCTCATGTTTAGCGTTGCGCTCTATTTCGCTTTTGTCACGCTGCAGTATGACCCTGCTCTAGATGCGACCAAGGGTTCTATTAAAGGCGCAGCTGCGCTGAAGTCTGCATCAGTCCTGCTTATCGCCATTGTTGCTATCTTCAATTTATATGCGAATAATATTTTTGTGAAAAGACGCAGTAAAGAAATCGGTCTTCTGCAACTCATCGGCATGACGAAGGGGAAAATCTTCCGCATCCTAAGCACCGAGAATTTCATTCTATACTTCGGTTCGCTTGTCGTTGGGACGTTTATCGGATTCTCCGTGTCTAAGCTCATTCTGATGGTCTTATTACAAATCACAGGGGTTAAGGCTGACGCAACGCTCCACTTTTCGGTACAAGCGTTTATCCAAACCATTGTTGTTTTCAGCGCCGTTTACTTGTTAATTCTATTGGTCAATTATTTATTTATTCAAAGGCAGACGATTCTTTCGTTGTTCCATGTCGCTACCTCGACCCAAGCCAAAGTGAAACAAATGTCGAAGGCGGAAGCAATCCTTGGATTTATTGGGCTATGTCTCGTTTTGTTAGGTTACTATGTATCCTCAAAGTTATTTTCCGGAAGCATTATGACAGCACCTGCATTATTGAGCAGCATGCTTTTCATTCTGGCCTCCGTGATCATCGGTACTTATCTATTCTACAAAGGGTCTGTCCGCTTGATTTTGAATGGGATCCGTAAAAGGAAGAATGGCTACTTGAACGTGCAAGAGGTGCTTTCCCTCGCTTCCATCATGTACCGGATGAAATCCAATGCGTTGTTGTTGATGGTGATCACAACGGTATCTGCTTTAGCGATTGGGTTGCTGTCCTTGAGCTATATTACGTACTATTCGGTTGAAAAAACAGCCGAAAGGAACCTTCCTGCTCACTTTGCCGTGACAGAACGTCAAGATGCTGAGCGCTTTACGAAAGCCCTAGACGCGGGCGGTATTAAACATCGCGAGACAACGATCGAGGTTATTCAAATTAAAGGTGATTTTAGCCAAGTGTTGGATATGAGAAATGAACTTTATATGAGCCTAGATGCCGGTCAGATGGCCGTTATCAGCGATGCCGCTACAGAATCAATCGATGTGACTGCGGACCAAACCTTTTTTACTGGGGCTAACGATGAAATGCAGAAATTTCTTCGCTTCAAACCGAAAGGTCTAGTCCAACTAAGCACCCAGAACACCGTCATCCCGCTAACATATAGCGGCATCGAGGAACAATCCTACATTTCGAGGCGTTTCTCGATGGGCAATCTGCCTGTTGCCGTCGTAGACGATTCCGTCTTTCAGCGTCTAAAGCAAGATCTCGACCCTCGCATTCAAGGCAAATCATCGCTATATCTCGGTATTGATATCGTGAATGAGAAGGAACGCGAGAAAGCTAATCAACTGTTTCATGAAGTCGAATTTGATGAGCAAGCTTCCCATGAATCTCGCCAAGATATGGCTAGTGAAGCGAAAAACCGAATGGGTTTGATGATGTTCATCGTCGGTTTCCTAGGACTCACCTTCCTGATCACGTCGGGCTGCATTCTTTACTTCAAGCAAATGGATGAGAGCGAAGATGAGAAGTCCTCGTATACCATTCTACGAAAGCTTGGTTTTACGCAGGCCGATCTACTCAATGGCATTAAGGTTAAACAGCTATTCAATTTTGGCATTCCCTTGGTTGTTGGGCTGGTTCACAGTTACTTCGCTATCCAATCGGGATGGTTCTTGTTTGGAACGGAGCTGTGGACACCGATGATGATCGTGATGGGGCTGTACACGGCACTCTACTCTGTGTTCGGGGTGTTGTCCGTTCAACATTATCGGAAGGTGATTAAGAGGGCATTGTAAGTAATCTGTCCTAATTCAAGTAAATTGAAGGCTGCCCCAAGTAGTTCCATCTACTTGAGAGCAGCCTTTCTCTATTTCGTCATATGGACGTGAGGCGAGGTAGCGAAAGGGAACATGAGTACGCTAATTCCTCTCATCCCTGAAGCTCAACAAAAAAAAGCCCGCAGATACTACTGCGGACCCTCCCCTTATAGCTGCGAGCTACGTTACCTTACTCACAATTTTCAAAACCGCGTCGCGCGTCAATTTGCTCCCACCAGCAGAAAGCAGATTGAGCGTCGCGTGCGCGAGCGCCAACGGTACCTTGCAGAACTTCAACGCTGGCCCCTGCTTCAGGTCCGCGATATAGCTATCTGCCAGTTGTAGATTGCGGCGGGTGTACTGCTGCATTTCCTTGAAGCCCCAGCCTTCCGGGAAGAAGCTAACACCACGTTTCGCATCTTCAGCTTGGTTTCGAAGGATATTAACCGCCTGCAACCCTCTTCCGAAGGCAATGGCCTTATCACGATCTGATTGCGTGCCGTCATTCCACTGCCACAGCTCAGACAGCATTTCACCAACCATACCAGCCACACTGTAGGTATACCCATCCAAATCTTCTTCCGTACGGATGCTCCACCCTTTTTGGACCCATTCCGACATTTGGAGTGACATTTTGGCAATGTATTTCTCAATAATGGGTCTCGCCGAAGGCGGACAAAGACGCAGCCATTCAGCAAGTCGCAGAGAAACTTCTGGAAGTTCTTGCGCCGTATAGGGTGATAATAATTTCTGGATGTCATCCATAATATCCGAAGACTGGAATGCTCCGTGTACACCAGCTAACAGCTCTATTTTCAAAGCATCCGCCAGACTTTCATGATCTTCGATCTCATCTATAGCCCGCATGCACAGATAGGCAGATGCTACCGCTTCTTTCAGACCTGCGTCCAAACCGCTAATTGGTATATAAAAGGTGCGGCTCGTTTGTTTCAACATGGTCATTGCATCTTTCACAGTATCGGTACTAATGGTAATTACCTCCAAGTATAAACTTACCTTTAACTTATATAATGTTACCTCATGATAACATACTTTATTATTGTTAATCCAAGCTCAACCACCAATAGTTTTGGAATCTGAGCTTTATTACACAAAAGTGTCAAATTTTCAGAGAGGAGTCATCTCCAATTGCAATATATTGGGAATGAGGCAAGAAATGACCCCCTTTTCTGGATATTATGTCCAAATTGTGAAGGGAATAAAATAATTACTTAAATTTCATCTTCCGTTTCGAGAGAAAAAAAGGCTACCGATTCACTTCTATCGGCAACCTCGTTTTACTACCTATCGCTCATACGAGCATCTAAGACATAATCAATTCGATCCTCACAAGATGAAACGAAATCGGGCGCGGCATCCTGCGACATGCCACAAACAGATAGCCAATACCCTTCAACCGGAAGTTGAGCATCAGAGATTTCATGGATTTGGTCCTTGTCTATACGGTATTTCATCATATTTTTTATAGCATAAGTCATACGAGAGCCGCTTTCATGAATCCGCATGTAACGTATTGGATCGTCATTATTTGGTTTCATTATCCTCAAATCCATCTCATCCAATCGCTCAAAGAAATACTTCACTGGAATCGAACGATCATATTGCAACCATGGCCCCTCAATCTTTTGCTTTTTGACAATAGCTTTACTAGTTATAAGGTTATAAACTACATAGTAATACATGAAATCTTGCTTCCCAGGATGATGCCATACGACTTCGTAAGACAGCTTCTGAACCTCGCCCTGGGAATTATAATACAAATGAAAATCTTGCAGCTTCGCTTGTTCATCTATCTCCAGCGTGGTAACAATCACCTGCCAGTGTTCAGAATAGTGATGTTCATTCAACTGTGCGACATTCACCAGGATGCTACGCTCTCTCTCGAAGATAGAGGATTCAACGATTCGATACATGAAAAATGTAAATCCACCCATGATGATGATACCTAACGTCATTCGATATAGTCGATTCAACGGTCTGACTCCCCTCATGCTTGGCTTCTCGATGGGCTACTCCACGTTGGCGCGGTACAAGCCATCCTTCCCCTGAACAGGCTCAGCCACTTTCTCCCCATTTGGTGCCTGCCAGTCTACCCATTTATTGCGTAGAAGATCATATTTCACATACCGGTTGTCATCTTGCTTTGTGAATAAATCCGTCCCACTAGCAAAGGTAGCGCTTCCCTCTGGCGGGTTCGCAATGTCTTTCGCAGCTTTGCCAGGTTGCCAAATTGTCCATCGGGAAGCTTGCAATTGGAACTGCCCTTTTTCATATTGCTGTAGGTAAACGCCTTGCTTCGTGATGTGCCGAGCAATCCCTTTGGTCGTAAACTTCCCCCCTGCTTGATTAATGTAGTCCGTGTAGGGAACGCCATCTTGTATCCGTGTCCAATAGGTGCCCTCCGGCGTAGGGGTAATGGTCATATCCAACTCGGAGTATTTGGCTACCAGTACACTTGTCGTGTAGGCAGGCATTCTTTGAGGTACGGTATCCCCTGATAGATATGTCAATCGTGCCAATTGACTTGTTTCATGCCGGTTCTCATAGGCCAAAACATGAAGCTGTTTTCTCGTCGTATCATAGGCTGCGTAATTGATATTATCATTCTCATCAGGATTAGCCTTGTGAAGAATACGTTTCTCACCTTTCTCAATATCATACACAAACACGCCGTAGTAGGACGCATACATGAGTGTTTTCGCATCTATCCATTGAATGGGCTGCTGATCAGGCTCAATCGTGGAGTAGAACACATTCTCTATGACAATAGGGTCCTTCCCCTTTTGTTCCAAAATGTACGAATAGCTTGTTCCGTCCCCGTCTCCCATAGACCCGCCAAGGCGAACAATCCCGACATAGCTTTGTTTATCGTCCGAGATAACCAATTGATCGTATAAGGAATCCCTCGTGCCCCCACCAGCCATCTCGCCTGAATCAGCATAGCGCCAAACATACCTCGGCATTAGTTGAACCCAGACTCCCTGTAGACCACCACCTAAGCGATTGCCGCTTGCATCCACCAAGTTATCCATTCGCAGATACTTCTCTTTCATTCGATGCTCTCCTGTCCCCATATTGTCTAGTTGGACCAAGAGGTGTTTGGAATCTACCCATCTGGCTGTTACAGGCACACCCTCTATCGTCGTAGGCAGGTCATTTCGCATCTCATTTGAGAAAACCAATTCTACCGAGCTTTCCCCCTCAGGGATACGCAGTCGTGGTCCATATTCCTGTGCCATTACCAAAAGGTAAGGAACATCGCGGCCTGCAGGTGAACTGAAAGTAAAGCTCACGGGTTCTTTTCGCATGAACGTCATGGCAGGCAGATCCCCTACGCGCAGAACGAACGGTTCCTTCGCATGATGGAACTGAATCCTCACCTGATTGATCGGAGTGTTACTATCTACAATCTCCCAATCCGCATTGCCCTCAACCCTAATCCGGTTAATGAGCAACCGTCGTTCTTCTTCGCTCATGCTCGCAAATGTTGCATTCACACTCACATCCTCTAGATGATACACAACCTGGAACGGTTCCTGAGGGACATCCGTAGCCTTCCATTGTTGGAATACCCTCCCCTCAGAACTATTGTTTTCACCGAAAGTAAGGCTCTGAAGCTTAATCCGAGTCATGGATTCGTCAGTTCCGACTGGCGCAGTTGTATGAATCGCCGATGCTTCGGGAGAGGTAGCGCGTGGCGCTACGGATACAACCGAACCCTGGGTATTGTCTTCGCACGCATTCAGCAGCAGCATGACACCTATAAGCAACCCACTACCTGCCCATCTAATCATCGCGCACACCAATCCTTGTTCAATTTTATAATATTTCCCATATTAGATTAGACGTACAGCACTGACGGAAAGTTGCCATCGGAAACGCTACAGTGGAACGGAAACGCACAAAAAAGCTACATTTAAGTAGCTCGTTTTTCTCAATCTTGTCCCGCGGTATGGTTAGTTATAGAGCTTAAGGTAAACAATGTACAGGAGTGAAAATGATGAGGGAGTTGAAGCCATGTTTAAACGAATGGATGAAATATCGATTGAGATTCCTGACATTGAGAAACCTGATCCGAATGCCGCAGCAGCTGTACAGGAATTATTAGGTGGCAAATTCGGTGAAATGTCCACTTTGAACAATTATCTGTATCAATCCTTTAATTTTCGTTCAAAGGAAAAACTGAGGCCCTTTTACGATCTAATCATGAGTATTACGGCCGAAGAGCTGGGCCACGTAGAGTTGGTTTCCCACGCAATCAATAAATGCTTAAGAGGTTCAACGAGTTACAAAGAGCCCGACCAGACACCACTGGATGTTGTCAAAGATGCTCGTCTTTCGTATCACTTTCTTGCAGGTGCGCAAGGGGCTATGCCGTTTGATTCCATGGGCAACCCATGGACAGGCGCGAATGTGTTTAACAGCGGCAACTTAGTAGAGGATTTGCTGCATAATTTCTTCTTAGAATGCGGCGCACGCACTCATAAAATGAAAGTGTATGAAATGACCGACCACCCCGCAGCGCGTGCAGTGATTGGTTACCTCCTCGTTCGTGGAGGCGTTCATGTTGTTGCTTACGCCAAAGCGTTGGAAGTTGCAACTGGAGTCAATGTCACCAAGTTAGTCCCCATTCCTTCCCTAAGCAACAAATCGTTTAATGAAACCAGAAAGTATGAAGAGAAAGGCGTTCATACTAAGCTGTACACATGGAGCGACAACGATTTCACAACAATCGGCCAGATTTGGAAAGGTACACATCCCGAAGATGGCTCTGCCTTGGAAGTCATCCCAGGTACGCCTCAAGGATACCCCATTGCTGAAGCGCCGGCGGTAGAAGAGGAATTTGCTCCTGGCATTTCGGTTGAAGATTTCCAACAAATCGCTGCGCGTCTCAAAATGGCTGGAAATATCAACGCATAATTCGCATAGTTCTTGATGATCCTTACGTTGTAGGGGTCATTTTTTTATCCAAACAAACTACTTGGATCTACTCTGTAATCGGCTTCAAATCACTGAACTTTAGCAATACTTCCCTACTCGTATCTAGATAGATGACCCGAATATCTAACTCCTCGTCGTTAAGCTCGAAAGCAAGAATCATACATTTCCGACCACGATTCTTAGTCTTTCTAGGATTATCTGGTGCCACAACGTAGGAGCCTCCAAGACTCAAACTTACCGTTTCGCTCATATTAATCTGCTACCCTCTCATGTTGTTTTTAGGATCATTCTATCAACCTAATCTTCTTACTTTTTCTTCGATTATACATTGTTTCGTCTCATCCCACACAACCGAAATTTCAAAAGTTCCCGACTCAAAAAATAAAGGAAACCTCCGCTTAAACCAATCTTGCATCGGCATCTGTAAAGCATCGTCAATATCTATCCAGGCTAATTCCCCTTCAGGTGGATCAGTTAGCAACTCCCCAGTAAATGTCCGAGTCAGATAATTAAACACCATATATCTATAGTTTTTTTCGGGAACTAAATATTCATCGACGCCCTTGTATATGAGGTCTTCCGGTTTCACCACGAGTCCCGTTTCCTCCCACAATTCTCGGACGGCTCCCTCCGTGAAACTCTCCGCCAAATCCACCTTACCGCCTGGGCCAAGATATCCGGGAAACCCTTTGGACGCGGGACGATTTATCAGAAGCACCTTATCCCCATCTTGGACTAAGCACATTGTATAGATGCCACATTCAACTTTACTCACTTATGCAAATCCTCCTACTTTTCCATCATTCAAAAGGACTCTCCAACAAAATAACCTCATTCGTCCCCGGATTTAACTCCACTCGCCCACCAAGAGGCAGAATCAATTTCGGATCTGTATGCCCAAAGTCAAAATCAACAACAATCGGTACACGCTCCGCTCCAAACTCTTTTGCAATAATACTCACGAGGATCTCTCTAAGCTCTACATTCTCAGCTGCGCTATAATCCTTCGCTCTCCCAAATATGACGCCTTTAATACGTGAAAAGATGCCCTGCATCCCATAATTCCGCAGCATATATCCAACTTGCATTGGTGATGGCTTCTCTTCTGATGTTTCGAAAAATAAAACCTTATCCTGCCAGAAATCATCCTGCGGCCAGTAGATCGTCGATTTCATAAACTCTAGTACTTCGATGCAGCCGCCCCACAGATTCCCTTGCTCAATCGCTTCCCCCTGTAGAAACGTCCAACCCTTCTCATTCTCTATAAACGGTTGACACTCACCCAAGGTTTCCAGATGGCTCCAGTCTTTATAACCGTTCGTCCATGCTTGATATGGCGTATAGCGATATGGAAACTGCTCTTCAAACAACATCGCCTTTAGATGCTCCTTATAGGCATTAGGGAGACTTCTCAGCTGTGCGATTCCAGCCATAACAGATGGCCCATAGAACGTTACCATCCCCAAATTATTTAAGTACGTTAAGAATGTCGTCGCATCCGAAAATCCCATAATAAATTTAGGATGACTCATGATCAATTCCTTATTTAAAAAAGGTAAAATCCTTACCGACTCATATCCACCAATGGAAGTGATGATCCCATCTATGTCTTCATTTTCAAAACAACGATTAATATCCTGCGCACGCAATTGCGGATTCTTATACAGTTCCTCCGGTGACATCCTTGCCGATGGCATTTCAACAACTTCCAGACCAAAAACCTCCCCCAGATGCTTCAAGCCCATCTCATAAATATCCGGGAATAAATAAGGCAGTCCATTGGAAGGAGAAATAATAGCTATTTGGGAGCCTGACTTTAATCGTTTGGGTTTGATCATGTTAACCCCCCTAGTAATAACTGCCAGACACTCTCGAAGTCCTCACCCAAACTCCCCATTGCCCATTCCCCCGCATGTGATGGATGATGGAAACGTGAGGTAGCTAAGAAAACGGCTCTAGCAAGCGATTCTGAGTTACCTTGCTTCAACTCTTTACTCGCCATCCCTGCCTCAATGATCTGTTCTAGCTGCTTTATTAAGCGATACATGTGGGTGCTAATCATTTCAACTTCAATGACCGTAACGTTCGCATACATCGCAAACATTTCCGCATCTTCAGCAGCGAATTTCCGCTTGGTTTGAATCAACGTGTCTAACCACAAACGCAACCGCTCAACGGCACTACCGCCAGTTCCACTCGCAATTGCTTCCAAAGGAACTGCAATGCTCGTATGCAACCAACGCGATGTCACCGCTTCCCGCAGCGCGGCTTTACTTTCAAAATGCCGATACAACGTCCCATGACTCACTTGCAGCACCTTAGCTATGTCTACAACGGACGTTTTGTCCGGTCCATACCGCCGAAGCACTTGCTCCGCTGCATCCAAAATCTCATCCTTCGATAACGGCAACTCATTCTTTGTCATTTTAAATAAAACCGCCATTCACTCGAAGTGTTTGTCCCGTTACCCACTGCGACTCCTCGCTGGCTAGGAATAGTACAACGCGCGAAATATCTTCCGCTTCTCCCATGCGGCCGAACGAATTCGTATTAGCGACCGCTTTGATTTGTTCCTCTGACTTCCCCACTGTGAACAATTCGGTATTTACCGGTCCTGGTGCAATGGCATTTATCGTAATACCTTTAGGTCCGAACTCTTTGGCGAGCTGACGCGTGAATTGTTCAACAGCGCCTTTCGTACCCGCATAGGAGCTGTACCCAGGGAACATTTGCCCATTAACTGAAGTAGAAAAATTGATAATCCGACCATTCTCCTTCATATGCAGCGCCGCTTGCTGAATTGCAAAGAATGTCCCTTTCACATTAATGTTAAACTGCCTGTCGAAATCCTCCTCGGTAATCGAGAGAATCGGTTTCGTAATCATAATCCCCGCATTATTGACCAAAATATCAACCTGCCCATACGCCTCCAACGTCTTCTGGAACAAAAGCTCCACTTGCGCCACTTGGCTAATATCCGCCCCAATCGCGACAGCTTCTCCGCCTTGTTGCTTAATGCCGTTAACGACTTCCTCCGCTTTTCCCGGACTGCTTGCGTAATTTACAACAACTTTAGCCCCGTGCAGCGCAAGCTCTTCTGCAATCTTCTGACCGATCCCTCTCGATGCGCCCGTAACCAAAGCTACTTTACCCGTTAATTTCTGCACCATGCACAATCCCGCCTTTTCGATGTAGTGAGAAGGTAGAGTCGCCTTCCCCGAACCTTATTAACTTTATTATAAGATGATGAATGACAAAAATCAAATGACATTTTTTGATTTTTGTCATTCATCATCTTAGTAAACCATTAGGCCTCTCCCCTGACGGAAGTCCCCAACCCAAAAGTTCCAGTCCACCTGCAACTTATCTCAATCTCCCTCCGTCAGTCATGTCAGACAAATTCTATATAAGGGTGGGCTTCAGATGATCCTAATGCGTTATGCCATACTCGGTGTACTAAGCATTTCAATATTCCTTGCAGGATGCTCGAAGAGCGAGGTCACACCACCGGAAAGCTCAGCGAAACCAGTATTTTCAACTCCGAAGGAGGTCGCCCTCCCTGCCATGCAGGGCATCGTGACGGTAGACAATGGACTCAAAGAAACGAAAGTAACTTATACGTTCACGAATCAAACTAAAGACAAGATCACTGTCATTGGCGGCGCAAAGTATACCCTTTTGAAAGATCAAGCCGTATTCGAACTAGGCGCCGTGGCGATCAAAGATTACTTAGATTTGGAGCCAGGCCAATCCTATACAGATTCGAAATCCTTCACGAATTTACCTCAAGGAGATTATCTTATCGAAGTCACGTGGAACAAAACCAAGGCCACAGCAGCCTTTAATCGCAGCTAAATGCACCCCGCGAAACGCGTAGAGGTGCTTGATTTCAGGACTCTCATCCTCTAATCAAGCACCTCTACTGCACGTCCTATTCCTCGGTTCACTTGGCTATCAATGTTTCCCCATGCTTCAACAACCGCAGCAAGCTTGGGTCAAGACCCCTCCGCTGCCAATCCGCCAGCAATCGATCCAATGCCTCTTTGGGCGTATCATCGGCAAGACGAAATGCCCCATAATGCATCGGAATGAACTCCTGCGCTCCGACATCAAGAAACGCCTGCACCGCTTCCTCTGGGGAAACGTGCTGCATCCCCATGAACCACTCCGGCTCGTAGGCGCCAATCGGCATCAGCGCGTAACCGATACCCGGAAATTTCGCACCAATCTCCCGAAATCCTTCGAAGTACCCGCTATCGCCAGCGAAGTAGATCGCAGGAAGATGCTGCTCTCCCTCCAACGCCTCGCTCCGCTTCACAATCCATCCGCCCCATAGCGAGGTATTCGTATCGGTTAACGTACGTCTTGTCCAATGCTGCGCAGGCACGAAATGGAACTCCAGCTGGCCGATGGTCTGACTGCCCCACCATGGCAATTCATAGACCGTGCTGAACCCTAGCTTCCGCACCTTAGAGCCTAGTCCTTCGGGTACAAGTACGTATGGCGTGCCTCGCAGCTTTTTCAACGAACCCACATGCAAGTGATCGTAATGCGCGTGGGAAAGCAATATTACATCAACAGGCGGGAGCTCTTCTATAGATAAACCTGGCTCCTCGAGCCTTGGACTAAAGCCCATTCGAGTGGCCCATACGGGGTCGGTTACAATCGTCACTCCACCTACTTGCAGCAAAAAGGTTGCATGCCCGATCCATGTGATCGTGACTTCACCCTGATTATTCTTCAGCAGCTCCTGCCGTTTATGCTCAGATTGGCCAATCCGGAAGCTCAGATCTTTCACTTTACCCTTCCGCTCTTTCTGCCAGCGACGTACTTCTTTCCATGTCTTCGTCTTCGCATTTGGATCTAAGTTGCTATATCGCTGCCGCGCCATACGTTCATCCCCATTCATCTTCTCACAATCTATATCTGCTCTAACCCAGCTTCAGCGGATGCAAAATCCCTTTAGATACTTGGCGAGGTTCTCGATATTCATACGAATATGTCGGTTGTCCCCTTCAAGCTTGCTCATCATAATGCCGCCTTCCATTACAGAAAGCGTGAAAGTCGCCAAAGCCTCGATATCGAGATCCGCTTTGAATTCGCCATTTTGAACACCTTCGGAAATAATCTCTTTCATGTTGTTTAATGTACTCTTTAGTCCACGCTGAGCCCGTTCTCGCAAAATAGGATGACTATCGTCGCTCTCGGTAGCTAAGTTCAACAGTGGGCATCCTCCGATAAATGGCGGCGTTTCTACCACATTTTCATACACGCGCAAATAGGCTAACAACTTGCCACTGGCGGTCTCTTCCGCACGAATGGCATCGTTCATTTTCCCACTAACTACGCTACCTGCATAGTCATAGGCTTCCAGAGCAATCTCGTCCTTACTGGCAAAATGGCGATAAATCCCGCCCTTCTTAATGCCTGTCAGCTCCGTAATATCCGATAAGGATGAACCTGCATATCCCTTCTGGTTAAACAGCTCCGCGGCCTGAGCGATAATATGCTTGCGAGTTCTTTCACCTTTTTGCACAGTAACCCTCCGTTACACGCGTAAAATCTTATCTTTTAGTATAACAAAAGAGCGCAAGACATTGAAATCCACATCTCTAAATCGATTGTGTCATGTTTACTTACATTTAAATTTACATAATCACAATCCACCTGCCTATTTTAATAAAAAACACAATCCATCTACCAGATCATTGACTGTTCCGAGCGAACAGACCTATAATTCAGTTAACAAATCGAAGTTATGTCATATTCCCTTACATAAAAAGAGGTGCAAAGGTATGGAACCTGATTTGATCATTCGATGCTTCTCCAACCCCCACTTCGGCACCTTGATGGATGTCGGAATTCGAGATGGGAAAATTATCTACCTTCAGGAGCATCTCCCTGGCAACCCTAACGCTCTCAGCGCTGGGCAGCTAATTGAAGCCAACGGGCGAGTTCTACTCCCCGGTCTAATAGAACCACATATTCATCTGGATAAAGCCTTTCTATTGAATCTCATGACGAAAGACGCCTTCTCGATCGAGCAAGCGATCGCCTCCACCTTGGAGCTTAAACATTCCTTCACCTCAACAGATATCGAGACCCGTTCGATCCAAGTGATCCAACAAGCCATTGCCAATGGTGTGACTCACATGCGTTGTCATGTTGAGATTGATCCTATTGTTGGCCTTATCGGTTTCGAAGTGATGTTAGCGCTGAAGGAGCGCTACTTCAATCAGATCACGCTGCAAATCGTCGCCTTCCCACAAGAAGGCATCGCCAAGCAGCCTGGAACAGAAGAACTACTCATCCAAGCCTTACAACTTGGCGCCGATGTCGTCGGTGGAATCACGTATCAGGATGCAGATTTACAAGCGCATCTTAGCACTGTTTTTAACTTAGCCAAAACTTTCAACAAATCCATAGACTTACACGTAGACTTCTCCGACGACCCGTCCATGTTAGCCATTCTCAGCATCATCCGCATGACGCATGCGTATGAGATGCAAGGGCGCGTAAGCGTGGGCCATCTTACTTCACTTGGTTCACTCCCTTATGAAGAAGCCCAAGTCATCTGCACAGCTATTGCCGAAGCAGGCATCCATGTCATGTCCTTACCAGCAACAGACCTGTATCTGAACGGACGCGGAGACGATCACCGTCACAGGCGGGGACTAACCCCTGTGCCCCTCCTTTTGGAGCAAGGAGCCAATGTGATCTATGGAAGCAATAACATCCAGAATCCTTTTACACCTTTCGGCACAGCAGATCCACTGGACACAGGCATGCTCCTCGCACATACCACGTATATGGGCTCCAAGCAGGACGTTGTCACACTTATTGAGATGGCGACAACCCGTGCGGCGAAAGCATTAGAACTTGAGAATTATGGCCTGTACATCGGAGCGGATGCTGATCTCGTGCTATTCGAATCAACTAATCTGCGCAGTGCCTTCTATGAACGAGTACCCAGACGCTATGTCTGGAAGCGAGGACAACTGGTTGCCTCAACTGTAAAGCAGACGACCTTTTACAATGAACAAGTGAGCTCCTAATGAGGAAAGGCGGGGATTAGATGCACCTGACCGTTGAAGAAGCGTTAACCATTTACCCTTTGTCACGTGCCAAATTAGTTGCTGGAGAAAAAGGTCTGTCACGTATTCTGCGATCCGTCAATGTCATGGATGCCCCCGATGCGGGCGATTGGATCAAATCCGGCGAGATGCTGTTTACGACTGCCTTTGTCATGAAAGATCACCTGGATATGGCCCTTTCCACTTTACGGATGTTGGATGAGCGAGGCGGAGCAGGGCTAGGCATCAAAGTAGGCCGATATTGGGATCAAATTCCACAAGAGCTGTACGACGAAGCCAATCGACTCGAAATGCCGATCCTAGAGCTGCCTTTCGAATTCACTTTTTCCGATCAGATGGACGCTTTATTCAACGCGGAGCACACGAAGACAACCAAGAAACTGCAGACTGTTCTAGAAAAACAAAAACAGCTCATGCAATTCGCCCTGCGCAATAAGGAATCCTCGGATATTTTTCATATGATCTCAGGTATTCTAGGGCAACCAATCGCCGTATTCGGGCAGGGTGGCAATGTGCTCTTTCATAACACTTCTTGGTCGGAAGAGATCATCCTTCACCAATGGCCATGGACGAAATCCCCGCAATGGGAGGGCTTCGGAGACACCCGATGCTTCCGCATCCCGCTGATGGATTCACTAGGCTGCACGGGCTTTTTCAAGGTGTATGTGAATTCTCCGTTGATGTTGAAGGAAGAGGAAGCTTTGTTCCATCAAGCTGCCGAAATCTTAACCTATCATCTCGGACTCGATATTCAAAAAGGTAAAGACCCCTCACGCCAACATGCGCTTAGTCAAGTGTTTATGGACTTTTTCCAGCGGGAGCTATCCTTTCACGATTTCATGAAAAGCTGCAAAAGCTACCATCTCACCGTCATGTCCACCACCTACCAATGTGTGCTTACGACGATCCCGTCGGAACAACCTGGTGCAACTAGGCTGCTTAATGAGGTTCGCCAGTTGCTGATCTATCATCCTCAGTTGCAGCAGTATGAATCAGAGCACTTCTACTTGGCAGATGGATTGTTCTCGATCTTCGCTCTTCCGGAGGAACAAACTTTTCATAAAAAAGACTTCCTGACTTCACTAAATTCCTGCTTGTCACATTTAACTTCCAAAACCTCTGTCGCTGGTCTACACTGCTGGGTCAGTCGTGTGAAGGCTCAACCTGAACTCATCTACAACGCATTCAAGGAATGCTTGGAAACGCACCACGCCGCTGAGCGACTGCGTATGAGCCAAACTGTCCTGCATCATGATTCCATCGAGCTATTCTCCCTGTTCCAGCATCTGTCCGAGGAAGCCATGCGAGGATATTACAACTACGTATTGGAGCCCATTTACGGCAAGAACAAGCAGGTCGATCCCGAGCTGGCGTTAACCTTGGAAGTTTATTTTGAGTATGACGGGTCCATCAATGAAACAAGCCGCTATCTCTTTGTTCATCGTAATACGGTTTCGTACCGACTGGAGAAAATCGCAGATTTATTGCAGATGGATTTTAAAAAGATGAGTGATCTCCTGCGCTTGAAGCTAGCTTTTCTCTTCCGAAATTATCTGAAATAAAGTAACCAGACTAGAAAACAGACACTACGCTTTTCCGCTGCGAAAGGAGTTAGCACGATGGAACAATGGCTAAGTAACGTTCTTGTTAATGGCGCCCTACATAACCTGTTATTGAAACAAGGCGTTATCGCCGAGATCGCACCTGCTGTGAATAGTGAGGAGACTCCCTCTTGGGACGCACAAGGCATGCTCATGTTGCCTACTTTCAAAGACTATCACGTGCATTTGGATAAGGCATTCCCTGATGATCAGTGGATTTCACGGCACCAAGTTGCTTCTTTATACGATCAATTTCAAATGGAGAAAGACCTCTTAGCTCCTCTCAAAAGTGGGCAAAAGGCACGTGCGAGAGGCATCTTGCAGCAGATGCTGGATTTCGGAACGACCCGACTCCGTGTTCATGTCGACATTGACCCGGAAATCGGTTTATCCCATCTTGCCATGGTGCGGGAGCTTCAGGAGGAATTCTTAGGGACATTAACTATCGAGATTGTCGCGTTCCCACAGCAAGGGCTGATTCGTTCACAATCGATTAACCTCATTAAACAAGCCCTTCAGGAGGGCGCCACAATTGTCGGCGGCGTGGATCCTGCTGGCGTAGACCGCGATATCGAGGCTAGCTTACAGGCCATCTTTGAAATGAGTGTCGCTCATGACGCCGAAGTCGATATTCACTTGCACGACCCTGGACACCTAGGACTCTTCACCTTGGAGCGCATCATGGACTACACCGAACAGACGGGTAAAATGGGCAAAGTCGCCGTTAGCCACGCCTACTGCTTAGGTGAGGTATCCGAGAGCGAATCCCTTACGATAGCAAAACGTTTGGCCCTATTAGATATCGCCATTATCACCAGTGTGCCGATCGATTCCGCGATGCCTCGCGTGGCGCAATTAAGAGCTGAAGGCGTGCGAGTTTACCTCGGCTCCGACCATACCGGGCTGGATGCATGGACACCCTTCGGTTTCACCGATCAGCTCATGCGGGCCCGAAGAATGGCGGATATGTACCGTTGGAATGACGATGAGCGCCTGCGTTCCGTTTATCCGCACCTAGGCTCTACCGCAGGGACCTTCCAAATCGGCGATCCTGCCGACTTCATCCTCCTAGCTGCGGTGAATGCCGAGCATGCCGCAGCGGCAGCCCCTCCGCGCGAGGTCGTTAGTGTTCGTGGCGTTCCTGTTGCTGGCAGACAGCTGCAGATCGCTTGGAAGATATAAGAAAACTAGACATAAAAAACAATTAAAGGGAATGGGGAGATTTCGAATGACATTACTGGGGAAAACAAAGGTAGGTACAGCCGCACTTGCAACAGTTCTTCTGCTCTCTGCTTGTGGAACGAGTACATCAACAACGTCCGGAACACCTGCAGCATCAACGGCCGCAACAACCACGAAAGCGCCTGACAAAATCACTCAAGCGATGAGCTGGTTTGCCCAACCAGAAATGGGTGGACACTACGCTGCGCAGCTGGCGAAAATCTATGAGAAAGCTGGCATCGACATTACGCTTCAACAAGGCGGACCTCAAGTTTCCAACGTTCAACTCGTTGCTGGCGGTAAAGTGCAATTTGCGATGGCCAATGCCGATGAAGTTGTCCTTGCCCGCAAGGAAGGGATTCCCGTCAAAGTTATCTATGCCAATCTGCAAACCAATCCTCAAAACCTGATTTTCCATAAGGACTCCGGCATCAAGAAAATCGAAGACCTTAACGGACGTAAAGTGTACACAGCCGTCGGCTTCCCATTCTGGCAGTACATCAGCTACAAATACAAGCTCGACAAAGTACAAATTCAGAACTACACAGGCTCTCTCGCGGGCTTCACCGCAGATAAAGATTCCATCACCCAAGGCTTTGCTACCAACGAGCCCTACGTTCTGAAAAAACAAGGTGTTAACGTCGATTGGTTCCTGAACGCAGACCTTGGCTACAACCCTTACGGCAACGTCGTTATTGCCACCGATGACTTTATCAAGAAAAATCCCGACTTGATTAAGCGCTATATCAAAGCCACCAGCGAAGGCTGGGACTATTACTACGCGCACGGCGACGAAGTCAATAATGCCCTTAACGGCGTTAACAAAGACTACGACGTCGATCATCTGAAGGATGCGCAAGCCGTTGCCAAAGACTTCATCTTCGGCGGCGATGCCAAAGCCCACGGCGTTGGCTACATGTCCGATGAACGCTGGAAAACACTCGTTAGCCAAATGAAAGAAGCCGGCATGATCAAAGAGGATATTCCGGTGAAGGATTTGTATACGAATGAGTTTTTGCCGTTGAAGTAATACACACACCACCTAGCTATTCAATGAAAAAGACCACCCAGAGGTGGTCTTTTTCTTGTAAGCGGGCGGCGGGAATACTCCAAATTCGGATTTAAAAGCTTCCTACGGAAGCAACTAGTGGTATATTTGGACGCTCGTCCTACACAGCCTATTCAATGCAGTGTTCACGGACTGTCGAACCTCTGCGGGTTCTCTTCCCTGCCTGTGCAATGAAAAAGACCACCCAGTGGTGGTCTTTTTCTTGTAAGCGGGCGGCGGGAATCGAACCCGCGCGATCAGCTTGGAAGGCTGAAGTTCTACCATTAAACTACGCCCGCGTAGTTTGTTTAAGCAAAGATGGCGCGCCCTGAGAGATTCGAACTCCCGACCTTTTGATTCGTAGTCAAATACTCTATCCAGCTGAGCTAAGGGCGCATCTATGAGGTTAAAAAATGCCGAAGACCAGACTTGAACTGGTACGGTAGTCACCTACCGCAGGATTTTAAGTCCTGTGCGTCTGCCGATTCCGCCACTCCGGCTTATATATAAAGGCGCTACCCAGATTCGAACTGGGGGTAAAGCTTTTGCAGAGCTCTGCCTTACCACTTGGCTATAGCGCCGAAATCTTTTTCTCTACCCAATTAAATGGTGGAGGCTGACGGGATCGAACCGCCGACCCTCTGCTTGTAAGGCAGATGCTCTCCCAGCTGAGCTAAGCCTCCATAGGACTAAGAAAATGGTGACCCGTAGGGGACTCGAACCCCTGTTACCTCCGTGAAAGGGAGGTGTCTTAACCACTTGACCAACGGGCCTTGAAAGAATGGCTCCCCGAACAGGACTCGAACCTGTGACAACTCGATTAACAGTCGAGTGCTCTACCAACTGAGCTATCAGGGAATAATGGTGGAGCCAAGCGGGATCGAACCGCTGACCTCCTGCTTGCAAGGCAGGCGCTCTCCCAGCTGAGCTATGGCCCCAGACAAAAAAAATACCCATGCAGAGAGACTTTAATCTTCGATTAAAGCTCCCATTAGGGAAACTGCTTGGCAACGTTCTACTCTCCCAGAACCCTGCGGTTCAAGTACCATCGACGCTGGAAGGCTTAACGGTCGTGTTCGAGATGGGAACG
>NZ_CAKMMW010000040.1:0-33362 GCF_927798215.1 Paenibacillus allorhizoplanae
AGAGAGTGGTGTCGGCAAAACGGCGCTTGCGAAATGGGTTCATCAGAGCAGCCATCGCCATGAGCACCCATTTATTTCTCTCAATTGCGCGGCGATTCCGGAGAATTTGCTGGAAAGCGAATTGTTCGGCTATGAAAAAGGGGCTTTCACAGGCGCAATCGATACACGCATCGGCAAATTCGAGGCAGCCAATCAGGGCACCATTTTCCTCGATGAGATTGGCGAGATGTCGCTTGCTACCCAGGCAAAGCTGCTGCATGTCATCGAAGAAAAGCGGATTGTGCGGCTCGGAAGTCATCAAGAGCGTCAGGTGGATGTACGCATTATTGCCGCGACGAACCGGAATATTCAGGATTTCGTACGCAGCGGTAAGTTCCGTGAGGACTTATACTACCGTTTGAACCTGGTGGAAATTGTTTTGCCACCGCTGCGCGAACGGAAAGAAGACATCACGGTGCTTACCCAGCTAAAGCTGCAGGAGCTCAATTCGAAATACAGCAAATCGGTGACTGCCTCCGATGAGCTCAAAAAAGCGCTTGAAACGTTGCCTTGGCAAGGCAACATACGGGAACTGTTCAATGTGCTGGAGCGGATGCATATTATGAAAACGACAGGCCACCTGCATATCGGAGATTTACCTGCTAATCTTGCGGTTCCCGTTGAAACGAAACCAATGGAATCTACGGCAGGCAAGCTGCAAGACGTGCTCGAAGAGGTCGAAGAGAAGATGATCGAGGATGCGCTGCTCCGCACCAAGGGAAACCAGACGAAAGCAGCGGATCTGCTGGGCATTTCCCGCAACACGTTAATTCATAAAATGAAGAAAATCAAATGATGACGAAATAGTTATATAAAAAAGGGAACTAAGGATTATAAATATCCTCGTTCCCTTTTACCTTTTAGTTAAAGATGGGATAAGTTTGTTTTAAAATCTCATCCGTATGCACTCTCACATTTTTAACAATCGTATTGTTAATTTGAATGTAGAATTCGTGATTTTTTTGGATTGGCATAAAAGTTCGTTCAGTTTTAACCATTTTATCCGCAGCCTCATAAAAATCTTTGTAAACGGATAAATATTGGCATACACATATAGCTGCTCCTAGACACGCACTGCTACTACCTTCACGTCGATGCACTGGCAATCCAAAGAGATCAGCTATGATTTGCATAAGCAAATCACTTTTTGAGCCGCCACCTATTACAACTAACTCTTTTAGCTCTACATCGATTTCCTCTAACATTTCATCTATATTATTTTTAATATTGAATGAAATTGCTTCTAATATAGAGCGGTATATGTGGTATTTGGTATGGCGCTGATCGAAGCCTATCATAATCCCTTTTCTATAGGGGAATGATGAGGAAGACAGCCAGTCTAGAATGGTAATCAGTCCTTCGCTGCCCACAGGAACATCTTGTGCTTTCCTATTCAAATATTCCTCTTCCGATATATCCAGCTTTTCTGCATGAGTAACAAGTTCTTCACCAATTAGTTTTTTGAACCAACTCACTGTCCACATACCACGTCGGATGCCATTGGATTCATAAACATATTTAAACGGAATGCATGCGAGTGTAGGGAAGAAATGACGAGCATTTTCATAATATTCATTTCTAAACAGCATAGAGGAAATAAATGTTCCCAGAGATATCATAATGGATCCCTCGTCCTTAATTCCAGAACCCAAAACCTCTACAGCTTTATCATTTGCTGTCGCTACTACGGGTATGCCTGTATTCAAACCAAATTCACAAGCCAATTCTGGGCGTAACACTCCCAGTTTATCTCCGGGCTTTACGAGATCAAATAACATCTCTCTTTTCAAGCCGTTTGCCTTCATGACTTCATCGTCATTGGACCACTCTAACGTTTCGCGGTCTAATGGCCAGTTAACCTCATAGTTCGAAGCCGTATCCTTACATTCACCTGTCAGTCTAAAACCTAGATAACCAGAAGTTGTCGTTACATACTTGACTTGTTCATCGTTATGTTCATAAGGTTTATTAAGTCTGGCGTCCATCCAGCTTATCACGGGATAAGCTAGATGGCCATTTTCTCTTAACAATACACGACAACATCTAATTGTACATAAGCCAATTCCAGCAATATGTGTAGGATCGCCTCTAAAATTAGCCAGACAGTTTTTAATACCTCCGTACACACTGTCCCATAAATCATCATCAGGATGAATGACGACACCTGGTTCAGGAGATAAAGTTTCCCTTAACGTATATGAACCGAAAGCAACTTCATTTCCATCTACATCATAAATAGCTACTTTTGTACTTTGTGAGCCATTATCAATCCCCATTACATACTTGCTCACAAAATCACCTCAGTTTCGTCCCTTTATATATTTCATCCCTTCTTCTTGAGGGAAAATGGTACCAAAATTCATGATGCCATTCGGATCAAAAGCTTCTTTTAATTTTTGCAACATATAGTAAGCAGAACCGTGCTCTTCTTCTGTCCATTGAGTACGATATTTTCCAATACCATGGTGATGACACATGGATCCGCCAAGTTTTAATGTTTCTTCGATAATAATAGCATGGATTGGATGATGATAAATTCGCATCTCATCTTCTGGTGCGCAATTAATATTATAGTTGTATACAAAATACATATTTGTTCCATTAATATAACTATGGGATGAGTGCCCACCAAGCATGGTTATATCTTCTATTCTGTCAAACTCTTCTCTTACTCTATTCATAACATTGTGATAAATCTTAATAATATTTTCCCAATCTGCCGATACTTCGGTTGTAAAACCATCATGCTTGCCAAATTTAACCATTCTCTGGAATTCATTATCAATCGTTTGTTGCGTCCAATTCAAGTGACCAAACCATTTCTCAATAAAATGGTCTTCTACTTTTTCGACGATGCCATCTTGGAATATAGAAACGGCTTCTTCAATGGCTTCTGCAGTTGCTTTAACAATACTTTGCGGTCCTTCGGACATGAAAATTAAAACGCACTTGTCTTTATAGAAATCCGAAAAATGTTGTCTTGCATCTTCTTCGGAATATACACGTGCAACCGAAGGTTTGAAACCGTTCACAATTACTTCCCTTAAAATTTTAATACCTGTATCAACATCTTTCATTAGATAACCGTGGAAAACATTATTTTCAGGGTAGTATTTAAAAATTTTAACCGTAACTTCAGTTATATAGCACATCGTTCCTTCATTACCAATGGCAATATGCCTAATATCGGGTCCGCCAGCTCTTCTTGGAACATTTTTTATTCTGGAAATGTGTCCGTTAGGAAATACACATTCTAGTCCTATAACCATATCTTCAATAGCGCCGTATAAAGTTGAAAATTGTCCAATACTTCTGGTTGCCAATAATCCACCATATTGTGCAACTGGTTTTGATTGAGGGGAGTGACCTGTGGTGTAACCAATTTTACGCAACTCATCCTCTAATGTTTGTAGGACCACACCAGCTTGTACAGTTGCTTGCGAGTTATACGGGTCAATTTTGAGAATTTTGTTCATTTTCGATCCATCAATGACCAAAGTGGTTTCTTTCCAGTTTTCAAGGCCGCCTTCCGTAGCTGTTCTTCCGCTTCTAGGAATAACATTGATATTATTTTCATTACAGAACAGTAAAAGGGACTTCACTTCTTCTGCTGAGTACGGATATACAATGGCTATTGGGGCTGGAACATCAAGGGCTTTTTTGGCTTTTGCATATTTCTTATATCGATCTGCCGCCGCATCATAAAGCGCTTCCGAATCAGTATTTATTTGTTCCACTGGAATAATAGACTTCAAATCTTGTAATAATTGTTCTTTATTCATAGTATCCATTCCCCTTTAATATGATTTATTTTCACTTATCTTACCAAGTATCCACCATCAACATTGATCAAGGTGCCATTTACATAATTTGAAGCGTTTGAAGCTAGAAATACTACGGTACCCATTAAATCTGAAATATTTCCCCATCTATTTGCAGGAATATGGTCTAAAATACGTTGATTAGCTGCTTGGTTAGCTCTTGTCGATGTTGTAATTTCAGTAGCAAAATACCCAGGTGCAATCCCGTTAACTTGTATATTAAATTGCGCTAGTTCATCACAATAAGCTTTGGTAAAGCCCGCTAAACCGTGTTTACTTGCAGCGTATGCTGGTGACCATTGCCCGCCAAGATATGAAAACATGGAACAAGTATTAATGATTTTCCCGCTATTTTGTGGAATCATATACTTAGCCACCTCATGAGATAATTCAAAACAAGCTGTTAAATTGAGGGAGATCATTTTATCCCATTGAACTCTAGTAAACTTGGTTACATCCGGTTCGTTAATACAAATACCAGCATTATTCATGAGAATATCTATTTTGCCATAAGTTCTGATACACGCTTCCGCAACTTGGTTACAGACACCATCTTTCGTAATGTCTGCAAGCATAAGATGGTACTTAACACCTTCGGCTTCAATCATTTTTCTAGTTTCGTTATTGTCATCAGCTATGCTGACTGCAAAAATGTCCGCCCCTGCTTTCGCAAGTGCAAGCGCAAAGCCCTGACCCAGTCCAGAATTTCCTCCAGTGATGATGGCAACTTTTCCTTTTAGGCTAAAAAAATCTAATGAGAAATCTTTGATATCGTTCTTCAAGCTTACCCCCACTTTCTCAAACCTATATTTTTTATTCTCATATACTTTCTCAACATCGTATTTTCATACTCATAATATCACAATTCAATTTGAAATCAAGGAAAATTTTCTGTTTTTATATATAATTACATTTAAATTTAGAAAATTTCTCGAAAAATCAGGTTAAAGAGAAGAAAATAGTAATAAATAAGGTAAACCCGTCAGCTATCTTGACAATCATGGCTACTAACATAAAATGAATGATATAAAACGAACAGGATCTAGGATCTAACGAATCCGAATATTTAGAAAAGAGGGAACATGTTAAATATAAATCTAAACAAATTAAGTCAGCTAGAGCTTTCTATCCATAACAAAATTACTGAGGTTATTGAACAAAATCACAATCTTAAAATATTGGAAGCAGCTCATTTATGTAATGGATCTCCTTCGCAAATATCGAAACTCGTAAGAAAATTAGGGTTTGAAAGTTTTAAACAGTATAAGCAGTATTTTGGTGGTCAAAAAATCGTTTCGGAAGATAAAAAAAAGTCAAACGAGCTTGAAAGACTAAAAAGCTTTATAGAAAACTTTAATCCTGTTTTGATAGATAATTTTTTAAAAATATTTAAGAAATACAACAAAATCGTTCTATTCGGATTAGGTCCATCCTTTTTTTGTGTGGAATATTTTTCATATAAACTGGCTCCTTTATCGAAAAAAAATATATTTGCGACCCAAAGTCAAACCTATGCTCAAAATTTGGTTGATAAAGATACTCTTTTGATCGTTTTTTCAGTAACGGGTAAATTTACTTCATTTGAAAACCTATTTCATGCAGTTAAATCTTGTGGGGCAGAAATAATGCTAGTTTTAGAAGAGTATGATAACTCGTTAACTTTTGAAGTTGAAAATATTTTTTACTTAACAAGATCAACTCAAAACGAAAATCTGTTACCCTTTGAAAAAACGCGAACTGTATTCTTTATCTTCATAGAAGAGATTATTGCAAGATTAATGTCAGAACGTGATTCTAACCGTACAGAGTAAGCAGAATACACTTCACATTGACGGGTCATGATACTTAGAATATGATTTGTCTGTCAATAAAGAGGTGAGAGACGATGGCATTTTACATTCAAGCCTTTACCAGCCGACTGACGCGGAAATACTTATTGATCTTTTCGTTAGTCCTGATCATACCAACGATCATTATCTACCGCATCATTGTGAATTTCGCGGAGCATACGATGGCGGAGCATATTTCCCGCGACAATTTGATTGCAGCGGATGCAATCGTGAAGCGTTTAAATGCGGAAATTACTGATGTGGTGCTCCAGCTTCAGCTCATAGCCGGCCAAAATCACGCAGTTCAGACCGATGAAAAAACGATGTACGAGAATGCGAGGCAGACGACTGCCAAAAGCTCAATGATTCATTCCATCTTTTATGTCGATAAAGAGTCCAAGCTGCGCTTCGAAGCCCCCTTTTCTCCTGATATGCAATCGGTTTCTTTTGCCTACCCGGGTTTGGAACATGTACGTTGGAGTTATACGTATATGGTCTCTGGGTTGATTCCGAATTACCGTAAGGAAATGGCGGTGACGATTGCTGTTCCTGTTTACTCTAAAGATAGAGTGTTTCACGGTGCACTCGTAGCAGAGCTAAGCCGGGATTATTTATCCGAGATGCTTCGAACGATGAGCGCGAGCAGGGAAGGGTTCAGTTATTTGCTCGATCTGAATGGAAGTGTTATCGCATCTTCAGACGAATCCATTCTTGGACTGGATTTCAGTCAGGATCCTATCGGTGAACGATTGGGCGTAGGCGATGCGGACCTGACTACCAGCTTCTATCAAGGTCAGCAGAGCATTGTCGCGTTTCAGCAAATTCGGGATAACTGGGGGCTTGCGCTCGGCATTCCCAAGGAGATCGCTTTTCAACCTATTAAGAATCTTGGCCATGCGCTTACCATCAGTTTTTTGTCGATCTTCGCACTTACCATATTTACTATTATTTTGGGAATGAGACATTTGCTTTATCCGATTATTCATTTGACCCGATTTGCCATGAAATACAAGCAGGATCATGCCATTGAAACCTCATACAAGGAACGAGAACAGACGAAAGATGAACTGAGCGACCTGACCGTCACGATGAAGGCGCTCACACGGGAACTCGATTTCAAGGAACGTTTTCTTCGAGACGTTATTGAAGGCATTCCTTTTGCGTTGGTTACGATCAATCATGAAGGTTTGGTTACACATGCAAATGAAAAATTTGCGCAGCTGTTTCAAGTGCGATGGACCGATCCGTCGAATCGGCAAATTTCGGTGATACCGGAACTTTCAGATATTCCTTCGATCCAAGGAGAATCCGAGATGGCAATTCTGGGGGTAAGAGGAGAGCGAATTATCGTTCGCATCGTAACAGCACCATTCCAAAACGGGATGTTAGCTGTCCTGCAGGATGTTACGCAGATGAAATTGCTGGAAGAGCAGGTAAATCAAAGAGAAAAACTCGCCCAGATGGGACAAGTTACGGCGGGCGTGGCGCACGAGTTGAAAAACCCGCTTGCCGTACTGGCCAGCAGTGCGGAGTTATTGAAGGATGAGATGTTGGAGGAGTTGCAAAACCCCGAATTGATCCAGATGCTCGTGACCGATATCGACGAGGAAATTGTTCGGATGAGTGGGATTGTAAATCAATTCCTTTCCTTTGCCAAAACCAAAAACGAAGATGAAACCTGGATTGAAATCGATCAGCTCGTCGATCGGGTGCTTCATTTGCTTCGAATTAAATTTAACGAACTGCACGTGCATGTTGCCAAAAGTTATGCGTCCGAATTGCCCCTGATTCGCGGGAGATCGAATAGACTGATTCAACTGTTTCTGAATCTGTTTTTGAACAGTCTAGATGCGATGTCGGGCGGCGGCATTCTAAAGATCAATATTCATATGAGAATGCCGTACATTGAAGTTACCATCGAAGATTCCGGAGAAGGTATCACTCAGAGTGATATGCAGTGGCTGTTTAATCCGTTTTTCACGACCAAGGAACAGGGTACCGGCATCGGCCTGACGATCGCGAGTGAGATTATCCAAGAACACGGAGGAGAAATCCAGATCGATAGCGTGCTTCACGCAGGGACGACAGTCATTTGTAAATTTCCAATACGGGGATGGGAGGAATCTGAATGACACATCGAATTCTGGTAGTAGACGACGAAGTAAAGTTATGCCGGAATATCGCCATCAAATTGGGACGCTGCGGCTATCAAGTTGACACGGCCCACGATGGCAAGACGGCTATCGGTCTGATTGAACGGCTTACCTACGGAGCAGTCATATTGGACTATATGCTCACGGATATGACCGGACTGGATGTGCTCCAAGCGATTAAACAGAAGCATCCGTCTTTGCTTGTTTTTATGCTGACCGCATACGGAAATGTGGAAAATGCAGTGATGGCGATGAAGCTCGGCGCTGTGGACTATTTCAACAAACCGATTGAATTGAAAGTGTTGGCCGAAAAGATTCAGACGGTTCTGCCGCCAGCCTGCACTGAAGAATTTACGGGCGCTATGGCATTTGTAAGCGATAAGATGAAACAAATACGTGAGATGCTCGAGCGGGTCAATCAAACCGATGCGAGCATTTTGCTGCTCGGAGAGAGTGGTGTCGGCAAAACGGCGCTTGCGAAATGGGTTCATCAGAGCAGCCATCGCCATGAGCACCCATTTATTTCTCTCAATTGCGCGGCGATTCCCGAGAACTTGCTGGAAAGCGAATTGTTCGGCTATGAAAAAGGGGCTTTCACAGGCGCAATCGATACACGCATCGGCAAATTCGAGGCAGCCAATCAGGGCACCATTTTCCTCGATGAGATTGGCGAGATGTCGCTTGCTACCCAGGCAAAGCTGCTGCATGTCATCGAAGAAAAGCGGATTGTGCGGCTCGGAAGTCATCAAGAGCGTCAGGTGGATGTACGCATTATCGCCGCGACGAACCGGAATATTCAGGATTTCGTACGCAGCGGCAAGTTCCGTGAGGACTTATACTACCGTTTGAACCTGGTGGAAATTGTTTTGCCACCGCTGCGCGAACGGAAAGAAGACATCACGGTGCTTACCCAGCTAAAGCTGCAGGAGCTCAATTCGAAATACAGCAAATCGGTGACTGCCTCCGATGAGCTCAAAAAAGCGCTTGAAACGTTGCCTTGGCAAGGCAACATACGGGAACTGTTCAATGTGCTGGAGCGGATGCATATTATGAAAACGACAGGCCACCTGCATATCGGAGATTTACCTGCTAATCTTGCGGTTCCCGTTGAAACGAAACCAATGGAATCTACGGCAGGCAAGCTGCAAGACATGCTCGAAGAGGTCGAGGAGAAGATGATCGAGGACGCGCTGCTCCGCACCAAGGGAAACCAGACGAAAGCAGCGGATCTGCTGGGCATTTCCCGCAACACGTTAATCCATAAAATGAAGAAGATCAAACGATGACAAAATACAAATTGTTACGGAGCTCGTTGTTGGTGCTGCTGCTAATGCTGATGGCCTTCCTATCGTCCTGTAACCGCACTGCTGTGGATGCGCCAAATGTGAGCACTAAACCGCTTCCTCTCAACAAAACGAAAATAACGGTCGGATCCAAGTCGATAACGGAGCAATATTTGCTGATGAAAATGACCTCACTTCTGCTGCGGGAGCACGGATATCCGGTGAATGAGATGGTTACACTCGATAGCGATGCGGTCCGCTCCGCGATGGAAGCGGGGGTCATCGACATATACTGGGAATATACAACGACGGCGAGGCAATATTATCAGAAACAACCTGTGCTGTTCGATCCAGATGAGGTATTTCGGGCCGTCTTGGCATCCGATGCGGACAAAGGAATCGTCTGGCTGCCGCGAAGTGAATTTAACAGCAGCTGGGCGCTGCTGATGCGGCACGATATCGCGCGGCAGCTTGGCATTCGGACCATATCGGATTTGATTCGCGTTTTTGAGGGGAACCGGGCTTCAATGAAGTTCGCCACGAACGATGAATACTTGCAGAGGGAAGATGGCGTGAAACGGCTTCAGGAAATTTATGATTTTACCATCCCACGCAATCAAATTGTTGCCATGGATACAAGCCTGCTGCCGCAGGCTGTCAAAGAGTCGCGTGTAGAAGTAGCGATTGGTCTTTCCACCGATCCCCGGATTAAAGAACTTCATCTGGTGGTCATAGAAGATGACCGGCATTCGTTTCCACCGTACCACGCGGCTCCGGTTATTCTCAAAAAAACGCTCGATCCAAATAAAGAGATCAGTGATATCATCAGACCCATATCTGAAATCGTCAATAATAGCAATATGATGGAATTGATGTACCAGGTCGATATTCTGCATAAGGATGTGACCCAAATAGCCCGCGAATTTTTGCTGCAAAAACATATTCTGAATCGCTGAACACGGAACTTAAGCCGTGTTCTTTTTTTTGTTTAAAATTGCGCAATTTTTTTACAGTTTGCCGTAAAAATTTTGTGCAATCGGTTACAAATCAAGTGCCGCGTATGATTATTTGCCTATTCAACATTGGTTTTTTCGATTGGCACGCTTCTTGCTATATATTATTGTATCCAAATAGAAGAGGTGACAAGATGAAAATTACTGCAATCGATTACAAACTTTATCTACTTCCTATAGACCCGCCCTTCAAAGCATCGGATACGCCGGGGCTCGGTGTCAAACTCGAGGTAGGTGAAAGCTGATGAGCTATTTATTCAACAATTGGGAAAAGGTAGGAGCCTTATTTGGAGAACACGTCATCTTGACGTTTACATCACTGGGGATTGCTTTGTTGTTCGCTTTTCCGATCGGCTTCATGGTCGCGAAGTACAAGAGGCTTTATACGCCAGTGACTGGCTTGTTGGGCATCGTGTATACGATTCCGAGCATGGCACTGTACGCAGCATTGATTCCGTATACCGGACTAGGCGTCAAAACGGCAATGATCGGGTTAGTCGCTTATGCCCAGATGATATTGGTCCGGAATATCGTATCGGCCATTAAAAGCATCGATCCGTTGATGCTCGAAGCGGCAAAAGGAATGGGCATGAGCAAATGGCAAATCGTTTGGAAAATCGAGATGCCGTTGTCTGTTCCAGTCATTCTAGCTGGGATTCGAATTGCAACTGTATCTATCATCTCGATCGGGACCATTGCAGCCTGGATCGGTGGAGGCGGATTAGGAACGCTGATTTTCCAAGGCTTGAACCATCAGCATACCGGCAAAATTATTGCGGGAACCATTGCGATTACGTTGTTGGCCATCGCTGCAGACGTTTTGTTCAGATTGATTGAGAAGCTGCTTCGTCCGAAATTGGCTTAGTGCTGCTAAAGGAGGTAACCATCCGTGGTTTGGAAAGAAATTCAAACGTATTTTCAAGAAAATGCTTCCGTGTTTTGGAGCAACTTGCTTAGCCACATCGAACTCAGTCTCGCGGCCGTAGGTGTCGCATTGCTCATTTGCGTTCCGCTTGGCATCTGGATTTCCAGAAAGCTGGCAGTGGCTGACTATATTATTAACGGCATCAATATGTTCCGCGTCGTGCCGAGTCTCGCGATTCTGGCTTTGGCCATGCCAGTGCTGGGGGTTGGTTTTTTGCCCGCACTGCTTGCTTTGACCGTGCTAGCATGTCCACCCATCATTATTAACACCTATGTAGCGTTCCGCGAAATCGACGCTGGTATCAAGGAAGCGGCCAAAGGAATGGGCATGACGCCGTTGCAGACGGTGCTCAAAGTTGAGTTTCCACTTGCTCTTCCCGTTATGCTGGCAGGCGTTCGCTCGGCTTCCGTGGAGGTTATCGCGAGTGCGACGCTGGCCGTATTGATTGGCGGAAGCGGGCTGGGCAGCTATATTATCAATGGCGTCAGCATGATGTCGAAAAGCTACTTGCTCATTGGAGCTGTACCCGTCGCGTTGCTGGCGATCGCAAGTGAAAGTGTATTCGCTTACATTCAAAAGCGTTTGAGTTATTACTGATGAATGATCAATACAGCCCACAAGGCGATTGATAAATGAAATCTATTTGATAAAGGGGACATTCAAATGAAAAAACGCATTTTGGTATTATCCGTTCTAACGATTGCTGCAGCAGCAGCACTGGCTGGCTGCGGCAGCACGAAGACAGCTTCAACGGACGGAGCTTCGCCAAGTAAGCTTGCTCTGACGGTCGGTTCCAAAGATAATACGGAAAATCATTTGATTGGTGAGATGTATGCCGAAATCTTCGAAGATATGGGGATTAAAGTTACGAGGAAGCTAAGCCTGGGAGGCACGGCCCCAACATTCGAAGCGTTGAAAAAAGGCGACCTGGACATTTATCCGGAATATACGGGAACAGGCCTGACGGTTATGCTCAAGCAGCCGGTGGAGAAGGACAAGAAGAAGGTGGAGCAAATGCTGGCCGACGGCTTCAAACAATGGAACCTCACATGGCTGGAGTCGGCACAAGAGAACGCCACTTACGGATTTGCAGTGAAGAAAGAGACCGCTGACAAATATAAGCTTGTAACAATCTCAGATCTAGCTGCAAACGCTAACGAGCTGACGCTTTCCTATCCGCAGGAATTCGATGTGCGCGACGATTCGCTGCCTGGTTTGCAAAAAGTATTTAAAGATAAAGGCGGCTTCAAGTTCAAGAAACAATTCCAGATCGATTACAGCCTTCGTTATAATCCGTTGAAAGACGGGCAATCAGATGTGACAGTTTCCGTAGGAACCGACGGACAAATTGTCGGCATGGGATTGGTCCAGCTGAAAGACGATGTAGGCTTCTTCCCGGCTTATCAGGTAGCTCCTCTGGTTCGCAATGAGAAACTGAGTGCAGAGCCGAAGATTAAGGATCGCTTGAATCAATTATCTAAGCTGCTGGACGACAAAGCCATTCAAAAATTGAACTGGCAGGTTGACGGTCCAGAGAAGCAAGAAATTGAAGATGTAGCCAAATCATTCCTGAAAGAAAACAAACTCATCAAGTAGCGCTGAGGTTGCTTTTCTTACCATACAAGCAATGTTGTACATCGATGAGGGATTGGACGGAGGCTGGAACCAGCCTTCGCACTTCCGTTATGTCAATTTGAATTTCTGATGAGGTGAGTAGCTGATGAGCATTAATTACAAACAGGTGTTTAAACAGTATCCAGGTGCAGCGGCTCCAGCTGTCGATCATGTCAATTTATCCGTCCAGGAAGGCGAGTTTATCGTATTCCTGGGTCCTTCGGGTTGCGGGAAAACAACGCTGCTGAAGATGACCAACCGCTTGTATGAGCCCACTTCGGGCACGATTGAGATTGACGGGACGGACATCATGGCATTGCAGCCGGAGACGCTGCGCCGCCGGATCGGTTATGTCATTCAGCAGAATGGGCTGTTTCCGCATATGCGGATCGAAGATAACATTGCCGTAGTTCCACGCCTGCTTAGCTGGAATGAGAAGGTGATCTCCGATCGGATCGACGAGCTGCTAGAGATGGTGCACCTCGATCCGAAAGCGTTCCGCAAACGGCTGCCGAGCCAACTGTCTGGTGGACAGCAGCAAAGAGTCGGTATAGCCCGCGCACTGGCCGCTGATCCGAGCATCCTCTTAATGGATGAACCGTTCGGTGCGATCGATGCCATAACGCGGCTTAGCTTGCAGGATGAACTGCGGCGCATTCAACGCAAGACGAAGAAAACGATTCTTTTCGTTACCCACGATGTGGATGAAGCCTTCCGGCTTGCCGATCGGATCGTGGTAATGCAGAGTGGTCGAATCGTCCAGTTCGATACCCCTTATGCAATAATTACGAACCCTGTCAATGATTTTGTGAAAAAGCTGGTCGGGGACAGAGATATTTACCGGCGGATGAATCTACTCAAAATCAGTGACATTCTTGATGTGAAGGATCGGGAAAAAGGGCCTGTCGTCAAAGACAACAATGTCGTTCAGCTCGAAGAATGCGTGAAGGACGTCTTCACCCGTTTGGTTGAAACAAGAGTAAAGGAATTAACGGTTGTCAATTACATGAATTGCCGCGTGGGGACGATCGATATCGATACGATCCTGGATCAAATGGAAGTTCATGGACGTACGTATGCGGGAAGTTAATGATGTGTTCGGTTCGTTGCAAATCCCAGATGATGCCTTGTACGGCATACAGACGGCGCGAACCGTCGCCAATATGAGTTACTCAGGCCGCACCCTATCGCAATTTCCCGCTTACATTCGCGCACTCGCATCTGTGAAAAAAGCGGCTGCGATCGCTAATTCGCAAGATGGGACGATCAGCGAACCGATCCGGGACGCGATCATCGCCGCTTGCGATAAGTTGATCAAGGGTGAGTATGCGGATCAATTTCCCGTAGACGCTTTCCACGGCGGCGGGAGTATCGGTATCAACATGAACATGAACGAAGTAATCGCCGGTCTGGCAGGGGGCGATACACATCCCGCGGATCATGTGAATGCGTCCCAATCGACAGCCGATGTATGCCACACGGCAATTCGTATTGCGCTCATTGCGTCCGCGGAGTCGTTAAAGATGAACTTGCTTCGCGTCATAGCAACGCTAGAAGCAAAGGCATTGGAGCTGGAGCCGGTAATGACGATCGCCCGCACCTGCTGGCAGGACGGGATGCGCGTATCGGCAGGAGTTTTGTTTCAGGCGACGGCATCTGCGTTATGGCGCCGGCTGGAAGCTGTGGATCATGCGGTGGACGGCATTCATCACATCAATCTAGGCGGGACTGTGATCGGCTCCGGCGCAGGAGCCAGCTTGAATTACCGTCAAGCGATTGTCCCAGTGCTCGCCGAAATAACATCGCTTCCTCTGCGATTGCGACCGAATCTGTTTGATGCAGCGCAATATCCGGACGATTTGGGCCGTTTGTCAGCAGAAATTCGGCTCACATCAGCAGTGCTTGTGAAATTGGCCAAAGATTTGCGGCTGCTCGCCTCAGGCCCCGAAACCGGACTTTCTGAGCTGACGCTCCCGGCGGTGCAGGCCGGATCCTCCTTTTTTCCGGGTAAAGTCAATCCGGTCATTCCAGAAACGGTGATCCATTGCGGATTGCTGATCGGCGGCAATGATGGGATCATCCAAGCGGCGGTAGAGCTCGGCGAGGTGCATTTGAACTTGGCTGACGGTTTCATCGGCACGCTGCTGCTCGACAATATGCAGAGGCTCGCCCGCACGGCAGAGCTATTCGAATCTCGGTGCTTGGCCGGTATCACGGTCAATGAAGAAACATGCAAGCGCTACGCGGACAGTTTCATTCCGCTGATCGTTGATTTGAAGGAAACATATGGGTATGCGCAGGTATCGGAGTGGCTAAAGCAATGGAAACCAGAGCAGATCATTGTAAAATTCGGGAGGAGAGAGAATCATGAATAACATTCAGCTTGCCCGATTAGATTGGGCGAAGGATTGGTTAGAAACGACGAAATCCTTATATATTGGCGGAGAATGGGTGGAAGGTAGAGGCACGTTGCTTAGCTCGATCAACCCAGCAAACGGGTTAGTGCTCGGGAAATTCCGCGGTGCGAATGAAGAAGATGTGAACCTGGCTGTAGCCGCCGCACGTCAGGCGTTCGAGCAAGGGGAATGGAAGTCGATGACGCGTAAAGAACGGGGGCGCGTCATGTGGAGAATCGCCTCGCTCATTCGCGAGCATCATGCGGAGTTGGCGACGTTAGAGGCGCTGGACAACGGAAAGCTGTACAAGGAAGCTTATGCAGATGACGTGACGGAAGCCGCCGAATTATTTGAGTATTACGGAGGCTGGGTAGATAAATTTTATGGCGAAGTAAACCCGGTAGAGGGTAATTTTACTAGTTTTACAACCAAAGACCCGATCGGTGTATGCGGGCAAATTGTACCTTGGAACTTCCCGATCGTCATGGGCGTCTGGAAGCTGGCCCCGGCGCTGGCGATGGGCAATACCGTCGTATTCAAGCCGTCAAGCGCGACGAGCTATTCGATCATCCGTTTATTTGAAATCATTCATGATTCCGGTCTTTTGCCGAAGGGGACGATCAACCTCATTCTCGGCGAAGGCCGCATCGGTTCCTATATAACGCGCCATATGGACGTAGACAAAGTCTCGTTTACCGGAAGCACGGGTGTCGGCAAGCAGCTCGTTCGCGATTCCGCGGATTCGAATTTGAAGCCTGTGACACTTGAGCTTGGCGGCAAATCACCGAATATTTTATTCGCCGACGCGCCGAATATGGCAGCGGCAATCGAGCGTTCCTTCTACGGTCTATTCACGCATAAAGGGGAAAAATGCTCCGCCCCGACGCGGCTGTTTGTGGAACGGCCTATCTATGAAACTGTCGTTGCGAAGCTTGCTGAGTATGCGGACGGCTATCGCTTGGGCGACCAATTCGACCCGGATGCAGATCAAGGCCCGCAAGTATCCAAAGCGCATATGGAAAGCATCCTTGGCTATATTCAAAAAGGCGTTGAGCAGGGTGCCCGTATTGCTGCTGGCGGCTATCGGGACGTGGAAGGCTTCAATGTCAATGGTTATTTCGTCAGGCCAACGATCCTGGCCGATGTGACGAATGACATGATCGTGGCGCAAGAAGAAATTTTCGGACCTGTGCTCGTTGTGATTCCTTTTGATACGGAAGAAGAAGTGGTTAGGCTTGCAAATGACTCGATCTACGGTTTGGCCGCAGGACTATGGACGAACGATGTGTCAAGAGCGCACCGGGTGGCGAAGCAGTTGGATGCTGGACAAGTGTTTGTCAACCGCTATGGCTGCTACGATTACGCCAGTCCGTTTGGAGGTTCTAAACAAAGCGGTTGGGGTAAAGAGTACGCGATACATTCCTTAAGTTCTTACACCAAAACAAAAGCGATCTGGATCGCCCATTAAACTATATTCTCAGGAGGAGGCCTCACCATGAAAATGAAAGCAGCTGTCATGACGGAAATCGGGAAACCGCTAGCGATTACGGAAGTCGAACTTGCCCCGCCTCAGGCGAATGAGGTGCTTGTCAAAATAAAAGCGACAGGCGTCTGTCACAGCGATTACAATGCACTATTCGACGAAACGACACCGATTCCGACAATTCTAGGGCATGAAGGCGCTGGAATCGTTGTTGAAGTCGGACCGAATGTCAAAACCGTCAAGCCTGGCGATAAAGTGGCCTTAAGCTGGGTGCCGTTTTGCGGTACCTGCGAATTTTGCCAGACGGGCAAAGTGAATTTGTGCGAGTCGGCGTTCGGCCCCATGTTCGCGGGCACGCTGCTCGACGGCACAACGCGCCTTAGCAAGGACGGTAAACAGGTATATCACAACTCCTTGTTGTCCACCTTTGCCGAGTATACGGTTGTTCCTGAAATGAGCTGCGTCAAATTGCCGGACGACATGCCTTTTGCGCAAGCTTCCTTGATTGGCTGCGGCGTCGCGACAGGCTACGGAGCCGCTGTCCGCGCAGCGGAAGTGAGACCCGGCTCGACGGTCGCCGTCTTCGGTATCGGAGGCGTCGGCGTGAATGCGATCCAGGGAGCGCGGATTGCCGGCGCTTCCAAAATCATCGCATGCGACTTGAAAGATCAAAATCTGGAGATCGCCAAGAAGTTCGGCGCCACGCATACCGTCAACGTCGGCGAGGTTAACGCCGCCGAAGCGCTGAAGGAACTGACTGGCGGCTTCGGCGTTCATTACGCCATCGATTGTACAGGCAATACGCATGCGGCGTCATCCGCATGGCAGGGTACGCGCAAAGGCGGCACGACCGTTGTGATCGGCGCGTTCAATCCGAAGAAGGAGTTGGCGCTTCCGGCAGGAGGCTTTCATCGCGTCGGCAAAATTTTAAAAGGAAGCTTCTATGGCGATGTGCATCCGTTCCGGGATTTCCCGATTATTGCGCAGCTCTATTTGGAAGGAAAATTCCAGTTGGACGAATTAGTGCTTTCCCGCATTCAGCTGGACGAAATTAATCAAGCATTTGACAGTTTCCACGACCATTCTTGCGCCAATGTCGGTCGCACCGTCATTGAGTTTGGAGGGAAATGAACATGAGCCATCCCATTTTATCCCGATGACGACACTGTTGATCATTCTCGCCTTGCAGGTGACTTACGTCTCCATGCTGACGATTCGCTTTATCCTGATGGTCAAAGGATTTCGCTATGTCGCGGCCTTGATGAGCGCGGTCGAAATCGGAATCTATGTCATCGGCTTCAAAATCGTGCTGGATCATTTGGACGAACCTGTCAATTTGATTGTGTACTGTCTAAGCTATGGGCTGGGCATCCTAATTGGAACGAAAATCGAGGAGTGGCTTGCCCTCGGGTTTGTCACTGTGCAGGCAGTAACGAAAGCCGAATTCAGTCATATGGCAGAGGAATTAAGGTCCCGAGGCTATGGGGTTACGGTATGGCAGGGTAAAGGCAAGGAAGGTCCTCGGTGGGTTATTTCCATCGTCATTTCCCGCAAGGAGCAGCAACATCTTTATCATGAAATCTTGCTCTTAGACCCGCAGGCATTCGTCGTTTCGTATGAACCGAATATGTTCCATGGTGGTTTTCTGTCGAAAAAATCAGCTTGGAACCACAATCGCCACGTATAACGCAAGGGCCGGTGTTCTTCATTGAACACCGGCTGTTGCAGTAATTTCAGGCAATATCCAGTATTATTTCGCTAGTGATTCTTTTACAATATATCTGAAGAGAAGTTGGTATGGAGGTGTCATACGATGATTCTGAAACTTACAGCCGAGACGACGCAAACGACCCAACTGAATCTAACACCTCAACTCAAGCAATCGATTTTTATTTTGCAAATAGCTTCGGATGAACTGGCCGATTTTATTCAAACTAAAGCGACAGATAATCCGTTTTTGGACATAGAATGGCCTTTCACAGGCATTAAAGGCAGTAATAAAAGCAGGACGGCTGGCATCGACCATAAAGATCGTTGGTTGAACAACTTGAGCAGGCCGGATGAAACGGCAGAAACAGCGCTGTTAGCTCAGCTGAGACTTGCGAATATACCGAAGAGCACGCTTGCGATTGCGCAATACTTGGCGGGGAATTTAAATGAATCAGGGTACCTGGAGATTTCCATAGTTGAGGCTTCGGCGGCTTGCTGTGCTGAGGAAGAGGAAGTTTTATATGCGCTCGCATGCCTCCAAAGCCTGGAACCAGCTGGGATTGCAGCGCGGGACTTGAAAGAGTGTCTGCTGCTGCAAATTGAGCGGGATTCAAACCCGGACCCATGGGCTGCAGAATTGATTGGCAATCACATGCAGGAGTTGGCCGGTAATAACCGGAAGCAGTTGGCGGATAAACTGAATATCTCCGTTGATAGACTGCTTTCCGCGATCACATATATTCGCACATTGAATCCAAAGCCTGGTCTTGCGTTCGGCTCTCAACCGCAATCCTATATCCAGCCGGATGCAAAAGTCCAGAAAGTTGACGGCGAGTACGCGATTACGATGACAGATGCCTTTCTTCCAAAAGTCATGATGAACAAAGAATACTGCTCCTTTTTTACGGGAAATCTATCAGGGGACGTATCCGCTTATGTGCGAAACCAACGCCAGGATGCGGAGCAGCTATTGTGGGGATTGGCTCAAAGAAAAGTGACGCTGCGCCGGGTCATTGAAATCATCGTGAAAGAACAGAAAGCATTTTTGGACAAAGGTGTCAGTGGTTTAAAACCGATGAATTTAAAAGCAATTGCTGCTCAATTAGGACTTCACGAGTCGACGATCAGCCGTGCTGTACAAAATAAATATATGCTTACGCCACAAGGCGTGTATGCATTGAAGTACTTTTTCCCGTCCGGTGTTTCAACGGTGAGTGGTGAAGAGGCTTCGGCCGAGAGCATCAGAACCCAAATTAAACTGCTTGTGGAACGTGAAGATAAGAAACGGCCATTATCCGATCAACAAATGACCGATTTACTGAATAAGGAAGGTATTCAAATATCGCGGCGTACGGTCATGAAGTACCGTGAAGAGTTGAGGATTCTCTCATCTAGGCTCCGTTCATCTTGAATGGAGTTGTACGTACCTAATAGAATGTAATGAATTGAGAACACGGAACAACCGTGTTCTTTTTTGTTTTAAATTGCGCATTTTTTTTACAGTTTGCCGTAAAAAATTTGTACAATAGCTCACAAAATAAATGCCGTATATGTTTATTTACCTATTCGACGTCTATTTTCCAATTGGCTCGATTCTTGCTATGTATGTAGTAGTGGATACAGCTTTTGTGAACAGCCGAGCAAGGCCTACTCATTGACAATCATAAGGAATAGGATCGCGGTCGTGAGTACAGGGCTAATCAATCAGAAATGGACCAGTAGATCTCTGTTGTTTCGGTGGTCTTCTTCATTTCCGTGGACAAAATATATCATTCAAAAGCACAAAATTATCATGTGCAAGCGTGTCCAATCTCTCTAATATTATCTTTCAAAAGAATGTTCCAAGGAAGTCCAACTCGCTCTCGATTGAGCCGTACGATCAGAAGCTGGAACAACATAAAATAATGATGTCGAATTTTGTGGAAAATGCTCAATGCATAGATGCAATTAATTAATGGGGGCGCCGCAATGCGTATGTTCAATAAGAGATGGTCCATTACTTCGATCTTATACGTGATGTTCTTTTTTGTCATCGTGATGCCTATTCTTCTGGTTTCCTCTTTGTCATTGAACGCTTATACGGATATTTTGCTTTCGAATATCACCTCAAGAACAATGCAAACCTTGGAACAAGTGTCTTACTCCATCAATCAAGATACTAGCAGATATATCAGGACCATGGCCGCCATTGCTTCCGATAACAATCTAATCTCGCTCGCCAATTCCTTTCATCAAAGTACGGAATCCAAAGACATGTTCAGCAAGTCATCCCAATTGGAAAATTCATTGAGAAATTATTTGCACGATATGCCGGACGTCGTTTCCGCCATGTTCGTCTACCGCGACAAGGGTGCATTTTTCTTTGAAGGCACCCATTTTCATAATATCAACACACGGATTAACGAAACAAATTTAAAGATGACGCCTCTGTATCGGAAAGCGCTTCAGAATCAAGGACGTGTGTTGTTGTTCGGTCCAGAAGAGAACAATTTGATTGAATCGAATGACAAATATATTTTATCAGGAGCCATAGCTCCTCAATATGACAGGTCATTTAACGATGTAGAGATGATCTATTTTGTTTTACAAGCCAAATCTTTCGAGAACTTGTCCGGGTCCACTTCGAGTCAAAGCGGTAGCTTCATCATTCTTGACGGGAACAGCAATATCATGCTAGACACGAGTAAAGATAAAAGCAAGAACATCGAAAAGGAAGGGATTAAACAAGCGCAAACGAAGAGTAACGGCAATTTTATAACTATGGTGAATGGTGAACAAATGTTTGTGACCTTTCTGACTATGGAGCGAATGGATTGGAAAATTATTTACATGGCGCCGTACGATCAGATGACTACCCAGGTCAAGCAAATTTATACATTTATTATGAGCGTTTCTGTACTCGGCTTGATCCTGTTTTTGATTGTCTCGTTTTTCCTTGTGAGGAGCATCGTTGGTCCTATTAAGTCTTTAATTTATCAAATGAACAAAGTGAAAAGCGGTTCCTTTCAGGCTCATCTCAATCTGTCCGGTCCATTGGAAATTTATTCATTAGGGAAAACGTTTCAAAGTATGACTGTGCGCATGCAGGAGCTGATCATCGAAAGGCAGGAGCAAGAAAAATTAAAAAACCGTGCGGAGATCGACGCGCTTCAATCTCAAATCAATCCGCATTTTCTCGTAAATACGCTCAATGCGATCAAAATCATGGCCATGTTAGTGAAAGCGGCAAATCTGGTTGAAATGACGGATTCGCTGATCAAGCTGCTGTCTTCTACTTTTCATCGCGACGGATCCTACATCCAACTAACAGATGAGATGCAAAACCTGGAAAAATATATTTTCATAATGAAAGTTCGTTATGGCGAGCGGTTTAAAGTGGAGTACGACTTCGAAGATCATGTGAAAGATACATTTATTCTCAAACTGTTACTGCAGCCTATTGTCGAGAATGCGATCATTCATGGGTTTTACGGCAAAGAAGTGATGGGAATCGTTAAAATTTCCGGTAAGAGAGTTGGGGATCAGCTACTCATTACAATTGTTGATAATGGCAAAGGCATGGAGCAGCGGACGATGGAGGCCTTGCTGAACGAGAAAAAAGTGGAGTCGCTTTGCGGGATCGGCATCGCCAATGTCAATGACCGGATCCGGTTAAATTACGGAGAGTCTTACGGATTGCAAATTAAGAGCGAGCTTGGAGTTGGAACGGAAGTCAACGTGACATTGCCGCTTTTTTCGAACAATCCGGATCAAAGGTCCGGACACGAATGAAAAAACTATGATCTGGTTCTCGTTCAGGATTAGTACAGTTTCAATTTTTAATCGGATGGGAGATGAAAAGCATGTTTAGAGTTATGATCGTCGATGACGAACCGCTTGTGAGACTAGCCCTGGGCGCGATCATACCTTGGGATGATTTGGAATGCGAGGTTGTCGCTGAGGCTGCGGACGGCTATGAAGCGTGGGAACGAATATCGGCAAAGCAGGACATCGATATCATGATTGCCGATATGAGCATGCCGGTTATGGATGCCAACACGCTGCTGTCCAAGCTGCAGGAAGCGAATCTGAGAAACGCTCCGCAGAGCATTGTATTAAGCGCATACTCGGACTTTGATTTTGTGCGGAAGGCGTTCCTTCTTGGCGCAGTAGATTATATCATGAAAGCGAATCTGGATCCGGAACATATCATTCCGGTGATTCAAAAAGCCGTCAATAAGCTGAAGGAAAAGACGGTTTCTTCTGCACGTACGAATTCATATAGCGATTCTGACAGTAAGCAGCGGGAGACATGGCTTCGGGGCCTGCTCCGTGAAAAAGATTATTTGTATAACCTTAACTTAACACTGGACGATTCCTTTCATACATGGGTGTCGCAATACGCGAACCAACAGCATGTAATTGTGTCATTGCTGCCTGACGAAAGATTGGATAACGATGTGCATCTGGTTAAGATCATTAGGCAAGGGATGGAAATCGTTAAAGTTCCTTTTGAACTTATTCAGATTCAAGAGGATGAACTTTCACTTTTGTTATGCTTTGAGTCCCGAGTTAGCTATTTAAATATACGGGAACGTGTAATGGAGATACTGGATTCCTTGCGGAATACGGTCAAAAACTTTTTAAATATTACGCTATCGGTTGGGGTCGGGGGTACCTGTACGGACTGGAAAAGCTGGCATCAAAGATACATCCAGGCTAAATACTTGGCCTCATTGCGGTTCTCCGAAGGGCTTGGGCGCGTGTATTATCCTGAAGTGATCAACGCAGACGAAAAGCCGCATCGGACGGCATGGGATCATACGGTTATGATGCAACTGATGAATAAGGGTGATTCTAAGTGGCAGCAGCTGCTGAACGCAGGATTAAAGCAGTTGAGCGATGTGCCGAATGTGACATTGGAAAGCGCTCTCCCGATCTATGAAGAATTGATTTGGAATATAGGCGCATTGCTGCATGCCAAGGCGATGAATTGGACGCATGTGATTGAGACGCGTAGGCGGCCGTATGAGATCGTTGAGCAGTTTATGTTTCGTGAAGATTTGCACGAGTGGATTGAGCAGCTTGTGTTTCGGCTTGCAGATCTGCTTCATTCGGAGAAACAGCGCGAGGACAATCCGCAGCGGTTGGTTGAAAGAGTGAAACGGTACGTTGAGCAAAATTACTGTAAACCGATTACGCTGGGTCAAGTCAGCGAATGGGCGCAGGTGACGGAAAGCCATCTAAGTAAACAGTTTGTGAAAGAAACAGGCGAGCATTTTATCGAATATGTTACTAAGCTTCGTATTAACGAGGCGGCCAGACTAATCGAGTCCGAAATGAAAATGTATGAAATTGCCGTCAAGGTGGGATATGAGAACCCCGAACATTTCAGCCGAGTGTTTAAGAAATACAGGGGAATGAGTCCTCAGAAATATCGGGATGATGATGCGCGGAAAAAGATATGAATCCCAAAATATATCATGCGAATCACTAAATATATCAATGAAAGCGTATTCCATTATTTTGTAAGATAACAGTGTAAATCATTTACGAAATCTTGAGGGGGTTAAGAAAGATTATGAAAAGAAAATTAGTAACATCCGTACTTTCAATGACGTTGGCGTTCGGCGTTGCAGGATGCAGCGGGAATACGGCAACGAAAGACAGCAATTCTACTACAGCTCCGACTGCAGACAGCAGCAAAGCGAATGCGGTTACATTGAAACTGGCTATGTGGGATAGCGATAGCGAATTCCTGGATAGCTGGTCAAAGAAAGTGAAAGAGTTTTCCAATGTGATGCCGAACGTGAAGGTGGAAGTCGAAACATTCAAAAGCGACGGCGACTATTTGCAAGCGATGAAAGTCAGATTAGCAGCGAATGAGCTGCCGGATATTATCGAGATGAAACCAAATTTTATCAACGATTTCAAAGCTGAACTTCTTCCGCTGGATGATTTAAGCGTTACCGCCAAAAACTCGAAGGCCAAGCAATTTGCCGTAGACGGTAAAGTTCTCGCATTGCCTGTTATTTCTTTTCCTGAACTTGTTTACTATCATCCGTCTGTTTTTAAAGAATTAGGCTTAAGTGTTCCGACAACTTGGGAGCAATTTGTAAGCGTATTAACGGAGATTAAAAAGAGCGGCAAGTACCAGCCTTATGCAATGGGCGGCAAGGACTCCTGGCCGAACTATCCGTTTAACGAATTTATGCCGCTGCTTGCATCCGGCGATGAAAACTATTACGACAAGATTGCCGGAATGGACAAGCCGTTTGATAAAGGTACACCGTTCTATAAAGCATACACGGATATTGCGACTTTATATGACGCGAAAGTCATGGGCGCCGATCCGCTGGGATTGAGCAACGACCAGGCAACGGGATTGTTTGAGGCTAAAAAGGCGGCTGTCATTGCGGCAGGACTATGGTACTTCCCACAGTACAAATCCAAAGTAGGAAATATTGATGATTTGGCTGCATTCCCGCTGCCTGCTCGCCATTCCGAGTCAGAGCCGTTGAAAGTCATGACTTTCACGGATAACTTCTTCGGTATTAACAATAAATCCAAAAACGCTGATGCAGCTAAGAAATTCCAAGAGTGGATGTTCAGCTCCGACGCATACACCTTCTATGTGAATAAAAAGCAAGCGAATTCCGTTATGGAAGGCGTCAAAGCAGACGTTCCGTTCTTGAATGATTTCTACAAAGCGAATAAATTCGAAGAGTTCAACTACCGTCCAGGCGGCGCGGATTTCAATAAATATGTGAACTCGATTCAATTGGATTGGAAGAAACTTGGTCAAGACATGATGGGCGGGAAAGCGCTAGATGCAATTTCCAAGGATTTGAATGACATGTGGACGAAAGCAAGAGCGAGCAAGTAGGTACTTGAAATGGGGAGAGGGATGCATAGTTATCTCCTCTCCATCACTTCGATAAGGCGACTAATGGAAAAGTTATACACCGAGAGATCAACCTGATATCCACATATGAAAATGAAAGCGCCGAATGATTGAATGTAAACGAATACAAATGATATGCGGGCGGCCACATTGTAAACGAAATGGGAGATGAATGATGAAAAAGTATTTCAGGTTTTGGAGTATCATGCTTTGTATATTTACGTTTGCCTTCTCTCCTTTGCTTTTGGGGGGGGGGGCTACCAGCGCAGCTGCGACCTCTGTCATCAATGACTGGAATCTTGCTTTAGGCAAATCGGCCAGCGCGGACAGCGAGGAAGCTTCCAATGGCAATGTTGCCACTAACGGCAATGATGGAAACTTATTAAGCAGATGGACGGCGAATAACGGAGCGGTGGACCACTGGTGGAAGGTTGATTTGGGAAGCGCACAACCGCTAACGGGAACGGAAGTGAAATGGGAGCACAGCAATATTTATAAATACAAGATTGATGTTTCGAGTGATAACGTCACTTGGAATACCGTCGCAGATCAAACTGCAAATACGGTTAGCAATCAAACAAATCACGATAATTTTGCTGCAAACGGCCGGTATGTAAGGATTACAATAACCGGATTAGTTGCTAACGAGTGGGCAAGCTTCTATGAATTCAAAGTATTTGGACAAGATACTCTCGATGCTCCCGATACAAGCGCCTATTATAAGATCAAGAACAGCAATAGCGGGAAGCTGATGGACATTGGAGGAGGTTCTGTATCGAATGGTGCCGCTGATATTCAGTGGAGCGATAACAAAGGAGTCAACCAACAATGGCAGTTCACGGCAACCGGAGACGGTTTTTACAAAATTATGAATCGAAAAAGCGGGAAGCTGCTCCAGGTGAGCAATAGCTCGACTTCAAATGGAGCTGCAGTTGTGCAATGGGATGACAATGGAAGCAGCAGCCAGCAATGGAAGTTGACCAGCTTAGGTAAAGGAATTTGGAAGCTTGAGAATCGAAACAGCGGGAAAGCGGCATCGGTCGGAGGTGCTTCAACGGCTGACGGAGGCGAAGTCATTCAATGGGCGTACAACGGCGGCGCAGAACAGCAATGGGAGCTGATTACGCCGACGCCAATGGCCTATACGGCTGCTGTCGATCCAAATCTCCAATATCAAAAATGGGAGGGCTGGGGGACATCGCTTGCCTGGTTTGCTAACCGCATTGGCGGTGCTCCCGATACCGTAAGAAACACTTTTGCCGATCAGCTATTTAGCGAGAATGGGCTGAATATGAATATCGTCCGCTATAATATTGGCGGCGGCGAGAATCCGGCTTACCCGAATTGGCCAACGGAGCTGCGTGCTAGGATTCCAGGATTTCAACCGACACAGGGCACTTATGATTGGACAGCCGATGCGAACCAGCGCTGGGTCCTCCAAGCGGCCAAATCCAGAATTGCCTCAAGCGAATTCCTTGCCGAAGCCTTCTCCAATTCACCTCCGTGGTGGATGACGAAGAGCGGCAGTGTGACGGGTTATCAAGATGGAGCAGACAATAATTTGCGAGACGATATGTATGATGCTTTTGCTGATTATTTAGTGACTGTAAATCAGCATTTCAAAGAACACTGGGGTGTTACGTTCCGAACATTGACTGGTTTGAATGAACCGAGTTCCTGGTGGAATTTCGGCAATCGACAAGAAGGCAGTCGTTTCGATCCGCCTTATCAGGAGCGAATTATTCAGAAAGTGGCGGCAAAGCTTCAGCAACAAGGTTCATCAACGACGGTAAGCGCTTCGGATGAAACGTCCATCGACATGGGGCGAGATACGATCAACAGCTTCTCTGAAGCTACCAAGTCTGTCATCTCACAGTATAACGTGCATACGTACGGCGGGTCGGACCGGGTTGGCTTTAATCAAGCGGCAGCAGGCAAGAAAATCTGGATGTCTGAGCACGGAGACGGGGATGCTACAGGCCTAGCGATGTCCAGATCCATCATCGAGGATTTGCGATATATGAAAGCCTCAGGATGGGCATATTGGCAAGCCGTAGATAGTTTCGGTTGGGGAATGCTGGATGTCAATGATTTAAATGATCCTAATTCCACGTTCACAACTGTGGTAAACAAAAAATATTGGGCAATGGCACAGTTCAGCAAATATATCCGTCCAGGGTATACAATTATTGATATTCAAGATGAAAATTCCATCGCGGCGTATGATCAGGTTTCCAAGAAACTCGTCATCGTCACGTTAAACGACAGAGAAGCGGCTAACACGGTAACGTATAATTTATCGGCATTTAGTCCATTAACAGGTTCCTTGACAGGGACACGTACAGTCGTGAGTACAAGCGAGAATTTGGCTCCGATCTCCGGACTCAGCCTTAGCAATAATACCTTCCACTATACTCTGCCTGAGGGATCTATGGCCACATTTGTGATCTCGGACGCGCAGGTGGAGATGCCTGTAACGGGCGTGCAGCTGGATAAACCGCAAGTCTCGCTTCAAGAAGGGCAACATGCAGAGCTGATTGCAACTGTACTTCCTGAGAACGCAACGAATAAGAATGTAACTTGGTCGAGCAGCGACGAGACCATTGCCAAAGTGGAAGTTAAAGACGGTAAAGCAGTTGTCACCGCATTGAAAGAAGGAAAATCGGACATTACGGTCACCACGGTGGACGGCAATTTCACAGCGGTAAGCAAAATTACGGTACAGAAAGACGATGGCACGCAGAACGCTTCAGCGACTCTATCCGCAGCAAGCACCGTTCAGACAGGCGGGGAAATCCCTGTACTGCTAGGTCTGGACAGCGTCACGCAAAACGTATATGCACAAAGTATTAAGATGGACTACGATTCGAACGTTTTTGACTTCATTTCTGCCACTGCGGTGAAAGACGAGATTCTGCTTGTGGACACTGTAAAGGATACGCTGGGTAAACTTCAGTTTATTATGGCAAACGTAGGAAAGGCTCTGACAGGCTATGCCGAGGTTCTTGAACTGAAGTTCAAAGCCAAAGCTGTAACGCAGCCGGCAACGGGATCGATTGCTGTAACCGACGCAACGCTGGCCGATGGGCAGGGAGCGGAAATGAAGGCGCAAGTATCTTCGGTTAACGTGAGCATTACGACACCGCCTCCGGGAATTCCAGGCGACGTCAACCATGACAATAAGATAAGCATCGGCGATCTTGGTATCATCGCTGCAAATTATGGCAAAACATCATCCAGCCCGCATTGGGAGCAAATCAAGCATGCTGACGTAACTGGCGATGGCAACATCGATATTGAAGATCTTACGTTAGTAGCCAGTAAGATTATGGAGTAAGTAAATATTGTTATCTATACCTTCAATAAGGGTGCCCTTGGCCATTATGGTCTCCAGGGCACCTTTTTCCCCATGTACGAAGTTATTCCATCAGAAGGCCCTTCATTTCTCGGTCTTGTTTTATTACCAACAAAATTTATCAATTGAAAGCACAAAAATGATCATGTGAAAGCGTGTCCAATCTCTCTAATATTAACTATATAAAGAATGTTAAAGGGGTGGAGGATTTACATGAGTAACGAGATGCAAAAGAGAGTGATTGTACTTTCCTTTCTGGCGCTGCCGATCGGATTGCTGCTGTTATTTCTGATTTACCCGACAACGAAACTGTTTCAGTACAGTATGACTGACTGGAACGGGATCAGCCGTGAGATGCATTTTGTCGGGTTTGACAATTACTTGAAAGCGTTCAAAATGTCGCAAGTATGGCAATCGCTTTCGAACAACTGGCTTTATTTTATTATCCATGCGTTGTTGATTCCGTTTGAAATTTTACTCGCCGTTATGCTGAATGCAAAAATGAGGGCAAGCGAATTTTTCCGCTCCATTATTTTACTGCCCTACATCATCAATGGTGTTGCAGTCGCTTACATTTTTAGCTATTTGTATAACCCGATTAACGGTCCTATCAATGAATTGTTGACAGCCGTCGGTTTGGAGAGCTGGATTCACAATTGGCTCAGTGACGTGAAAATCGTCAACTATTCGCTGGTTGCTATCTCCTTATGGCGCTTCGCTGGTTTTCATATCATTCTGTTCCTGGCTGGGGTGCAGTCCATTCCAAACGATCTGTACGAAGCCGCAACCATCGACGGTGCGAACAAAATGCAGCAAGTTCGTTATATCGTGCTGCCGGGCATTCGGCGTGTCATCGAAATTATTTTGTTCTTGAACATTCGCGGAGCCCTTCAAGTATTCGATATTCCTTTTCTTGTTACGCAAGGCGGTCCGGGAACTTCAAGCAGTACGTTTACGATTTTCACGATTAATACAGCATTTAAATTCAACAGCTATGGCCTCGCTTCCGCGATGGCGATTATTTTGATGTTGATGATCATCGTGTTCAGTTTCATTCAAAACTTACTAATCCGTGAGAAAGGAGAGAAATCATCATGAGCATGCCCCAAACCAAAATTGCAACCAAACCCTTTAGAATGGAAAAGGCTGCAGCGCTTTCCTTCTTGGGCAAGACGTTTTACTACATCATATTATCGATCATTACGTTAATTATTTTTGTCCCCCTGCTGCTGGTCGTTTTCGCAGCGTTCAAAACGTCACCGGAGCTCTCGGCGACATCGCCTTTCTCGCTTCCGAAGAGCTGGTCATTTCACAATTTCAGCGTTGCCTTCGAGAAAGCGAATATGCTTGTTGGACTCATTAACTCCCTTAGCATTACGGTATCTAGCGTAGTTATTAATGCCATTCTGGGTGCAATGACGGCATTCGTGCTGAATCGGTTTCAGTTCCGTTTCAAGAAAACGATTTTTCTGCTTTTTATCGTTGCGTCTGTCGTACCCTCCTATACAACGGAAGTGGCCCGTTTCCAGACGATCAAGTCGCTAGGGCTGTATAACACGCTGTTTGCGCCACTGATCATATATGCGGGAACGGATTTAATGCAAATTTTCATCTACTTGCAGTTCATTGAGAAAATATCCAAGCAGTTGGATGAAAGCGCGCTCCTGGACGGTGCGTCGTATTTCCGGATTTTCCGCTCCATTCTGTTCCCGCTCTTGCTCCCGGCAACCGCAACGCTGGCGATTATAAAAGCCGTTGACATTATGAACGACATGTACATTCCTTATCTATACATGCCGTCCAAGAAGTTAAGCACATTATCGACCGCTTTGATGACGTTTGTAGGCGAACGCGCTACGTATTGGAACGAACTGTCGGCCGCGATTATTTTGGTCATGCTTCCGACCATATTGATTTACCTGATCTTGCGCAAGTTTATTTTTGCCGGATTGATGGACGGCGCGATGAAAGAATAACCGAACATGGAGGTTTTGACGATGATTAACGATAAATTGCCGTATATTTATTATGGCGGCGATTATAATCCCGACCAATGGTCAGAAGAAGTATGGCAAGAAGATATGCGTATGTTTAAACTCGCGGGGATTAATGTCGTGACGCTGCCCGTGTTCAGCTGGGCGAAGCTGCAGCCGTCGGAGCATACGTATGATTTTGAATGGCTGGACAAGATTATCGATACGGTGACCAAAGAAGGGATTTACCTGTGCCTCGCCACTTCCACTGCGGCGCAGCCGGCCTGGATGTCCCGCCAGTATCCTGAAGTGCTACCTGTCGATATAGATGGAAGAAAACGGACGCACGGCTCGCGGGTCAACTTTTGTCCAAACAGCAGCGTTTACAGAAAATATTCTAAGCAGTTAGCGGCAAAATTGGCGGAGCGTTACGGGAATCATCCATCCTTGGTCGTATGGCACATCGGGAACGAATACGGTCCTCACTGCTATTGCGATACGTGTGCGGCGGCTTTCCGGGTTTGGCTGCAAAATAAATATGGCACGCTAGACGTCGTCAACCGCGTTTGGAATATGAGCTTCTGGTCGCATACGGTATATGAATGGGACGAGATCGTACCGCCAACGAATTTGAACGGGAATAACAAATGCTTCCAGGGCATCGCTTTGGATTATAAAAGATTTATGTCCGATTCCATTTTGGCATGTTATCAAGCCGAGTACGATGTGATTAAACAGATTACTCCGGGCCTCAAAATCACAACGAATATTTGGGGGCTGTTTAACGGCCTTGATTTGCAGAAGTGGGCCGATCAGATGGATGTCGTATCCTGGGACAGCTATCCTCAAATGAATGAGCCCATGAGCAACGTGGCGATGCGGCACGATTATATGCGGGGACTTAAGAACGGACAACCGTTCATGCTGATGGAACAGACGCCGAGCCAGCAAAACTGGCAGGCTTATAACAGCCTGAAAAGGCCCGGTGTTATGAGGCTTTGGAGCTATCAGGCTGTCGCGCATGGAGCGGATACGGTGATGTTTTTCCAATTGCGGCGTTCCGTCGGCGCGTGTGAGAAGTATCACGGCGCTTTAATTGCTCACGCAGGTCATGAACATACGAGGGTATTCAGAGAATGCGCGCAGTTGGGACAAGAGCTGAAGGCATTGGGAGACACGATTGTAGATTCCGTAACGGAGTCCAAAGTGGCGCTATTGTTTGATATCGATACATGGAATGCAGTGGAAATGACCAGCGGACCGAGCGTAGATCTCGATTATCTCAAGCAAGCGCAGAAGTATTACAAAGCTTTCTATGATTTGAACATTAGCGTCGATGTGATTAGCCCGCTTAGCGATTTCTCCAAGTATGAGTGCATTGTCGCGCCTGTGATGTATATGATGAAGCCTGGTGTGAGCGAGCGGTTGAAGTCGTTCGTGAAACAAGGAGGAACGTTCGTCACTACATTCTTCAGCGGAATTGTTAACGAGAATGATCTCGTTACGCTGGAAGGTTACCCGGGCGAATTAAGGGACTTGCTCGGAATTTGGATAGAGGAAATCGATGCACTTCAGCCGGAAATGAGCAACCGTATCATGATGAATTCGACTTTTCAAGAGCTCGAGGGTGAATACGAATGCGGTCTGCTTTGCGACCTGCTGCACCTTGAAGGAGCGGAAGCGCTTGGGAGTTACGGCCGCGACTTTTATGCCGGCATGCCGGCGGTAACCCGTAACAAATTCGGACAAGGGGAAGCGTATTATGTTGCAACGGATCCTGAACAAGCGTTCTTGGATAAGTTCTCTAAAGCTTTATGCGACAAGCTTCATTTAGCTCCGCTGCATCAATCGCCTTATGGAGTCGAGATTGTAAGCAGATGCAAGGATGGCAAAACCTTCACGTTTGTCTTAAATCATAATCCTTACGAATCAACGACTTTATTAAGGGAAGGGACTTATAAGGATTTGCTGTCTCATCGAGTCTTTGAGGGCTCGCTCTCGCTTGAGCCGTACGGTGTTGCTATTTTAGAACAAGTATATTGATTTCCTGGGAAATCTATGGAACAACAAAAACGGAGCACCGCAGGTTTGCGGTCTCCGTTTTCTAATTAAATCTGACATATCACATTTGTTTTAAATTGCGCAATTTTTTTACAATTAGCCGTAAAAATTTTGTGCAATCGCTCACAAAATAGATGTCGCATATGTTTATTTGCCTATTCAACGGCGATTTTCCTATTGGCTCGATTCTTGCTATGTATGGAGTAGTGGATACAGCTTTTGGCAAGATGCATTTGCAAGCGCTTTTAAAACTTATTCAATGCTTGTGCAATTGATTAAGGAAGGAGGCAGGATGAAATATGCACATCGTGATTGACTTTGGGGGAACAGACATCAGCATTGGTTTGGTCCAAAATGGAACCGTTATCTCAATAACGAGATTACCAGCCCTATCGCAAGAAGGGTTGTTAAGGCGTCTATCGGATGTAATAGGATCCATTTATCAATTACTTTCTCAAAGCCGATATGCCATTTCCGAGTGTACGGGGATCGGGATAGCAATGTCGGGCGTAGTTGATCCAATAAGCCGCACCCTACTGATCAACGAGATATATTCAGACGCAGTAGGGTTTCCTTTTGTACAGTGGTTTGAAGTGGTATTTGGACTGCCTTGTATCCTTGAAAATGACGCCGAGGCTGCGCTGATCGGTGAAGCTGCCTATACCGTGGCGAGAGGCGAAACGAATGCCGTCTTATTAGGCGTTTCACGAATGCTTGAAATAAAACAAGCACCAAAAGACGTTTTACAAAATTAAGGAGAGTGTAAAAACAAATGTCAATTTCAAACATTTCCAGCACTTATATGATATTTCGGCTTCAAATCG
>NZ_CAKMMW010000041.1:0-31954 GCF_927798215.1 Paenibacillus allorhizoplanae
TGTACCTTTGCCGTTGTTCACCCATTGTGAACACCTCCTCGTTGTATCTATTATCTTAAATCTGTTAACGAGGTGTCCACTTTTTATTCTAGTTGCAAATAAGTAGTTATTTTATAACAAATATGGACAATCGGTCATTTTAATGAAAAATAACTGTAGAAAACACAGCTAATTCACCAAATATTGTGATAATGGTGAAAATAGATGGAGAAAATCCAGTTAGTTGCTCGATATGAAAAAAGCCACGCCCTCTGAGGACGCAGCTTAGCTAAACGATCTCATTTAAATACGGGAATAGCCTCTGTGTAGACTTCTTCCGCTCTGCCACTCGTATAGGTTACCTTGCGGTCAACCATATCAACGATGTAATAATGAACTCCGGCTTTCGCCATATCCTTCAAGAAATCCGCATAAGGCGTAAGATGCTTCTGATGGTGCTGGAGACCTCTTAACACCTCTTTGCCATTGTAATGCTCTGCAATTTCGGACGTCTCCGACATCGAGGAATTCATGTCCTCATAATGATCATCCTGACCCATGTACACCGTGAAATTATCTGCAACTTCCGTTCGATAGGATGTCACACCTGCATCCAATAGCGCTTGAAACGTGCGCGGGTAGGGCCAACGCTCTTTTTTAGACATATCACTAATTCGCTTCACTTCTTCAACATTCATTATCGGCGCTCCTTCCAAAAGCTAGAGTACCCAAGGATAACTTATCTCCTCTCAGTATACATTAAAGAGCTGCCATCAACCATTGACGTTCCTTTGCTCCAACGGCGTGGATCAAGTGCGCAAGGACTTTCTTCTGTTCCGGATTCAATCGCGCGAATACCTTAGGTTCCGCATGACATAACTCACGAATTGCAGCTTCGAGCTCATCCCGACGGTTCGCCGCCTCAGGATCACCAGTGAACGTCGGAAACGCCTTCGCTTCAGCGAATTCCTTGATAACAGCATCGGATAATTTCCGCAGATAGGGCTGCCTTTTCTCACTAATGAACGTCCCTAGCTTATCTAGCAGATATTGAAAGGCATCGCTTTTGCGACTCGCACCGAATGTAAACGACTGCTGCCCACTTAGATTCTCACTACTAAAATCAAACTGATCAAATAGCTTACTCTGAATATAGACACTATGGTAAAAGGAATCCCCTTTATTGTTAAACGTTGTGGGCTGTTTATGCTGCTCTTTCAACTTCGAGTCAATAAAATACAGCTTCGAATATTCATGATTCATGCGATCTTCCCAACGAATATACGTGATTCGAAATTTCGTCTGCGACATCGTATGGGCGAATGTGAAGGTTTCCTTCTCCGCAATCAAGCTAGCATAGTCCAGCGGTTCACCATCAATACGAATTGTGTAAGGCTTGTCTGCATGCAGTTCTAAGAACCATCCGAATTCTCTGCTCAAAAATGCCAGGAAATCCTGGGCCACGAACTCCTTGATGATATTGTTAAACGTGACGGTAGTCCCTCTGTCCTTATCCGTTAGATCAGGCTTGGTCACATGATAGGCATCCAATTGTTTCGCTTGAATATGAATCTTATACGTATTTTTGAGCAGGAGACCATCCTCGTACGTGGTTTGCCAAATAGCTTCCGAAGCAAAATGATGAAAGGTTAAGCGACCTATCCCATTTTTCCCGTGCATAGCCGAAGTCGTTCTCCCCCGTTTATCAGGATCCACACTCTTCTCAGATTCATAGAAAGGCGTAAACTTTCCTTCTAAATCTTTCAGCTTAATGCCATAGCCGTTGTCTGCAATGACGATTTGATCCACGCCGTCTAGTATGTTTTTATGAAGGGTTATGTCTACCACCGTAGCCTCAGCGTCGAAACCGTTCCAGATGTATTCGGCAATAGCTTGCAAATAATCAAACTTACGAAGCGCTTTTTCGATACCTTTTGAGGATATTTTTATGTTGTTCATGGCGATCAACCCTTTCTTCATATAGTCTGCCTGTACCCATACACTTATCATATTGCAAAAAGCTCATTTCGTATGTCGATTGATGTCCTCTCGCTTCAAGTCTTTTTCGACAAAAAAACTGACACCCCAGGTGTCAGTTTCCATATTTCAATTCAGCTATCGCTTTTTTGTATTTATCGATTCGTTCATAGTCTTGACGGGTAGGCTGTTCTATTCGACTGAGGTCACAGTTATCTTCTAAATCCAGGAGCTTCACAACCGACGCTAATGGGTTTACTTTGATCCTCTTAATAAATCCTTCATACGTTTCATCCGACCTTCTAGTAAGGCAATCTAGCGCTTCTAGGATAGGTAGACTAAAGCCTTCTTTTTTCAAATCAAATAGGGTTAGATCCGAATCCTCCACGACATCATGTAAGACTGCAACGATGGATTCTTCCGTTGATTTGGCCCTGCTAGCTAAACGAATTGGGTGTAAAATGTAGGGACTGCCCCCTTTGTCTACCTGACCATCATGGGCCTTTGCTGCGATTAAAATGGCTTTCGTTAATGTGCTCATAGATGTCACCCTCTCACCTTGTTCGTGAAATAGCTTTTTCACCAGTTATAGCATAAGTCCCTGTTTTTGCATATGGCTGCTGCGTTGTATAATGTAAAAATGATAACAAACAAGGAGATCCTCATTATATGCTAGAGAATGAAAACTTTTCAGAAATAACAACGGCTGGTAAACGCCTACATATGCAAGGAGATTGCGAGAACTGCTTTGGTTTATGTTGTGTTGCGCTGCCTTACGCAGCTTCAACGGACTTCGCTAACGATAAGGATGCTGGACAACCCTGTACAAACTTACAAACCGACTTTCGTTGTGGTGTTCATACCCAGCTTCGCCAAATCGGCTTTCGAGGCTGTACCGTGTATGACTGCTTCGGTGCAGGGCAGAAGGTTTCACAGATCACCTACGGTGGTACGGACTGGCGTAAAGCACCTGAAACCGCGAAGCAAATGTTTGAGGTATTTCCTCTGATGCGCCAGCTTCATGAGCTGCTCTGGTATTTGACTGAGGCCTTAACCCTTCCATCGACTGATGAGATTCATGGAGAACTGAGCACCTTGGTCGCTGAAACGGAACGCCTCACGAACCTCGATCCCGATAGCCTGATCACGCTGGACGTTGCTGCACATCGAGCTGCTGTGAATGTGTTGCTGCTTCGAGCAAGCGAGCTTGTACGCGAAGCAGCATTGCGCGAGTATGTTATCCCGAAAGGCCGCCGTAAAGCTTATGGGAGAGGCGCCGATCTAATTGGTGCTAAGTTGAAAGGTGCTGATCTCCGGGCCAGCAATCTACGAGGAGCCTATTTAATAGCAGCTGATCTGCGAGGTGCCGATCTGCGGAAAGCGGATCTCATCGGCGCGGATCTCAGGGACACCGACCTTCGAGGAGCGGATTTGAGCGACAGTCTGTTTCTTACTCAATTTCAAGTGAATGCCGCCAAAGGAGATAAGCACACGAAGCTGCCTGCATACTTAACACCCCCTGCACACTTCAGCAGCGAGTAGCCAATTTGTGTGCGGCGCGCCCTGTGGTGATTAGCTGGAAAACCTGGGAGGTTTTCCAGCTAATCTTCCGATAAGACTATAGATGTCCAATTAGAAGTCTTAGAGATCCTTGACCATTCGCCATACAGCGTTGGGATGATCTTCTTCTTTTTCTAAGAGGCGAAAGCCACTTTTCTCGTAGAAATGCAGCGCAGGTAGATTCGTTGGAGCCACACGTAAATGATATGATTTTACGGCATATTTCTCAAAGAATCCTTCCGCATACGCCACTAACTGTCGACCGTATCCTTTTCCTCTGTAGGATGGAATTAAATAGAATAAGTTCGCATAGCCGATATAACTACCCTCATGAAGAACAATTTGAAGCTCCAGTTGACCAATGGGTTGACCTTCCTCTTCGATCAGCACAAGTCCTTCTGGAAAGCGCCTAACGCGATCGGCAATCCGTCTGACGTAGTCATCCTCATCCCCGAAACCTTCTTCACTGCCGAAGCTCACCACATAGGAATCTTTCCGAAAGGCTATGATCGTTTCTCGATCTTTCTCCACATCTATCGTCCTAAACTCCATTGGTGCTGCCCCCCTCATAGCATTTTAATCACTAATTTTAAGCTGGCTTTCAGCATTTATTCGCTATTCTTTCATATTACCATCGTACAATGACAACGTGGACAATTAAAAATAGGAGTGATACATACACGTATGAATATGAAAAAACTAGCAGGCATATGCATTCTGATCCCCATTCTTCTAGCAGGATGCGGGAACCAATCTGACACACAAACCGCAGCAGCAGGCACTTCTCAGCCAGTGCAGCAAACGGAGAAGGCAGCGGGAAATGGCCAAAAAAATGGCGGGCAAAATCGCCCTGTGATGGATCCCGCACAGAGACAGCTCTTCAGTACGTTCCAAATGCTGACCATGATGGACAAATCGGATGGATTGACCATCACGAAGGAGCAAGCACAAGCCATGCTGCCTGTCGCTCAGGATATCGTCACGAAGAATGAGCTCAGCGACGACAATAAAACCAAGCTGCTGGCAACTTTGACAGATGCTCAGAAGACCTTCTTAACTGATGCAGAAACACGCATGAGTAATCGTGGTAACGGAGGCAACGGCGGGCCGAATGGCCAGGGCTCAGGCAATCGAAATGGTGGCTCCGGCGATGCAGGTAAAGCGCAGTCGCCAGATGCTTCAGCTACGCCTAAAGCAAATGCCACGGATGGGGCTGGAAGTGGCCAGAAAGCCGGAGGACAAAAACCGAATGGTACTGGTGGCGGCAATCGTCCTGCAGGCGGACAAATGGGAGATGCTGGTAAGACGTTCGTTGAACTCTTGCAAAACAAGGTGAAATAAGTCGAATATTTCCGAGGAAATGATACAGCCCTGAGTCCACTGGACTCAGGGTTTTCAGTTGTTTATAAATTGCGAGAATGGGACGTTAATGCATCACAACACCCTATCTTCATAGTCCTTCCAGTGGGGAATTGGGTCCTCATACATTTAGTATCTCTATCAGCTTTAACCGCTGCAAATCTATCTATCAAGCATAGAATAGTTTGGTAAGCATTCAATATTCTGATAGGAGATGGAGAGATGACTAGCAAAAAACGTATTACAGGAGAACCGAGTAGAATTGTTCGACTTCCTAGAAGCGCAGGAATCACCAAAATGAAAGCTAATCTGTTATACCATGCTCAACTGAAGAAGCACAATAAACTAGGAGCAGGCCGCTTGTTTCCGAACCAAACAATAATCTCAATTGGTACAGACAACTCTTGGTTCAACGCTCAAGAAATTTCGCGTGACCCAGGATGGGTACCAGTGGCCAACGCCAACTATGTTTGGTTCTCTGGCAACCTGAGCAGTGAAAATGCGGTCATTTCGACACGCTTCTCGCTCTCGCAGCGAAGATCTATTCGGAGCGCTTCTCTCTTTTTATCCGTTGACAACTACGCAGTTGTCATCATCAACGGTGTACCCTTGGTCTATGACGCGCCACAGAACACCCCTTCTTTCTTCAACCCCGGGCGCAGCTTCAATGTCAGACGATTTTTACGACGCGGCCGTAATGATATTGTCATCATCGCCTTCAACTTTGGTGGACCACGCAGTGCAAGCAATCCCGCTGGCGTGGCAGCAAGACTGGATATTCGACTCAGCTCACTTCTGTAGATTCATGTAAAATAAAAAAGACCCCTAAACCACAATCTGCTGGTTTGGGGGTCTTTTTGCAATTCATTGCTATGCTCTTAACGCCTGAATGACCTGCTCTGCCTTCGCTTCACCGCTGGCAACCTGCTCAACGTGGTTTGCAAACATATCACACATGTATACGAACAGGGTAAGAATCTCTAACACTTCATCACTTTCGAACGTGCGTGAAGCCGATAGGCTATACACATAACGATAGTGGATCTCGCCTTCTTCATTCACGCCAAAGTGACCTATCGGCAAGCGTGTATTAATTTCGAGCAAGAGCGCGGCTACATCTTCACGGGCATCTGCTTGCAGATGAAACGGCAGTGTGCTGTAAATCTGTAGAAGTTGAATAGCAACAATTTCGTCATCATTCAACGGTAAAAAGCTAAAGTGAAGGAAACGATCCCTTCCTTGGCTATCCTCTTGAAACCCTGCCATTAGCACATGCAGCGGGATTGCCTCGGATTTCTCTAGTAAATTCGTGGCGAGCTCTGCTTCATCCAAAATCTCTTTCAATTGCCCTAATTGCGCCAAATGACGCGCATGTGCAAGCTCAGTCAACATATCGGTTCAATCTCCTATTCTCTCTTGCCCATTGCTTCAACAATGGCGCCCTTCAGCTTAGCTGGATCGCTCTCGAACTTGTACAATGCTTGAATGCTGACACCAGCTGCTTCTACAAAACTCTCTACTTGTCTGTAACGCGCGACGACTGCCTGGTCCGTCTCAACGTAGACAGGTAACTTCATAAACATATCAAAAATAAGATCTGTGTCATGCGCACGTTTTTCCAGCTTCTTCTCGGTTGATTTATCCGCGTTGAAGACTGCCTTAGTAATTCCCCATGCGCCTGCTTTCGATGCGCGATCACGTCCAGCTTGCTTTAAGGATCTGGCAATTGGCATAGCTGCACCAATACCTGTGGCAACAATTTTCAGCGGCGTACCTACTTGAGCACCTACCCCAGTAAGCGTAGCAATATCGGCGGCGATCTTCGTTAGCTCAAGACCGATTTGAATAGCACCTCGGTCTGTCCGCTTCACGTTAATATTCTTCATTTCTTTCGCCAATTCATATTGGGCGATTTCATCGAGTTGCTGATTGGCTGCTGCTACTTTAGCTGGATCACCTGACGCTATATCAGCATGCAACTGCGCCTTTTTCGTAGCTAGCTTCGCTTTGTCGACACCAGCATTTCGCGTGTACCAACGTTTTTCTTTGAGAATATCGGCATTCCCAGCTTTGCCTTTGAAATCACGTTTCATCGTCGTCATCGCGCTGCGATTTAAGCCCGCTTTGATCACATCAACCGTTTTGATAGCAATTTTCACACCGCTTACGGCAATGCTGACGCCTGGTATAACAGCTGTCAAGCTAGCCGTGCTTGTCTCCATGATCTCCATGATGCCTTTCGCCACTTTGATACCTGATTGCGCAGCTTGGATCGCATTACTAATGATCTCGATCGTCCCTCTTGCTTTCTCACCTTTATCGAGCCCGCCATTTTCGGAGGCCTTGCTGTACATATCATAAATGCCTTTAACGGCCATAATCGTATTTTTAACTGCGGAGATCGCTTCGGCTACGGTTCCCGCATAATCACTGACGGAGGAAGAAGCACCGACCCCCTTGTCTTTCCCCGTTGATTTGGCCGCTTTATCGACTAAACCAGCCGAGCCGCTGACCATTTTACCGCCTGATTCGATCATAGACGATCCTGTACCTGCGTATTGCCAACGTTTGTTATGACCCGTCCGGTTGGCATCACCAGAAACGGAGAGCGTTTCTCGAATGGCACTCATGATTTGGAAAGGACCGCTCACAAGATCTGCAGTAGAAGCTACAGCGCCCATGGTTGCTGACTGCTGCGCTGTCCCAGCATCCTTCGTCTTATCGTACGACTCTTTCAAATCATCAGCCCGTTTGCCAAAGCTGTCGGAAAACGTTCCGCCAACCCCAGATGTCATATCTGCCTTATCCTTGGTATCGTCGCCTGTAGGATGCATGGTAGAGGCAGAGGGTACCGTTGGCACAAGCACGGTTGGAGCTGGTGTTTGAACCGTCCCCGTTTGTGTTGGAGCTGGTGTCTGACTGGTTGTAGCTGTCTGCGATGTAGTCGTCGTCGTTGGGGCTGGCGTCTGTGTCGTAGCCGTTGACTGCGGTGCAATTACCGTAGTTGGTGCAGGAGTTGTTGGCCTTGGCGGTGCGCCAGTCCCTGACCTGCGGCGGTGAAAGGCCACTGGCGGTAACACGGTGGGCACTGGAGTTTGTGCTTGATTGGGATTACGCTGAATGACCTGATTCGCGTAAGCTTGAGTAGCACGGTTACCAACCGTACGCTGCATCTGCATAAAGATGTTTGTCCCCATAGGTGACATTTGTGCGGCACTCGTACTTGTCGCGCCCGATAGCGATGGCTGCTGTTGCTGATGCGAGGGGCTCACTGGTTTGGTCTGGCCTTGTTTTCCTTGGGGCATCTCTACCTAGCTCCTTCATGTAATATATTCTTTTGTATGCTTTACTTACCGCCTCGTTGCTGAACAACATGCGTTAATTCATGACCAAGCAGTTCTTGCCCCTCGCGTGAATCTGGATTGTATCTTCCTTCCCTGAAGAACACGTCATTACCCGTAGCAAAAGCTTCAGCACCTAAAGATCTATTAATCTTCGATGACTCTGAATCATTATGTATATTTACGTTACTGAAATCAGTTTTGAACGCCGATTCCATCTTCGCTTGAATGCTTGAGTCCATTTTGCTGCCGCTGCCTTGTTTCGCCTTAATCTGCGACTCAATCCCTTCACCAGCTTCAAAGCCGCCTTCGGAGGACGACTTCATCTGCAGCTCTTCGTCTTCCGACTCGCCGCCCTCTGAGCGCTGGATCGACTCTGATGATGGCTTCATCTGCAACTCCTCATCTTCCGACTCGCCGCCTTCTGACCGCTGAATCGACTCTGATGATGGCTTCATCTGCAGCTCTTCTTCTTCCGACTCTGGACCTTCTGAGCGCTGAACATCTGGCTTTGAAGCGCTGCTGCTCTCCGAAGCAGCAATATGGTCCGCTGCTTGTTTCCCCATCTGATCCGCTTCCTGCTCATACGCATCACCAGCTGGACCAACCGTCATTTTGGTCTGAATATTCAACATATTTCCCACAGCGCGATTGCCGATAGCACGTTGAATGTTCATCAGATCGGAAGTTACAGGAGAATTACTTTTATTACTTTTCTGATTCGTATGCAAAGAAGAATCTGGTTGCCGGTTAATATGGGATTTTTGCATGGCATAACCCTCCTAGCGAGCTTTTGATGGATGCATTCATTGAACCCTGATTTGCACTTCTACATATCCGTCCCTTTAGTAGCAAGAAGTCTGTCAATTAACTATATCACAACGCTATGAAGCGGAGTTTACTATTTGATTGAATAGCGATCTATAATGAGCACAGCAATATCATCGGATTGCACGGCACCATCTGCGAACAAATCCACATCTTGCACCATATGACTAAGCAATTGCTCAGGCCTACTTGCCTGCTCCTTTACCAATACATCCTTTAGGCGGACAAAGCCATATTGGTTCTGAAGTTGATCTTCAGCCTCCGTAATGCCATCCGTAAACACGATAATGCGTTCTCCTAGATCTAACGTGACCTCATTATCCCTATATAACATGTCGTCCATAACGCCAAGAGGGAGTCCTTTTTTCCCTTTCAGCAGCTCAACTTCACCGTTAGCTCTCACAATGTAAGGCGGACAATGACCACCATCACTATACAAAAGCTGGCCTGTCACTACGTTCAATACGCCGCAAAATATCGTCGCAAACATGGTTGAGTCATCCTTATAGAGCTCTTGATTGACAGCCGTCAGCAACTCACCTGGCGTCAACTCCACGGACATCTTTCCTTTGAGCAGCGTCATTGTCACCGCCATGAATAGAGCTGCTGGAATTCCTTTGTCAGAGACATCACCCAGCACGAAAAACAAACGATTCTCGTCGATACGAAAATAATCATAGAAGTCACCGCCTACCTCGCGTGCGGGTCGAATGATTGCCTGAGCATCCGCTTGGGCACTAAGAAGCATCTCATCGCCTACGATTCCACCCTCAGCATCCGCAGCACGAACCTCTAGACTTAAGCCTTTACGAGGAAGAAACCCCATCTGAATATCCGTTGCGATACGCAGTTCACTTTCCATACGTTCCTTAGCTGCCGTCGTAACTTTCAATGCATGTACCGACTTCTCAAGTGCATCGTACAGCATGGCATTTTCTAGCGAAGCCGCTGTTGGCGAAGCGATCGATTCTAGCAACTGCAAATCTCGTTCCGTGAACGGTGCATCGCCCCGTTTGTTCAACACCTGCAGCACGCCAATGATCTTCCCCTTGCTGACGAGAGGAACACAGAGCATGTTGCGGGTTGGATAATCGACGCGCTTCGCGACCTTTGACGACCAGCGTTCATCTCGCGCAGCATCGTCAATCTTGACCGACTTCCCTGTCTGTGCGACCCAGCCTGCGATACCTTCGCCAATCTTGAGGCGGATTTCACGCACCTCATTACCTTTGGCTCCAAGCGCAAGATCGAAAAAAAGTTCGCCCTTCTCCTCATCGACCAAAATAACGGACGAAGCCTCCGCATTCATGATGCGGGATGAAGTTTCCATGATTTTGACCAGCAAATCCTGTTTGCGAATCGTCGAGTTTACTTCCAGGCTCACATCAAAAAGCTGCATCGTTCGCTCCAGCTCTAGTTCTGCTGCTCGCCGCTTTCGATGCCCAAGCTGCCACTGGATGACAGCCACAAGACACAGGATAACAAGCACGCCTACGACTATCTCCATCCAGCTCAGCTCCTATGTATGTCATGTAATTAGCCTTTACTTAATGGCATTAACCGCTTCATCTTCCGTCTCATACAGCTTGAAAATGCTGCTAAAGCCCGACATATCAAAAACTTCCTTCACTTGCTCATTCATTCGAGCTAGTGCAAGCTTCCCCTGAATGACCTTGACCATTTTGGCAGCAGATAGCAAGCTTCTTAATCCTGCACTGCTGACATAATCAAGCCCTTGCAGATTAAATACGAACTTGCCATTACCTTGCTCCACCAGCTTAGCAAATGCCGATTCCAAGCTTGCGGATGTATTCCCATCCAATCTGCCTTGTAAGCTTACTAGCACAATGTCCCCTTGTAACTGCTCGGTAATAATCATGAAACACCTTCCTCTTGGATCCGATTTTTTCTCATTAGCAGCACATTCTCTCCATTCAAACGCTCATACCGAAGTTCGTCCATAACTTGCCGGACAAAATGGATACCCAGCCCGCCGATCCCGCGCTCCTCGATGCTCTGGTCGGTACGGGGGCTGGATTTTAGCAGTGGATTAAAAGGAATTCCCTGATCGCTCAGACAAAGCTCCCAACCATCGGGCGTTTGCCCAACATCAAGGCGAATCGTATGCATCCCATAAGGAGCAGATGGGTAGCCGTATAGAATAATGTTTGTTACGAGCTCATCGCAGACCAAATTGATTTGAAACAGAGACTTCTCATCCATGCCGAGGGACCCTGATATGCCTTGGATAAAAGCCGCTAGACGCTCTAGCTCTTGTAAATCGTTGCGCAATACGATGGACTCAATACCCAAGGACGATCACTCCTACGACATTTTCAACAGCATGTTTTCAAGCAATCGTACTCTTGCACTTGATGCGTGAAGCATCCCGATCCCTATCTCCGGATACAATCTCACTAAGCGAGACAAGCTCTCCCCTTGCAAAGTAAGGACACGTACCTCATCAAAAATGACCTGTGCAGTAACCGATGACGGGGAGCCATCTAACGCAGTCGTTTCACCAACCGCTTGCTTAGGTCCCAAAACGCCAATCGTCGATGTCTCACCGACACCCGTCTCATTGCTTAATTCAACATGCCCTTCAATAAGGAGATACATGGCAGCGTTCGATTCTCCCCGCCGCAATAAGTAAGTTAAATCCTCGTGCACTTCTTCTGTCGCAATACCCGCAATTAACCCTAATTCATCAACCGACAAATCCGCGAATAAGCTGACTTGCTTCAAGAAAATTACTTTATCCAGCATGGTTAAAAATTTACGTTCTTCTTTCATATCTGCACGCTCCAATGCGCTTAGTGCGTAGATGGAAATATCCTTGAGCCAGCTATCTGACCATGTTGTAGCTTCTTGCAGCAGCCCCAGCGGCTGTATTTCCTCCATGACATCTGTCACACCTTGTTGCTTTAACTGGTCTAACAACGCATAGGCCAATTTACGATCGCCGAGCCCCTCCGCAAGGACCTCTAAACCATTCTCACGAAGTTCAATGTTCTCGTCTTGAATGGCTTCACGCAGCATCATAATGATTCGCTCATCGACGAGTTTAGCCATGACGGTCCATGCTCCATCAATGAGTGCCTCATGCAGCTCTCCACATCGTTCCTTCGCCAATTCCGCTAATCCTGTCAGACCAAGCTTCTCTAACGCAGCAGGCAATGCACGCTCTTGCGTTGATGCTTGCAAACGCTGCGCACACAGTTCAACGAGCAGTGAATGCAGTCTACCTTCATCCAATAGCTCAGCGAGTGTGGTTACAACGGCATTCCAAATGAATGGATTCGGATGGTGACTATACTCCAGCAAGATCGGCAGTGCTTTATCACCCATATCCACAAAAGCTTGCAGAATGGCTTTGCGCAGCTCTTGATCTGCCATAGACACCATACCTAGCATCAATGGGATGCTTTCCACATGCTGAAGCTTACCGATACAATGCGCAGCTGCTACCTTCACAGCAGGACGTTCCTCATCGAGTAACGAAACGACCCAAGCAGTGTACGTATTCAGTTTCAAATCAGCTACGGTATGGCAGCCATAGACGGCCCATTCGCCGCCGGTATCTAGCATTTTGATAATGGCTTCGTCACAAGCCGCGTAGCTTTCTTCACTTTCTAGGGCGTATAGGGCTTTGACGCCTTCATGCACAACCTTCGGATGCGTATCCAACAGCTTTACACGGATAAAGAAATGGGACTGACTTTTCAGATGCGAAGCCTTTGAAATCAACTTCACGCACTCAGCGCGAACCTCTGGATCCTCATCCTCCAGGAAGGATGCGACCTGCACGAGGTCTTGAATCGTGGCACCCTGTAAGTTCATCGCACGTAATACCGCAATACGAATCCGCGAGCTCTCTTCCCCAATCATTTGGATCAAATGCGGCAAGAACGCGGAATCTTTGGCTTTACCAATAATTTCTAGAGCTAGTTCTCGCACGTAATCATTCGGATGCTTCAGATAGGCTAGAATAGCCGATAACGCTTTGGAGCTGCGAATGCCCCCGATAAAAGAGCTCGCAATTTCTGATAAATCACCGTGGAGGGATTGAACACTTTTGACCAATTCACGAATATACAAATTCCGGCCGAACCAAGCTACAACGACTAGAATTCCTGCAATCACCACGCCTAGCCATGCCAGAGGCGATAATTGAAGGAGACCAAACGAGTACAGCATAGAGAAGAGCGAGCCAATGAGAATACCGCCAGAAGCTGCAACCCCTTGCGCGAAATAACGATAGCCATCCCGTTTGGAGATTGGCATCATTTTGAAGAAAAGCTGATAACAAGGCTCTGCAATGTAGTACAGCAAAATATAAAACACCGCATATGATCCGGAAACCATGACCAATCCGAGCGACTGATTCATGAATAATGCTGTGAGGCCGAAGCCGCCGAAGAAGATGATCGTGATGCCTAATAATATATTACTGGCGCCTAGCCAGTTCATTAAGCGCGTAGATACCGTTTGTAACAATAAGCAGAACGTAAATTGAATCGCTGTGATTAAGCCATAAAACGAGGTCAAATCTCCCTCATTAGAGAACTTATATTCAGCAGCCGTGAAATATTGATACTCCATCATAAAATAAACAGCCGGCATCAGTGTCATTAGAGCAACCGCACACAGGAGGAAGGGACTTCGCAGCATCTGCTTCGCATAGTATCCGGAAGTTGGCTGTGTCGCTTCGTCAGCAGTGAGGGAGACGGGCTGGGCCCTATTCATTCTTTTATCTTCCTTCAGGGTTAGCGGAACTAAATACCGCATAAGTGCCCTTCGGAAGAAGACGAAGCCGAACACCATGAGAATTGGCGCCAGTGCATACACGGCTTCCGTGCCAAGTAGTTTGCCAAGCTGATGGGCCAACAAGCCTGCGGTAATGCCACCCGTCGTTGTAGCAGCGATAAAAACGGGCATTAGTCGCTTTGCCTGTTGAGTAGGACACAAGTCAAACGCTGTACTCCACAAGAGCAAGGTTAGCTGCCTTACGACAAAGTTAGAAGAGAGAAACAGAATTGGATAGTAGTAGCGATAGTCGATGCCACCCAGCTTAAATCCCAAGAGCACAACACCATTCAGGAAGAGAAGCCCTATCATAATAAGATAGAGCGTCGTCATCATCTTAGCCTTCGGGAGTCGGTTCGCCAGTTTGGCCAAGAGCCAGCCTTCGAGCGGCATGATAGCAGCTTCAACCATATAAATATAGGGCAAATATTGCACGCCGAAGCGCTGATTAAAAAGTGCCATGAACGCCGTGTAATTTAAGGATTCCGCAATTCCGCTAAAGTAAAAGATCGGCAGCATCATCCAAAGCTTACGACTGTCTTCTGTGCGCAGCCCTATCCACCCTTTTAAGGTTCCTTGCATATCATCAGGTCCAATCTATTAGTCTATCTGTCAAGGGGACAGTGGTTTATAAAACGCTAGTCTAGCTTCACCTTCATAATAATAATTCGGATATGTACCAATGAGTTCGAAACCATTAGCTTTGAACATCTTTTGAATGGGGAGGTATTCCGGTAAATCACATGTGTAGGTCAAAATGTAACGTCCTTCTGCAGAACGGGCAAACGTTTCTAGCGCCTGAAATAACACCTTTGCAAATCCATGTCGACGATATTCTCGATGAACAGCTAAGTAATCCCAGAGAAATCCGCCGGATTGATGCTCATTCTCTTTGCAGCTCGTCACGGCGATAATGTCACCCGTCTCATTCTCTATATACCAATGCCGGTGATTGCGCTGAGATAAACTAAGCATTGGCGCATGACGGAAATGTTCCAACTCACCTGGTGTATGACGTTGATCATCGAAAGACACAGGTGATAGATAGAACTCTGTAATCCGTAACGCATCTTTCTCATTGGTTAATTCATGCACTGTCCAATTACTTACTTGCATCTCACAATCTCCTTAAAAGTTTTCGTAAGAAAACTAGCTTCGTAAGCATCATCTTAAGAAACGGATAATGTACCATTCCATTCACCAGTCGTACCTTTTTGGAAATATTCATCACACATATAGAAATACAATTGGGCTGCTTTATCTTGACGATTCTGTTTAATAACCATCAAGAAAGCTTCACGTGCATCGTAGAACCGTCCAACCTGATAATACGTAACAGCTTGCTCAAACAAGGCTTTCGTCTTCTCTTTCAAAGCACGGATCGTTTCTGCATCACCTTGATAAACATCGAACAAGTGCAGAGGCTCTTTCACACTATCCACTTGAATTAAACCAAGATCTCGATAGAGGAAATCCTTCGGCATTTCCAGGGTCTTGACCACGGAATCTGTAATCAGAATGGATGATCCTAGCGGCTCCGTCATCTTCTCTAGCATGGTCGCTAGGTTCACTCCGTCCGAGATAACATTGCCTTCCAAACGTTGTTCCTCCCCAATAATGCCAAGGCGGAGAGGTCCTTTATGTAGACCGATTCCGAAATCAAGAGGTGAATAACCTACACTCAATCTATGCGAGTTGTAGATATCTAGCTCCTTCCGCATCTCCACACAAGCGAGCAGCGCTTCATCCGTCTGATTCGGGAATAAAGCCATAAAACCTGCGCCCAAATACTTATTCATAAGCCCTTCATGCTTGCGGACATACGGACCGAATCGTTTGAGAAACGAGTTGACGAAATTAAAGTTTTCTTCTGGCGTCAGTCTCTTGGATAACTGGTAAAATCCTCGGATGTTAAAAATGAGAATGGACATGTGCTGCTCCACTTGATCCCCAAGCTCGACATCTAGGATGCTCTCTTTGTTCAAGAAGCGCAGAAACTGCTGCGGAACGAATCGATAGTAGGATTGACTGAAATTCTCAACCTTGGTGATATAATCTCGAATCCGCGCAGCCATAATGTTCACACTGTCGCCCAGGTCCGACACTTCATCCCGTGTATTAATTGTAACGACAGTATCCCAGTTCCCTTTCGCAATTTCACCGACACTGTTGCGAAGCTTCCAAATGGAAGATAGAAGAACATACGTCATGAGCACAAGCACAAGCAGCAAACCTATCGAGATAAAAGCGATATTGCGAATAATGGAATTTAGAACCGATTGGCGATGCTTCAGCAAGCCGTCTAAGTTCTTACTCGTTTCGAAAACACCGATAATTTTTCCTGAGGAGTTAAAAATAGGTGCAATGGCATAGCGCCATTCTCCTGAGAAATCTTCCCATTGTCCTGTTGCCGTCTTACCTTCCAGCACTACTTGTTGGTTCTCTGGCGTTTGTTGGAAAGGATTAAACATATGCATGCCATCATCGTCTTCTAGAATGCGATAAATGACGCCATCTTCGTATTTGTATACAGCCTTATAAAAGCCTTGATTATCATCCCGCGCATTGTTTTCAAAAACAGATTGAATCTTCTTGCGGAAAGATTGATACGTGGTCCCTCCGTAATCCAAAGGGGATGTGAGGCTTTCCAATTTGTCACCATCAACAAGGTTTTGCCCGTTTTTGGCAAGTAAGATTAGCTCACTAAACGTCTCTTCTTCCATTTTCTTAGAGAAACTGTTGTAAATGACGGTAGAGAGAAGAATCATCGAGAAAGCAATGACAGGAATGAGAATGAAGATTTGCTTCACCATAAGCGGCAAGCGTCTCTTCAGGAGGTTAACGAATATGATTTTGACGGCATATAGCACTAGCAAAATGAATGCTACGGCAATCGACCATACCAGGATTGCATGGTTTTGAGCAGACCGGCTAAATTCCGCTTCAACTAAGGAAGGCGTAATCGTACCATCGGGAAGTCGGCGATTAATTTGAGCTGACTCTACGATAATAAGACTGCCATCTGGACCAATACTGCTCGTAGTCGCGTCAAAAGCAAGCTCCACGCCACTCGCTTTGGCCTTCTCGTCGTTAACAATCCCCTCTAATACATAAGGTTGTTTCGGATCCAGCCTTGTAATCATACGCGAGTTAAAATCAATGAAAATCAATCGTCCCTGATGATCCAAGTGGAAACTCTCTGGGAAATTGCGTCGAGTGCGTTCTATCCCAGGCAGCGGATAAACCAGTTCGGATCGACCTTCGCTCCAAGCACGATATATTTCACCGCTTCGCGTGGAATAATAAATTTCACCTGGCTTAAATCCGTCTGCTTCTGACACGTATTTATTGTCTGGAAGCGTAATCGAATACGTTAACTTAGGCTCAGTGGTTGTACTGTTGCCAACTGGTGTTTCGTATAAAGATAACTTCTTCACTTCATCATTGAAAAAGTACACCTTACCCTCATGTACCTGCACATTGCGCAAGGAGCCAAGTCGATATCTCTTAACTTGTGCGTCGCCATATTCCTGCGTGAAAAGGCTGCGATCAAATTCACCGTTTGGCTTATAACGTACAATTTGTTCGGATTTAACAGCAATCCCATAGGGATCTAATAACGTACGAATCGTATATAAATAGCCCTGATCATCGACCGCCATATCGTTAAAACGATAGACTTCACCATTCTTCCCCGTTTCACTCGTAATGGAAAATTGAAGAATCCCTTGGGCATCCAGTTTATGTATCGTTTTCTTGGCGTTATCGATGACAAATAAGTTATTCTGCGAGTCTGAGATGGCCTTCGATAATCCGTCGAAAGGCATGCTTTTTTTCCATGGCCACAGCTGGATGCTATCTTGGTGTGTGCCCAGGTAAGTACCTGCAGCACCCAGTAGCAGCAAGACGAGCAGCAATGCCGCAATCGATTTCTTCATCGCTTGTAATCTCCTCTTAATTTGTAATCTGAATGATTTGCATAGCTGCGTTCCAGTCGACCCCTAGGCCTAAGGACTCGGAAATGAATCTTAATGGCACATAGGTCCTACCATCTAGCAGCAAGGATGGTCCATCTATCACGACAGGCTGTCCATCTATGTAAGCCGTAACTTGATTAATAGAGCTTGTAATGGTTGTATATTCCGTGCTCACCGTGACTGTAAAGCTCTCCGGATCCCAATCTACCGCCGCTCCAAACGATTCCGAAACGGATCTAATAGGTAAATAGGCTTGTCCATTTATTATAACAGGCGGAGCGGCAAATTTGATAGAAATATTGGAAGAAAGCACGTTTTCTGCCGAAAGAGGTTGAATCGTGACAGGCACCTTAGCAAGGTCAGCAGATGCAGGGATAGAAGTTATACTCGCCAAGCTATCGGCTACTGCTGCAAGTTCCTGCAGCTCCTCTGGTGCGTACTTCAACTTTTCCTGCTGTTGAAGCTCATCCAGCAGCTTCTCTACCTGCTGTTCCAGCTTCGCTTGTACAGCCTCGTTTGATGGCAGCTCCGCCAGCAAAGCCTGTACCGCGTCCAGCTTCGCGAACAGCGCGGCCTTCTGCGTCGACAGCTTCGCTGCGTCGACGGCCTCGATCGAGCGGGTCCGCGTCGCCACCCGCTCCGTGTCCTGCTGCGCCTGCGCTGCGCTCAGCGCAGCCTGCAGTTTCTGCTTCGCTGCTTCGAGCGAAGCCAGACCCGCGGATGCACCTACTTGCGCATCCGCGAGCTGCGCCTGCGTCGCGAGAAGCTGCTGCAGCATGGCTGCAGCGGCTTCCGGCTCGCCGGCGGCGAGGGCTTGCTCCAGCTTCTGCTGCTGGAGCGCTGCTTCGGAGGCCAGCTGATCCTCGCTGGCCTGGCCATCAGTGGCGGGGGTGCCGTCGCCGCCATTGCCTGTAGAGCCATCGCCTGGCTCAGCCGGCGATGTTTCTTCGGACAGCGCTGCGATCAGCGCGTCTGGGTTGTTCACGAGCGCCATCTGCGAGAGCGCGGCTTTGGTGTCGCCTTTGAGCAGCGCCTCCAGCATGCCGAGCTGGGCCTGCGCGTCCTTGATTTGCACAGCGAGATCTGCGATTTCGCTGAGCTTCATGGCGGCAACAGCGGCAGTTTTGGCCGCTTCTAGTTTCTCTATGTCTTGTTTTAGCGTATCTATCTTCCCTTGAAGCTGCTCAGGTGTCTCAAGGGAAGCAATCGTGCCCGGCTCCTTGATTTCAACGGTCACCTTGATCGCATCCACAGCTTTTTGAGAAAGAACGGCAGAGCTTGGTGGATCTGTTAGTGCACTTGGATCTAGAACATCATCCATACCTATCCAAGGAGCTCCTGGCGCATCCGATTGATACACCATCCCTTGTCCCGATGACGCCATTGTAGCGGTAGCCGCATTAAAAGCCTCAGGTGTCAACGCTTCTAACTTCACTTTGTACGAGCCTATAATGACCGTTCCTAAGCCTTCGTCCTCACCGTCAGAGTCTTCACCCTGTCCGGCATTCTCGGCGTTGTCATCTGTTCCGCTGTCATCACCTTCACCGTTCCCCGTGCCTGTCTGCCCATTTGTAGAGCCATCTCCACCGTCAGGACCATTGACGCCACCCGTACCTGTATTTCCTTTGCCACCATTAGTTCCATTAGTTCCGTTAGTTCCTGTGTTTCCGTTGTTTCCGGTACTGCCACCGCTTCCAGCTTGTCCGTCCGTCCCCGTACTTCCATCCGCACCAGCACTCCCGCTTGCGTCTCCCGAAGTAGCGCCGTTCTCAGCGCTAGCTGCAACTAATTGCCCTGTACTTCCTTTTCCGTCAAGCGGCAGCGTCTGAATGACTTTCCCTTTGTTATAGAGCACGACCTTAAGCTGATCAATTTGACTGAATTTTAGCGTTAAATTCCGCAACGACTTATTGATCTTCGTCCGCTTCCCAACGCGTTTACCGGCTGTGGTAAAGATGGCGTAGTCCGTTGCGCCCAGTTTCTTGCTTACATTTATGCTGAAATCGCTAAGCAACTGTCCAACCGCAGGTTTCAGCTTCCAAGTACCCAATGGCGCTTTCGGTTTCTGCGGTTTCATCGGCGACAAGCCATCATCGAGATCACGATACGGCAAAATCCCTTCTCGAAGCGTACGATTCACCGCTCCACCTGTTCCAAGATCGAGCTTGCCAAGTGCTAATTTATAGGCAATTTGCGCCGCCACAATTTGTTGATCCGCCTGATCAACTGCATCTTTATAGGTTTGAAGCTCCTCTGATTTCATCAAGCTGAGCTTCAGCTTTTGGTTCGCCTTCGCTAAATTGGAAACCGCATTATCCTTATCACGCAATGCTTGCGCATAAGCTTCTTCCGCTCCCTTAGCCTCCAAGAAAGATTGCCTTACAGCTGCAATTACAGCATTTCGGCTTTCTTTTTCCTGCAGCTGAGCCTTGTTCTGCTCCATGGTTGCAAGTGGTAAAGCATTCGTCAGGTCATCCAAATAGCGCAGTCCATCAAATTCACCTTGCAGCAGTGACTTCGGAATGGGAATGAACCCGAGCAGCATAAAAAAGCCCTGCCAATCCTCTTTCACTCGCCCAAGTGTTTCATCATAGCTTGCTTGAAAAAGCTCCATATCGATTTCTTGCTCTTTAAATAACCCATCCATCACCCTCATGCGGGCCGGGCCGAATTTATTGCTGTATAAATTACGAGTCGTGTTCAACTTTTCGTCCGCCAAACGACGAGTCTCCGTATCTCTTAACAGGCTTAATGTTGTCTTTTGTCCCATCGCTAGATAAGTAGGAAGCATTTTCTCATTCAAGTCCGCATAATCCGGCTGAAACGAAAGCTCCACTTTATTTTCCATATCGAGCTGCAGTAATTTACCTAGTGCCAAACGACTGGACTTGGCTGTCAATTGCGCTTGTTTATAGTCTGATGCCGCCTTCTCTAGCGCTTTGTCCACTTTGTCCTGTTCCGCAGCATCTGCGAGACCGAATTTCCGCTTCTTTAATACCGTTTCGACGGAAGTTTTCGCTTCCTCGACTTTCTTGCGAGAACGCTCCTCAGCCACCGCATCTTGATAGGCAGTTAAATAGCTTTTCTCAATCTCATATCGAGCTGAATCCCCTTGCTGCCGCAAAGTTTCCTGGGCCAAATACAACTGTGATCTGGCATCTGGCACCTTCATTCGTGTACCAATATCCTGGCTTAAATTATGTGGCCTGGCGAATAATCCAGCAGCTTTGGCTTCCTCATTGTTAACCGTATGCTGCGCTTGTTCCAGCTCAATTCTTTTCTTCAGGACATCCGTTCTGGCATCGCGCAGCTGAGGACTCTTCTGGAGCCCTTGTTTAATCGCATCCTGCATGGTCAAAACCTTCACCCCAGCAGCTTCCACCCGCACACTTGCCGTCAGGATTGAGGATGTCGCAAGTATGCCTACGAGCCCTATTTTCACCATATTCAGACCATTCAGAACAAACCCCTCCGCTCACGTACTTCTCTCTCTTTATAGTACAATATCTCTACCACTCTCGCATCCATTCTTTGGAGAAAAATAGCGAAATCTAGCGAATATAGGATTAGATTGCCGCATATAACCTTTTCTAGTAGTATAAAAGAAAGATGAAAGCATATTTTGCCGAATTATTGCACGGGAAATAATTTCAAGGAAGGGGCTTGTATCATGGGGAATATCGTATGCGGCGGTGCGATGCTGCAATGCACGTTCGGCGCTGCACCCAGCTCGTTAATGGTACTTCCTGCCAATATGGTCATGACAGCGATGCCAATTGCCAACATTATGGATAATAAGCCCATGGTGAATATACTGCCGTTTGGCATGTGCAATTCCCCATCCAATCCGATGGTGGCAGCGGCAACCGCTGCGGCTTTTGGCGTTTTGACCCCCATGCCCTGCATCCCTGTCACAGCAGCCCCTTGGGCACCCGGAGCCCCAACTGTCCTTGTTGCGAATATGCCCGCGCTTAACAATAGCTCCAAATGCATGTGTAACTGGGGCGGTGTTATTTCCGTTCAACAGCCTGGTCAGATGACGATTCAGGTCCCATAAATTCTTCTTTTTTACAATTGAAATAAGGAGTGAGAGCATTGGAGCCGATTAAATCGATTGAGAAAGTGCTAAAGCCTATCGTAGCACCTTTCATCGGACATATTATGAAAGCCATCCTGACTGTTGGAAGGCTGCCTAAGCTAGCTATTATTAAATTTCAACAAATGATGCGAATCATGTTGCAAACGCGTGAATCCTCTTTAAAAAACTACGTTTTGATCGGCTCCTACTACATCTCCAAAAGACTGCTTATTTTTATCCTACTATTCCTGCTCGTTCTTGCTTACTTCATCTTCATACGCCCGCCTGCGATCGTGAACAAGTGGCTTAACCGTGTCCCCGTACTTCAGGAAAACTCTCCTAAACTGGGCAGCTTTTCGGGGAGTGGGAAAATTGTTGCTGATCCCAAAAAAGACAAAAAAGAAGCTCGCTATGTTGGCGATCTGGTAGATGGTCTTTATTCTGGCAAAGGTAAGCTCTACCATGACAACGGCGTCCTCGCGTACGAGGGTGATTATGAAAAAGGTCTGAAAAATGGGAACGGTGCACTCTATGATGAGCAAGGACACCTGATCTATAAAGGCGCCTTCACGGCCGATGTCTACAATGGGGCTGGTACGCTGTACGATGAGAAGCAGCGAGTCATCTATATCGGAGAGTTTCAAAATGGCAAATTCGGCGGGGCTGGCAAATTGTTTGTACCCAGCGGTGACCTGCTCTATGAAGGAGCCTTCAATGGCGGCATGTATAATGGCGCTGGCAAGCTCTTCTCCTCGGGAGGCATCACCCAGTATGAAGGAGAATTCTCCGCAAGTTTGTATAATGGGGCTGGCAAGCTTTTTGATGCGAAGGGCATTCTCTTGTATGAAGGCGGCTTCAAAAATGGCAGTTACTCAGGCGAAGGCACGGAGTTCTACCCTAGCGGCATGATGAAGTATAAAGGTCAATTTCTTGTAGGCTTGTATAACGGCGAGGGCACCTCTTTTGATGAAAAAGGCGTACCGCGCCTCAAAGGCGCGTTCCAGAGCGGCGCCCTGACCGGCTCCGGGGAAGCGTATGACGAGTTAGGCAAACTCGTCTACAAAGGGGATTTCAAGGCGAGCGTCTATGACGGCCTTGGCACTTTGTTTGACGCAGACGGCGCGCCGCTGCTGCGGAGCTTCTGGGCAGGCGGCGCAGTCAGCCTGCAGGACTTCATCGGTTTGTCCAGCAAGAAAGTCGAAGACTTGCTGGGCAAACCGGCGGAAGTGACGCTGCAGGATGACAGCGTCATGCTCGCGGGCCAGGAGGCGGCGGTCGAAGACGCCTCCGATGTTGCTTCGCCGCCTGCCGATGCGGCAGGCGCGGGGGCTGCCCCAGCAGCAGCTAACGTGAAGCTGCTGCTAAGCTACCCGGCCTACCAGCTGTCGCTGCTGGTAGAGCCGTCGAAAACCAACCCGAAGGAAGCGGTGGTTACGTCGCTTAGCATCTGGGGCTCGAAGCCGCTTGCGCTGTTACAGTCAAGCATCGAGACGTTCAAGAAGCTGAACGAGCCGAACGATGCTGGCTACAGCGTGATGGAACTGGAAGTTGGCGCAGGTGCTGGCGCGTATAAGAACAGTTACTTTAAGGGTGATTACGTGTTCACCTTCACCCATTTCAATAGAACCAAAGAAGCTCACCTGTTGCAGGTGAGCTCGACTAAATAACCCGCTGTGCACTCGAGTTAGTCGGTTTCATCGTCTAACTCCACTACTATTGCCACTGGCGTGCTCGAGTTAGTCGGTTTCATCGACTAATTCCACTACAATTGCCACCGGCGCACTGGAGTTAGTCGGTTTCATCGACTAACTCCACTACTATTGCCACTGGCGCGCTCGAGTTAGTCGGTTTCATCGACTAACTACACTACTATTGCCACTGGTGCTCAAGTTAGTCGGTTTCATCGACTAACTCCACTACTATTGCCACTGGCGCGCTCGAGTTAGTCGGTTTCATCGACTAACTACACTACTATTGCCACTGGTGCTCAAGTTAGTCGGTTTCATCGACTAACTTTGTGGTACAATACAAAAATAATCCACAAAATAAAAGCCTCTAGCCATGTTTTCCGTGGCTGAGGCTTTTTCATTACTATCCTATTAACCCTCACGAAAATCTTGCAGGATCCTGCTCGCTTCATTGCGGTCCTCGACTTGCAGCTTATTCAAAATCATTGAAACGTAGTTGGCAACGGTTTTGGCACTGATATTTAGACGTGCGCCGATCTGGGCATTGGTGTGACCTTCAGCAATCCGCTCCAGAATCTCCATTTCACGCTTGGACAGTTCAGATAGTGCCGGATGTTCCGAGGGATTGAGTGTTCTCGGTTCCGAGAAGAAATGCATCATGCGTGCCGCAATATCGGAGCTGAACACAGCGCCGCCATTGCCAACTATGCGGACAGACTGAAGCAACTCGATTTCGTCAGCGTCTTTAAGCACATAACCTTTTGCTCCAACGCGCATAGCGGTAAAAACCGATTGGTCGTCACGGAACATGGTGAGAATTAGCACATGGATGTGCGGATATTTCTCTTTGACTAACCGGGTCGCTTCAATCCCATTGAGCCCTGGCATTCGAATGTCCATTAATATCAAATCAGGCTGACATTGTTCCACAAGCCTCAAAACTTCATCTCCAGACGCCGCTTCTCCCACGACGATCAAATCTTCCGTGGTTTGAAGCAAATTTCGGACACCGCTTCGAAATATTGGATGATCATCTGCAATCATTATTTTCATCGTCTGTCATTCTCCTCTACACCGATTTAAACTACGTTCAAGACAAGGGAATGACCGCCAAAACCCTGGTCCCTCCGCCTGCAGGCCGGTCAATGTTGCAGTGCCCCCCCAATTCAGCCGCCCTTTCCCGCATGGAAACCAACCCAATCCCGCTCTTCCCCTCAGCAACTGGATGAACGGGCAATGGAGCAAAGTCTGCTCCATTATCTCTAATTTCCACCTGTAGCTGACCGGTTTCGGACAATTCCAGCCTTACCGTACAGGAGGTAGCATTGGTGTGTTTCACGACATTAACTAAAGCTTCCGTGGCAATTCGATACACCGCTACTTCAACAGCAGCTGGAAGTACAGGCAGCGGCCCAGGTGCATACAATTGAATGTCCAGCACCTCAGCGCCCTTCTCCCCGGCAAGCATTACCGCAGGCTTGGACAGGAGGGTAATCCGTTCCTGTATAGCCCCGATTAGCCCAAGCTCATCCAGTGTTGGGGGACGCAGGTCATGAACCAGCGTGCGAATTTCCTCCACCGTTGAGCGAATGACTTTGCGCAAGTCTCCCAGCATTTCAATCGCTACTTTAGGCTGTTTCTCGACATAAATCTGAGCAGTCGCCGCATTCAGCGCAAGGGCAGCCAGCTTGGGTGCCAAATCATCATGCAAATTATTACGAATGTACAGGCGCTCTTCTTCTCGCGCTAGCACCAGCTTTTCCCTTGACTCCTGGAGGTCCTGTGCCAGCAGCTTCATCCCCTGCGTCATATGCCAATTCTCCACAATTGGGCCAGCTTGCCTGAGGAGAACATCCAAAAATTTGTTATCTTCCGCCGTAAATCCTTCCCCCGCTGATCGGCTAGCAATGTGCAGGGTTCCCATTTCTTTCCCGCGATGAATAATCGGCAGGACATGTTGTTCATAAAGCAGGCTGCCAGCTGCAGCCACTAATGTCGTCTGTCCGCCTATCCCCGTATAGATTGCCGTATAGGGAATTCGCAGCGCATCCTTCACCGTTCTTACAACGGCATGCAGCATGGCATCAGGATCCTGAGGTTGAATCAACTGATTGCCTAGCTCAAGCAGCACCGCGTAAGGATCGTCGTGGCGGCCCTTCATAAGCCGATTTATTTGCCGCTGCAACCATTCTTTCAGAGGTGCGAAAGCTGCCGCCACAATCGCGGTTGCCAGCAACGAAGCGACATAATGATCCCGAGTTTGAAATACTCGGCTTAAATAAAAAACAATCACTGTATAAATAAGCACGATGCAAACTGATAAAGATCCATACACCAGGGTCCGTTTGACTAACGGATCAATGTTCCACAGTCTTTGCCGCAGCACGGCGAACATTAATGTAATGGGAATAGCCGTAAGGGAGGCATTTAATACGCCGTTCAAATATACATACGTCATTGCTGTTCCATCATTCAGACTAGGATCAAACAACGCACTCATACCAATGAATCCAATAATACCAATGGAAGCTCCATAAACAACCCATTTCGTCTGTTGCCGCTCGGCGGCAGTAGCCCTATTTCGAAACCGATATACTTGGGAATAGATCAGAATTAGGGTGGATGAGCCATACCAGAGAAGCTGGAATATGGCCGGGATATGAAACTTTTCCCACATCTCCCCTTCATAAACGAGCGTCATCACATCCACAATCATAATCAGCACAAAAACGAAACGCGACCAGTTGGGCACAAATTTGCCATTTGGAAATAGTAAGAGAAATAAGGATAAGGAAACCCAACTTAGCATGGAGATACCTAAGAACCAATAATGGGCAAAACCAGTTCCTTCGGATGCCGCCATGACTAACGACGGAAACGTTGATCCGAAAGACACCATTGCGACGACTGCTACCAACCCCATCGGTTCACGGAATCCTTTCCAAAGCACGATCGCCGATGTCATATAAAAAACGAATGTAAACAAAACATCAATGAGTACGAATAACAGTCCAAATTGCTCCAAGCTAAACCCATTTGCCGGCAAAGGCATGGCAGGAACGAGATTACCGCAGCCTTGTAGGATACATTTCCCTACCAGTACTTTGTAGTACTGTGGAATCAAACTTACATATAACGCAGCTGTCAGTAGACTGAAGCTGAGTACAAAAAGCTGTGCAAACCGCATCGACCACACTACTTGCCGATTGTTAACAACTTTCGAAGTACCTGCTTTGCTCAGATGTAACATCTTCATACACCGCCATTCTTTCTTCATTAATCTTTGCCTGTATGTATTATAGCTTGCTGGAACGTTAGCTGAATATGGATATTAAGTAATTTCCCGACTCGGACCGTCGATTCCCAAATCGCACCCGCAAATATCCCAAAAACCAGGAACACAATGCTCTATTCTCCATGATTTCCCTTCCAGTAATCTAAACATATGAGCAACACACTTAACCAATTGGAGGATGAGTAAAAATGACAGAGCAAAAAGTTATCAAATGGCTAGGCATGATTTGTATTTTAGCAGGAATTGCAAGAATGGGGATGACCCCTGCCTCGCTAATTTGGGGAACGGATAGCACACAAGAATTGACGACAGGCTTAATTGCTTGCATTCTCATGTCCGTCGGATCCATCGCTTTTTACCAAGTACAATCCCGTGAAACAGGGGTCACCGGTTTCATCACAATCCTCGCTATCATCATTGGAAATATACTAACAACAGCGATGTTGTGGTCCCAATTTGCTGCTGGCGGCGCAGATGCGGTCCAACCGGAAGGGTTACTGGTTAACATTTCACGAATGTTCGGTATGATTGGTTTCCTTGGAGGTACTTTGGTGTTCATGATCCTAACTTTCTTGGCAAAAGTTTTCCCTCGTTGGGTACCTGCACTCATGCTGATTATGATTCTCGCAATGTTTTTGCCGATTGCCGATAATAAATATTTTGCTTTATTCTGGGGATTGTCGTACGTAGGCATGGGGTACTGCATCTGGGTTAAAAAATTGACGAACGCTTCGTCACCAGCCTCACTACTCACTTATAATCGCGATGAAATGATTTCTGGGTAAATAGTGTACAAAAAACCGTCTCAACCTCAGAGGTTAAGACGGTTTCTACTCTTTATAGATCGTTTATCCTGGTATCCCATCAAGCTGCGAGCCTTACCACCCTATCGACAACCCAGTGTCAGATCCCAATTAGGTCACACTAACGGACCTGACAGCCTCTATCTCCTGAAATTCAGGGAATTTCAATTGCTAACGGACACACGGAGCGTTATTTACTGTTTTGTGCCCTCATGTAGCGCTGATAAACACTAATAACGGAGTCCGTTAGAATTTGATTTCCGTGCTATGCAGTCAAATAGCGACTCCCGTGTCCGTTAACAGGGGTGCCCCGAACTTCTCGTATTTTTTCTGATATAACGAGATGATAACCAAGTGCAAACCCACTTTTTACACTTTTAGCCTACTCCCCAACCTTTTGCTCAACTGCTTCATCACCTAACTCAATTGCGAATAACGCAATATCCTCCTTGGTTATAGGAGTGACGAGCGCAAGTTCCTTTTCAAGTGCCGTTTTAATCTGCTCTCGAGCCTCTTGCGTTCGACCAAGTTGCTGTAGCGTTCGCGCATAGAAATAATAGGACTCCGCGTGCTTAGGCGTTTTGGCAATCACCTTCGTATACATCTCATCTGCCTCATTCAGACGACCGAGCATATAGTAGTTTTGCGCTAAGTTATCCATAATGGTGATATCGTTGTCATTGTAGGCGTAAGCCTCGAGATTATAGGCTAGTGCTTCTTCCAAGTCTCCCTGCAAAATTTGAAAATAACCATAATTCCCATAAACCAGCGTGTTCTTAACCTCGTTTGCTAGTTCCTGCAACATGCTCAAAGCCTCATCCCGCTTGTCCTTCAACCAGTACACCGTGGCCACATTGAGCTTCGCTTGTATACGAATATCTGAAGCTTTTGCTGATTGCAGGACCTCTTCGAACATTTGCTCCGCCTTGGTAAGATCACCTGTCTTCATTAACAGGTAGCCATATCCAATCTGATGCTTCGGTAGAAAGGCTTTCGAGACATACGCTTTTTCCATCCAAATCAACGCTTGCTCACGATCACCCTTCATATAGGCCAGATTACCCCTCTGAGCGTACATAGCAGATCGGTTCACATAAACAAAATAACCTAGGATCACCAAGATTGCAGCTACCCCAATTAACCAGTTAACCTGAAACGCCATAACAATTAAGACAATTACAACGATAAGCTTAAGAATACTTTTGAGGATAGGCGGCATGCATACTTCTCTCCTTTACAAACTCTAGTAAGTTGTAAACATTGTACCAAAAAAGTAGATACTTCTCCTAACCAAAAAAAAGACCGAATGACCACCTGTTGTTCAGATGGCTTCGGCCTCTTTGAAACCCTATGGCAGAGCTAATTTCCCCAAGATCGTCGGTCTTTCTGCTCCCGTCGCCGCAGGAACGTTGTTCGGCTCTCCTTGGATGAATGCATTGCCAAGCAAGGCAAACAGAATCGCTTCCTTCGCATCGCAGGATATGCCCAGCTCATCTGATGTAAGAATGGTCTGGTCTGGCAGCAGTTCACCAAGCATGCGAAGCAGCGTGCGATTATGCGCACCGCCTCCACTCACGATCACTTCCGCAATGCTACACTGTGGCAAAATGTATGCCTGGTACCCGCGAGCAATCGTATGTGCGGTAAAAGCTGTCGCTGTCGCCACGATATCCTCGTGCGAAAGCCCCTGCTCCAGTGCAGAAACCAACCATGCCGAGGCATAGGCTTTCCCGAACATTTCACGTCCCGTTGTCTTCGGAGGCGGTTCTTGGAAATAGGGATGTGCGAGCATGTCCGCTAGCAATCCGTTATGTACCTTGCCTTTGGCAGCCCAGTCGCCACTGGCATCGTATGAAAGCTTCCCTTTGGATAGCTCATACACAACCTGATCCATCACCATATTCCCCGGGCCGGTATCAAAAGCAATCATACCGCCATCCGCACTAGCGGCTGGCAGTGCTGTGCAGTTGCCAATTCCGCCTATGTTTTGAAGGATTCGGCCTTTATTCGCATCTCTGAACATGAGATCGTCGCCATAAGGAACCAGCGGCGCACCTTGCCCGCCAACAGCTATATCGGCTGTCCTGAAATCGCCGACGACGGGTTTGCCTGTTCGTTTGGCAATCACGGACAGATCCCCAATTTGTAACGTTGATTTTGGAAGAAAACGGTCCGCTTCATCCGCTACTGGGATGTGCCAGATCGTCTGCCCATGCGTCGAAATCAGATCGATGTCGTCCATACTTATGTTTGCTGCTTGCGCCGTTTGGATTACAGCATCTGCGAACCGCTCTGCTATGGCGAAGTTCATGCCACACACTTGCGCAACATCGGAATGTTCGATCGTGCATAATCGCTTCAGCTTTTCTCGCATCTCGTCATCGAATGGCAGACTCTCAAAGTGAAGCAGCTTGATGCTTGTTTCTATACCACGGCCCCCTATGTGGACAATGGCGACATCAATGCCATCCAGGGAGGTGCCTGACATTAGTCCCGCTATAGTTAGGGAAGTTTTATTCAGAAGTGTACGCAACACGAGAACTCATCTCCATTCTATCTTTTAGCCTAAGCATAAACTATTGCCCCATTATTCTACAAAATACTACAATGTTCTATCAAAATATTGTTCGTAAAGAATTCGTCATCATGATCAATCGTATGTTTGGACGTGGGATGCTCCAGAATGCCAACGAACAGCTATGGAGTGATGTACCTGTAACCAACTTCTCAACAACGGATCGTCATTGAGCCTCCCAAACGGGAGGCTCATTCTCATATACACCACAACTATTGGATTTGAGAAAGTATGAGATTGTGCAGCCTTGGTCGAATCTGCAAAATGTGTTCCGTTCGCCCGAAATGAACCCGGTTGGTAAGAAAAATGATTTGTAGATCCTGCTCAGGCTCGAACAACAGGCTCGTCCCTGTAAAACCCGTATGTCCGAATGATTGCTCGGAGACATAGTCACCGCCAAACAAGAAGTTTCTCGGATTTCTAAGCAACCAACCCAACCCTCGAAACTCTTGGTCATACGGTGTAAAGTTACGGGATGACAGCTCGATGGCTGCCCTGGAAATAACTCTTCGTCCCTTGAAGACGCCCTTCTGCCGGATCATTTCAGCATAATTCGCTACATCGTGAACCGTCGAAAATAACCCCGCATGACCGCTTACACCGTGCATGAGCTCCGCTTTTTCATCGTGAACAATGCCTGCCTTGTACGCTTGACGCTGTTCCGAAAACTCGGTAACCGCATAACGTGTTTCCGCGAAGGTTGGACAAAACCCCGTTTCCGTCATCTCCAACGGTTCAAATATCTCCCGTTTGAGATAGGTGTCGAAGGCTTCACCAGTCACAGATTCAATGATCAGATAGAGCAATATTAAGCCAATATCACTATACACAACCTTGGTTCCGGGGGGATGAAGCGGCCGTTCGTTTAAGATCAGATCAACCAGCTCATCTCGAGATAGATGCATAAGTCCTCTCATGCCCGGGATATCTGCCCTAAGCCCAGAGGAATGTGTAAGCAGATGTTCAATCCGGATGGGCTCTTCCTGAGAGAAGAGAAATTGCGGTAAAAACCTCCCAATCGGATCAGCCAAAGTAAGTTTCCCTTGGTCCATCAGTTGAAGCACCGCCGGCAGCGTTGCAACCACTTTGGTCAAGGAAGCCAAATCAAAAACCGTATCCACGCTCATCGGCGCAGCTTCCGGATACATTACTCGGCTCCCATAGGCTTGCTTCACTACTTCCTTTCCTCTTTGAGCAATATAAAGGACCGCACCAGGTAGATGTCCTGCGGCAATTTCTTGTTCGATGAAGTTGCTTATCTTAGCGATATCCCAATTGGACATACCGGCTGATCTCCTTTCGCTTTGCTTTGAACCCGCACGGGAGTTAGTCGAAATATTCGACTATCTCTCTCCAAAAGTCCATCCTGCGCTCCCGTAAGTCGAAAAAATCGACTTATAGATCTCTAAAGGCCTATCTGCCCGAGTTAGTCGGTTTCACACGAAATACTCGACTTCCAGACCTCCACTAGCCTAATAGTCCGAATTTTCCAAATTAATCTATTGACTGTACCCTTTAAATCTCAATTAGTCCTAAATAACTCAATTAAATCAACCAAATCAAGTCCCTCGAAAGGTAAAAGGCTATATATGGACCTCTGTCAAGAAAGTAGACACCTATTAAGAGAATTAACTAACTTCTTTGTAGTAGTTTTCTTCATATTGAACTGGTGAAAGGTAACCTAAAGA
>NZ_CAKMMW010000042.1:0-31235 GCF_927798215.1 Paenibacillus allorhizoplanae
TTTATAAAATAATAATGCGAGAGCGCTAATAATAAAATAGAGATAATTCCGATGATTAATAGTAGTATTCCGTTCGGAGACTCTTTGTAGTAAAAGACAGAACGATATGAAGAAATTAAAATAGCCATTGGATTCCAGTTATAAAACCAAAGATATTTATCAGGAATCATGGAAAGTGGATACATGACAGGAGTTAAATAAAGAAGCGCACTTAGGAAAATGTTCAACATATGCTCCATATCTCTAAAAAACACTGTTAATGCTGCGACAAAGAACGAGATAGCTAAAGTAAAAATTAATTGAATGATTATCAAAACTGGCAGCCATAAATAATTAATATTTGGATAATATCCATATATAATTAGTGCGGGGATCAAAACAACTAGCCCAAAAAGATAATTTAATAGCCCACCTAAAACAACTGAGATTGGCATAATCTCATGTGGAAAATACACCTTTTTAATTAAATTACCTGAATTCACAATTATTGACGAGCTAGTTTGAACAGTCGACTGGAAGAATATCCAAGATAGTAAAGTACAAAACAGAAATATTGGGTAATTATCCACTGGCATTTTCAAAATAATTGAAAATAACGTTGAATAAACAATTAGCATAAGAAGAGGATTTAGCAATGTCCATAAAAAACCAAAGAAGGACCCTTTATATCTTGTTCTGAGGTCCTTCAATACATTGTTCTTTAAAAATTCTCTATACTTATAAATCTCTTTCCATTGGTGTAACATCGTTGGACCACCTTATTTTTTACGTATGAACTCAAGTACATCTTCTAATGTAGTATCAATTGCTATCTCTGGCTTCCATCCAGTTAATTGATGAATCTTGTTATTAGTTCCAATATACAATGGAATATCAATTGGTCTTAGTTTATTAGGATCAACTATGACTTCAATCTGTTGATGTGAGAATGCTAATAATTTCTCAAGTATACTTTCTATGGTAATTGGAACTCCTGAACATACATTGTATATCTCACCATAAGTAGTCGTAGCCGTTGTTAACAATAAATAATAAGCTCTAACGATATCCCTGACATCGGTAAAGTCCCTTTGAGCTCCAAGATTGCCAACACGAATTATATTATTAGCGATTCCTTTTTCTATATTTACTATTTGCGAAGTAAAATCAGTTACAACAAAACCTAATTTTTGCCCTGGTCCAATATGATTAAAGGGCCTGACATGAACAACTTTTAAACCATACGCTTCATAATATTGTTTTGCAAAATATGAAACGGATGCTTTAGAAATACCATATGGATTAGTCGGTTTTAAACTAACCGTTTCATCAATCGGTAGAGTCATATCATTGACCCTACCATATTCTTCAGACGATCCTATCGTTACAATTCTAACTTTATCACTTACCTTGCTCTTCCTTACTGCTTCAAGCAGATTTATTGTTAGATTAACATTGGTATGAAATGTACTCACTTTCGAATCCCATGAATCTTTAACGTTACTTTGACCCGCCAAATGATAGATATGGTCTGGTTGAATTTCATCGAGTAAATTAATAATATTTTGTTCACTCGATAAATTATTTGTGAAGATATTTGGATCCATACTAAGACTACCTTGGCTAGTAGTCCCGAATACTTCCACGCCTTGTGAAAGAAGATAATTAGCTAAATGCTTTCCAACAAACCCAGATATCCCTGTGATTAAAGCTCTCACTTCAGCACCCTCTATCTCAAGCTCTTTTGGATTCTTTCAAGATCACTTTCAACCATCATCGTTATCAATTGTTTAAAACCAACTTCTAATTCCCAACCTAATTTTTCTTTTGCTTTTGAATGATCACCTAGTAATAAATCTACTTCAGCTGGACGAACGAATTTTTGATCAATAACAATGTGATCTTGCCAATTTAATCCTACATGTCCAAATGCTATATCAACTAATTCCTCAACTGTGTGAGTTTCACCAGTAGATATTACATAATCATCTGGCGTTTCTTGTTGAAGCATAAGGTGCATGGCCTTGACGTAATCTCCTGCGAATCCCCAATCTCGTTTCGCGTCTAGGTTACCCATACGAAGTTCTTTCTGTAGTCCAAGCTTAATGCGTGCAACTGCATCTGTTACTTTACGGGTAACAAATTCGACTCCTCTTCTCGGAGACTCATGGTTAAATAAAATCCCTGAGCAAGCATACATATCAAAACTTTCACGATAGTTAACTGTGATCCAATGTCCGTACACTTTAGCAACCCCATATGGACTACGCGGGTAAAATGGTGTCGTTTCTTTTTGCGGTGTTTCCACTACTTTCCCAAACATTTCACTACTAGACGCCTGATAGAACCGAGCTTCCGGCTTCACAATTCTAACAGCTTCCAGAATATTGGTAACACCAATTCCAGTTGACTGTCCGGTTAATACAGGCTGAATCCATGAGGTCCCCACAAAAGATTGCGCCGCGAGGTTGTAAACTTCATCTGGATTAGAGATACGAACAGCATTAATTAATGAACTCAAATCAAGTAAATCACCATCAATAAATTCAATATCATTCTTAATGTGTTCAATGTTCTCCATAATTGGTACACTTGTCCTACGTCTCAAGCCAAATACTTTATAACCTTTTTCTAACAAAAGTTCTGCTAAGTAAGATCCATCTTGCCCTGTAATTCCTGTAATTAGTGCATTCTTAGTCATATTTTTTCTTTTCCTCCTGGCATTATAAATACTTCTCTAATTTTTGAGTTCTAAGTTCTTTGAGCAATGTTTTTACTTCTTGTGCCTTATCTTTCGAACAAATTAAAATAACATCTTCGGTGTCTACAATAATTAAGTCTTGAACCCCTAAAGTTGCAATTAGTTTACCATTGCTTTCAATAATACAATCTTTCGTATCCAGATTAAGAATGTTTCCTTTAATAACATTACCGTTATCATCTTTTGAGTTGATCCGCTCTAGGGCTGTCCAACTCCCGACATCATCCCAACCAAAGATACAAGGTATAACATATATGTTATCCACCTTTTCCATAATGCCATAATCGATTGATTGATCTGGCATTAGAGGGAATAATTTTTTGATGGTTTCATTCCGATTCTCTGTTAGAAAAGATAACTTCATATCTTCAAGAATTTGGTGCATTTCTGGCATTAATTTTTTTATATATGTTTGAATTACTTTATTCCTCCAAACAAAAATACCACTATTCCAAAAGTAATTCCCCTGTTCAATATAGGATTGAGCAGTACCAATATTAGGCTTTTCAACGAATTTACTAACTTTATGAACCTCTAGACTATTTAATTCCCTTATTTCTTTAGTGCTTTCGATATATCCATAACCTGTCTCTGGATATGAAGGTTCAATTCCTAATGTCACTAAGTTATTATCTTCAGAAGATACCTCAATTGCTGTTTTTAAAATATGTACAAAACCATCTTCATTTTCAATGATATGATCTGATGGCAATACAATCATAGTGCTCTCTGGAAATTTTTGTTCAATTATTATAGAGGCTAAACCAACACAAGGAGCTGTATTACGCCCAATTGGCTCAATGATAATATTGTCCAAAGGTAAGTCCGGAACTTGAATATGAATAAGCTCAGCGTACAACTCATTTGTTACAATGAATATTTGAGAAATATCAATTAATTTTCTTAATCTATCAATTGTATGTTGAATCATTGATTTGCTGCCTGATATGTTAAGGAATTGCTTTGGTAGGTTTGTTCTACTTTTGGGCCAAAATCTTTCTCCCTTACCACCAGCCATGATTACCGCTGTAACTGTCAAAATAAAACCTCCAAATACTAAACCCAGAACAAAAACACTGTTAGGTTCCATTTTTTTGTTTATTGATTATAACAAGTTTAAATATTTTAGTCTTTTGGTCATCATTTCACCAATAACTGTTGGCGAGTAATTCTCCTTGATGTATTTCTCACCAAGTAACGATATTTTTTTATTAAACGTTCCATCTGAAACTAATAATTTCATGTAGTAGCTCGCATGTTCAATATCAGGATCTGCCCAATACTGATAGGCTTGGTATGGTCCTTGGTCTGTTCCGACTCTTACTAAATTATAATTAACTAAACATGAGTTAGTACTGGTCATAAAATCAGTATTCGATGACCAGTTTGTGCCAATTACAGGCTTTCCTAAATACATTGCTTCAGCTAAACCAAGTCCAAATCCTTCACTACGATGGAGGGAAATATAACTATCCGTACTATTAATTAATGCATTTGTAGCATCTCTGCTTAAAATATCTTTAATAATGTAAATATTCTTGTAGTCATTAGTCATGTCGTATACCGACTGTAATTCTCGTAAATTACTATTTGCATTGTTTAATTTCACCACGAGACCAACACTGCTATCATCCGGACGAAATGCCATTTTAAAAGCTTCAATTGAAGCTTTTGGATTTTTTCTTTCTTGATAACTTTTTACATCGTACATAGTTAAAAATAAAAATGCTTGCTCTGGGAGTGAAAATTCTTTCCGTGAGATTTGTTTTATTATTTTAACCTCAATTCCATGAGGTATCTTCACGACTGGCACTGGGCTTTTCATAGAAATAGAATTTGCAACAAAATCCGAAGGAACCCAAACTTCATTTACGAAATTAAAGCCCTCAATCCACTCATCAGGAAAATCTGGTAACTCCCAGTGCCAGTAACCGATATTAAACTTGTCCTTGAAGATACTGCTGCCGTAATGGGCATAGACTTCCATCATTTGCTCAGCATTGATGTGGAATATATTCACATTATGAATCGGTGCTTTTATTTCCTTATGAATCCAAGACTGATCAGCCATTCTAGAACTATTGGTACCTTCAAAGTTGATTATCCCAAATGGATAATCAACTGATGCTAAACTTCTAGCCGCTAGTCGACATGATTCACCTATACCCATTTCTGCACGCGCATATCCTAATAAATTTATTCCTTTTGTTTGTTCAAGAAGATTTCCAACATCATGCTGAAGATTTTTCTCTAAAGGAAATGCTAACTTAAGCAGTTTTTTTTTGAATTTTGTTCCCACGGTTCCCGGTAAAATAGGTTTTATGAAAGACTTACCTGCTACCGCAAGTCTGTATAATATTCTATAAAGTGATTTGATATCGTCTCACCACCGTTCAAAATATATTAAAAAGTGTTCATCCCGGAATATATCAGAGCAATTCTATCAAAATTAACATTTGATTACTACCATTAACCTAGCTATGGAAAGATTTCCTTCTATAGTTACTTCAGAGTTTTAGTAAATATATTAGTATGCTATAGTACAAATTATATTTTAAAAATTTGATTGGAGTATACTCATGAATAATAATTTACCACAAGTTTTTTGGCACCAGCCGAAATTAACTATTAACAATAGAAGAATTCTTAATCAACATAAAAGCTGTGTAATATGGCTTACCGGGCTTTCTGCTTCTGGAAAATCCACATTAGCTAATGAACTAGACAAATATTTGTATAACCAAAGTATTCGGTCCTATGTCCTTGATGGAGACAATGTAAGACATGGTTTAAATAAAGACCTCGGTTTTTCTCCCGAAGACCGAAAAGAAAACATCCGCAGAATTTGTGAGGTTGCACAACTATTTGTCGATGCTGGTCTAATCACCATTGCAGCATTTATCTCACCCTATCTTGAAGATAGAAAAACGGTACGTGCAATGTTCCCTCTCGGGGAATTCATTGAAGTCTATGTGAAATGCTCGGTTGAAGAATGTGAGCGTAGAGATCCAAAAGGATTATATAAAATGGCTAGAACTAATCAATTAAAAGAATTCACAGGTATTTCTGCTCCATATGAAATTTCCGAGAATCCTGAGTTAACTATTGAGACAGATAAACAGTCTGTTGAGTCTTCTATACTACAACTTGCTGAATATTTAAAAACACATGGATATTTGCAAAGTATCTAGAACCTCTTAAATTTGAAGTTCTTTTTTATTTGGAAACCCTCTTCCAGTATGCTAAAATAAAGTCGAACTTTAGCGAAGAAGGAGATATCTGGAATGAATGCAAGTAAGAATGCCTACGCGGCTTCGCGTGCAAAATCGAATGGAACAATAACGACGGATAAAAGCTCTGTCATCTTCTGGGTATTAGCTGTGTTTATGGGCCTATTTATGTTCTGGGCACCTTTTCAAAGGGCGCTGTTTAATGGCGGTACATTTGAGTTTGAGCGAAGCATTTACTCCGCTTCCGTGTGGTCCTCCGTCATCCTTTTACTTGTTGCGATTCTAGCGTTATTTGTCTTTAAGCTTCAAGAAAAGAAAGATATCCTTACCATTCTCGTCTTCATCATGCCGCTTACTTATGTTATTTCGTTGTCGAATTCGGCATCTCACTATTTGGCAACAAATATGGTTTACATCCAAATGCTGTATGCAACCTTCTTCATTTTAGGTGTATTTTTGACAAAAAACAAGTTCGGTGTGTCGATTGTTTCCCAACTATTCATGATCTCAGGATATTTCATCGTGTTATTCGGACTTTTCTATTGGTTAGGCAACAAAACTTTCGCAGGTCACCTTGTTGGTTGGTTTGCACTCATGGATGGAACGTCTAATCTTTATCGTGACGCAGTCATGACAGACTCAAATGGACTACGTCTCACCTCGGTCTTCCAATATGCTAACACGTATGCAGCTTTCTTAATTACGATAACGCTTAGTTCATTATTCTTCATCATAAAATCTCGTAAATGGTACGTAGTTCTTATTCATGCATTTTTACTAATTCCTACAATCGTCTCGTTCTGGCTTACTTTATCTCGTGGGGCCATCGTAGTTATCCCTGTCGTTTTCCTCATCATGATGTTCTTCTTCCGAATGAGCCGTCAGATCCTAGCGTTGGTACAACTAGGACTAGCCTTTATCACTTCGCTTGTTATTTTAGAGAAGGTGACGGATATTGGCATTGGACTACAGAAACAATTCAGCGCTTCAGAATCTTGGCATGGATGGTGGATTCTACTACTAGCCTCCTTAGTTTTCGCTGGACTGTCTGTCGCTATTCAACGCTTTGGTGAGCCATGGTTGGAGCGCATAACAGCTCGATTTGACGCCAAGAAGTATGCAACCTTTATTCTCCCGATCGCAGCTGTCTTGATTGGTGTGGTTGGCGCCATTCTTATCCTAAGTGACACTGGATTTAAGAACATTCTTCCCGAGAACGTAAAAACACGTGTAGAAAATATCAACTTCCAACAGCACAGTGTGTTGGAGCGTGGAACGTTTTATAAAGATGCTGTTAAGCTATGGTCCGACTATCCGATCATTGGTGCTGGTGGCGGTGCCTGGGCTTCCCTTTATGAAAAGTATCAGAATAATCCCTACACAAGTCGTCAGGCCCATAACTTTGCTCTGCAATATTTGGTTGAAGCCGGTGCGCTTGGGTTCCTAGCTTTTATCGGATTTGTCATTGCCGTTAGTTGGATCTATATCCGGAGCTACATTAGAAGCTCTCAGGAAAAGCGAGACTTACACTTCCTATTTTTCATTATCATGATTTCACTATTGGTCCACAGTATGATCGACTTTGATTTGAGTTATGTGTACTTAGGTGCGATTCTATTCCTCGCTCTAGGCGGTATGTTGAGCAACAGCTCCTCAGGTGAGCTGCGGTTGAAGTCGAAATCAGCTGTTATTCACAAGATATTCCCTGCAAGTATTGCGGTACTATCGCTTGTGATGTTCTTCATCTCAGCTCAGCTTCTTTCAGCCAACGGTTCCTACAAACAATCTATTGAAGTTATAAAAACAAGTAAAGATTACAATCAGATTGTGAAACCTCTTGATAAAGCTATTTCGTTACATCCTGGTCATCCAGATTATTTGTTAACAGGTCAAGTTAGTCGAATAGGCGTCCTTCTTCAGGTGTATAATCAAATGCAAAAGGAAAACCCGAATGATCCTACGAAGAGTGAGCCATTTTTCAATCAAGCCCAAGACTTAATGAGTCAGCTTTTGAAAAAAGAGCCCCATAACCGTGTAGTGGCCATGCAACAGCTAAATATGCTTCTCATCAAAGGTAATAAACAAGGGGCTTTGGAGTGGTCAAACACCCAAATTCCAAACTATCCTTGGTATATGGATATGTATGAGAAAAGTATCTCACTGAATATTGAGCTAGCAGGAGAAGCCAATGCCAAAGGCAATGCACAGGAGTTCAACTCGAGATTAGACAGTGCCCTAGTCACTTATAAAGATGTTCTCACTCGTATTGACTCCTTAAAAAACTTGCCTAAAGAACAAGCACAAGGACGTGAATTCGCAGTCACACCATCGATGGCACTCAACATTGGCCAAATCAGCTATATGCGCGGCGACTATAAGAATGCAGTTGCACTGATTCAACCACATATGACTGACAATATGGACGACCAAGTGAACCGCCTATTAGTCCGCTGGTATCTTGCCATTTTGCAGAAGCAAGGTACGCCAGATCAAGCATTGATGAACAAGTTAATTGCGAAGGATCCGACTGAGAAGCAAAGTGTTGATGCGATTGTTGCGGCGGTTTTTCCAGCTAAATAGAGAGGGTGCCACAGAGATGTGGCGCCTTTTTTGTCCCTAGGAAAGCAAAAAAGGCTACAACCATCAATGATGGATAGCCTCTCTTGTTAAAAACTCGATCTCACTTCTCAATCCACTCACGCCTTAATGCAAAAAGCTCGCGCAGCTCGCTTGTTGACATCTCCGTGACCCAGTTCTCGCCGGTGTCCACGATTTGGTCACTGAGGCCTTGCTTACGCTCGATCATCTCGTCGATTCGCTCTTCGAGCGTGCCGAGAGTAACAAACTTGTGCACCTGCACGTTGCGCGTTTGCCCGATGCGGAAAGCACGATCCGTGGCCTGATTCTCCACGGCCGGATTCCACCAGCGGTCGTAGTGGAACACATGATTCGCCGCTGTCAGGTTCAACCCCGTTCCTCCCGCTTTAAGCGAGAGGATAAAGATGTGGCAACGCTCCTCCGCGGGGAGCGTCGCGTCCTGGAAGCGCGCGATCATCGCATCGCGCTTCACTGCACTTACACCCCCGTGCAAGAACTGCACGGGCTCCCCCAGCGCCTGCGCAAGCGTAGCCTGCAGCAGGTGGCCCATCTCGACGAACTGGGTAAAGATGAGGCAGCTGCCTCCTTCGCTCCTGAGTTCGTCGATCATTTCAACCAACCGCTCCAGCTTCGCTGAGCGTGCTCTCACATCAGCCGCGGCGACGAGTGCGCCGCGCCTCTCTCGCGCTCCCGCCCCCCCAATCTCCTTCAAAAACAAACCCGGATGATCGCAAATCTGCTTCAACTTCATCAGCGAAGTAAGAATGAGTCCCTTCTTCTCTATCCCGCTGGATTCCTCAATCTTCTCCATCAAGCTTTGCACAACATTCTCATATAACGCCCCTTGCTCTGTAGTAAGACGCACAAATGTCCTGCCCTCGTACTTATCCGGCAAATCCAGCTGAATCGCTGGATCTTTCTTAAGCCGTCTCAACAGGAAAGGCCTTATCAAACGCTGTACGCGCCCCTTCAATTCCATCGCGCCATCCCCATTTTTCTCGATTGGTCCTACATACTGTCGGTTAAAATGGGTCAACGTCCCCAGGTATCCTGGGTTCACAAAGTCAAAAATTGACCACAACTCGGTCAATCGATTCTCAATCGGGGTACCCGTCAACGCAATACGCTGACCGGCTTCTAGCTTACGAATCGCCTGCGACTGCTTCGTATACGCATTCTTGATATTTTGCGCCTCATCCAAGCAGAGCGTATCCCACGAAATGCTAGACAACTCCTCTTCATCGAGTTGCGCGAGATTATACGACGTTATCACCAGATCAGCATCTCCAAGCGATGCTTCAAAAGTTTCCCCTTTTGCCCGCTGCGCACCATAATGGAGTTGAATCTGAAGCGTCGGCGCGAATCGCGCAAGCTCCTTCTGCCAGTTGCCAAGCACAGAGGTCGGACATATAAGCAAGGAGGGTTTTGATTTTGAATTTGATTTCACCTTCAATAAATAAGCAATAAACTGAATCGTCTTCCCCAGTCCCATATCATCCGCCAAACACCCGCCTAGCCCCATACTACGCAGGAAAAGGAGCCACGACACCCCGTGCACCTGGTAAGGCCTCAGCTCAGCGTGCAAGCCATCAATCCGCTCAACGAGTGGAATAGGCTTGGTCTGAACCAACTGTTTTATCAAACCGCGCAGATGAGTATTGAGTTCTATGTTGACCTCCAAAGGTTTAGCCCTCTCATCATCCTCCACCGCGAGACCCTCATCATCTTCTGTTAGATGCATTTCCAACACATCCCGGAAGGACAGCCCCTTCTTCCGTTCAACCCGCTTCATTGCATCGCGAATTTGTTCCAAATGCGCAGGATCCAATTGCACCCATTTACCTCGGATATAGATCAAGCGCTTCTTTTCCAACGCCAACTGCCCAAATTCCTCCTCAGACAAATCTACGCCGCCTAGCGCCACACGCCAATCAAACTGCACGATCTGATCCATGCCAAACATGGCTTTACGCGTAGAACCCACGGAGCTTTTGATCTTCGCCTTTAACTGAGGACGACCCATCTTCTGAATCTCTTCCCACCATGATGGTAAAAAGATGGAAATTCCCGCCGCCACAAGCTGTAGACTCGATTCGGTTAGGAATGTCCACGCTGCTTCATCTGACAATTGCTCGATGATTTTGCCTGGTTGATAGTCGCTCTCAAGCTCTGGCAGCATCCGCAAAATACGTTTCGTTTGTTCATGAAGATGATCAGCGATATCTGATTGCCAAGCAAGAGGTATATAACCAACTAGCGCATTTCCTGTGGAACTAAATTCAACGAATCGGTTCGCATCCCGACGATCCTGTGCGATGAAACGTAGACGCCAATCCGCTGCGTTATCCTTAGCCGTTGTCGTCCCGTCGACATATGTCTCAGCGTAGGGTTCAACGAGCTGTACACAGATGCGGTATGGCGCATCATCCTGTATCCAACCAATCGCTAAGAGCCAGTCTTCTTCCTGCATCCAAAACGATTCAGACAGCAAAGCCTCGAACCCCTGCGCGTTAACCTGCAGCAGCTTATGCTCTTGAACTAATCCATTCCACAACGAAGATAGCTCGAAATCCGCTTCAGTCTCTAGCATTTCTTCAACTATTCGGCTAAACCAGCTCTGCCAAAAACTTTCTGGGAAAGCCCCGTCGCACAGCTCTCTAAACCTCTCAGCCTGTCCCACCGGCACCTTAAACTTCCAGCCATTTTTCCCCTCGCGCCAAAGCTCATAGGACGGCAAATACCAGCCAGCATCGATTGCTTCACTTAGAAAGTTCGCCCCTTTTTGCAGCTCCGTAAAACCCTCTTCCCAAGTTAAACTGCTATGTAGGAGTACTCCTGGTTCTAGCAAATAATCCAAAGCCATAGCAGGAGACAGCAGAATCGCATCCCCATAAGGAATTCGAGTTACTTCCAGCCCAGTCCCATAGAATGATCGCTCATGCCAAGCAAATAGCAGCTTGCGCAGCATATATCCAGGAACTGCGTTTGCTTGCTCTGTTTCTCCATACAGGGCAAAACTCCCCGAAGGCAGCCTTTGAATTCTCATATGAATCGGTGCCAAAGTCATCATGGTATCAAATTCCCTTTCCGCAATTCCTCCGTGAAGGCGCGATACCGAGCGTATTGTTTCACGATTTGCTCCAAGTACGCTTCGAAACGAGGGGTTAGCTTCAGCTTTTTATAAGCAGCCGCTAATTTCTTCAGCAGTTTTATAGCTTGTATATAATCGGGACGATTTTTCCCTTGTATGAATGCTTCAATGGCGTGATGATAGATCGGCAGGAGGAAGCGAACATTCGCCTTCTCAACGAGTTTTAGCTGCGCTCCATCAATGTGTTCCGTAGTTAGACCCAGAAGAAGACAAAGATCTGCCCATTCCTGGTACTCGCCTTTTGAAAGTAGGAATTTCGCATAGTGATCATAGCTTGCAGGTAAAAGCGAAATCATGACGTCCCGCTGCTCTTTCTCAACATTTCTCTGTTCCGCTGCCAAACGCCAGTAATGCAAAAATTCATCCGCATATACGCGCTCGTTCCACGCCATCTTCGGCTTTAACCACCGCAACCAGGTCAACAAACGATCCCACTGACTCTCAAAAACAAATCCATTCAAATAATCGAACCAATAATCTGGCTCAATTTCAAACATCCCATTATCTGCTCGTTCCCAGGCATTTTCATCCTCACTTCGGCTAATATCCAAATGAATAGAACCGAGAGTAGCGACTTGATGTGCTTGTTGACTCGCTCGCGGATCCGCAAGCACCTGCCTAAACCTAGCCTTTTCTGCCTCCAGCATGCCCTTATCCTGAAATAACTGTGACCATAACAGCTTATACAAATCAAGCCAATCATACAGATACAAGCCTGATCCATTCTCGCAAATGTCAGCTAAATAAGCCGATAAATCCTTCATATGTTCACCGTACTGCTTAAATGCCTTGTTAACATCTAACACGTGAAGAATCGCTTCCAACTGCTCACGGGCATGCTTCAAGACACGTTTGACATAATAGTTCGTATTTTGATAAAAATCATAGGTGATCGCCTTCGAACCCGCCATCGTATCGCATAACTGAATGACATACAGCGACACTTGAATATCATACACACCTCGAATGGTCGGCTCCCACGTATCAGCAAGTTTATTGAGCTCACGCCACGCACGCATACAAACTTCCTCGAGGCTAAATGCATTATAAATTTTGGCATTGCCATATTGTTTATGAAAATAAGTCAGCCACATTTCGCAGCTATCCGTCGGCTCTGGCAGCCTAGTTGTAGACTTAGATTTCTGTGGAATTTTCTGATCTACCTGCGCCATCTTCATTTTACCAAACCGGAATTCCTCCGGATCATATCCCGCTTGCTTCGCCACTTCAAACAGTACCGCAGCCATATGCTTACAATAATAACCGTAGGGACACGTGCAGCCACTCTTTGTGAAGCTCTTGAGATCCAAGGTAACCTTGTACCTATTGGTTCCGTCCACTCTAGCTTTTATAATCGAGGTACCTTCAACTTGAATATCCCTTACAACACCTTCATTGAAATAGGCCCAACCTCTCGCGATGATCACTTTATCGAATTTAGGACGTATCCGTTCTATCCAAAACGGCCAATCAATTACTAACTCTTGCATGTGTCTATCCCCCGTTACCAATCAACATCATTCCCTTATTATATAATTAACTCCCCTAACAAAAAAACACCCCCCGCCAGAATCATCGAATGATTCTTAGCGAGAAGTGCTTATCTGTTACTTCCTGAGCATACCTTGATGTGGATGTGGGTGAGTTCCGCAATACTCATCGGTTTCAGTACATGTATACACGTGCTCATAAACCGGTACGCAGTGATGGCGATTTACAATTTGGATTGGATGAATGACTTGAACCTTTTGTGGGTGATAGAAATCTCTAACAACTCTTTCTGGATCTGTCATTATCGGGTCAGCAGGTGGACACTGAAATTGGTTTCCTTGATTTGGTTGTAAAGCCATGAATGCGTCAACTCCTCTGTTAGTATGAGATAGTATACGCCTAACCCTAGTCCAGAGAGTGTACCAATGCCTATCTTTCGCATAAATGGGCGGATGCGCGTGGGCCAAGCAGACAAATGTCCAAGCATACTGGCGGTAGCCAGGCTATGTGGCGATTACCTAGGAGTAAACAAAAGTGAATTTAGGTTATCGTTCACAGTGTGGTAATTACGCTGTATAATTATGAACAAAAGCTTGTCATACTTTGACATGAAGCTAAAGTGATCTTAAGAAGAGGTGATGGATATGGAAGAATTACTGCATAAAATAATGGTGCAACTTGAAACCATGGACACTCGACTAAAGGGCGTCGACACCAGACTAGAAAACGTGGAAACAAAAATTGATCGTATTCAGCTAACTTTAGACTCACATCATCTCGAAAATATCGAATCTGACAACCGTCTCCTTGAAGCAATTCACACAACTAATGATCGTTTAGACTTTCAAAGGGACAAGATCTCCAAAATCGAGGAAGATGTATACTTACTAAAACAAAAACATTAGGAAAGGAAGGTACCTTCATGAACGAGCAATTATTAATACAAATTCTGGAAGAAATAAAAGAAATCAAAGCCGAACAAAAGCAAACGAATGAGCGCTTAAATTCGATAGAAGCTTTCGTATCTGACATACCTCTAACTAGACAAGCCGTTCTAGAAACGCGAGAAGATGTCAAGCAACTGGAAGCTGTTCAAAGACATTTAGTGACAGAACATCATACATTCGCCCATCATTTTAATGTCATCGATAAGCAACTTGTTGATCACGCAATTGAAATCGACAAGTTAAAAAACAGATAACTCCAACTCCGCAGCCCCAATGGGCTTTTTATTTTCCCTAAAAAAGAACACATGTTCTCATTCAGTGATTAAATACTAGAATTGTGATTTAAACCAACAAAAAAAAGACCCCCGAAGGAGTCTTTCTCTCTGCATGCGCAGAAGCTCTGACGAGCTTCTTACATCATGCCACCCATACCGCCCATGCCGCCCATATCAGGCATACCTGGTTTGCTTGCTTCTGGTTTATCAGCGATAACCGCTTCTGTTGTCAAGAACATAGCTGCAACAGATGCTGCGTTTTGAAGTGCGGAACGTGTTACTTTCGCAGGGTCAACGATACCAGCTTCGAACATGTTTACCCATTGTCCAGTTGCTGCATTGTAGCCGATGCCTACTTTTTCGTTTTTCAAGCGCTCAACGATAACGGAGCCTTCTTGACCAGCGTTAGCTGCGATTGTGCGAACTGGTTCTTCAAGGGAACGAAGGATGATGTTAACACCCGTTTGCTCGTCACCAGTTGCTACTACCTTCGCTACTGCGTTGTATACGTTAACTAGGGCAGTACCACCACCAGAAACGATACCTTCTTCAACTGCTGCACGAGTCGCGTTCAAAGCATCTTCGATGCGAAGTTTGCGCTCTTTCAATTCAGTTTCAGTCGCTGCGCCAACTTTGATAACAGCTACGCCGCCAGAAAGTTTAGCCAAACGCTCTTGCAATTTTTCTTTATCGAAGTCGGAAGTTGTTTCTTCCAATTGGGAACGAATTTGTGTAACGCGAGCCTTGATATCTTGTGGGTTACCAGCACCATCAACGATGATTGTGTTTTCTTTGGTAACACGGATTTGACGAGCACTACCCAATTGATCAGGAGTAGTGGATTTCAGATCCAATCCAAGCTCTTCTGTAATCACTTGGCCACCTGTTAGAGCAGCGATATCACCCAACATCGCTTTACGACGGTCACCGAAACCTGGAGCTTTAACAGCTACGCAAGTGAATGTACCACGAAGTCTGTTAACAACAAGCGTAGCTTGCGCTTCGCCTTCAACATCTTCAGCGATGATCAGAAGTTGTTTACCGGATTGAACCACTTTTTCAAGAACAGGCAAGATTTCTTGGATGTTCGAGATTTTTTTGTCAGTGATCAAGATGTACGGGTTGTCCAGAACTGCTTCCATTTTATCCGTATCTGTGATCATGTATGGGGATGTGTACCCACGGTCGAATTGCATACCTTCTACAACCTCAAGCTCCGTCAAGAAGCCTTTGGATTCTTCAACTGTGATAACACCGTCTTTACCTACTTTTTCCATAGCTTCAGCGATCAATTCGCCTACTTCTTCGTCAGCAGCAGAGATTGCCGCTACTTGTGCGATGGATTGTTTGCCTTCGATTGGCTTCGCGATAGCTTGAAGCTCTTCTACAGCCGCTTTAACAGCTTTCTCGATACCTTTGCGGATAACCATTGGGTTAGCGCCTGCAGTAACGTTTTTCAGACCTTCACGGATCATAGCTTGTGCAAGAACCGTTGCAGTTGTTGTACCGTCACCAGCAACATCGTTCGTTTTGGTAGCAACTTCTTTAACAAGTTGAGCTCCCATGTTTTCGAAAGCATCTTCAAGCTCGATTTCTTTCGCGATAGTAACACCATCGTTAGTGATCAATGGGCTACCAAATTTTTTCTCAAGAACTACGTTACGGCCTTTTGGACCTAGTGTTACTTTAACGGCATTCGCCAAAGCATCTACCCCGCGAAGCATCGCGCGGCGTGCGTCTTCACTGAACTTAATTTCTTTTGCCACGATAGGAAACCTCCTCTAATTAAAAACCTAGATAAATTGTTAATAACGTAAAGCCGATCTATATGCTGCTCTAACTTAGGCTAATACAGCGAGGATGTCGCTTTCGCGCAAGATCAACAGTTCGCGGCCTTCGTATTTCACTTCAGTTCCAGCGTATTTGGAGAAAATGATGCGGTCGCCTTCGCTTACTTCAAGCGGAACACGTACGCCATCTTTCAACGCGCCTGCGCCAACGGCTACAACTTTACCTTCTTGTGGTTTTTCTTTAGCTGTATCTGGCAGCACGATGCCACTTGCTGTAGTCTCCTCTTTCGCAACGGCTTCAATGATAACTCGATCACCTAACGGTCTGATCATGGAAAAATAGCCTCCTTTAGAAAATTGGTCTTGGGTATATTTCTTTGTTATTAGCACTCGAATGTGTTTAGTGCTAACAACACCTCTTATGATACTCATTCTGGGAGTAATTTGCAAGTCCTTTTACACATTTTTCATTCTTATCGACACCCCCCTCATTCTACCCAAATGATAACCAAATATTCCCTCTATGCATGAAAAAAAATAGCCCACCATGAAGGCGGACTGTGTTCAATCATTTCGTCATTTAGGACCAAACTCCAGTTCCCAAGCGGCATCGTTCGCAAGCTGTTTGCGATAAATGAAGCCTGACATGAAGACACTGAATTCATATAGAATAATGAGCGGTACTGCAACTAATATCGCTGAAATCGCATCCGGCGGCGTAATAACGGTCGCAAGAATGACCATCAGCATGTAGGCATATCTTCTAAACTTATGCAGGCGCTTCGGATTCAGGAGCTTAATCTTCGTGAGAAACATCACCACGATCGGCATCTCAAACACACAAGCCAGCGGAAGAATGATGTTAAACATAAAGGTAAAATACTGCGCAGCACCGTACATCTCTGTAATTTCTAGACTCTTACTAATTGACGAAGTAAAATAAAACGCCATTGGAAAGACAACCCAATACCCGAAAGACAGTCCCAACAGAAAGAGCAAAAATGCGTAGGGTACGTAGAGGAGCGAAGCCTTCTGCTCCGTCTCCCGCAGGCCTGGCTTAACGAACGCCCATATATGGTACAGAATAACGGGTAATGTGATAAGAAGACCGACAGCTAAACCAAAATTCATATACAAACGCAAGGCATCCCAAGGGGAGAACACATTCCAACCGATGCCATCTGCTGGCGGGATACTTTTGAGATACCGAATGATAGGTTTAGCAGCAACGAGCCCACCCACCATACCAATGACCAGAACAACTAAGATCCACATGATTCGCTTGCGAAGCTCGCCAAGGTGCTCTACAAGAGACATTTCTTCATTCTTCAACCGATTTCACCTACCTAATCTAGTGCATACAGCCTGCAGGCTGAACCACTTCTTAATCTGCGTGACAAAAAACTAATCCGGTAACCTTCGGGAATTGCCAGTATTGCCTGACTGCTGCGCTGGCGCCGGGGTAGGGGCCGAGGCTTGTGCAGGAGCGGAGGACAACACATCGCTTGCTGCTTGTGGAGCTACAGCATCAACGGCCGTCCCAGTAACATGGACAACCTCTGAAGACTTGTTAGAGACGAACGTCACAGCAGGCTTCACGGTAGGTGAGCTCGTTGATTCGATCTCCACTTTACTATCAGCTACAGCGTCCATCGCGCCTTGTTCTGACCGCGACGGTGTAAGAGTAGGCTCAGAAACGCCATCAGCTGCAACCATGGTAGCAGCCTCCACAGGTGTAACCGGGTCAGGTACAACGGGTGTTTTGGATGCTAACGGTGCTTTAGGCTCGTCACTCATCAGTTCATTCGTCGCTTGCTTGAAATCTCTTAACGTCTTACCAAGCATTCTGCCAATCTCTGGGAGCTTTTGTGGACCGAAGATGACAAGTGCAACGACCGCAATCAATAAGAGCTCGGTAAATCCTATATTTTGAAACATGGACTTCATCTCCATTATGTGTTGCGTTATGAATACAGTAAGTCAATAAAAGAATACAAGTTAAGGATGCCTCAGTAAGTATGCTCAATGGATAAATCCATTAAAATCTCACATTTAACGCTCGAAAAGGGACTTTCATTGGATAAATCCAATATAGTTCCCGGTAACGCCCGAAATATGGCTTATTTTAATCATACTGAGTGGATAAATCCAATAGAAGGGGCTAAATCAGCTGGCAAAAAAGAAAATGACTGGATAAATCCAATGAAAAGAGTTGTTTTGGTATTAGAGCAAGAATCTGCCCTTACACTTTCTCTTTTAACATTGATAAAATCCGCCGTAGCCCATCTCCGTGATGTCAGTACGCACGATTTCTTCGCCTGCGCAGATGCGCGGCAGCAGCACGTCAAAGGACGTGTACGGGTCGTGCATCACACAACCCGGCAGGCCCATGATCGGCAGATCGCCCAGATAGGCGATCATCAGCATCGAGCCCGGCAGCATCGGCGTGCCGTAGCTGACCACGCGGGCGCCGGCCGCCTTGATCGCACCCGGCGTGCGATCATCCGGGTCCACGGACATGCCGCCCGTGACCAACACCAGATCCACGCCTAGCGCAGCAAGCGCGTGGATCTCACCCACTATCGCTTCACTGTCATCCGACACGAAGCGTTGGTCCACAACCTCGGAGCCGAGCTGCGCAACCTTCTCTTTCACAACCGGGCCGAATTTATCCTGAATTCGGCCCTTAAAGACCTCGCTGCCCGTCGTAATAACGCCGACACGCAGCTTCCGAAACGGCTTCACCTCGAGCAAGGTGAAGCCCTCCTCACGTCGAGCCGCGGCTAGCCGCTCGACCTCGACAACCTTCGCTTCGTCGACGATCAGCGGGATCACCCGCGTACCGACCAGCGAAGCGCCGCCCTGAACGACCGTGTTGCTGCGAATCGTCGACAACACGACCTCATCGATCGCGTTCACGCTGTCCACGAACGCTTTATCGATTTTCACCAAGCCGTGAATCTCCGACTTCACGTTCACTTTGCCCTCATGTGGCTCAGTAAGTCTGAGATCCGAACACTTATCTGTTCCCGCAATGGCCCGCGCCATGCGCGAGGCAGCCTCATCCTCATGGAGATAGCCAGGTTGCAGCTCCATCACATAGATATGTTCCTTGCCGATGCTGAGCAGGGCAGGTATATCCGATTCGTTCACTTGATGACCTTTGCGGAACAGCCGGCCTTTGAACTCGCCTGGCAAAATCTGCGTGAGATCATGCGGAAGAATCATGCCGATCGCATCTTCCACTTTAACCTCGCGCAGCATAGAAGTATCTTTACTCATCACGAGTCACCTTCTGACTTGTTCCTATTAATCCGCACTTCATCATGCGGCAGCTTACACGCTTCATGTTCCCATTCACCCGTGATCGCCTTCTTTGCCTGTTAGAATACCCAGCGCATGAGGAAGTTGATCAATGATCGCCATCAGATTCTCTTGAACACCCTTCGGACTGCCTGGCAAATTAATGATCAGCGTGCGTCCGCGAATGCCAGAGACGGCTCGGGAGAGCATCGCTTTCTTCGTTTTTTGCATCGAGATCATGCGCATCGCTTCAGCAAAACCAGGGGCAACACGATCAATCACATTGAGCGTTGCCTCTGGTGTGACATCTCGCGGAGCCAAACCTGTTCCACCAGTTGTTAAAATTAAATCCGCTTGATAATAATCAGTCATTTCTATTAAGGAAGCCATAATTTCGTCCATCTCGTCCGGAACCACCCGATACTCGATGATCTCGCCTTGAATTTCCTCTTCAATCAGCTCGCGGATTACCTGAGCGCTAGTGTCTTCTCGTTCTCCTCGGTAACCGCGGTCACTGGCTGTCAAAATCGCAACTTTCCAGTGCATCCTTCGTCACCTCTCCCTTGTTCACTGAATGAGATCAACCCACTAACCGGCGTGATACGCAGAACAGAACCTCACCCAATTATCGGTATGTTCGCACAGCGTCTTAGTCCCTCACGCTTTGTTGTCTTGCCTGTGAAAATCCCCGTTTTTACCGCCTGTTTTCATTACAAGCAGGGTCGAGTTAATTATCATATCTTTCTCTACAGCTTTGCACATATCATACACGGTTAATGCCGCGGCAGAAACAGCCGTTAGGGCTTCCATTTCTACCCCTGTAGGACCTGTTGTACGTACAGTTGCTTCTATGTATAGTTCATTGATGCCATTATTCGAGAACTGAATATCGACCCCAGTTAAAGCGATAGGATGGCACATCGGTATCCAGTCTGACGTTTTCTTGGCGGCCATAATGCCAGCAACTTGAGCCACGGCGAGGACGTCGCCTTTTTTCATTTTACCCTGCAGGATTAATTCAAGCGTCTCTGTCTTCATTAATAAGGTAGAGCGAGCAGTGGCTGTGCGCTTCGTCTCTTCTTTATCCGATATGTCGACCATTCGCGCTCGTCCTTGCTCATTAAAATGCGTCAATGGAGAAGAATCGGGCACTGCAATCACCTCTATATTAGGATTCTGTTTTGAACACCATCTTACTTTCGGTTACGATGCCATCCACTCGGAAATCATGCCAAGAAGAAGGCACAGCAGGAATCAATTGATTATCGAAAGCAGCTGCAACGGCAAAAGGTCTTTTCAAACCGCGCGCAGCGAATAACTGCATAAAGCGATCATAGAAGCCTCCGCCATAACCTAAGCGACCGAAATCCAGATCAAATGCTAAACCTGGAACCACAATCATGGATATCGTGCCCAAATCATGTTCAATGGGAACATCACTTCGCGGCTCTCTAATCCCATAAGCACCACTTTCGAGGTCCTCATAGCGGCTTATGATGTGCAAGTTCATCGTTTTCGTATCTGCTACTACCTTCGGTATCAGCACACGAATTCCCTGCTGCCAACACCATTCCATTAATGGGGCAACGTCGGGTTCAGAACGAAAAGGCATATAGCTCATCAGCGTAGGCTGAGAATTGGACGGTATTTGTCCCTGTTCAAACAGCTTATCCGAACATAGCTTCACCATTCTTTGGTTGATTAGTTGTTGCTTCTCATCACGTATCTCAGTAACAATCGAAGCACGTCGTATTTCCATTTCCTTGCGTAATTCTATTTTCCGCTCTCGGATGTTCATCATAAGCTACAGCCCTTCCTAGCGAGGAGTGGTTTCCCCCATTTTAACATAAATAAAGTAAAAAACTATACTCGTACCAGAGACCCCGTCGAATGACCTATATTTCATGTCTAAATTAAGCAGGCGTTGCCCTCATTCTTCGTGTATACTAATGATTTGATGGGATTAAAACAGCGACTGAAGGTCAACTTAACTAGGTTCTTACATTAATATGTATCTAAAACGCAGGAGGTAGCAGCAACATGCTATTACAAGTTTCTAACATTTCCAAAAGCTATGGGGTACGCTCTGTACTCTCTAATATAACGCTTCAAATTGAAAATCGGGAACGCATCGGGCTCGTCGGGGTTAATGGCGCAGGGAAGTCTACCCTACTTCAAATCATCGCGGGTGAGATGTCATATGACAGCGGTGATCTTTTCAAAGCAAAAGAAACCAAGATCGGCTATCTCAAGCAAAACAGCGGACTTAACACAGATAAATCCATTTGGAATGAGCTGCTGAGCGTATTCAGCTCCTTATTGGAAACAGAGCGCGAACTGCGTGAGCTGGAAGCCTTGATGGCTGACCCTGACCTCATCTCCGATGAGAAAAAATATGAAACCACCATGAATCGGTATGCACTGCGCTCCGAATGGTTTCGTGAGCATGGCGGCTATGAAATCGAGGCCAAGATTCGCGGTATTTTGCACGGAATGGGCTTTGGACAGTTCGCACCAGAGACCTTGGTTAACACCCTAAGCGGAGGGCAGAAGACCAGATTGGCTCTAGCTAAAATGCTGCTGGAAGAACCCGATCTGCTCATGCTCGATGAGCCTACCAACCATTTGGATATCGCCACATTGACGTGGCTCGAAGGCTATCTGCGCGGCTATCCTGGTGCTATTCTCGTCGTATCACATGACCGTTACTTCCTTGACGCGTTGGTGACGTCGATCTATGAAATTGAACGCCATGCCTCCAAACGGTATACGGGCAATTATTCCCGTTTTATCGAGATTAAAGAAGCGAATTATGAAATTGAATTAAAACAGTTTGAAAAGCAGCAAGAGGAGATCTCTAAACTCGAGGATTTCGTGCAGCGCAACATCGTGCGTGCCTCGACGACGAAGAGAGCGCAGTCCCGCCGTAAGCAGTTGGAGAAAATGGACCGTTTGGATAAGCCGATGGGCGATTTGAAACGGGCTTCGTTCTCTTTTGAAATTGAGCAAACTTCCGGGAAAGAAGTATTGCAGGTTGACCGACTTTCCCTTTCCTATGATGGCCGAAATCGTCTTCTCGACAGCGTCTCATTCCAGCTTCGCCGTTCCGAAACCGCTGCGCTTATTGGACCTAATGGGGTAGGAAAATCTACGCTGCTCAAAACCTTAATAGGTCAACACAAGCAAGACGCTGGTACGTTCAAATGGGGTGCTGGCGTCACGATCGGCTATTACGATCAAGAGCAGAAAGGCTTGAATCCGTCCAACAACGTGTTGGAGGAAGTGTGGAACACTTATCCCCATTTGGAAGAAGCGCGTATTCGCACGGTACTTGGCAGCTTTCTTTTCAGCGGCGAGGACGTATTCAAGAAGATTGCTGCATTAAGCGGAGGGGAAAAAGCCCGGGTCTCCCTCGCTAAGCTCATGCTTCAGAAGGCTAACGTTTTGATTCTCGATGAGCCTACCAACCATCTGGATTTATATAGTAAGGAAGTGCTGGAGTCCGCTTTGATGGATTACGAGGGCACTCTTCTATTCATCTCCCATGACCGTTATTTCCTCAATAAAATGGCGGAGAGCATGCTTGATCTGCAAAAAGATGGCTTAACAAGCTATCTTGGCAACTATGACGACTATGTGGAGAAAAAAGCGGAGCTTGCTGAAATGGAAGCCAAGCGTCTAGCCAAAGAGGCGGAGAAGAAATCTGCCGGAAGTTCCTCTTCGGTTGCTGCTGTGAAAGCTGAGGCTGCTGGTGGTGGCAGTTACGAGGCGGACAAGTTGGCTAAGCGTGAAGAACGCAGTCGTCAACGGAAGCTAGAACAGCTAGAGCTGGATATTGCTCGACTTGAAGAAGAAGTTACAGCGCTTGAAGCCGAGCTTGCTGATCCTGCTGTGTATAACGACTATATGCTTGTTCAGGAGAAAACGGCTGAGGTTGATAAGCGAAAGAGTTCACTCGCTGCTTGTTATGAGGAATGGGAAGTTTTGTTGGCTTAAAAATAGGAGGAGTTCACGTCCGTTGACGTGGACTTTTTTTGTTGTTCGATTCGTTATCGAGCAGGATGAACTGCCAACCCTGTGGACAAGTTCACAAAATGTTCAAAGTTACCCACAGGAACAGCAGATATCCTCTACTTTGTCTTGATAAGTCCTAGAGTCCCCTTCCTAAATCGTACTTTATCACCTGCTAGAGCTCTCTTATACACAAAAAAATAATGACGAATTGTTCCGATAATTTAAATCGTTCTTTGTGGAGCCCTATTTTGTTATACACAACGTTATCCACAGAAAAAAGGAGGCGTTTTCCGCCCCCTATCTCGCTTTCACTTATTTTTCCACAAGGTTATCCACATTACCCACATTTTTTTGTGAAAAAGTTATTCCTCTTACATGCCCTCCAAAAAGGTTGATATGTCGGGTTTTCTTCGAGTTATACACATTGTACACAGGGGGTGTGCATAACCTTGCTCACACGGTGTGTATATATCTAAGTTTTCTTACAATTTAGGTACATTAGACGGAATCTGTCGATTACGAAGCTGTTATGACCGTCTCCGCCCCATCGGAAGTCACGCTATTTTGCATCCGAATCGCTTGATTGCAAGCCGATATGAACGCTTTGGCAACCGCAACAAGGACATCTTGGTCGATCCCTGTGTTCTTATAAGTTTGACCGCCAACTGAGATCGTAACCTCAGCTTCTCCTGTTGCTTTCTCACCTGTGGACAACGAGTGCAGCTCAAGATCCGTGAACTCTACATCCATCGGAATAGCTTGCTGTAGACAATGTACGATGGCTTCGATCGGTCCTTCTCCAGTGCCAGAGTAGACACTTTCTGTGCCCGTCTGATTATTTCTAACGGATACGGAAGCAACGCGATTGCGATCACTGCTCGAAATCACCTGCATATGCGACAGTGTGAATGGCTCCATTTGCCCATCAACCGTGCTGCCTACAAGCTCCATCAGTTGGTCGTCAGTGACCATTTTCTGCTCATCGGCTTTTTCTTTGAAACGCGTATACAGTGAATCCAGTTCTTCACCTGTAAGCTCGATGCCGAACTGTCCAACACGATGTTTCAGCGCATGGCGGCCCGAGTGCTTGCCAAGGATAATCATGGAGCGTGGGATGCCCAGCTTTTCTGGATCCATAATTTCGTACGTATTGCGGTTTTTCAGAAGTCCATCCTGATGAATGCCCGCTTCATGCTGGAAGGCATTGCGGCCGACAATCGGTTTGTTGTAGGCAATTGGGAAGCCCATGATGCGGCTGACCATTTTGGACGTGTTAAAAATCTCACTCGTCACGATGCCCGTTTCCACGCCCATCGAATGCTTCCGCGTCTCAATCGCCATGACTAGCTCTTCAAGTGAACAGTTACCAGCACGCTCGCCGACGCCGTTCACCGTTACCTCCACATGCGTGACACCTGCCGCAATAGCAGCAAGACTATTGGCAACGGCAAGCCCCAGATCATTATGACAGTGGGCGCTATACTCGACCGTATCGCCGCCTCTTACACTTTGGCGCACTCTGCGGAACATCGCGCCATACTCTTCAGGAAGCGCATAGCCCACTGTGTCGGGGATGTTCAGAATAGTCGCACCTTCCGCGATGACTGCTTCCAGCACTTCAAAAAGGAACTCATCCCCTGTGCGTGTCGCATCCATTGGCGAAAACTCGATCCGATCGACGAATTGCTTCGCATAGCCGACCATGGCGCGAGCCATCTCCACCACCTGCTGACGCGATTTGCGCAGCTGGAAATCCAGGTGGATGTCCGAGGAGGACAGGAACATGTGAATGCGTCTGGATGCCGCGTCCTGCGTAGCTTTGACCGCTGCATCGATGTCGGCTTTGACGGCGCGGGCGAAGCCGCAGATCTCAACACCTTGCAGCTCGCGTGAAATCTGCTGCACAGCTTGGAAATCGCCAGGGCTTGAGATCGGGAAACCCGGCTCAATGGTGTCGATGCCCATAAGAGCAAGCTGTCTCGCGATGCGGATTTTCTCCTCTGGGTACAGCGATGCGCCCGGCGCTTGCTCACCATCACGAAGTGTTGTATCAAAAATGCGAATGCGTCGATTAGCAGTTGTGTTGTTTTCCATGGTTAATTCCTCCTAAGGTATGCCCGTGGGCGATGTTTATGTGGCGTGGATCAGATATTAAGCAATTATGATGCTGTAAGCGTGTTTTTCAGTGTTACAGCGTGGGATCGGTCGGATTTGACAGGTTCCCTACGCTGTAAGCGTGAATTCCAACGTTACAGTGGGGATTTGTGCGATGCGACGGATATTATCAAATGTGTTTAGTGGCTGCAGCGCACTTTCCACAGACGACAAAAAGACCCGTCATCTCCACATAAGAGACGACGGGTCTTCACCCAGCGCGGTACCACTCTTGTTGACTCCGTTAAGGAGCCCACCTCAGATATAGCCAGCAAGCTGCTCGCTACATCACCCGATCACGGAGGTCATCCGTCCATCCCTAACAGCTGTTGCCAGCCGATCAAGATGACCGCTTCCAAGCGAGTTCGGGGCTTTCTCGGTCTGCGTCGCATCAACCCGCAGCTTTCTGTACCAGAGACATGAGCCCTTACTACTCTTGTTCATCGCGTTATTTATATGTGTTTGCCAAGTTTACATTTGTTTCAGAACAACCAAAAAAGCCTGCCATCTCTATAAAAGAGACGACAGGCTTGAACCTTCCGCGGTACCACTCTAATTGATCCGAGCTATTACACTCGAAACCACTCATGTACCTGATCACGGGGGTCAACCGTCAAGACCTACTTGGGTGCTGGATCCTTGGCATCCTTATCAGTCCTACCGCTCCCGGGCGAGTTCAGGTGACGTTTCGTCTGTGCTTTCACCACATGCACAGCTCTCTGAGCGAAACTAATCAGGCCTTACTATTCCCGTTCGTTGCGTTTGAAAGTATTGATTGTGATTATAATATGCACTTTTTTCAAAGTCAATACACTTATCTGAAAATTAATTTTATTCGATTACCTGTCACGAATGCGCAAGAAGTAACTAAATTTCAAAACCTCTATGGACGCGGAAGTCGATTTCGTCCGATTTTAACTAATCACTTCAAGAAGTTCTCGCTTGTCCCAACAACGAACGTATGGAACTCATAGAATAATCAACAAGCCAGGGTGCGCGACAAAATTACCACTCTTCAAGCTTCAGCTGTGGCTCAGCCTTCAACTCCATCGAGTCGAACTCCTGCTTGTCCCACTTCAAGAAAGCGGCGGCTCCAATCATTGCCGCATTGTCTGTGCAGAGCCGGTGCGGCGGCACCAGCAGCGGCACACCCAGCTGCTCGCAGCGCTCGGCGAGCCTGCTGCGCAGCCCCTTGTTCGCGGCGACTCCGCCCGCGAGCAAGAGCTGTCTCGCGCAGTATTCCTTCACGGCGCGACTTGCCTTCTCCACAAGCACGTCGATGACGGATGCTTGGAAGCCCTTGGCAATCTGCGCGACCTGAACGGTCTCGCCGCGCATCTTGCTTTGGTTGACGACGTTCAGCACCGCGGATTTCAATCCGCTAAAGCTGAAGTCGTAGGAATCTGACTCGAGCCAGCTGCGAGGCATTTTGATCTCAGAATCGGCTTCCTGAGCAAGCCGATCCACGTGCGGGCCGCCCGGGTAAGGCAATCCCATTGCCCGGGCAATTTTATCGTAGGCCTCGCCGGCCGCATCATCGCGCGTACGCCCGATGATACGGAACTGGCCGGGGCCTTCGAGCAGAATGAGCTCGGTGTGTCCGCCGGACACGACGAGCGAAATCGAAGGATACACCAGCTCATGCACGAGCTGGTTGGCGTAGATATGTCCCGCGATATGGTGAACACCAATCAGCGGGAGGTCTAGGGCGCAAGCGAGGGCTTTGCCCGCGACGACGCCAACGAGCAGGGCCCCGATTAATCCGGGGCCTTCGGTTACGGCAATGGCGGAAAGTTCATGGAGCGATACGCCCGCTTCCGTAACAGCTTCCTCCAGCATCCATGTGATCGATTCCACATGCTTCCGGGAAGCCACCTCCGGCACAACGCCGCCATAGCGTTGATGCGTTTCGATCTGGCTGGAAATCACATTCGAGCGAATGATTTTCCCATTTTCAACAATGGCCACGGAAGTCTCGTCACAGCTCGTTTCGATGGCGAGAATATACACCGGCTTTGATGTTATGTCTTTATCATGATCTCTCATACTTTCCTCTTGCCTATCTTGTTGCATTTGTTCATTACCCACACTATTCACCTATTTGAAAGCCTCAGTCACTGAGACTATCCTTTCTACGATTGGGCAGATCTGCCCACATAACGACAGCGTCCTCGCGATTATCTGTATAATAGCCTCTACGCACACCAACGGAGCGGAAGCCTAGTTTTTCGTATAAATTTTGCGCCACATAGTTCGAAGTTCTCACTTCCAGAGTGATGCGGATCGCACCAAGGAAAGCGGATGTTTTCATCAACTCGCGCAGGAGTCTTTCTCCAAGCTTGCGTCCACGATAGGTATCTTTTACAGCGATATTCGTGACATGTGCTTCCTCCATAATGAGCCACATGCCGCCGTAACCCGCGACTTCCCCATCGATGTCCATAATCATATAATGCGCAAATTGGTTATTCGTCAGCTCATTCTCAAACGCACCTCGTGTCCAAGGTGTCGTGAACGCTTCCTGCTCGATCTCGACAATAAAAGGAATGTCTTCCATGGTCATTGAGCGGAATACCAATGAATTTTCTATGGCATGCGGCTGTCTCTGTTCCATGATTACTGTTCCCCTTTCTTCGTCTGCAGACCAGCCAGCAGATTGGCTTCCGCTTCTGGAAGCCTTGTGTAATTCGGTACAAACGAATGAACGTCTGCCTTCTCGCCTCGCGTTAATCTCGGATTAGCCAGCAGGCCAATATACTCCGCTTCAATGCCATAAGGGACAACACTTACATGTCCTTCAAAATCCTTCGTAAACTGCTCCAACTCAACCGCAAATCCCGTGGTTTCACCGACGAATAGTATGTGATCAGGCGCTAAACGACTAGCTTGCGAAAGAATCTGCTCCGTCCACGCGCCGATAACTCGAATACCATCAGGCAACACTTCATGCCAAGTCGCATCTGGTTCTCGAACTGCCGTAACAGCTGATGCCCCCTCATACGCATACACAGCAGTAAAGGCCTGCTTACGCCTCCCATCCATCAGAGGAACAACCCATGTTAAACTGCTTCCTTTATAGTCGTTCTGTACAGAACCACCAATAGCCATAGCCTCCAAACTAGATACGCCAATCAAATCTAGTCCTAACGACCATGCAAAAGTTTTGGCTACAGAAACAGCAATCCGCACGCCTGTATACGAGCCTGGTCCTTGGCCAGCTGCAACCGAGCGCAGATCTCTCGGCTTCATGCCTAGGCGAGCTAGTAAATCTTGAATGTGGGGAAGCAATCCTAGAGAATGATTCCTTTCTGCATGGGAACTCATCTCCCCGAGAAGGTGTCCATTTTCCAATATAGCAACTGTCATTGCCGATGTAGAGGTATCGATCGCTAAGCATCGCCCCGTATTAGTTATCCGTTCCGTCATGTAAATGTCCGTTCTCCTTCATCTGTACACACCAGCTCTCATACGGCGAACCGTGCGGAATCAAGTGAAATACGCGGGTTTGATCAACCTCTTGGGTGATCGTAATACTTAATCTGTCAGGTGGCAGCAGATCCTCAATTAAACTCGACCATTCAATCAGAGTAACACCTGATCCATAGAAATAGTCCTCTAATCCCAATTCATCTGCTTCCTCTTGCGAAATGCGATACATATCCATATGGTAGAAGGGGAGCCCAGCTCCCTCGTATTCTTTGATAATGGTAAATGTAGGTGAGTTTACGTGCTCAGAAATCCCCATCGCTCGAGCGAATCCTTGCGAGAATCTCGTTTTGCCAGCACCCAAATCTCCGTCCAATGTTAAGACCGTCCCTGGCTGTAGATAGGTTGATAATAGGATTCCCAGTTTATCCGTATCTGCTTCATGCTCAGAATAAAACTTAAATGTGGATTGAGCCAATGATCTCATCCCTTTCTTCCGCGTGCGCGTGCTGTTTCTATTATAGTCCTCGCTAGCAGGTGACAGCAACCCGTATGTAAAATCCTCATTCGAGGACATGTGAAATTATGAAAAGCCCTCCCCGATACCCTATCGGAGAAGGCTTATTTTGCCCATGCGGACCTTTAGTGTACCTCTTCAAGCTCCCTAGCTGGGACGACCCGAGCATCTGCGGGATTGCCTTCCGCATGCACTTTGACTAGACCTTTCCCTGCATCTACACTGTCAATCCAGACAGCCAGACCGTTCAGATCCACTTCAATTTTCTCATCTGCAGCTAAAATTTCCTGAGCACGGTGAACATTCATGGTTCATCCAGTACGGATTCCGGATAATCCATCGTATCCGTGGTTGAGTGTTCAATTAACCCACCCTGCATGGTGACGTTACCGCCTCCAAGCCCCTCATTAATCATACGATCAATGTCCATATAACAATCGTCCCTATCTTCATTGTTCGTGTCTTGCGACAGATTTGATTCTGATGCCATCCGTAATCCCTCCTTAGGTTCGCTATTTGGGTTATCATGTTGCATTTATAAACTCTCCAAACTCCCCTCTAACCATTCTCTTAAATAACTGCCGTATAAAGGTAACCACTCAAGAGAATACTAGTACAATTACGTGTGTTGGGGAGGAATTACATCGATGCATACTGTGTGGAAAGGCGCAATCAGCTTCGGGCTTGTTCATGTTCCTGTTAAAATGTTTTCGGCCACAGAGGATAAAGATATCTCTATGCGCTATATTCACAAAACGTGTATTACCCCGTTATCCTACGTCCGGAAGTGTCAAACTTGCGAGAAGGAAGTAGAGTGGGAGGAAATTTCGAAAGGCTACGAGTTTGAGCCTGGGCGTTTTATTCTTTTTGAAAAAGATGAGTTGGAGGAAATCTCCGGTGAAGCGAATAAGGAAATTAAGATTTTGGACTTCGTAAATTTAACTGATATTGACCCTGTTTATTTTCAAAAGACGTACTACCTCGGTCCCGGCGATACTGGCGCGGGTGCTTACATGCTTCTGCTCGATTCCATGCGCCAGACGGGTAAAATCGGAATCGCCAAGGTGTCGATCCGCTCCAAAAGCTCGCTAGCCGCTATCCGTGTTATCGACAATTGCCTTGCCATGGAAACCATTTTCTATCCGGATGAAATTCGCCCGATTTCGCAAGTGCCGAACCTTCCGGAGAAGGTTACCGTGAATGAGCGGGAGATGGAAATGGCGAAAATGCTGATCAATCAGCTCTCCACCCCTTTCGAACCAGAAAAGTATAAGGACGAGTACCGCGCTCGCTTACTGGATGCGATTGAGCATAAAGTGGCAGGTGAAGAAATTCAGTCTGCACCTGAAGTGCAAAAAACCAGTGTCATCGACCTCATGGCCGCGCTTCAAGCCAGCTTAAACGCGACGAAACCACCCGAGGCTAAAGTAACGCTTGGCGCGGATGCTTCGGTTACTATCGAGCCAACGACCGCGAAGAAGCCCGCGGCTAAGCCACGAGCCCGAAAGGCTAAAGAGCCGGTTACGTAATCGCAATATAAAAGTGCCCTGTCTTGGATTCCAAGATAGGGCACTTTTTTTGATTTGGGTTGGGCTGGGT
>NZ_CAKMMW010000043.1:0-28479 GCF_927798215.1 Paenibacillus allorhizoplanae
TTCTAATTCTTTTAAGTAAGTATAGAGACACCATCCCCTAAACCTAGTACTTCCGCCCCTCCCTCAACCCCAAAATCACGACGAATAGACCATTGCCGCAAAACATGGATTTGCTACAATAGATATATAAGTCAATCACATAAATCGGACGATAATGGCAAAGCTGATGAAAATCAGTGACGCAAAGCTATAGGGACTAAGCTGGTTATGCCAGTATGTTAGCCAGCTTCCGAATCATCGTGCCTCCCAGTTTTATGTGAAATCGAGGAGGGATTTTCATGGATAAGTATTGGCATTCTTTTTGGTTGAGATTTAACGAGGTTATCCTGGATAGCTGCATCTGTGATGTTGAACGAACGAAGATTTTTAATAAAATTAGTTATCATCGTACGAAACTGTATACATAGCGAAAGCACCCCAAAGGGTGCTTTTTTGTTCTCTGTCTTATTGTCGCCGCGGGTATTGTTTTAAATTAAAAATAGGACTACTGACCATGACTTTGGTCCCTCTGCAAATGTCGAATCCTCAGCTATAATGAATATATTCGCGGCTTGTACAAACAGTTATTTGGGACTGCCCGTAAAGCGTCTGCGTTTAAACCCCCAGTATTTGATCCAAATGGCGCCTTCATCATCTTTGAAAAGCTTGATACCTAGTAGTTTCAATGGGGTCCATACTTCTGAAAAGTAGTAATTAGGCAAGCGCATCGTCTCCCGTGTATGGTGTATATTACCTTTTAATATAACTGTTATCAATTGAAATGTATGTCGAATTTTGTCACCTGTCTTATGGGGTGATTATTTTTGCGTTAAAATGCACCTCGCGGTGCATTTTTTTTGCGTTTTCCCTACAATATGTGACTTCTTGACTGATAAAGTTTATAATAAACATATCTATTATGTGACTTGGTTGGTGAATATATGAAGAAAAAGAAGTGGACGAAGCGACTAGTATGGGTAGGAAGTACTGCTGTAATGCTACTTGTAATTGGGTATTTTGGCATGAATATAGCTATGTCTTATTTCCTGGATTCGATGATTCCCTCCATTCCTTTGGAGATCAGTCAAGCGACTGATGACGAGACTAGTTTGATAGCTTCCGATGTGAGTAATGATAGCGATGTGAATAGTAAGACTAACGCAACAACAGTAAATAAGGAGTCTACTAATGCCAACGAGAAGAAGCTAGATGATGCATCTACTGCTAAACCGCAAGGGACGACACATCCGTTAGAAACGCCTTCGGAGAAGGAAGTTACAAGTTCATCGACTCAGAATGCTAATGATTCTAAGAAGGCAGAGCAGATTGCTACGCCAACTCCAGCAACGTCGAAGAATGGGACAGGTTATGAGGCTCAAATTACGACGGAGAAAGCAAAAGAGGTTCAAGATGCGATCACGCTAAAAGAGAAGGCATCGGTGACTTCTGTGCTTTTGAAGAAATTAAGTGCGTCGGATCTCCAACTGTTTGCAAAGATGGCTGGTAATGGTTTATCTGTTGATGAAAAGAAGAAAGCCAAGGATATTATTCTGCAGAAGCTATCGGAAGACGAGTATAACCAATTGATTGGAATTGCAGCGAAGTATGGTTTAAGTCAAGGGAAGAAATATGCAGAAACGCAGCCGAAGACTACGAAGTAATGTTACCACAGATGCAAACTACAGTAGGGGGTTGAGATGAGAAAAAGGCTCATACTGACAATCATTGTGCTAGGTATGCTAGGGGGTGGAGGTTATACGGCTTATAGTTATGCGATGAATGTGATTGCTGACAAAATAGCCAATCAACTCGTTGTGGATAGTGGGACCAGCCAGCAATGGTTGAATTCCATGGATTTGTCCGCCATTGCAGATACGATTGAAATTCCTCCTTCTGCTACACCGAGTGCTGAGAATCCGAAGTCTTCAACTGAGAATAAGTCAAATGGAAGCGTGGTGCCTAAGAACTCGGAGGGACAGGTAAACGCTTCGAATACCGTGATGGGGCAAGAGCCAACAACGGGAAATGAACAGAAGAAGTCGACTGCAACGGAGAAGAAGGAAGCTGTTCAATTCGAAAATAAGCAGGAAGCTGTGAAGTTCGTGATGAGCCGATTCTCGGCATCTGAACTCAATAAGCTTAGACAAATGGCAAGCGGTGGACTGACGCCTGAGAAGAAGGCGGAACTGAAGAAGATCGCGTATACGAAGTTTACATCGGCAGAAATCGCAGCAGTACAGAGAGTGGTTTCTTCCCAATAATACATAGAAGAGGTGTTCAGGAAGTGAAAGCAAGTAAACGATTGAAAGTAATTGCAGGTTTATCCTTAGCTGTGATGATGGGAGTTTCTGCGCAAGCATCAGCAGCACAAGCACCAATGGATGTGGATGTGTATCAGGTTCCGATGCATTTTACGTTTGACGGAAAGGAATATGCACCGCCAGAGGGTCAGCAGGGTTTCATCTATGAAGGTACTACATATGTTCCCATTCGATTCGTCTCCTACTCACTGGATAAAGCTGTAAGCTGGGATCCAAATACATACACGGTAACGATTGCTGAGCCTAAGGCGACAGATAAAATTAACATTAGTGAATATAAATTAAATACACAGGTATTTTCGAAAAGTACGGAGAAGTTCGATAAATCGAAGTTAGCTCCAAGTAATTTGAAGGTATATAAAGAGAAGATTAATTATGTCTTTGACGGCGTTGCGAAAAAACCATCTGATGAGTTGCCTGGGTATATTGTTGATGGTAGTTTGTTTGTACCTATCCGTTTCTTCTCAGAATCTGTTGGCAAAACGATTAACTGGGATCCGGAAACGTACTCGGTGTCCGCGGTTACAAAGGAAGAGAAGAAGCCTGAGGTGAAGTTACCAGAGACGAAACCAGAGACGAAGCCTGTGACGCCAATAATTGGTGGTGGAGGCGGCGGTGGTGGCGGAATCACAAAACCATCTGAAGCTTCGATTAAGGCTGAGGCTGAGGCTAAAATGGCCCAGCTAAAAGCAGATGCTAAAGCTGCGTTACAAGAGCTATATGATCAATATAAAGAAAATCCAAGCCCAAGTTTAATCGCGCAAGGCTTTGCGAAAGTTGAGCAAATTGATAATCAATTTGCTCAAATTAATAGTGACACGAAAGCAAAGCTAAGTGAAAACGGTTATGATACGTCCATTACAGATACCTACAAAGATCAATATGAGCAAATGAAGGATGATGAACTGGCTAAGATAAATAAGTAATGCGCCCATTTTTGGGCTTTCGTTCACCGAGTAGGCAATCGCACACATACAGTATAGTAGAAAATCAAACTATACAGAGAATGTGAGTGATTCCGATATGACGAAGCGTGAAGATCAAGAATTTCGTCCACCAATTGGAGGGCATGGAGGCGGTATAGGAGGCGGTATAGGACATGGACCCGGCGGCATTGGCCACGGCCCAGGGGGTATTGGAGGCATTGGAGGTCCAGGCCACTTCCCAGGAGGCCCTGGCGGCCCAGGTCACTTCCCTGGTGGACCCGGCCATTTCCCAGGGGGTCCTGGACATTTTCCCGGTGGCCCAGGTCACTTTCATGGAGGCGGATTTAACAATGTACTACCTTGGGTAGTGGCTCCATTACTATATGGTGCGGCGACACAACCATACTACCCACCATATTACCCGTACCCATATCCTTATCCCTACCCACCATACTATCAGCAATATCCACCATATCCGTACCCTGTGATCAGGGAAGAGGATGATTTGTAGTCTCCATAGCATTTAAAATCAAAGCTGCCTGACGAGTAGGAACCCCCTGCTTGCTAGGTAGCTTTTTTATGTTAAAGTACAACGACATGAAAGTACATGAATTGATCCATACTTTAATTGCAGTCAATGGTGGAGTGTACTAAGATGCCCAGTAGCTCGGTGCCAGCTATTCCAACTATTCTCTTCCGCGAAGAAACATTATTTGTTTCTCAAAAGTGTGTTGTATTTGGCTGGAGTAATTAAGCTAAAATATGCCCGCCTTCCACATGGAGAACAGTTCCGGTCACGAAACTATTTTGGATCAGGTACAGTACGCTTTGCGCGACATCTTCCGCTTTTCCTACCCTTTTCACAGGGAGTTTGTGGGCGATCTCCGTATATAATTTAGCACGCGCGTCTTCTGGCATTTTGCTGCGTGATGGCGTATCGATGATACCAGGCGAAACGGTATTCACCCGGACTGGAGCAAGTTCCAAAGCTAGAGTCTGACTCAGGCTCGATACGGCTGCATTGACTGCGCCAAGTGCCGATGAACCCACCATCGCTTTGTAGGCGACAACTCCGGAGAACAGGGTGATTGAGCCGTTCGGCGAAAGTTTCGGAGCGCCGTATTTCGCTGCGTAGTATTGGCCCCAAAATTTGTTTTCAAAAAGTTGCCGCGCTTTGGCCGCATCCGTTTGTAGAAAAGATCCTCCGAATGTTTCGGCTGCACTGACAACCAGATGGTCGAACGTGCCCGTTTTTTCAAAAAAAGCTTTTACTTGCTCTTCATTTGTCGTATCCAGCGTGTACGCCGAAGCATTGGAGCCAAGAAACTCTTTTGCTTTTTGTAATTTATCTTCCGAGCGGCTTGCAATGATCACCTCCGCGCCAAGTGCGATGGCTTGCTTTGCTGTTTCCAAACCGATTCCGGAACTTCCCCCGATGATCATAACTTTTTGATTGTGTAACATGTGATTTCCTCCTCGTAGGTAGTTGAATTAAAATTTCAGTACATTTTTTAGATGTGCATGGAGTTCGGTTACATATTTGTCGATGTTCGGATTTTTGATGACATCGTAGCAGGCGAAGCTCTTTAAAGGGTGCATACCGAGAAACTCCTGAACGCGATGCAAATGTCCCAGTGCCCCTTCCAAGTCGTCTCCTTTAAAAAACTGCGTAGGATCGTTAAATGCCTTTTCAGGCGCGTTCCAGGTAGTCGACAACATATAGGTTTTGTTAGTTAACAATCCGCCTCGTCCATATTGATCACCTCCTTTGAAAAATAAACCGTATGCATACACTTCATCCATGTACGTTTTTAATAACCCTGGCACGCTGAACCAATAGATGGGGGTTTGGTAGATAATCGTATCAGCCCAGACAAACTTCTTCTGCTCTTCTTCGACGGAATAGCCTTTTTGCAGTGTGGTTGTTTTTACTCTGTTGTTTTCATGTAACAAACTAACCATACTGTCCACTAGAGTTTGGTTCAGCCTTCCCTCTGATGAACCGTATTTTTGGTGACCGTTAATAATTAAGAAATTTTTCATTTTCAAAAATCTCCTTTGTAGTTTAGTTTTCAGTTACGACGCCGAGAAATGTGCCATGCGCAAAGGAAACAAGGATGCTGTTAATCTCCTCCTCATGGTAGGGACGTTGTTGTTTGGTAACAACGATATTATATATACATTAACTTTATTTTGGGAAGTAGTGATATTTATTTCATATAGTTTCCGAAAGTGAATTAATGTGATATGATTAGGAAAAATCAAATAAAAAAGTACTGGGGGACAGGTTCCCATGCATGAAGTAGAATCAATCGAACTGAACAAAGGAACAGCGGGACAGCCTTGTCCAATTGCCAAAACACTGGATGTCATTGGGACAAAATGGACATTTTTGATTATTCGGGATTTGCTTATCGAAGGCACGTTGCGGTTCAGCGAGTTGCTGAAGGCCATGGAGGGGATCAGTCCCAAAACACTCTCGCTCAGATTGAAGGAACTTGAGGATCATGGCATATTGGTAAGGAAGGTATATCCGGAGGTTCCTCCGCGTGTCGAATATACGTTGACGGAAAAGGGAAAGCGGTTGGAAGGCATATTTATTGAGTTAAAGAGATTCGGCTTGCAGTTATAAAAGATTGAGATGCATCATCAAATAAAAACAGAGCAATAACGGAAAAGTGTATTCCGCTATTGCTCTGTTTTTGTGCTGTCCGGGTCATAAAGAAACCGGGCGGAGGTTAGGTTATCTTTCTATGGCCATTATGTCGTGAAATTCAACGATTTTAATAATTGTAGGGACTTTCTTGTCGTTGTACTGCTGCAGCAGCTTCTTTTTCTTCTTTTAATTAGAATGGTTATAAATAAGTTTGACTTTATGTATATTTTATTTATAATAATTATTATCTGATATCGATTATCAATAAAATGAAAGAGGCCGTATGGAAGGAGTGCATCACCGATGTATGATGTCATTATTGTTGGAGCTGGTCCCGCTGGAGCTTCTGCGGCGATTTATACAGCACGAGGGAATTTGAAAACATTAGTTATCGATAAAGCACCGAATACAGGAGCATTAGCCATCACGCACAAAATTGCGAATTATCCCGGCGTCATTGGCGAATTGTCAGGTAAGGATCTGCTTGATACGATGCGCGACCAAGCCAGAGGCTTCGGAGCTGAGTTCATCCAAACGACGATTACGGATGTGGATCTCGAAGGCGAAACGAAGTATGTGTTTACCGCTGATGGGATGTTTGAAGGCAAGGCGATCATCATTGCAACGGGTTCTAAGGGACGTAACCGCATGCTGCCCGGTGAGGAAAATCTGATGGGGCGCGGCGTGAGTACGTGTGCGACGTGTGATGGTGCATTTTTCGAAGGGAAAACGGTCGCAGTGATCGGGGATTCGGAAGAAGCGCTGGAAGAAGCCCAGGCGCTCAGCAAGTTCACGAAATCCATTCATTTCGTTGTGCCACGGCCTGAGTTGCAAGGCGTTCACCATGTTCCAGAATTGAAAGGCACGAACATGCTCTACAAGACGAAGCCCCTCGAAGTTCTTGGCGATAAGCAAGTTCATGGTTTAAGAATTCGTACAAGCTCTGGTGGCGAGGAAGTGCTGGATGTTGATGGTGTTTTCGTTTTCTTATCTGGCAGCAAGCCAGGGACGGATTTCTTGCAGGATCAAGTTCCTCTGGATGAGGATGGTTTTATGATTCTGGACAGCTCGATGCAGTCGCCGGTTACGGGTGTTTTCGGTGCAGGAGAAGTTAGACGAACCCCAGTAAAACAAGCGGTTGTTGCCGCTGCAGATGGTGCGATTGCCGCCATGGCAGTTGATAAATTCATTAATAAACGGGCTCAACTGATCCCGCAATACAAATAATTTAACCTTTTAGGAGATGACCAACTATGTCTAATGTAATCGTATATTCCAGTACGAACTGCCCTTATTGTGTCCAACTGAAAAAATATTTAACAGATCAGCAAGTCGGTTTTGAAGAAAGAAACATCGATTTGAATGATCAATTCGGACAAGAACTGCACGATATGGGTCTCATGTCCTTGCCCGTCACTGTCATTGGTGAGCACAAAATTCTTGGTCTTAACGTCACCAAACTCAAAAAAGCACTAGCCGAAATCGCTAGCTAATCTAATCCATAAACCCAAAGGAGATAACATCATGACACAACAACTAAACGTTCAATCACCTGCTACTTTTGCTAAAATAGGGCTGCCAGCCCCGAGCTTCAACCTGCTCTCCACGAAAAATATGGAGACACTCGAGGAAAAAATCTCGCTCGAGGACTACCGCGGCAGATGGCTCGTATTCTTCTTCTGGCCCTTCGACTTCACGTTCGTGTGTCCGACGGAAATTACCGCGTTCAGCGACCATTACGAGCAATTCCTTGACCTAGATTGTGACATCGTAGGTGCATCTGTAGACAGTGTCTACACGCATCGTGCATGGACACAAACACCGCGCGATCAAAGCGGCATTGGACCTGTGAAGTTCCCACTGGTGAGTGACTTCTCCAAAGAAACAGCACGTGCCTATGGCGTCCTAGATGATGAGACCGGTGCTGCTCACCGTGGCTTGTTCATCATTGATCCGGATGGCGTTCTACGCTATCAAGTGGTTACGGATATGAATGTCGGCCGGTCGGTAGATGAGACGCTTCGTGTACTTCAAGCACTACAAGCTGGCGGTCTGTGCCCAGCGAACTGGAAACCAGGCGATCGCACGTTGTAAGCCAATGAGCCCTAATCGACATCTTGTCGGTTGGGGCTTTTTCCCCTACTCGTATTCGTATCCCCATTTGAAGTATAATATATGAATTACAGGCAGATAGTGAGGTCGAATGCAGCATGGCGTCCATTGCGGACAAGGTATTTATGGGTTCTTTAATTTTGATGATGGTAGCTGTTGTCGTTAGCGGGATTGGCTTTCAATTCGTGAATTGGAAATCGCAGGTGACCAATGAACTTGAGGGAGAAACGCAGACGAGCAGCAGTCGAAAGAAAACCGTTATGGATCGACAAGATAAAAGTCTGAAACGCATAGGGCGCTCTTATTTATTCTGGATTGCGCTTGCGGGTATGCTGATTTCTATTGGTTTAAGCTATTTATCAAAATAGGTAGTTGGAAAAAGCGTATAGCTGCTCATGTTCATGATGAGTGTGCTGTACGCTTTTTTTTGTCGTTCCAGAGATGACGACAAAAATCTACATGAAATGATCTACAAGATTCTCCAACATTTTCATCGATTGTGCGTTATAAAGAATATAAGTATTCTTAATAAAGGAAGGAAATGTTGAATTATGAAAACGTACTCTCAATTGAAAACCGAAATTCAAACGATATCGGATGAAATATCTTTGTTATATAAGATACAAGATGAACTAAACAAGCACTTACAGGAAGTTTGTCTCCACGAGAACAAAGTTACCCTCGACAATGTTGAATATTCAGGAATGCTACAAAGTATTGATTATTGTATGGATTGCAGAAAACCTTTGCCCCTTGCTAGCTTCGCATCAAGTGTTTAAATAGACTCAAATAGTTATATTTTTCGTTATATACAACAGTGAATAAACACGCCGTAATTGGTGTGCTTACTCACTGTTTTTAATTTAACCAGAATTCCGCGCAATAAAACGAGAAGATAACACCACTTTCTCCACCTGTCTGCCCGGGTGCTGTAGTCGGTAAAGCAGCGTTTCTACAGCTCGAATACCTAGGGCTTCTTTCCCGAGCTCAATTGTACTTAGCGCAGGAGTCGCATAAGCGGCTGCTTCAATATTGTCCAGCCCGAGGACTTTAACTTGACTAGGCACATCGAGGCCATGACGCTTCAGAATCGGCAACAACGCTAGCGCGAGGTGGTCATTGGCGCAAACGAAGCCATCGGGCATGGTTTCCGGCGTCAATGCCGCGACTTTGCGCTCCAATTGGTGAAGCATGTGTGGCCCGGAGTAGGCGATTTGCCATTTCTTCAAATGGTAGTGCTCAACAGGTCCTGATACGGTCATATCTTCGAGCGCCATGCGGCAGCCCCACCATCGCTCTTTGAAACTGACGGCGAATTGATCATCGCCGATAAAAATAACACGCTTCGCGCTAGAAGAGAGCAGGCGTTGACAGGCCATTTTGCCAGCATCCAAATTGTTATTAAGCACACAATCGACTTCGATGAGCGGTTCATGATGGTCAATGAGGACGAGTGGAATCCCACTCTGTTTCAATGAAATAACAGACTGCACAGGAAAGGTGCCTGCTAGCAGCTGTCCTATGCAATGCGACGGATCGAGATAGGAAGGCATTTGCAATCCCAGTTGATGATGAGGTGCGATAGGAACGATGAGATGCTCAAAGCCTAATTCTTTGCTAGCTGCGGCAATACCAGTGAGAACCTTTCCCCAAAAAGGGTTGTCCTCTAAATAAGTAGACTGAATCCACACCAAGATATAGGGAGTGATTTCAGTTTTGGCGTGTGTATCTCCAATGACATGGCTGGCAGTTTGATAATGAGTTGGCGTGCGTTGTGGCTGCTTCTGCTTGAGTGTATAGCCCATCGCTTTCGCAGTCTCCTGAATACGAAGACGGTTCTCTTCACTAACGCCTGATTTACCAGATAAAGCTTGAGAAACGGTATATTTGGACATACCTAGTCGGTCGGCAATTTGTTGCATGGAAACTTTTGGGCTCATAGGTGACATCCTTCTATTACATATGTTAATTTTTCGAATCGAACCTAACAAATCTATTGTTCCTGATCAGGCGAATATTGTCAATGCGCGTTTATATAATGGGTTATGCAAAAAAAAAAGATTGACCACAACTCAGAAAGTGAGTAAATTATGTTCATAATTATGAGTTGTTAGCCTAACAAAAATAACAAAATGAGTATGAATTGACGATTGAACCCACACATCGATTTGGAGGATGAAGCATGCTTACAACGATCATATTTTACGACCCCACATTTCCATATGAAGGAATTCGACCCGATGACAAGGCTGTTGCACAGCTTGGAGAAATAGGAAGAGTGGTTGGAGCTGAGGGGCTAGAAGCGGCGCTGCAGCAGGGGGCAGATAACTTTATTCATCTCCACGGACGTTACTTTCCGAAGTCAGCATGGCAAGCAATCCTAACTCATGCGCGTAAGGGCAAAGGATTCGTACATCTGGGCAGCGCTCCTTTCCGAGTACCTTCTTACCAAGGCGCAGAGGGCTGGGAGCTGGAAATCGAGCAGACAGCGTATCATCAGCAGCTTCAAATTCATGAAATTCTTTCCGTAGACGACGCTCCTATTGCGGAGTATGCCGTGAATACTGAGCTGCCGTTGCTGGCAGGTAAAGAAAATCTGTTCGCCATTCAACCGACAGTTGGATTCGCGCTGCATGTGACACGTACCGATGATCATCCTGGTCAAATTGGTTCAAGTGGTCCGATGGATGCGCATTTCACGCCTCTTCTGAAGGGGATATCGAAGGAAGGACGCGAGGTGGCAGCGCCGATCGTGCTTCTTGAGAATACGAAGGGGGCATTCGCAGGGGGCCGGTGGATTTTCGCCAATGTGGTCACGGATGAAACCTTCTGGGGTAACGGTGGAGCCGCACTAGTTGGGGAGTTAGCAGGGTATACGAAGCGTGGTGTAACGGAAATATGGTTCAAGCCGAACTACGCTTGTTATGATCCGGGCGACCGCGCAGCGTTGACGGTTCAATTGCAGACACTCGCGAATCGTACAGGGGCTGTGTCTGAAAATGACTCATGGACATTCCATGTCCAAGTATCTAAAGACGGTGCAACATCACCGATCTGGACGACGGAATTCACGATGAATGCGTCACGCGAGCTCTCTTTTAAAAAGGTAAATATTCCTGTTGATATTGAAGCGGGTTATTATACAGCGGTTTGTAAAGCAGTAGCGAATACGGGGGAAACGCGCATTTTTAACCAAGGCTTCTGGGGATATGATGCCGAGTTGCTTCGCGAAGGGACGCCGATGTCCTGTGATCGCGACTACTTCTGGAAGGACGGACGTCCGCTTCCGATCGTTGGGATGACGTATATGACGAGCGATGTGGCGAGGAAGTTTTTGTTCTTGCCAAACGTTTCCGTGTGGGATCGCGATATTGCACAAATGGTTAAAGCGGGCATCAACCTGCTTCGTACTGGGGTGTGGTCAGCTTGGCGTCAAATCATGTTCGTAGACGGACATCCGTATGAGGAAGTGCTGCGCAGCATTGATGCCTTTATTTTGACTGCCAAAAGACATGGGATCGAAGTCACGTTCAATTTCTTCTCGTTTACACCAGAGCTGTGGGAGGGCGTGAATCCGTATTTGGATCCGCGCAGCGTGGAGGCACAGAAGCGGTTTATATCTTCGGTAGTGTCCAGACATAAGGAAACGACGAATGTGCATTGGGATCTGATCAATGAGCCATCAATGTTTAATCCGAGCAAGCCGTTTGCGGGGCCGCAGTCGGCACATGATGCGTTCGAGCATGAAGCGTATGTAGCTTGGCTGGAGGAGCGCCATGGGGATATTCGCAAGCTGCAAGAACGTTGGAATATGTCTCCTGCGGAGCTCCCGAGCTTCGCTAGTGTCCGCTTGTTGGATCCTTCTGAAGTGAACATGAGCACAACGGAAACGGTGGAGAAAAAAGGCTCACCATGGCTGGACTACACCCTTTTCACCATGGACATGCACAATCGCTGGGCGAAGGAATTGATCGCGACAATTCGTAGTATCAACCCTGCACAGTTGGCGACTGTAGGACAGGATGAGGGATTGGGCGCGCAGCGGCCATCGCCATTCTTTTATGCAGAAGCTGTGGATTATACGACGGTGCATACGTGGTGGTTGATGGATCAGTTGGTGTGGGATGGCATTTTCTCCAAGGCGCCGACGAAGCCGAGTTTGATTCAAGAAACGGGTATTATGTATGTAGAGACGGCAGATGGGCGTGCGAAGCGTTCGGAGTATGAGCTGCGTAATATTCTAGAGCGGAAATACGCCTATGCCTTCTCGACAGGTGGAGCGGGTGCTGTTCAGTGGATTTGGAATATCAACTTCTATATGAACAACATCAATGAGTCGCATATTGGGGCGCTTCGGGCAGATGGGACAGAGAAGCCAGAGGCGGATGTTTCCTACGATTTCGGGGCATTCATGGGAGAGATTCGTGATCTCTTCGTGGGCCGCAAATTAGAGGACGTCGTGGCTGTATTCCCGTATTCGAATGACTTTTCCACGCGCAAAGTAGCCGGTGATGCAACAGCGAAACTGACTCGCACTTTAGCTTATGGGATGAACGTACCGTTCCGCGGGTTGAGCGAGTATCATCTCGAGGCATTGACGTCGGATCAACCGAAGTTAATTATCGTGCCAAGTGCGCATAACTTTAGTGATGCCGCGCTTACGAAGTTGACGACGCATATACGTGAGAATGGCGGAACGCTGCTGTTTACAGGGCCGCTTGGTTTGAATGAGTACTGGGCACCTGTCGCTCGGTTGACGGATATTGTAGGTGAAACAGTGCTGGGTAACATTGTCCGCGAAGAGGCGATGGTGTTGGATGGCGAGATGGTTCCTGTGTCCTTCGGTGGTGCACGAATCGCTCAGTTGAATAAAGAAGTGCCACTTTCCGATGATGGCAAATGGAATTCCCAGCATGGCGTCGTTCGCAGCTACGAGCTGGGCAAAGGGCAGCTCATATGGTGTCCACTCCCAGTGGAGCTTGGTGAGCGCGATGATGTACTCGAGAAGCTGTACGCGTATGCGATGAAGTCAGCTGGTGTGGATGCGGAACTAACGTGGGTAAAAGGCGGGCAGTTGCCGGGCGTGTATGGGCGGAAGCTCAGCTTTGATAGCGGTTCGTTGTTCATCTTCGTCTCGGAGTTCAGCGTGGACGCGCAGATCGAAGTGACGGATCCGGCAACGGGCCTGAGCTATGCGTTCGAACTGGAAGCCGAACGTACGGTGATGTTCGCTGTGAATTCTGTCGGCGAGTTGTTGGCAGTGTATCGACCTGAGCAGGTGCAGGTTGAGTTGAAGCAGTAGACGAATAGCGGGTAGGCTAATTGAAGAAGCCTCTGAATGAGATGGAATTCTCATTTGGGGGCTTTTGGTTTTTAGCGGGGGGAGAGCAGCGGGATGTCGTCGATGAATGGCCAGTATGAATTAGATTTTGCCGAGCTATTGCAATATTTTGAATTAAAGTGTAGATTAAATACCTAAGTGCATAATCACGGGAGCTTGGTGAGACCAGGCTGAGAGGATAGTTATAACTATCGACCGTTAAACCTGATCTGGATAATGCCAGCGGAGGAACACAAGATCTCTTTGTATACTAAGAGACCGCCTCTATTTATAGATGCGGTCTTTTTTTCGCAGCATGAACCCTCCGCTTGATCATAATCAACTATAGGAGGCATGGAAAATGTCAATGGAAACTAGTAATGAAAAGGTCACAACATCAACATCCGCTTTTCCGGGAAGCAAAAAAGTTTATGTCGAGGGCTCACGAAAGGACATCAGGGTCCCCATGCGTGAAATCAAATTGAGTCCTACTACTGGGGCTTACGGAGAGCAGGAAAACGCCCCTGTTCGTGTATACGACACGAGTGGTGCTTATACAGATGAGGAAATCCAAACCGATATTCGTACAGGTATTGCTCCTAATCGTTTGAATTGGATTATAGAACGCGGCGATGTTGAAATTTATGAAGGAAGAACGATAAAACCGGAAGATAACGGATATACCAAGGAAGAGAACGTTACTGAAGTTTTTCCAGGCTTACATCGTCACCCAATGAGAGCGAAGACAGGTCGTAATGTAACCCAGATGCATTATGCACGGCAAGGTATCATCACGTCCGAAATGGAATATATCGCGATTCGCGAAAATGTATCTCCGGAATTTGTGAAAGACGAGGTCGCTCGTGGCAGAGCGATTATCCCTGCAAATATTAATCACCCTGAAAGTGAGCCTATGATAATTGGACGAAACTTTCTCGTTAAGATCAATGCGAATATTGGGAATTCAGCTGTTTCGTCTTCCATTGAAGAAGAAGTGGAAAAAATGAGATGGGCTACTCGCTGGGGTGCAGATAATATTATGGATCTCTCAACGGGTAAAAACATTCATACCACCCGGGAATGGATTATTCGTAATTCCCCGGTTCCCATTGGTACCGTGCCTATTTATCAAGCACTAGAGAAAGTGAATGGAAAAGCGGAAGATTTGACGTGGGAAGTGTACCGTGACACGCTTATTGAACAAGCTGAGCAAGGTGTCGATTACTTTACAATTCATGCTGGTGTTCTGCTGCGTTATGTTCCACTTACGGCCAAACGAGTGACAGGTATTGTTTCGCGAGGTGGATCCATTATGGCAGCATGGTGTCTTGCCCACCATCAGGAAAATTTTCTGTATACTCATTTTGAAGAGATTTGTGAAATCATGAAAACCTATGATGTATCCTTCTCATTAGGGGACGGTTTACGCCCAGGATCCATTGCAGATGCGAATGATGAAGCCCAGTTTGCAGAACTAGAAACATTAGGTGAACTCACCAAAATCGCTTGGAAGCATGACGTACAAGTCATGGTAGAAGGTCCTGGTCACGTACCCATGCATTTAATCAAAGAAAATATGGATAAACAACTTGAAATCTGTGACGAAGCTCCATTTTACACCTTAGGACCGTTAACTACGGATATTGCGCCAGGTTATGACCATATCACTTCTGCCATTGGAGCAGCGATGATTGGCTGGTTTGGCACTGCCATGCTCTGTTATGTAACGCCAAAAGAGCATTTGGGCTTGCCCAATAAAAACGATGTACGTGAAGGGGTTATCACTTATAAAATTGCTGCTCATGCTGCTGATTTAGCCAAAGGGCACAAAGGCGCCATGGATCGCGATAATGCATTATCCAAGGCACGTTTTGAATTCCGTTGGCATGATCAATTCAACTTATCCTTGGATCCGGAAAGAGCCATAGAGTACCATGATGAGACACTTCCTGCAGAAGGTGCCAAGGTCGCTCATTTTTGTTCGATGTGCGGTCCTAAATTCTGCTCCATGCGAATTTCCCAAGATATCCGAGACTTCGCCAAACAACAAGGTCTTGAGGAAGCTCAAGCCATTGAAAAAGGGATGAGTGAAAAGTCGGAGGAGTTTAAAAAAGCGGGCCACGCCCTATATACGTAAACAAAAAAGGGTTGCTGCGGCAACCCTTTTCCTTGTCTAACCTTCAGCTGACGCTTGAATGATAAGAAGATCGTAACTAGCAATGACACCTTCCTGTATCCCAAACTTAGCCTCGTATTCCTGATACATATTAGCGAACAAGCGTCGCGTACTGATGCCAGGCAAAGCAACAGCTTCTGATGAGCTAGCTCCCATTCCTTTTACCGAAATGAGGAAATCTCTTACGGTAGGATAGGTTTCCTTTCGAACCTCACGCTCATATTGGATGCTAGAAAACCCAACCTCATTAAGCCATTCCTTCCACTGATCCGTCGATTGAAAGGATAAGCCATGCCTCTGCGGCTTTAAACCGCTAGCTCGATAAACTTCATGAAATGACTTGTGCAGTTCATGGAATGTATGGGGTCCGAAGGTAGTGAACAACAGCATTCCACCAGGACGAAGCAGCCGCCGAAGATGACCAAGCGTGTGCACTTGATTACTCAGCCATTGAAAGCAGGCATTCGAGACGATGAAATCAAACGAGGCTGAAGGAGCATCTATTGCCCACACCTCAACATCAGCTTGAAGAAATTGCAAGCGAGCCGATAGGCTTTTGTAGGATTCCGAATCGTTTACGGCACTGGATAGGACTCGCTGTTCAGCCACTTTGATCATCTCAGGTGCAATATCTAGTGCAGTAATAGATACGAATGACGACCACTCCTTCAGCAAAATTTCAGTCAGTGCACCCGTGCCGCATCCGATTTCAAGGAGGTTGAGTCCCTCTGTGTAACTATCGTCCACCCACCCTTTGAGGATTTGAACAAGACGGTCTGCCATACTACGCTGCACACTAGAGTGACGGTCATACGAACCTGACGAACTACGGTTAAATTGACGCCCAATCGCAGTTATCCTAGTGCTCATGCCACCATCTCCTCAGTGTATCAACTATGGCCGATTCCCTATCCCAAAACGGTACATGCCCACAATCAGGAATGGTAAGTAGCTCTGCTTGAGGCAATCCTGCAACAAGCTCTAATGCAGCACTGTAAGGACAAATCTTATCCTCAGTTCCGTGAACAACAAGAACGGGACAAGCGATAATCGGCAACTTCGTCAAGACTTCCTCACTTCGTAAAATCTGGAGACCAGAGATGAGCCCCGTGATTGTCCAATTACCAACAAATGGTAATTCACTTCCGAGACCGGCTCCGGCTCTGATTTCAGTTTCCCTAAATAGGTTCTGTCGAAATCGGGTTACAACCTCTTGCGGATTCTTCCTAAGCCCGATCATCATCTGTTGAATGGCAGCAACGGACCAACCGAGGTCCATCTCTTCCTTTGTCCGAGTGAATCGAGCGTTTGCAGCAAACAACACCAGTCCATCCCCATAGCCTTTGGCCGCTAATTGCAGTGCCAATAGTCCACCAAGCGACCATCCGCAAATCAACAGCCTGCGACCATCACCTCTCGAATGAGCAGCTATTCCATTTGAAGATAGGATATTCTTGGCGACCGTTTCAATCAAGACCAACATTTCCTCAGGGGAACCAGCCTCACTGTAATCGACAGAAATATGATGAAAATCTGGCAATAACTCACGCATGGGATCGAAAACTTTTTCGGACATACTCCAGCCAGTTAGCCACATGATGGTGGTACTAGCCTCTTGCCGAGTTTTCACTTCGTGGAACTGAGATGTCCTCATGGCTTCACCATTCCTAATCCTAGTCCGATATTACGGATTCGTGCAGCTGCATCTCTCAGTTCTTTTTCTGTATGGGCTGCCGACAAGGAGAAACGGATTCGAGCAGTGCCATCCGGAACAGTAGGTGGGCGTATGGCTGCTGCTGCAATGCCTTCATCTTCAAGTGCACCACTGAATCGTAAGGCCATATCGTTATCGCCGATGATCAGAGGCACTATGGGAGAGTCCCCCTCACCGATTGTGAAACCAGAGGCTCCCAACAAAGACCGAAATAACATGCTTAACGCGAATAGCTTTTCTCGCCGCCAATGCTCGCCTTGTACCACAACTAACGCCTCTGAAACACCAGCTACAACAGCGGGAGGCAATGCGGTCGAATAGATGAGCGGCCTCGCTTTGTTCACCAGCCATCGAATGAGGGTGCGACTACCGCAGATATATGCGCCGTAGACACCGAACGATTTGCTGAACGTCCCCATATGTATATCCACATCATTTTGGATTGCAAGCTCATGGCATAAGCCCTCTCCATGCTTCCCGTAAATCCCGCCACTGTGCGCCTCATCTACCATCAGCATGGCTCCGTACTCGCGTTTGAGCGCGACCAATTCACGCAATGGCGCCTGATCACCATCCATCGAGAAGACAGCGTCTGTTACGATCAGCTTTCGCCGTTTATCCCGGTACTTATGCAATAATGCCCGCAAATGAGGCATATCCTTATGACGGTACCGAGCGTGCTCCGCTCGACTCAAACTAATACCATCCACAATGCTTGCATGATTCCACTGATCACTGAAAACAACATCGCCTCTGCCAACCAGTGCTGCAATAACACCGGAATTAGCCATATAGCCGTTTGCAAAAACAAGTGCTGCTTCATAGTTCTGCCAATAGGCTAACTCTTCTTCAAGACGATGATAGGGGGGACGATTACCCGTCACAAGCCTTGAAGCTCCTGAACCTGCTCCTTCTGTGAGCAACTTCTCGCGCATCGCTTCAATAATGGCAGGATGCCCGGAGAGTCCCAGATAGTCATTGGAGGACAAGTTGAACAGCCTTCGTTCTTCACGCACGGTGTAGCCTGGAGCTTCGCTTACTGGACTAGATGTTCGCAAGGAGCGCTCCAAAGAGGCGTCAGCAAGAAACTCAAGTTCTTTTTCTATCCAATTCATAGTTGTCACAACCTTAAAGAGCGTTTAATTCAATTTCAAAGCCCAAATCTTCAATGATTTGGTGATCAGCCGAAACGTCTTGGCCTGCTGTTGTTAAATAGTCACCTACAAAGAGTGAATTTGCGGCGTACAGCGACAGAGGCTGTAGGGAACGGAGGTTAACCTCACGTCCGCCCGCTACGCGGATTTCTTTGGACGGACAAATGAAACGGAACAGGGCCAGCACCTTCAACGCTTTCATCGAAGGCGTACGGCCTGCGTGTTCTAGCGGGGTTCCCGGAATCGCATTCAGGAAATTAATCGGAATCGAATCCACATCGAGTTCGCGTAATGCATAAGCCATTTCAACAATCTCTTGATTGGTCTCACCCATCCCGATAATGACACCGGAACAGGGGGACATGCCTTGTGTCTTTACTTTATCCACGGTTTCAACCCGTTGGTCGTAGGTATGCGTCGTTGTAATTGATGCGTAATTGGCCTTGCTGGTGTTCAAGTTATGGTTGTAGCGATGTACACCTGCTTCAGCAAGACGTTCAGCTTGATTGCCTTTCAGAATACCCAGACATGCGCAAATTTTGAGCGGCATCGTTTCACGTATTTCTCTTACTGCGTCTACGACTTGGTCCAATTCCTTGTCTGTCGGGCCTTTTCCAGCTGCTACAATGCAATAAGTTCCTGCTTTGCGTGCCAACGCTTCACGCGCCCCGGCAAGCAGCGTATCTTTATCAAGCAGTGTGTACTTGGCAACAGGTGCTGTCGAAACGATGGATTGCGAGCAGTAGCCGCAGTCCTCAGGACAAAGGCCGCTTTTGGCATTGATGATCATATTTAACTTTACTTTTTTACCGTAATAATGCTTTCTCACCTGAAAGGCAGCTTGTAGTAGGAGCAGCACCTCATCATTGTCGGCTTCTAGTACAGCAAGCCCTTCCTCTAGGGTTATACACTCACCATGTAACGCTTTACTAGCTAGTGATGGCCATTTCAGATCAACAGTAATTGTTTTCATTTCAATTATCCTCCTATGTGCGATAGCTTTTGATCGGCTAATGCCTCTCGGATAGGCCCTAATTGTATGGTTTGGCGAACGGTATGTATCCACATTTCTGAATGGGAATCGGCGTGCAAACGGGGAAACCTCCCCAGCACTTTAAGGCCACTGTATTGTTCAATTAACTCCGCATTGGAAGCTATGCTAGGGTCGTCAAGCGGCTCACTCCATTCGCTGTCATTCAAGATAATGCCTGTAATCTGAACTCCACAATTCCTCAGAAACGACACAGTCAGAAGTGTATGGTTAATCGTACCAAGGCTGGATCGGGCTATAATCAACGTAGGGATCCGAAGCTCTGAGATCAAGTCCACCATAAGGTTGTCGTTGGTAAGCGGTACAGCGACACCGCCTGCACCTTCGATGAGGAGCGTGTCGTAACGTTTCGTAAGAGGTATACCTGCGTCAATGAGCTCAGTGAGCGTAAGGGTCACACCCTCCTGTTTAGCAGCTAGCAGTGGAGTAAGCGGAGCTTCGAATGAAAATGGCGCCACAGCTTCTGGTCGCTCATCAATTCCCGTAATCTGCAGCAACCTCTCGCTATCTGTCAATCCGCTACCCAGCCGTGCACCGGACTGAACAGGCTTCCAGACTCCCACATTCAGCCCTTCAGCGCGAAGAGCAGCGGTAATAGCCGCAGTAAGAATGGTCTTCCCGACATCCGTATCTGTCCCTGTCACAAATAAACCGCGTATGGATGCATCTCTCAATCTACTCATGTCATGAACCGCCTTCTGTAACACTGATGATGGATTCTATTAAAATGTCTGTCATAGCATCAAGCTCAGCTTCATTACTCGCAAGCGGAGGGATAAAAACAATCACATTGCCAAGCGGTCTTGTTAGCATTCCGAGTGCTCTGGCACGCTGACTTGTTCGTACGCCGATTCGTTCTGACCAATCATACGGCTCGCGTGAAGCCTTATCGCGTACAAGCTCTATTCCGATCATCAGTCCCTTCTGCCTGATTTCACCGACGTGCGGTCGATCCTTCAGCGCTGTGAGTTTACGCTCGACAAATGCTGCCTTAACTCTTACACCTTCAACCATGTTGCGTTCCTCCATTAGCTTCAAGCTAGCTAAAGCAACAGCACACCCAAGCGGGTTGCCCGTATATGAATGACCGTGAAAAAATGTCTTCTGTTCTTGGTAATTCGCATAAAATGCGTTGTAGATCTCATCTGTCGCAAGCGTTGCCGCCACAGGCAAATAGCCCCCGGTTAGACCTTTCCCAATCACCATTAAGTCAGGCGATACTCCTTCGAGATCACAAGCAAACATGGAACCCGTCCGACCGAAACCAGTGGCAACTTCGTCAGCGATAAGCAATACGCCATGTTGTCGGCATAGTACTGACATTTCGCGCAGACAGCCCGGCGGCATGACAACGATGCCTCCTGCCCCTTGTACAATAGGCTCCACAATGAGCGCCGCAATCTCATCGGAACGCGTCTCAAGCAATTTACGAAGAGCAGTTAGCGTATCTTCCATTACTTTCAACTCATCACCCCCATGGCGATAAGCGTAGGGATATGGAATGACGTGTGAAGGAAATAGCATAGGGCGGAACACCTCGTGATAGAGTGGAATTGCCCCGACGCTTACTGCACCAAGGGTATCTCCGTGGTAGGCTTGATTCATCGTGATGAACCTTGTTTTCCCGCTTGCTCCCTGGTTATGCCAGTATTGAAAGGCCATTTTGATCGCGATCTCAACGGCGGTCGCTCCGGAATCCGAGTAGAACACTTTGTTTAAACCTTTCGGCGAAATCCCCACCAACTTCGCTGCAAGCTCGATCGCTGGTATATTAGCCATTCCGAGCAGAGTGGAATGGGCGACGCGACCCAACTGATCTGTAATCGCTTGATTTAACTCGGGCACATTGTGTCCATGTACGTTGAGCCAGACTGATGAAAAACCATCCCAATAGGCTCGACCTTGGACATCATACAGCCTAATGCCTTCTCCACGCTCAATAATGAGTGGATCAGCGTTAATGTAGTCTTTCATTTGAGTAAAAGGATGCCATAAGTGATCCTTATTCAGGGCAGCAAGTCGTTCATAATCAGTCAACACCATGTATCACCTTCTGTCACATATTCAATTGTCAACCAAATTACATGAAATTAAGTTGACAATAAGCTTTGGCAATTTTATCAAACCGTGAGGATTCTGTAAAGATAATTCCACAGAGAATGGTAATGATAAGTGAAGTAGGAAATGAATAGCGGTTAAGCTAATGTCCGCTCACCCCCTTTACGAACAAAAGCCCCTCAGGGTCATCCCTGAAGGGCTTTTGTCCAGCCTTGCTTTTACAATTAAGCGATCTCATCAATACAAGTGCCGCAAACGAGCTTCCCTTTGAAATAGGTCATATCCTCGAAATTCCCACAGAACACACAAGCAGGCATATATTTCTTGAGCGTAATACGCTCAGGGTCCACATAGACCTCGATAGCGTCACCGATCTCAATATGGAGTGTCCGACGCAATTCAATAGGTAAAACAATCCGTCCCAATTCGTCTACTTTTCTTACAATTCCCGTCGATTTCATACAATTACCTCCTTTTTTCATGAACGAAGGAACTACTTTGTCTAGTTACAAAGACTCATATTCTGTTTATACATCTATTCCACATATGCACTCAAATTCCTTTTATTTACTGGGTGTGATTTTCATGAAGTGGCCAATAGGGATACTGCTGAATGAAAGCGAAAAAAATGTAAACTTACTTCAATAAAAACGTCAACTTTGACCCAGACAATCTTGGTATAGTTAGGAAAATAACAAGCGAAGGTGGAGGTTTCTCATTGATTTGGAATCGATTAGGCGTACTGACGGATGAAGTATCTCCAGATTTCGAGAAAGCGTTAAATTGGGCTGCCGAACAGGGTTTGCAACATGTTGAAGTCAGAGTTGTGAATGGCATGAATGTGTCAGTGTTGACTGACGATCAGATCGTTGGCATCCGTAAAATGGTTGAAGAGCGTGGATTGTATGTCTCCGCCATTGCATCTCCTTTGTTTAAATGCGTATTGGATCAGAAGCGATTGGTTGAATCGGGGGACACGTTTGGGCAGAAAGAGCAGAGTGTAGAGGAGCATTTTAAGAAACTGGATAGAGTGATCGAAATTGCTAAGCTGCTGGGGACATCGCGCATCCGTATTTTCTCGTTTTGGCGAGAGTTGGAGCCTGAGCAGTATCGAGATGAGATTGTTCATCATTTAAAAAGGGCAGGCGACATCGCGGCGAGGGAAGGCGTGGTCCTGCTTCTAGAGAATGAGCCTTCCTGTAATGGAGGCTTTGCGGAGGAAGTGGCGGCACTTGTATCTGCCATTGATTCTTCAGCCGTTCGTGGCCTTTGGGATCCAGGCAATGAAGCGTATGGCGCCAGAGAGGCCTTCCCGAGCGGATACCAGTACATGAAGAATGCTTTGGCACATGTCCATCTGAAGGATGCCTACATTCGTCAAGATGGAACACCGAAATGCGTGCCGCTTGGTTCAGGGGATGCGGCAATAACAGCTCAAATTAAGGCGCTTGAAGCGGATGGGTATGAGGGATTGTTTACGATTGAAACGCATTTTGTTCCAGAAGGCGGCAGTCAGTTGACAGGTACACGAATGACACTAGATGCGCTTCGAGCTCTGCTTGAGGAGGTATAGGGTTGGCTAACTGGAGGTTCGGGATTATCGGCTGTGGATCGGTCGCTGATTTTCATATCGAGGCTATACGTCAAATCGAAGAGGCAAGTCTGGTCGTGGTATCTAGTCGAACGGAGGCGAAAGCGCAAGCGGTTGCTGATCGAGAAGGCTGCTCCTGGACGACGGACTATCGTGAGCTCTTGGCCAGGTCTGATGTAGATATCGTCTGTGTAACGACTTCAAGCGGCAGCCACGCGGCCATCGGTTTGGAGGTTGTGAAGGCGGGCAAGCATCTAATTATAGAGAAGCCAATTAGTATGAATGTGTCTGACGCGGAGCGGCTTGTGCAAGCGGCAAAAGCAAATCATGTGACACTCTCTGTTATCTCACAGCGGCGATTTGAAGCTCAGAATCAAGCTATTAAACGGGTGTTAGATGAGGGGACACTCGGTAAGCTTCTGCTGGTTGAGGTGTCGCTTCCCTTCCATCGATCCCAGTCTTATTATGATAGCGCGAAATGGCGTGGAACGATTGCCGAAGATGGAGGAGCTCTGATGAACCAAGGGATTCATTGCTTGGATCTGCTGCTATGGTTCGCTGGAGACGTTCACACTGTCTTTGGCAAGGTAGCTACTCAGACGCACGAGATGGAAGCGGAGGATTTAGGTTTAGCCATTTTGCAATTTAAAAATGGCGCGTTCGGTACGATCATGGCGTCGACCAGCATTGCTCCAGGTTTTGCGGCGACGATCAATTTGTACGGGGAAAAAGGATCGATCAAGCTGGAAGGCTCGACGATTGTCCATTGGACAGTGCCAGGACGTAGTGAACCGACTTGGGCGCAGGCAGGTGCCTACGGCGGCATTACCGATCCGCGCAGCATCGTGTCGGATTTTCATCAAAGCCAGCTGTTGGATGTCATGGCTTCCATTGAAGCCGGCGATGAACCTCTGGTTACGGGTGAATCCGGGCTGCGTGCGGTGCAGCTAGTTGAACAGATTTATAAGAGCGCTGCCGAAGGGCGGCAGCTGACTATATGATTATTGGAGGAATGATTCTATGAGCGAGCCACAAGTACAAGTGCAACCTGTCTGGCAATCACGAATTGATGCGTTAAAGGTTAACGTGTATGAGAACCGTATCGCGTTGGGGCAAGCGGCTGGTCTAGATGCAGCCAACCAAATCAAGTCGCTGCTTGCAGAGAAAGCGGCTATCCGTATTATTTTCGCGGCAGCGCCCTCGCAAAATGAAATGCTCGAAACGCTGGCTCAGGATGATGCCATCGATTGGTCAAGAATCACTGTGTTTCACATGGATGAATACATCGGGCTCAGAGAGGATGCGCCGCAGCGATTTGGGTGCTTTTTGAAAGACCGATTGTTCGATCAGGTTAAGCCGGGTACTGTGCATCTGATTAATAGCATGAACCAGGCAGAGGACGAGTGCAGACGGTATAGCGCACTCCTAGAAGAAGCGCCGATTGATATTGTCTGCCTTGGTATTGGCGAGAACGGGCACATCGCCTTTATTGATCCGCCTGTTGCCGATTTCGCAGATCCGGAATTGATCAAGCGTGTGGAGTTGGATGACGTTTGCCGGCAGCAGCAGGTGAATGACGGATGTTTTGACCATTTAGCCGACGTGCCGACCCATGCATTAACCCTAACCATTCCAGCGCTGATGTCAGGTACTCATCTGTTCTGCTCTGTACCTGGTGTAACGAAGCATCAGGCGGTGAAGCGTACATTGAACGGAGCGATCTCGACCGAGTGCCCATCGACGATTCTCCGCCAGCATCCGGACTGCACGATGTATCTGGACCGCGATTCCTATGGTCGATAAAACGAGCATCATTTGCGCACGCCATTATGCCACAGGGGCACCTGTCGCGATTACCGTCCATGAGGGGCGGATTGATGAAGTGATGCAGGTAGAAGAATCAGATGGATTGCCGATCGTCGCCCCTGGCTTGGTCGATCTGCAGATCAACGGCTATGCGGGATTGGACTTCAACCAGCTCCCGCTGCAAGCGGAGACGGTTAGTCAGATCATCCGCAAGCTGTGGCGGGAAGGGGTAACCTCCAGTTACCCCACCGTCATTACGAACACGCCAGACGCGATCGCAAGTGCGCTAGGCAGTATTGCAAGCGCCTGTGAAGCGGATCCGGCGACGGAACAAGGCATTGCGGGCATTCATCTCGAAGGCCCGTTCATTTCACCCGATGACGGAGCGCGCGGCGCCCACCGTCTGGATGACGTAAGGCCGCCGGACTGGGACCTCTTCTGCCGCTGGCAGGAAGCGGCGGGCGGCCGCATCAAGATCGTGACGCTGTCGCCGGAATGGCCGGACAGTGCCGCATTCATCAAGCGCTGCGTCGATAGTGGCGTGATCGTCTCCATCGGTCACACGGCAGCAGACGCTTCGCAGATTGGCGAGGCTGTCGCGGCAGGCGCGCGGATGTCGACGCATCTGGGAAACGGGGCACACCTGATGCTGCCTCGGCATCCGAATTACCTGTGGGAGCAGTTGGCACAGGATGATTTGTGGAGCTGTGTCATTGCGGATGGGTTTCATTTGCCGGACCAAGTGCTGAAGGTTGTGCTCAAAGTGAAAGGGGAGCAAGCGCTGTTAGTTAGCGATGCCGTAGCTATCAGCGGACTTGAACCAGGCGTCTACAAGACGCATATTGGTGGAGATGTTGTACTTACCTCAGAAGGCAAGCTTCACTTGGCTGCTGACCCCCGGCTGCTTGCAGGTTCGGCTCAGATGCTGCTGTGGGGCATTGCACATCTGAGCAGACGGGGCATCGCTGCGTTCCCATCCGTGTGGGAAATGGCCTCGACACGCCCGGCTCGCTTGATGGGATTACCCATCGCAGAGGGCTTGTCGGTAGGAGCACCGGCCGATTTCGTTCTCCTGGATAGGGTGCAAGCGGACGGCCGCATCCCTTTGCGGCAGACTTACAAAGCCGGCAGGCTCGTCTATGATGAGGGTAGTGAGATTTAAATAGAAGCGCTGATCTGCGCGTTGCACGATAGGGTTGTTCTATTCCGCCAATTGGCATATGCTTGAAGGAAATATGGCTTCGGACAGGTGGTAATCGTATGAGCATGGGGAAGGGAATGTCCTATTTTCAAAGTAAATTAACGCTGAAAAAGGAATTTCCTTTTAAAATATTCAGCTACTCCAGCCTTGCGCTGAAGCAGCCCTTGCATATTCACGAATATACGCAGATTGCTTACGTGCTCAAGGGTGTGTGCAACCATCAGCTGCGTGGCAAGTCGCTGAATGTCAGCAGAGGAGATATGTTCATCATCACCCCAGGGGTGGAACACAGCTTGAGCGCCATTGAAGAACACGAGTTCGAAGTGGTCCTGATTGATTTTCTTCCGTATTTGGTGAGGGAGCAGTTGAAGCCTTTCTCGGATACTTTGCAGCCCTTGCTTCAAAATGCTGACGAATTACCCGAGCTTTCCTCCTTGCCGCAGCCGTGGTTGCATATTGCGAAGTCGAAGCAACTTCTCGTCGAGCAATTGCTTCAAGATATTCAGGATGAATTCGAGCATCGTGAAGCGGGATATGAATATGCCATATGTACGAGTCTCGTCAAGCTGCTCATCATCATGGATCGCGAATATCGGCGTGCTAGGCGCAAGCAACGTGTACAATCAACATCAACGAGCCAGCATCCAATTGAAGAGGTAAAACGATATATACACGACAATTACAGTCAGGATATTCCGCTTGAGCAAGGAGCTTTCCTAGCGAATATGGCGCCTGCTTACTTTAGTACGGTTTTTAAGAAAGAAACAGGCCAGAACTTCGTCGATTATGTGAATGAGGTACGCATCGAAAGGGCAATGGAGCTGATTCAGCGCAACATGCATACGATTACACAAATTGGCTTCCAGGTCGGATTCCATCATCTGAGCCATTTCATCCGAACATTTAAGAAACGAACAGGCATCACGCCTACTGAATATAAGAAAACGTTTGGCAAGACCCCCTAAACCCACGAAGAAAGAGGTAGTTGCAATGACCGAGAAAATTGTGAAGGTAGGTATTATTGGACAGGGACGCAGCGGGCGCGATATTCACGGAAAGTTGCTCGTTCAACTGCCTGAGCATTACCGGATTACGGCGGTTGCGGACTCCATTCCAGAACGACAAGAGTTGGCGAAATCAGAATACGGTTGCCAAGCTTACGCATCCTGGGAGGAGATGGTGGCCCACGAGGAGCTGGATTTGATCGTGAATGCTTCTCCGAGTCATCAGCATTTTCCGATTACGATGGAGCTGCTTAACCGCGGTCTACATGTTTTGTGCGAGAAGCCGTTGGCAAAGACAACGGAGGAGGTTGACCAGCTCATTGAGGCGTCGGAGCGAACAGGCGCTATATTGGCTGTATTCCAACAATCCCGTTATCAGCCGGCCTTCGTGCAGTTACGTAAAGTAATTGAATCTGGCGTGCTGGGACGCATCGTGCAGATCGATTTCAGCCATAATGGGTTTGCTCGCCGTTGGGATTGGCAAACGCTGCAAAGCAATAATGGCGGCAGCTTGATGAATACGGGGCCGCATCCGCTGGATCAGGCACTGCAGCTGTTTGGTGCGGACGCGCAGCCTGAGGTCATGTGCATCATGGATAGAACGAATACCTTTGGTGATGCGGAGGATTATGTGAAGCTCTTGCTGCGTGGAAAAGGTAGACCAACGATAGATATGGAAATTTCATCCAGTTCTGCTTTTCCTCATGAACAGTTCAACATTCAAGGAACAAATGGGGGCCTCCATGGAACGGGGGATAAGCTGGAGTGGAAATATTTTAAACCAGAGGAAGCACCTGAACAAAAGCTGATCCGAGAGCCTTTATTTTCAGCGGATGGGAAGCCTGCCTATTGCAGTGAGAAGTTGCCATGGCACACGGAAAGCTGGGAGGTTGCGATTCCAGGTGGGAAGTCAGCTTTCGAGCATATGACGGAGAGGTTGTATTTGATGCTGTATGACACGCTGACCGAGGGGAAAGAGTTGGAGATTACGCCTCAGCAGGTGCGTAGACAGCTGTGGGTTATTGAGGAGTGTCAACGCCAAAACCCTCAGATTTATGGGGAGTAAATAATAAGAAGCAAGGCCCTGATCTCGCTTTAGGCGGGGGAGGGGCTTTTTGAGATCGTTCGTGCTGAGAGGACGACGAAACCACGCATATTAAGGTTTGCAAGCAGGTCATCAGATGAAATAACTTGAATTCCTGTAGTTAATTTTGCACCTTTATCTCGATTTCCAGGAATAACTGTATTTCATACAGCTAAATGAACTCGATTTGATGGAAATAGTGAAATGTGGCTATAATAACGGCATTTTTGCAACTAGAATAAAAAGTGGACACCTCGTTAACAGATTTAAGATAATAGATACAACGAGGAGGTGTTCACAATGGGTGAACAACGGCAAAGGTACAA
>NZ_CAKMMW010000044.1:0-23146 GCF_927798215.1 Paenibacillus allorhizoplanae
CTCATTTGAAGCTAGCGAGATTTTGCAATCTCTTTTATAGTCGATTACTCGACTGTGCTTACTCACTCGTTGTTCAGTTTTCAAAGATCAATTTCTTTCATTTTCTTCGTCATCCGTTTAGCGGCGACTTTTATAATATATCACATTCGAACCAATCAATGCAAGCTTTTTTTATTTCTGTTTTTTCAGCTTCGCTTTACATCATAGAACTCGTTGGTTTCAAATGCGTTACCGTTTTTAGCGGCGAGAGTTAATTTATCATAGAATCGCAATCAAAGTCAAGCATTAAAATGAGAATAAAAAAAGAACCAGGAAAACGCCTGATTCTTAAAGGATTTAACGCGTTATACACTCGTATACCTTAACTCGATTTCGGATGTTTGCTCATCAATAATGACAGCAACTTCTTTGATTAAACCTTTTTTGACTAGTTTATTGAGCAAAAGAGGAAGCTCAGACTTGATTTCAACTAACTGCGAGTGTTGTTGGAGTTCATCCGAGCTTAGCGGATGCTCGCTGTCCCTGAGGATTTGAATAAACGCCTCGCAGCAGTGCTCCATTTTGGACATAACCGAAAATTCACAAGCAAGTAGAACAAGTTGGACCCGCTGCTTCAAAGTCTCCTTACTCATTGTTAGCTCTTCATAAAGTTTATAGACCCCGGGATTAATCGCTCGAATCTGTCTCCAAACCGTGATTTCAGGGTGATAGCCATCTTCCACAATAACAATCCGTGCCCAGTGGTGTAGCGCTTCGAGAATGTTGTTATAAGCATCCAGAATATGATCGTCTAGAATGTATTCTTTACTTTGCAAATACTTACGTAGAAAATGTGAAAATTCAATTAGCAGCTTATGCTCGCGCAAGTCTCCGGGAAACTCAAGTATTCGATGGCGCAGGCCTTCTAAATAAGTGTTCTGATCCAGAAGTATCTCCCCTTTTAACAGCCAGTGAAGAATATTGCGATTAACACCATGCCGAATCCATTGCTCTATTGAAGTAGGATCAGTCCATCTTTCTTGTATCCTTGAATCGTCTCTTATATAATTAGTTGTATGATTGTTCAGTCTCAGGTCGTTGGTTACTATTAAAAGTAGCGTATCAAAACCATCTGTCAGTGAGGGAAGTTGCTTAGGATTGTCTACCGCCATGACGCTAATGATTCTAGGGTCATTCCGGAACTTAAGCAATAACTGCTCTTTATTAATTCCCATGGGTGTCCAAAGCTCCTGTCTCCAATTGTTTCTTACTTATTTCTACAAGGGTGAACGGGTTTCCTGCTGATTTCTGTGACAATTCATACAAAACATGTGCTAGAAAGATTGGGGAGGAATACACAGTGCGATTTAGATCAAGTAAAGTAAATGAATTCCGCTTATGGGGACTGGTAATGACCATGGGTGGGATGCTGCTTATGATTATAGGACTTGCTGGTGTCGTTTTCGATTGGGGACAAGTAGGCCGCGTAATTGCCGTCATCTTCATGATTATTGGTATGATCAGTGTACTGGTGAGTATGGGTATTTACTTCTGGGCGGGGATGCTTTCAACATCTGCAACTGTCATCGATTGTCCGGAATGCGGTAGAAGAACGAAAATGCTAGGTAAAACAGATCGATGCATGTTTTGTAAAACGATTCTAACGATTGATCCACAGTATGAGCCCGTTGGTGAAAATGAAACGGCGGCTACACAAACGGCTCACTTTGAGCCAAGTCGCGAACATGAGCACAAGCCTCACTAATAAGAAGAAAGCCGAGCCCATTAATAGGGTTCGGCTTTCTTTTTATTTTAAGATAGGTAAATTATCCTTCAATGCACCCCAAATTTCAGGCTTCTCAAAACCTCTTCTCCAGGTGGCCACACCGGCTAGATTATATTTATCAACCAAAGCCAACCTAGCTTTAATTGAAACTTCATCTTCCAGCCAAATACGAATTAACTTGCTTCCGTCTTTGTATTCCACATAATTTTGACCAGTATCGGCCAAAAATGTAGGAGTTAGCTTTTTATCCTTTATGATGGTTTGTGCGGCTTCCATGGTTAATGTTTTGGATGTTGCGGTTAATTTACCGTTCTTCGTTTCTTCAGTCCATTGTCGTGTATAGAATGGCACGCCGAGGACAAGCTTAGATGGCGGGATTTTATCCGTCGTTAGAAGCGCTGTAACGGACCTTTCTACCCATGGCAAGGAAGATACCGACCCAGACTTCGGACTCGTGGCCCAGTACTCGTCATAGGCCATCAACATCATATAATCGACGACCTCTGCTAGAGCTGGACGATCGTAGAACACAGACCACATTTCATTGGTTGATTTGGGTGTTACATCGATGGAAACCGATAAACCTTGCTCATGCATAAAAGGAGTCATTTCTCGCACGAATTGTACCAGGTTCTCTTTATCCTTGAGATAAACATTTTCAAAATCGATATTAATACCCTGTAGCTTGTAAGTCTGGGCAAAGCCGAGTAGTTGTTTAATCATTTTCATACGTAGATCATAGTTTGCTAGTACCTTAGTCGTGCGATCCGCATCGAAGCCATTACTAAATAACGCCCATACTTGGTAATTACGGTCGTGCGCCCATTTAACATAAGAGGCATCTGCCAAGTTACTAATGCGCCCCTCGCTATCTGCGACAGAGAACCAAGTTGGACTTATCACTTGTAAACCAGGCATATCACTGATCTTGGAGGTATCTGGGTTCTTCGTAATAACATGTTCCCAGGTCATATTTAACTTACCGGTTATAGGTTTCCAAGGCACATAGGTGGATACTGATTGCTCTTGCAGCGGTATCGTTTCGTCATGATCCTCCGTGATTTCACTCTTGCGAACGAAACCAATCGGTCCGCTCTCTAGCTGCACTTTGTACCAATTTTCTTCAAGTCCCATGATCATGACCTGTTCATTCACAGCAATCGTCGCGATAATCGGTGCTTTAATTGTAGCTTCCGTGCGTAATTGAGTCTCTTTCTTCCCTATATGTTTCCCCCACTTGATAATATCGCCTTGTTTGAAGAGCAAGATTGCACCTGACTTTACTGATTCCCTTATTTCAAATGCATACAGCTGCTTCAGAGGTTCAACAGGCAAGTAGATGGTATCTTCTTTCTTCTCGACGGGAAAGGATAAAGAAATTGGTTTTTCATTCATGAGTGCTGAAAGCTCCGTCGTCTTCATTTGCATCACTTTATCTTTGGTGGTTATGATGACGGAATCACTGCTTTTTTCATATATAATGGTCGGATCGATCCATTTCTGAACGAAATCAAGCGGAAGCTTCAGACCTTCCTTTTCTCCAATCGCACTTGATTTATAATAATTGCCTTCATAAAAAATTGGCTTTGTCAGCTCGTGGAAATCCGTCTCAACATGCGTTCGATTGGGTGCTAGCTGTTGGATCAGAAATGTTCCCGCGCCTGCCGCGAACATCCCTAAACACAATGCGCTAATCAGAATTACTTTTTTGGATGATTTCAACACTTCACTTCCTTATTGGCAATTGGTATGGATAAAAAGAAAAAAACGTGTCCGCTCTTCACAAAAGAAGGGCTGAACACGTTTCATTATACAACAGGAAACCACATAATGAGGAATTTTGCGTATAGTTAATGCTTGGTAGTAACCGTACAATCCGGGCACACACCATAAATCTCCAATCGATATCCGCCAACTTGGAAACCTGTATGCAACGCTGCTGTTGTCTCAATGTCTGACAGTGGAGGGTATTCGAAATCAGAAATCTTCCCGCATACCTCACAAACCGCATGATAATGGTCTGTCATATCCGCATCAAAACGACTGGAGCTGTCCCCATAAGTTAATTCCCGAACAAGTCCCGATTCAATAAATACTTTAAGATTATTGTAAACAGTCGCAACGCTCATGTTAGGAAATTTCGATTCTAACGATTTGTAAATATCATCCGCTGTCGGATGAGTCATGGAATCCAGCAAAAAGGAAAGAATCGCATACCGCTGGGGCGTCATCCGAACACCTGTTGTTTTCAACTTTGCTAAAGCCTGTTCTAAATGTGCTGCCATGGTACTCACCACCTGAATTAGTCATTAAAACCTTACATTATATTGTACGTGTGTTCTTCAACTTTTGTCAATGATGGTTCAAAGAAACAAATCTTCAGTTTTTACTATTTTCGATAGCCACACCAGTGACCCCTTGAATTTGATTGGTTTCTTCGAGCACTAAGCCAATAATGGATGGCTTCGGTATTGTTACATGAAACGTAATTTGAACATGATTATCCTTACTGTCATCTTCCGATTCTTCTAGTTTAATCTGCTTAATATCTATCTTACGTTTACCTAGGATCGTTGTAATTAACCCTAAGGTGCCTGGTTGATCAATCGCTTGTATTTTGAGAACGCGTACTTTTTTCCCATTGAAATACTTATGCTCTACTTTATTTAGAATAAATAAGGATATCAATACCATGAAGCAAACTAAGACTGCCGGATAATAAAAACCCGCTCCAATCGCAAGACCAATTCCCGCAACGACCCATAGTGACGCTGCTGTCGTTAGCCCCGTAATCGATCTTCCATTGAACATAATCGTACCCGCACCTAGAAATCCAATTCCACTGATAACCTGAGCCGCTAAACGAGATGGATCAATACGTACATTGACCTCATTCACAAACGCGCTAAACCCGTACATTGAAAGCAGCATCACGAGGGCCGAGCCGACACATACCAGAATGTGCGTGCGCAGACCTGCTGCATGAGAGCTTACCTCTCGCTCAAATCCAATCAAGCCACCAAGAAAAAGTGCTAATACTAGTCTAATTGTGATATGCAGCTGATCAATTACCCAAGGATTCTCCATGTAAACGCTCCCTTTTTACCTCAAATCAAAAGAATTTATTAAGTGGCAGGTGATTGGATACTAGATTTGACGCTAATGGCCTGTAGCAGGACGCTCGAATGTTGTTAGACTAACGCCAGGAGGAACAGTAAAGACGCGTTTTACGATAAAACCATGCCCCTCATAGAGACGTATTGCCGGTAAATTCTCAGTTCCTGTGGATACGATAAATCGAGCAGCTCCTGCTAGCTCTTGTTCTTTCATTATATGCTGTAAAAGGGAGCTAGCAATCCCCCTACGAAAAAAATTGGGATGAACCATCATACGGCAAATCGTAACAATACAGCCCTCACGCTCAAATGAAATGGCGCCCGCGAGTGACCGTCCCTCATGATCATCGACAAAGAAACCATAGAAAGTTTCCTTCGCTTCACGTATTGATTGAATACCATCTTTCAAAGGAGGGATATCATCAAAACCGATCAGTTCAGCCTCTACACGGTAGGAAGCGATTTGAAGCGCAAGTAGGGTCAAGATTTCTTCATTCGTTTGTAGAACTAGTTGCTGGATGGACAGTGTAATCACTCCTACATTGGAAATTAAAAAAGTGGTGCCCTGCTAAGAGGATCACCACTTTTAACTTATCATTTGCTGTTCAGGCACTCCACAATTAATTTATTGACGAGTCCTGGATTCGCTTTACCTTTGGTTTCTTTCATTACTTGTCCAACAAGGAAGCCTACGGCTTTTTCCTTACCAGCTTTGAAATCTGCAACGGATTGCGGGCTGTTCTCAACTACTTGCTCGACAATTGCTTTGATAGCACCTTCGTCACTGATTTGAACAAGACCTTGCTCTTCCACGATCTTCTGCGGCTCTTTACCGGTTTCGATCATTTCTTTAAACACCGTTTTGGCAATCTTATTGGAAATCGTGCCTTTCTCGATTAAACCAATCATTTCGCCTAGCCCTTTGCCTGTAACTTTGGCATCGGTAAATTCAAGGGAATTGGCATTCAGATAACCAAGCAAATCACCCATGATCCAGTTCGAGACAGCTTTGGCATCTTGTGTATACTTCAAGCTTTCCTCAAAGAAGTCAGCCATTTGCATAGAAGCAGTGATAACAGCTGCATCATAGCTAGGCAAGCCATATTCATTGCTGTATCTTGCTTTACGGGCATCTGGCAATTCTGGAATCGAAGCTTGTACACGTGCTTTCCATGCATCATCAATGTAAAGGCTAACCAGATCCGGATCTGGGAAATAACGATAATCGTGCGCATCTTCTTTGCCGCGCATTGCGAGAGTTCTACCTTGCGTTTCATCCCAACGGCGAGTTTCTTGAATGACTTCTTCCCCGCTTCTCAGAATCTCCGCTTGGCGATACTCTTCATACTCAAGTCCACGCTGCACCCCACGGAAGGAGTTCATGTTCTTAAGCTCAGCACGTGTGCCGAATTTCTCTTGTCCGAACGGTCGGATGGAAATATTCGCATCACAACGAAGCGAGCCTTCTTCCATTTTCACATCGGACACATCACAGTAGATCATGATCGCTCTAATTTTCTCAAGGTAAGCACGAGCCTCCTCGGGTGAGCGCAGATCAGGTTCGGATACGATCTCGATCAACGGAGTTCCTGCACGATTTAAGTCAACGAGAGAAGCATAGCCGCCATCAATATGCGTCAGCTTACCTGCATCCTCTTCCAGGTGGACACGCGTGACTCCGATACGTTTGGTAACTCCACCAACTTCGATGTCGACCCAGCCATGCTCGCCGATCGGTTTATCATATTGGGACGTTTGATAAGCATCGGGTGAGTCAGGGTAGAAGTAATTTTTGCGATCAAATTTACTGTCCGTTGCGATTGTGCAATTGAGGGCCATTGCCGCTTTCATCGCATACTCGACCGCTTGACGGTTAAGGACTGGCAGGACGCCTGGGTGGCCTAAGCATACAGGACATGTATTCGTATTCGGAGGTGCTCCGAATGAGGTTGCACAACTACAAAATATTTTGGAAGCGGTATGAAGCTCTACGTGAACTTCAAGACCGACTACGGTTTCAAATTGGGTATCTGTTGCCGACAAAGTGAATGCCTCCTTCGTTAATAACTTACAATTGCGGGCGCTGCTTGTGGTGGTCTGTGTGCTGTTCGAAAGCGTGGGCTACACGCAAAACGGTAGCTTCATCCAATGCTTTGCCGATAATTTGCAAGCCAACCGGAAGTTCATTCACAAATCCGCATGGTACGCTAATTGCAGGAATACCTGCCAAACTGACCGGGATCGTCATGATATCATTCAAATACATCGTGAGTGGATCACTGCTCTGCTCGCCGATTTTGAAAGCTGTCGTTGGTGCCGTTGGCCCGATGATAATGTCATAGTTGTTAAACACTTGATCAAAGTCTTGCTTGATCAGTGTGCGAACTTGTTGGGCTTTCAGGTAATACGCGTCATAGTAGCCTGAGCTCAGTGCGTAGGTGCCAAGCATGATCCGACGTTTAACCTCAGGACCAAAACCTTCACTGCGGGAAAGATTATAGAGATCCAACAAATTGCGTGCATTATCTGAACGAACACCATAACGGATGCCGTCAAAACGTGCCAAGTTGGAAGAAGCCTCGGAGGAAGCGAGCAAGTAATACGTTGCTACCGCATACTCGGAATGTGGAAGCGTAACTTCTTCCCATACAGCGCCAAGACCTTCAAGTACTTTGAGCGCTTCAAGAATTTTCTCTTTTACAGCTGGGTCGATTCCTTTGCCCATGTATTCTTTGGGTACGCCTATGCGCAGTCCTTTGACATCACCCGTCAATGCGCTCAGATAGTTCGGGATGTCCACATTCGCAGAAGTGGAGTCTTTCGGGTCGTAACCTGCGATAGCTTGCATCGCGTACGCAGCATCTTCTACGTTCTTCGTAAGCGGCCCGATTTGGTCTAAGGAGGACGCGAAAGCGACCAAACCATAGCGGGACACGAGTCCGTACGTCGGCTTCAGACCGACGATACCGCAGTAAGCAGCCGGTTGGCGAATCGAGCCACCGGTGTCGGAGCCCAGCGCGAAGTACACTTCGCCTGCAGCGACTGCAGCTGCCGAGCCACCGCTGGAACCGCCTGGCACATAATCCGTGTTCCACGGATTGTGGGTCGGGTGGAACGCGGAGTTCTCGTTGGAGCCGCCCATCGCAAACTCATCCATGTTGAGTTTGCCGATGGTAACCGCTTGAGCTTCCTTGAGCTTGCTCACGACTGTCGCATCATAAATCGGAATATGATTGGATAAAAATTTGCTTGCGCAGGTTGTTTTCAAACCTTCGGTTACCATATTATCCTTGATTCCGATTGGCAAACCGAATACATCACTGCGTGTAGCATTGCTTAAAAGCTGCTCGTCCAACTTAGCAGCCGTCTGACGTGCATTCTCTTCATCTAATGTAAGGAAAGCGCGAACCTTGCTCTCCACTTGCCCAATTCTTGTATAGGATTGATCCACGAGATCCGAAACTTTGAGTTCTTTGCTTTGCAGTTTCGCATGGATTTGTTGTAGGTTTAATTCAAACAAAGACAACGACAGGCACTCCCTTTCATCTCTAACTTATTCTAAAACAGCTGGAACCTTGAACTGCCCATCCTCATGATCAGGGGCATTCAGCATGACTTTTTCAATCGGCAAAGACGGCTTTGCAACATCCTCACGCATGACATTTACTAATGGCATGGCATGGCTAGTTGGTACAACACCTTCGGTGTCTAATTGATTGAGCTGCTCGGCATATTTTAAAATAGCATTAAGCTGATCTGTAAATAGATCTTTTTCGGTATCATTGAGATCGAGTCTAGCCAGCTTGGCGACATGATCGACATCTTTCTTCGTTATGCTCACGTATTCTGCACCCCTTGTATCAGCATTTAGTCATTCTTTTCATTATATCCCAGATATTTTGCGAACTCAATCCAGAATAAGGATTAAGCGTGATGAATGAAAAAAGCGACGGTGCATGTCCACCGACGCTCTCTATTGTTAAATCCAAGCTTTCAGCCCGATTTGTTTGATGAATTCTTCACGGGACTGTACTTCCTTGTCCCTTTCCTTCTCTGGCTCTGTGGCGGACTCGCCATTCATTATTTTACGGAATAAGGCTTCATTGTTCGTTGCGAGAGCGTAATCTATTAAAGCTTCTCTCTGGGCTTGCTCTGCCTCTTGCTGCAGAAGCACTTCTTCCAGCTCAATATCAGTTGCAGTCACATAGTAATGTTTGTTCTCTTTAGGGACACGTACGACATAGTCGAAAATGTTATCATTATTTCGGTCATACGCAATTAAATAGCCATATCCGCCAATAGGCAGATTCTGTTCTAAACGATCAGCAATGAAGATAATTTTCTCGCCAAGACGAAGCATCTGCTTTCCCCCTACCTATATATAACACTCAAATGAGTCTATGAATACATGGAATACGTTCTATTGCCTATCGTACTAAAAAAACTAGATTGTGTCCAATTGACATCACTTGTTCATACTGCATTCATATTTCTATCTTAGGATGAATTTACTTTCATTCATAAAAAGGAGTTGCTTACTGTGTTACAACGTTCTTTACAAGCCTTACGCTATGTCGGTTGGGCCGAGGGTTCCTCTTTTCTCATTTTACTTGGTATCGCCATGCCACTTAAATACGCTTTCGATCTGCCACAAGCTGTTTTTGTCGTAGGGATTGCTCATGGATTTCTATTTTCGCTCTATCTGCTATCGATTGCTTGGGTCACACTTCTACATCGCTGGTCTTTTGGACGCGTACTTGCAGCTTTCATTGCGGCATTTATTCCATTCGGTCCATTCTTATTCGATCGTTGGATCCGACATTAGAGGCATCACTTCGTAAAATTTCAGAAAGAAGCATGAAACTGATATAGTAGTGAGAAAACTATTCTATCGAACAAGTGAAATTTACGGAGGAAATCATGCCAGAGCCATCATCATCTCCAAAAGCTCGTCCCTCGCTAACGGAGGGCCCGATTACGAAGACATTGATCTTATTTTCACTCCCCATACTATTAGGGAACGTTCTACAATCCTTAAACGGGTCGATCAATACCATTTGGATCGGGAAATATTTAGGTGAAGTCGCCCTTGCCGCAACATCGAATGCGAATATTATTATGTTCTTCTTAATTAGCTCCATCTTCGGGATTGCCATGGCTGCCGTCATTCTTATCGGTCAAAATCTGGGAGCTAAGAAAGTTCAAGAGGCCAAAAAAGTAGTCGGAACAAGCACAGTCTTCTTCCTCGTTTTATCCATAATCGTCGCCTTACTGGGATGGATCTTCTCCACCACGATCCTAGACTGGATGAATACTCCGCCTGATGTCAAAGAGTTTGCAGTGACGTATACGCGAATAATGTTCGCAGGTGTTCCGTTCATGTTCGGCTATAATTTAATCATGGCCATTTTACGTGGCTCTGGGGATGCGAAAACCCCGTTTTACTTCTTACTTTTATCAGCAATCCTTGATGTCGCCCTCAATCCTTTGCTGATTCAAGGGATGGGACCATTCCCGAAAATGGGGATTGCCGGCTCCGCTGTAGCGACTTTTATCGCGCAACTAGTGAGCTTCGTGCTCCTCATTGCTTACTTGTATAAGAAGAAGTATTTTCTTCGCATTACCAAAGAGGACATTCCTTTGCTACGAATCGATTGGACGATTATTCGAACACTGATACAAAAAGGGCTGCCCATGGGCTTAAATATGGTCGTGGTTTCTCTAAGTAATCTGATGCTGGTTCATCTCGTGAATGCCTATGGCTCAGAATCCACCGCAGCTTTCGGTGTGGCGATGCAAATATCAAGTTACGTCCAAATGCCCGCTATGGCTATTGGTGGAGCTGTAACCTCGATGGCTGCGCAAAACATTGGCGCTGGGAAATGGGAGCGTGTCAACCGGATTACGTGGACAGGCGTAGGCGTTAATATCTTGATGACTGGACTAATTGTTGCCGTTTTGCACCTGTTCAATCGAGAAGTCGTCTCATTCTTCCTGCCACCTGAAGGGAAGGCGATTGATATAGGCGTTCATATTAACAATATTACGCTTTGGTCTTTTATTATTTTCGGCGTCTTCAATGTTGTTGCAGGTGTCGTTCGATCTGCGGGATCTGTTGTGTTCCCTCTTATCGTTGCATTTGTTGCACTGTTACTTGTTCGCATCCCACTTGCCACTGTGCTATCGCACAAGTACGGTTTCGATGTGATTTGGTGGAGTTTCCCTGTCAGCTTCAGTGTTGCTGCCAGTTTGAACCTGCTTTATTATCGTTTCGGGAAATGGAAGCAAGCCAGAATGATGGCCAGTAAAACCTAATCAAAAGCTTAAACAAAAAGTCTGCCTAGCCAAATAAATTGGCGTGAGCAGACTTTTTTGCTAGAGTTGCAGCAAATCCTTATGGATTTTGATCACAATCTTCTTATTCGTTGTTGATTCCGTAATGAGGCAATTAGGCCGATGAATATCGGATGGGAAGCATACGGCAAACATGCCAGGTTTGAGAAAAATATCCGTTTCAGGCAATGCGTGTTGTGATTCGTAGAAAGCGACATCATGTGTCTCATACTTGTTATCCACAATAATTGCCTCATCAGTCAGCTTGTAGAAGCATAAACGCTCCTCCCCGCTCACTAGGAACTGAATATCCGTATAAACGACGTGCGACTCCGGCATTTGTTCTTCCCTTGGACGCGTCACGGATTCTTGCACATTGGCGTACATCAAGTGGCCATTATCGCCCTCTAGATCATACCGTCCTACTTCTAGCTCTCCCAAATTCCGATTCAAAATGTAGTCGATACCTCGCGCTACCGCCGCTGGCCATAAATGCCGTTCTTGCTCAAAATGCTTCACATCGCTGATAATCATCGCTATTTTCTCCTTTTAAAAAGACCCGCCCCTTCGGGCGAGTCATCTCTTGTTTAGAACTTTTCTTGCTTAGCGCCTTCCCAATCAGCAAGGAACTTCTCAATCCCCGCATCTGTCAGCGGGTGTTTACTCATTGATTCTATCACTTTATAAGGGACTGTCGCAATATGTGATCCTGCAAGCGCTGCTTCAATGACATGCGCAGAGTGACGTACACTCGCAGAAATAATTTCGGATTTGATGCCGTGTACTTGGAAAATCTGGCTGATTTCTTTGATTAAGTTCATACCAACTTGGTTGATATCATCCAAGCGTCCGATAAACGGAGACACATACGTTGCACCCGCACGAGCAGCTAGTAAAGCTTGAGTTGAACTGAAAATCAACGTTACATTCGTTGGAATGCCAAGTGATCTGAACACGCTTGTTGCTTGTAAACCATCCAATGTCATTGGCAGCTTAATAACAACATTCGGGCTTAATGCCGCAAGCTTCTTACCTTGCTCAACCATTTCTTCAGCTTTCAAGGAAACAACCTCAGCACTGATCGGAACATCACCAACGATAGAGATGATTTCTTTCACTGTTTCAAAAAAGTCTCTTCCTTCTTTTGCAATCAATGAAGGGTTAGTAGTTACACCTGCAACTACACCTAACGCGTGCGCTTTACGAATTTCTTCTACATTGGCTGTGTCGATAAACAATTTCATCCTGTATCCCTACCTTTTCTCCCGCTATGGGTGCTTATTGGAAATACTTCTGTCTGATTTGCCCAACGATTGCTTCTGCGGTAAAGCCATATTCACGAATGACGCGATCTGCTTTCGCTGATGCTCCGAACTTGCGGATGCCGACAACGAAACCTTCTTGTCCCGTAATTTCTTCCCATCCAGCCGGATAAGCCATTTCCATCACAACATTCTTACGCACGTGAGGTAAAATAATTGCATTCCGTACCTCTTCTGGCTGCTGCTCAAATAATTCACGGCTTGGCATGGAAATAACACGAGCTCCAATACCATCTTGCGCCAACTGCTTCTTCACGTCAAGTGCTAAGCTCACTTCTGAGCCAGTCGCAATGAGTTGAATGTCCGTAGTCTCGCCAGAAGCAACATCAGAAAGAACGTAAGCCCCTTGATGAATATGATCAAAAGCAAGCTTATCCGTACCTGGAAGCACAGGTAGATTTTGACGGGAAAGTGCGAATACGAACGGACCTTCCTTCGCTTGAAGAACATACTCCCATGCAGCTGCTGTCTCGTTCGCGTCCGCAGGACGGAACAACGTGAGATCCGGAATCATCCGTAGGGATGGGATCTGCTCAATCGGCTGATGCGTCGGGCCATCTTCGCCGACAGCGATACTGTCATGCGTAAAGACGTACGCAACTGGGATCTTCATCAGCGCTGACAGACGGATCGCACCGCGCAGATAGTCGCTGAACACGAGGAACGTGCCGCCGAAAGCGCGCAGTCCGCCGTGCAGCAGCATGCCGTTCAGCGCTGCGCCCATGGCGAATTCCCGGACGCCGAACCAGAAGTTGCGGCCGCTGTAATCGGCTGCACTGAAAGCTGCAGCATCGCCGATCATAGTGAAGTTGGAGCTCGCAAGGTCGGCAGAGCCGCCTACTAGATGAGGTACCCGCTTCGCCAAGCCGTTAATCACTTTGCCAGATGCTGTGCGCGTCGAGATCGCACCGCTTTCGGGGGTGTAGCGCGGCACATCGGCGTTCCAATCCGCCGGAAGGTCGCCGCTGTTCGCGAGCTCGAACTGCTTAGCGAGCTCGGGGTAGGCCGCCTGGTAGCTGTGCCACAGCTGCTCCCAGGCTGCTTCTGTTTGAGCCCCCACCTGCTTGTGGTGGGCGAAGTGGGTGTAAACCTCAGCCGGGATGTAGAAGTCCGGCTCGAGGGGCCAACCCAGAGCTTGCTTCGTCAGAAGCAGCTCGTCTTTGCCCAGCGGCGAGCCATGCGTGCCGCCGTGGCCGCCTTTGCCGGCTTTGTTCGGCGAGCCGAAGCCGATGGTTGTTTTGATCTCAATCAGCGTCGGTCGATTGAGATCCGCCTTGCCCTCTGCGATCGCCGCAGAGATGGCGTCGACGTTGTTCTGCTCCTCCACGCGGAGGTATTGCCAGCCGTAGGACTCGAAACGCATCTTGACGTTCTCGGAGAACGACATGTTCAAGTCACCATCGAGCGAAATATCGTTGGAATCGTAGAGAACGACTAGTTTACCTAATTTGAGATGTCCAGCTAAGGAAGCTGCTTCAGAGGAAACACCTTCCATCAAGTCGCCATCTCCACAAATGGCATAAGTGAAATGGTCAACAACTGGAAAATTCGGTTTATTATACACGGAAGCTTGATGTGCTTCAGCCATCGCCATACCCACAGCCATGGCAACACCTTGACCAAGCGGACCTGTCGTAGCTTCTACACCAACGGTGTGACCGTACTCTGGATGCCCAGGTGTGCGGCTTCCCCATTGGCGGAATTCCTTGATATCGTCCAAAGATACATCATACCCACTTAGATGAAGCAAGCTGTAAAGCAACATGGAGCCATGCCCTGCAGACAAGACGAAACGATCACGATCCGCCCATTTCGGGCTAACTGGATTGTGCTTCAAATGACGTGTCCATAGCGCATACGCCATTGGCGCCGCGCCCATTGGCATGCCTGGGTGACCCATAGCTGCTTTCTCGACAGCATCAATTGTAAGCGTTCTAATCGCATTAATGCTTAATTCTTCAATGCCAACCGTTGTTCCATTCAATGAGATACGCCTCCATCTATATGGTTGTTTTTGTTACCTTATCTCTTTATTATAAGAGGAGATGGTGCATTCAAATAATTGATAGTTTCGATACTCGCTATAGAAGGTGTCTATATGGTTAATTTCGAGTTGTATAAAGTATTTTATTTAACAGCGAAATCCGGAAGTCTGTCCAAAGCTGCCAAAGAGCTGTATATCACACAGCCCAGTGTCTCTCACTCCATCAAATTATTGGAGGAAAGCCTAGGGCTTCCTCTGTTTGCTCGTACGTCTAAAGGCGTTGATTTAACCAAAGAGGGAGCCATCCTCTATTCCTATATTGAACAAGCTTACAACTTCATCTCCCTAGCGGAGGAAAAGCTCAATGAGCTGCGAAATTTCTCTAGCGGAGAAATCAAAATCGGTGGCAGTGATTCCTTGTGCAAACACTATCTTCTTCCCTTTCTGGAATCGTTTCACGTTCAATATCCACATATCCAAATTAATCTAGTCCATGGGACGACACCTGAGATTGTAAAAAATTTAAAAGAAGGCAAAATCGACATCGGTATTGTGAGAACACCTATTCATGATGATCAGCTTCAGGTTCGTGAGGGTATCACCATTCAGGACTGCTTCGTAACGGGACCCAAGTACCGCGAACTGTCTAAGGGTAAGGTTACGTTGGCAGAACTTCTCGCCTATCCAATTATCTTATTTTCTAGTAATAGCTCCTCCAGGAAATTCGTCACCCGTTTGTTCAGTGATAACGGCTTACTTTTGGAGCCGGAGATTGAGCTGGGCAGTGTGGACTTACTCATTGAATTTGCTAAGATTGGCTTCGGCGTTTCCTTTGTTACGAAGGAGTTTGTCGCCAAAGAATTAGCAGAGGGCAGCTTATTTGAGGTCAATCTTGAGGCGTCGATCCCCTCAACCAAGATAGGGATTATCACTTTGAAGAATATGCCGCTCTCGACTGCTGCTGCCGCATTTGTAGCTGAGTTGGAGAATCCGGGGTAATATAGCCAAAAAAACACACTCAGCTTCCACCGAGTGTGTCCCCTTTTTACAAACAAACCATCGCCTTAATCACCTTGGACTCCGGCTTCAGCCACGTTTCGAATTGCTCTACCATTTCCTCGAAGGAGCTACGATGCGTAATATAGCGCTCAATGTCGATGCTTCCCGTCTTGAATGCACTTATCACCGTATCAAAATCCTCCATGGTCGCATTACGGCTCCCCATTAACGTCAGCTCCTTCTTGTGGAAATCAGGGTCATGGAAGGCAATATCTGCCTTTACTAGTCCGACGTAAACAAGTTTGCCGCCATGAGCAACAAGACCGAACGCATCTGTCATCGATCTAGCATTTCCAGTTGCGTCGAAAACGACGGTAGGAAATTCGCCCTTCGTAAGCTCCGCTAGCTTTTCCTTCGGATGCTGGAGCGCATTCACGGTCTGATCGACGCCTGCCCATTCCCGGCAAAATGCTAATCGCTCCTCATTAATATCCATTGCTATAACATTAGCGCCAAGCTGCTTCGCCAAAATCATTACCCCAAGCCCAATCGGGCCCGCTCCAATCACTAGCGCCGTTTCCCCTGTACGCAGCTCTGATCTACGCACCGCATGTGCACCAATGCTAAGTGGTTCTAGCATTGCAGCTTGATCAAGAGATAGCCCCTCGGCTTTGATCAGCTGACTTACAGGGAGAGCTAGACGCTCTACCATGCCTCCATCCATATGTACGCCAAGCACTTTCATGTCTGTACAGCAATTTGTTTTGCCATTTCGGCAAGCAATACATTGCCCACAATGCATGTAGGGAACGACGCTTACAAGATCGCCAACTGCAACATCCGTTACTCCCGCACCAAGCTCCTCTACATACCCTGCCAGCTCATGCCCTAGAATACGCGGATAGCTAAAGAAAGGCTGATTCCCTTTAAAAGCATGCAAATCCGTCCCACATATGCCGATTCGCTGAATACGAACGAGTGCTTCTCCCACACCTACACTTGGTTCTTCTACCTCGACATACTTTAAATGCTCAACTTGTTCACAGACGATCGCTTTCATGTTTGCCCTCCTCTCACATTCGAGCACTCTTACTCATAGACATCGAGGCCAATTTTGCCTCATTTGCGATATTTCATAATTTATAGAATTCCATTGCATTTAGACCGAATAAGCGAGCCTTATCCTTTTCTGACCAGCTATCTGGCAAGGATTGATTCACAACATCGACAACGTCCTCATACTCAGCCGCGAGTAGACAAACTGGCCAATCACTTCCGAACATCACACGCTCCGTTCCAAAAATCCCCAAAATATGCTGGACATACGCCGTAAAATCCTCCTGCTTCCAATCAGAATGGTTGGCTTCGGTCACCATGCCTGAAACTTTACAATATAGACTGGGGTGCTTTGCAATAGTCGCCATTTGGCTTTTCCAGGGTTCAATCACACCTTCGGCAATCGACGGTTTCGCAATATGATCAATGACCGCTCGCAAACCTGGGACTAGTTCTAACAGCTCGATGACGACTTCTAATTGATGAGCGAGGACAAGCAAATCAACGGGTACATCTTCCTTAGCGAAATATCGCAAGGCGTCCACAAAATGGGGCTGAAGAATAACACGTGCATCAGGGAGCTCCTGAATCATAACCCTAAAGCCTAGATAGTTCGGGTGCTGACTGCATTTTTTATAATGAATAAGATAATCAGGATCGTCCAAATCAAGCCATCCAACAACGCCGGCAATCGAATCCGTGCTTTCACTTAAAGTTAGTAAATAATCAGTTTCCTCTAAAGTTTGCGCAGCTTGAACCACAATGCTCTTATCTAAGTTGAATTGCTCAAGATGTGGTACCAAATCATTTGGTGAAAAATCACGATTCAATACAGGGAGCGCTGGTGTAAGCCATCCATAATCCCCTCGGTCGATCTTCCAATAATGCTGATGTGCATCAATACGCATGATGATTCTCCTTATCCATCTCACCTAATATGATATCGCTTTCTTCCATTTTATCATTAAATTTTCGATATGAAATATCGATATCTAGCATAACTATACGGTTTTTTGATATTATCAAACTATCTTGTAGAAGAATGGAGTGGTTATTGTGGATCCTATTCGTAAAATTTTCGATAATCATGACGCCTTCCCCATGTCTTTTGCCCATAAAAATACAAAAAGCTCGCTTAGCGAGCTTCCTGACCATTTCCATGACTGGTATGAAATTGTCTATGTGTATCGGGGACGTGGCACTTTTTTTATCGATCATACCTTCTATGAAATGAAACAAGGTGATCTCTTTCTTATTCCAGGGAATACGATTCATCGAGCGACACCAGATAAAGAGTCCCCTGTGACGTCCACTGCGATTTACTTCTCTCCAAGTATTGTACAGTTGCCCTCTTTAGGAGATGACTTCTCCTATTTACAATGCTTTGAACAAGCCGCGACACTTCGTAACTATAAGTTCGAGATGCGCTTACCACAGAGTCAACACCTAGAATTACTTTTGGATGTTATTGAAAACGAATATAAACATCCAACCATTGGTAAACGCCAATCTATCCTTATTCATTTGCTTCAATTGCTGCTTACTATCCAGCGTGAAATGACCACAGACATCAAGTCACCCAAATTGGACACGCTTGTCGGCCCTATTTGGATGCGAGAAATCATACTCTATATTGACCAGCATTTCTGTGAAGATATCGGACTCCAAGCACTCTCCAAACAAGTTTCCGTCACGCCCGCTCATTTCAGCAGGGTATTTAAACAGTTCATTGGTATGAATATCAGTACCTATCTCATAACTAAGCGCATCATCCGTGCCAAACAGCTGCTTCAAGAAAGTGATGCTAGTGTCGGTACAATCGCGGACATGTGCGGTTTTGAAAGTTTACCTCATTTTCATGCGATGTTCAAAAGAGTGTTTGGCATTACGCCCGCTGCTGCTCGAAAGTCTTTCCGTTCATTCTAATCTTGCTTCACTAACCGGTCGTAGAGGAAGTCCGCGATATGAACGGCTTCCATATGCCCGGTTTGCCCATGTTTATCAATACCTAACTTCATTTGCAGTAAGCATCCTGGATTGCTCGTGACCACGTAGGATGCTATTGTTGCATTCACATTTTCCATCTTATGCTCTAAGATTTGATTGGCCATTTCGGGCTGAGTCATATTATAAATACCTGCGGAACCACAGCATGAACCAGAATCCTTCATTTCGATATACGCGGTGTTACTTACCCTTTGCAGTAATTGCTTCGTTGGTTGGCTGCCCTTCATTACGTTGCGAAGATGACAGGACTCTTGGTACGTAACACGTGTTGGACCTTGTTGTGATAGTGTTTCTGCAAAACGTAGAGGCCGACCTTTCTCCACCAGAATGGAGCTGATATCCTTCACACGTTTGGCGAACCAAGTGGAGGCTTCCTTCCACTCTTCCTCATCATGAAGCAGATGATCGTACTCAACAAGAATCGCTCCACAACCTCCTGCATTCGAAATAATGTAATCGACTCCTGCCTCTTGGAAAGCGCGAATATTACTTTTGGCCATTTGCTTCGCTTGATCTGTTTCTCCACTATGGGCATGAAGAGCCCCGCAGCAGTTCTGCGATTCAGGAATGACGACATCGAAACCAGCCTCGGTCAAAAGCTTCACCGTACTTATATTCGTTTCAGTGAATAGGACGTCCATCAAACATCCACGGAACATCCCCACAGTGCCCAGCTTTTTGCCTTTTGCCGGTATAAACGTACCAAGACGTTCAACAATTCCCTTGCCTGAAGCATCAGGAAGAATTTTCTCCATCGTAGCCATATGCTTCGAGAATAGACCGACTACACCGGTTTTTCTAACTAACTTTTGGATACCTGACATTTTGTAAAAATGAAGCCCTGTCCCGAGCAGCTGCATTCTCTGTTGGGATGGAAATAGCTCTTTGAATACGAGCTTCCGCACACCCTTTACCCACCATCTATGCTGGGTTGTATGCACTTCAATGGCATCGCGAGCCTGTTCGATTAATTGGCCATATTTCACATCAGCTGGGCAGGCAGGCTCACACGCGCGGCAACCCAAGCAGTGGTTCATCTGATCTTCGAAGCGTATCCCTGGCTCCATGAGGCCATCTACGGCTGCCTTCATCAGAGAGATGCGGCCCCGCGGAGACTCTGCCTCGATCCCTGTTTCTTTAAATGTCGGACAAGCTGGCAGGCAGAATCCACAACGCATGCAATTCGTTAATTGGTCGTAGTCCAGTTTCTGCATTAACGTTTCCTGAAGTGTTGCTCCTTGGCCCTTAGACACGATCAATCACCACCCTGCGTCTAGATTCCTTGGCAAACATTTTACCTGGATTTAGAATATGGTTCGGATCGAACGCATCCTTAATCCCCTTCATCATGGCGATTCCGCTGCTTCCCACTTTCCATTCCAGGAATGGCGCTTTCACTAACCCAACACCATGTTCACCAGTAATGGTTCCACCTAAACGAATCGCGGCTTCAAAAATCTCTTCAAACGCCGCTTCTACACGATGAACTTCATCATGATCTCTTGCGTCGGTTGTTGCGGTAGGATGTAGATTGCCATCGCCTGCGTGACCGAACGTGCAAATTTGAACATCATGCTTGGTAGCTATTCGATTGATTTCTAGAACCATCTCCGCGATCTTGGAGCGAGGTACCGTTGCATCCTCAAGTATCGTCGTCGGACGTAAGCGAGCAAGAGCAGTAAAGGCGCTACGTCTTGCTGTTAGTAGCTTCAGCGCTTCCTCTTGTGTGCTCGCGATGCTGACTTCATCTGCCTGCTCCTCCCTGCAAATCTCAGAGATGAGGGCAATGTCACGCTCAACCATCTCTGGCTCGCCATCTTGTTCAATAAGCAAAATAGCAGCCATATCCAATGGGAGTCCAAGGTTTGCAAAATCATCTACAACACGAATTGTTGGATTATCCATGAATTCCAAGGTTGCTGGAATGATGCGATTCTCGATGATTTTGGAAACAGTGCGCGCCGCGCCGTATAAGTCCTTGTACATCGCCAACATTGTTTTCTTCGCCTTTGGAGGAGGAATCAGTTTAAGCGTAGCTTCTGTGATAACTGCAAGCGTGCCCTCGGAGCCGACTAGCAGCTTCGTTAAATCATACCCGGCTACATCCTTCATCAGCTTTCCACCGGTACGCATAATTTCACCTGATGCAAGAACACACTCAAGGCCGATCACGTAGTCTTTGGTTGTGCCATATTTTAAACCGCGAAGACCGCCTGAACACTCTGCAATATTGCCGCCAATGGTGGAAATCGCCATCGAACTTGGATCTGGTGGATAAAATAAGCCCAATCCCTCAATTTGCTCGATGAATTCCTTCGTAATGATCCCCGGTTGCACGGTGGCTGTCAGATTCTGCAGATCGATATCTAGGATCGCATTCATACGATGCATAACCATGACGATCCCACCTTGTACAGGTACAGTACCTCCACACAAATTCGTACCCGAACCCCTGCTGATCAGGGGAATGCGATGCTCATTCAACACCTTCATAATACCTGAAACCTGTGCAGTATCTTTCGGATAGATCACACCGTCAGGTAAGGACTGGAGCATCGGTGTCCCATCATAGGAATGGGTAACTAGAGATTCCATATCATCTTTATAAAAGGCTTCGCCTACAATGGCCTGTAATTGTTGTCTAACTTGATTATCGAGCATGAAGAATCCTCCCTTGAGCGCTTACTTAGTATGCTACATTCCTTAGTAATTCTTGATGTTTTTACAAGTGATCATGTGATCAGATGACTTTCCTTCTATTTTAGCTTATGATGTAATAGATGTATAGAACTTTATCAGCGATTTTCAGGGGGATACTTATGGTTTTTCAGCAAATCCGACCACAAAAGGGCTCGGAAATCGTGCTTCAACATATTAAAGCTCAAATTGAGGAAGGAACTTATGCTCCTGGTTCTAAGCTTCCTACAGTCGTTGATCTTGCTGCAAGCTTCCAAGTCGGCCGATCTACGATCAGAGAAGCACTCAGTGGGCTTAAAGCTATGGGCTGGGTCGATATTCGACATGGGGGAGGCACTTATGTCGTTACGTCATTACCGACGGAATCGAGTAGTCTCTTTGACCACAGCGAGACACTTCAGGAAGTGCAGGAGGTGCGCAGATTCATTGAGGCTGGCTGTGCAACCTTAGCGGCTAGCCGCCGTACTGAGCAGCATTTATCCGTTCTTAAAGAAATCCTTCGTGATATGGAATCTTCACTTGGTAATGAGGAAGAAAGCGAACATGCAGACATTCGCTTTCATTTGGAGATCGCTAAGGCATCTCAGAATACCCTATTCTTAGGGATGATGGAGTCCTTGACGGAGCGATTACAACAGAGCATGAAAGCCTCGCGGCGTCTGTGGTTTTTTGCAGAGCGTGCTTCGGCCGAACAGCTTCTGCAAGAGCATCGCGATATTGTTGAGGCAATTGCGGCTCAAGACGAGCAGCTTGCTGCAGAGAGAATGTCTCAGCATATTGCGAAAGTTGATCAGGTAATTCAACAATTAGCACAGAAAAACAAAGAATAACATATGAGAACAACAAAAAAAGCCTTACAGTGTAAGGCTTTTCGTGTGTGTTGCTTTTGATACCGGCAAGAGGACTCGAACCTCCACCCTTTCGGACTCGATTTTGAGTCGAGCGCGTCTGCCATTCCGCCATGCCGGCATATAATGCGCGTAGAGGGACTTGAACCCCCACGGTCACCCGCTAGATCCTAAGTCTAGTGCGTCTGCCAATTCCGCCATACGCGCATGTTGTCAATCAGGCAAATGATGAAGTTGCTAGCCGAAGCTGACTTCACTGAGAAATTAATGGGCGGACGACGGGACTTGAACCCGCGAATGCCGGATCCACAAACCGGTGCGTTAACCCCTTCGCCACGACCGCCACATTAGATAACTTCTTTTCCCCAAACCTTCTTAGGAAAAATGGTGCCGTCGAGAGGACTTGAACCCCCAACCTACTGATTACAAGTCAGTTGCTCTACCAGTTGAGCTACAACGGCTTATTCATTTAGAAAATGGTGGCTTTGGACGGAATCGAACCGCCGACACGAGGATTTTCAGTCCTCTGCTCTACCGACTGAGCTACAAAGCCAAGGTATGATTTCAAACTTAAATGGCGGAGCTGACGGGATTCGAACCCGCGGTCTCCTGCGTGACAGGCAGGCATGTTAGGCCACTACACCACAGCTCCATGCAAAATTCTATATGGTGAACGCTGACGGGATCGAACCGCCGACCCCTACCCTGTCAAGGTAGTGCTCTCCCAGCTGAGCTAAGCGTTCATATATTTTGTGGAAATGGTGACCCGTAGGGGACTCGAACCCCTGTTACCTCCGTGAAAGGGAGGTGTCTTAACCACTTGACCAACGGGCCTAAAATTTTTTCCGAAAGCTTCGGCAAAAAAAATACCCAATGTAGAGAGACTTTTAGCTCCACTAAAAGATCCCTATATCAGGTGACTGCTTGGCAACGTTCTACTCTCCCAGAACCCTGCGGTTCAAGTACCATCGACGCTGGAGGGCTTAACGGTCGTGTTCGAGATGGGAACGCGTGGGTCC
>NZ_CAKMMW010000045.1:0-22070 GCF_927798215.1 Paenibacillus allorhizoplanae
TTTGCCGTTGTTCACCCATTGTGAACACCTCCTCGTTGTATCTATTATCTTAAATCTGTTAACGAGGTGTCCACTTTTTATTCTAGTTGCAGTTTTCCATCTAATCGTCCAACAAGAGCAAAAGCCGCGAAAATAGATGGAGGTTTTCCAGTTAATCCAGACGGCCGCTCCTATGGAGTGGGGGGATGGGGTGAGTGGCGTGCTCCTGTGGAGAGGGGATGGCTGGGATCAGCCGCTCCTGAAAGAGATGCCGGATCCGCCTCCTGCCTCTAACTGAGCGGCAGTAACTGTAGCACCGGCAAGCCCACACACACAAAAGGCGCTTCCTCATCAACCGAGGAAGCGCCTCTCTCTACCCTACAACTGCCGAAGACCCCTTCTGCAGTTGGTACATTTTCGCGTAGCGCCCGCCTAGCGCCATGAGCGTATCGTGATTCCCCCGCTCGGCGATCTCGCCGCGGTGCAGTACAAGAATTTGATCCGCATCGCGGATCGTGGACAACCGATGCGCGATGACGAGTGTCGTTCGCCCTTCACTCACAACCTTCAGCGCACGCTGGATGAGTCCTTCCGTCTCACTGTCGATGGAGGCTGTCGCCTCATCGAGGATCAGGATCGACGGATCGAACGCCAGCGCGCGTGCGAAGGAGATCAACTGCCGCTGGCCGGAGGACAGCGTGCTGCCCCGCTCGACGACTTGCTCGTCGTAGCCGTTCGGCAGCTGCTCGATAAAGCCAGCTGCGCCTACATCCCGCAGCGCAGCCTTCACCCTGTCGAGCGAGATGTCCTGGTTGTACAGGCTGACGTTGAACTTGATGTCCCCTGCGAACAGGAACGGATCCTGCAGCACGATCCCCATATGCTTACGCAGGGCTTGCTTGGACATGCCACTGATGTCGCGGCCATCAATCGTGATCGAGCCCTCACCGGGCTCGTAGAAGCCGAGCAGCAGGTTGAGGATGGAGCTTTTGCCTGAGCCGGTGTGCCCGACTAGGGCGATCGTTTCCCCTTTTCTCGCCTCGAACGAAATGCGCTTCAGTACGTTTTCCCCTTCTTTATAAGCAAAGGTGACATTATCGAACTTCACGATGCCCTCAGGTCGCTCCACATGGCCAACCTTCTCAACCTCTTGACCTTCCATGTCAAGAATCGTGAACACCTTTTCCGCCGATACAAAAGCCCGCTGCGCATTCGTCAACTGATCAAAAATCCCGATAATCGGCTGAAAAACCCGACCCAAATAATCAATAAAGGCATAGAACACCCCGAACGAAATAGCAGTCTCCAACGATTTACCGCCAAAATACCAAATGACCATCGCTGTCACCAAACTGCCAATCGTCCCGACCACATTACGTGTAGAAAGGCCGTAAATCTGAAATTGCTTCCGCTGATTCACATAGCGATCCATGTTCAGCACTTCGAACTCATCCAGCGTGACCTTCTCGCGGCGAAAAGCTTGAATAATCGGCATCACCACGATCGATTCGTTGATCATCGCGTTCATATCGCTAAGTCTGGCGCGCATAATGGTAATGAAGATTTTCGAATATTTGAGATGAACATACATAATCACCACAAAAATCGGCGGCAGCACCAAGCAGAACAAGGCTAGATGCCAATCCAATAGGAAGAGTGCAACGTAAATCCCCACCAGTTGCAGCATGCTGACAACGAACGTGGCCATGAAGCTCATGAACAGATCGCGGACAGCTTCCGTATCATTGGCGATACGAGAGACGACTTGGCCAATCGGCGTGTTATCGAAATAACGCAGGGAAATACGCTGAATGTGGCCCATCAGATCCATCCGCATGTTTTTAATAATTTGTAAGGCGGTAGATTGAAGAATGTAGGCTTGTGAATAATTACATAGACCTGCTGTTAACAGTAAACCCATATACAAGCCCAGCAACTTGAGTACCGGAGCTATTTCTTTCGCACCTGTGGAGAGATAAGTATCAATAATTGTTTTCGTTATATAAGGCCCGCCCAGCTCGGCAGCTACTGAACAGCAAAGAATGAGCAGCGCTCCGAGAATTCTGAACTTGTAGACGAGTGCGTAAGACATGAGTCGTCTGGCCGTAGTCGGTTTAGACAAAATAGTTGTCCTCCTTTCTCACTCTTCGAGACTGGCTTCCATCTGTTGACGATCCCACTGTTCCCGGTACCAGCCACCGAACTGCATAAGCTCCTCATGGGTGCCCTCTTCAATGACTCTGCCTTCATCCAGGACAAGAATCCAGTTCGCGTGGCTCACAGCAGACAGTCGGTGTGTGGAAATGAGTGTCGTACGCCCCGCTCGTTCCTTACGGATATGCTGGAGAATGCGACTTTCCGTACGTGCATCTACCGCGGAGAGCGAGTCATCCAGCAGCAAAATCTCCGAATCAATCAACAGCGCACGCGCAATCGCTAGACGCTGTTTCTGTCCGCCGGACAACATCACGCCGTTCTCACCAACAATGGTTGCTAAACCTTCTGGCATTTGGGCAATATCTTGAGTAAAAGAAGCCATCTCCACGGCGTGCGCAATCTCTTCCGGTGAAGCCGTATGTTTACCTAACGCGACATTGTCGCGAATGGATTTCGATAGCAGCAGATGCTCCTGTGGCACATAGGCAACCCAGCGTTTGATTTGATCTATGGCGATTTGCTCGATGGGTACACCCGAGATGCTCAACTTGCCTGGATCAATGGGATATTGGCGCAGCAGTTGCTTAAGGAGCGTGCTTTTGCCGCTGCCGGTCCGACCAACGATCCCAAGCGTCTGTCCTCGCTCCAACTCAAAGGAGACATGGACGAGGCTCGGATGATTCGCTGTCGGGTAGGTGAACGTCAGATCGTTCATCGCGATGCGCTCAGGCACGGCGACGTGGACAAGCTTCTCAGCATCAACTATATCGGCTTGCTGCGTCAGTGCTTTATCGAGACGATCTGCCGAGGCACTGCCCCGTTGCAGAACGTTAATAAACTCACCGAAGGAAATCATCGGCCAGATGAGCATACCGAGGTAAATATTGAACGAAATCAGCTGTCCCAGCGTGATTTCGCCTTGGAACACGAGATACGACCCGTATCCGATACCGATCGAATAGCTGAGACCAACGATCAACGAAGTCAATGGTTGGAACAGCGCGTTGAGCATCGATACGCGGCGGTTTTTGTTCATTACATCCGATGTAACTTCATCGAAGGCTTTTAAATCGTGCGTTTCTTGCACATAAGAACGAATCACTCGAATACCGGAGATCGATTCCAGCGCATGATCATTCATCACACCGAAGGAGGCTTGAGCCGCAAGGAAGCGTACGCGTACCTTTTTGCCTAACAAATTAATCATGACAGCTAGAAACGGAAGCGGTATTAACGCCGCTAGCATTAACTTGAAGGAGATCAGCGACACCATCGTGATGATGACAACGGAAGCCCCTACAATCGTAGAAACGAGCGTCATGACGCCGTACCCGGAGGTTTGACCAATGGCTAGAATATCATTCGTCGCCAGTGCCATCAGCTGTCCCGTCGTGTTGCGTTGGAAAAACGGAGGAGACATTTTGGACAAATGCGTTAACAATCGCCCTCGAAGCAACTTCTCCACCAAAGCGGAGTTCCCGAATAAGTTCGTAATCCACAAATAGGTCATGACATACAGAAGCAACGAAAGCCCAATCAGCAAGTAAACCGTATAATGAAGCCCGGAAGCTGTTAAATTTCCAGTACGAATATGGTCAATGATATTCCCGATCATTTTGGGCGGAATCGTCGCTAGGATATTCACACCGATTAAGAGGGAGACTGCTAGTACATAATACTTCCATCTCTCTTTGAAAAACCAGCGAAGCTTCATAACAAAAGACACCATTACCACCTCTTTACAATTTCTTGGCACACTCATTGATTCTATAGTTTCCACCCAATGAAGTCCACTCTGTATCTTATCTAAAATGAAACTTTCAGCTCGTCTGCAACCTTGTCACAGAACCCTGCGTTAGAGAAAGCAGAACATTACCCATATTTTACATACAGGAAGGAAGTTACACACGATGAAACCTATGATGAAAAAAACACTAACCATCCTCACCTTATCCAGCATGCTGACAACTGGAGCGGCTTATGCTGCTACCACCGAAACTGTTATTCCCGATATGCACGCAAAGCAAATTCAGCCTGTAAAGACGGTTTTCGAAGCCCCTATCACCGTTCAAGTTAATGGTAATGCGATTAGTGAATCCGGATTTGAGAAAACGGGAATCACAGAGCCCATGCTCCCACTACGCGCTGTTGCTGAAAGCCTTGGCTTCACGCTCACATGGAATCCTACGACCTATGCGGTTGATCTGACGAAGGCGAACCTTTTTACAACGGTGAAAATAGGCGAAGATCGCTACGCGATAAACAAAATGCTGACACAACTCGGCACAGCACCTCAATTAGTGAACAGCATGATGTATGTGCCTGCTTCCTTCTTTGGCACGATTCTTCATGGGACCGTTTCTGCTAAAGGAAGCTCCGTCGGAATTACAATGAAAGAGGCGACCAAGAAAGTGCAATCGACCGGCGTCATTACCTCCATTCGTACAACAGGCGATAACGCTCAGATTCAAATTCAAGACACGGGTACTGGCGGTATCGTTCTCAATGTGAGCCCGGAAACAACTTACCAAATGCTAGACGGCACGAAGCTGACACTTGCTGATCTTCACGTTGGTTTAACAATCACTGCAGAGCATTCCATGGCGATGACACTTAGCTTACCGCCACAAACGTCCGCATCCAACATCACTGTGCTTGATACAGCAGCTCATAAGGGTGCCTTAGGTACAGCTGGTGTGATTGAAGCTGTACGCGAAGATGGCAGCCTTCTTGTTAAAGGCCAAGGACTTACCGAAGATGCTCCAGGTGAGGTTGTGCTTACAATTAGTGCTGACACAGCCATTGTAGATGGTAAAGGTGATCCCATTGACAAATCCGCGCTGGTTAAAGGCACGAACGTTATCGGATTCTACGGCCCTATGATGACCAAAAGCTTGCCGCCTATCAGCAACGCTTGGAAAATCGTTGTAGAAGCAGAGCAAGAATAACATATTTGCTTGATAGAACCTTCGTGACTTTCGTGGAACCTTCCCTAACGGGGAAGGTTTCTTTGTTTTTGAAAGAGTCGTATCCGTGACGGATGCGCACTGTCCAAATGTTCTGTTTTTTGATACAATAACTGAAAATTCAATCGTATAAGGGGACTCATATGGAATACATTAGCACTCGCGGCAAAGTAGAACCTATCGGCTTCATCGATGCGATCCTGATGGGATTGGCCAATGACGGCGGTCTACTCGTACCGAAAAGCCTCCCGCAGCTATCCGCTGACACACTTCAAAGCTGGTCGAAGCTCTCCTATTCAGAGCTCGCTCTTGAAATTTTCTCACTCTTTGTGAACAACGAAATTCCGCGCGATGAGCTGAAGCAGCTCGTTGATGAAAGCTATGCAACGTTCCGTGACGAAGCCGTAACACCGGTTAAACGTCTAAGCGATGACACGTATGTACTAGAATTGTTCCACGGGCCTACATTTGCTTTCAAGGATATTGCTCTGCAATTTCTTGGCAATCTATATTCGTACGTTTCACGCAAAACGAATTCCATCATCCACATCCTTGGAGCTACCTCCGGTGATACAGGCGCTTCGGCAATCGAGGGCGTTCGCGGTAAAGAGGGCATCCGTATTTGTATCCTGCATCCGCACCAGAAGGTGAGCAAGGTGCAAGAGCTTCAGATGACAACCGTCAATGACGAGAATGTATTGAATCTTTCCGTTGAAGGTACTTTCGATGATTGCCAACGCATTATCAAGGAGCTCTTCGCTGACGTAGAGTTCAAACATCGCTACCATTTGCGCGCGATTAACTCGATCAATATTGCCCGCATTTTGGCGCAAACGGTGTATTATTTCTACGCATACTTCCAACTGCCACAAGAGCAGCAGGCTGCGAAAGTGAATTTCAGCGTGCCGACGGGGAACTTTGGCGATATCTTTGCCGGCTACTTGGCTCAGAAAATGGGACTTCCAATCAACAAGCTCATTCTGGCTACGAATGAGAACAATATTCTTGAGAAGTTCGTACAAGAAGGCGTGTATCAACCAGGCGAGTTCCGTGGTACGTACAGCCCGTCCATGGACATTCAAGTGGCGAGCAACTTTGAGCGCTACTTGTTCTATCTGTACGGCGAAGACGCTGCGGCTGTTAACGCGATCATGGAGCAGTTCAAGGCCGAAGGCCGCGTTGTCATCCCTGCCGACAAGTTGAAGACCGTACAGGCTGATTTCGCTGCGTACGGCGTGAAGAACGACGAGTGTCTCGACACGATCAGCGACTACCACGCGAAGTACGAGTACTTGCTTGATCCGCATACAGCATGCGGTGTTGCTGCAGCCGATAAACTCGCCGTCGCTGGCGAGGTAACGGTATCCTTGTCCACTGCGCATCCAGCGAAGTTCGATGAGTCGATCCGCTTGCGCGGTATTGCGCAGACGTATCCCGAGCAAATCCAAGCGCTGTTCGACAAACCACAGTTCCAAAAGGTGGTTGGCGGTTCGAACGACGAGATCAAGAATGAGCTCGTGAAGTTTTTCTAGGATGGGTTTATAGGGGCTTCTGCCCCTTCTGTAGAAGCCTTCCTTCCAAGTTGTGGGGGGAAGGCTTTTTTGACGTGTCATCCTCCCTCCTCAGTTGCTCCACCTGCGTTACTGCTCCTCAAACACCTGTCTCTCCAACCACGCCATTTTACACCCCATGTAACTTCTTCATCTCCATCTACCATCTACTCCACCAAAACTGCCCCTTCCCCATCTAAGCACGCAACCAGCTCCCCCGCCAGCAACTTGAGTAGCTTGGAATTGGACGAACTGGAAAAACTACAGCTATTCAAGCACAAATGAGCCAAATTAATCAATTAGATGGATATGAGGTAGTTAAATTTCGGGTTGAAGGCGCTTTGGAGACGAAATGTGCGAAAATAGCGGTAGGAAATCCAGTTATTCCTTTTCCAATGACGAATTGGGCAAATTTAGCTGTATGTTTTCCAGTTAAATCAGTCCTCAGACCGATCTTCGTCCTTCCCTATAGTCTGAAGACACTTGTACCCTGTCATGGTATTCTTAGAGTAATGAATCCAACAATAGGAGTGAACAAATTGAATATGAATATGAATCGCAGCGCATTTCTCGGGCCGATCTTGATTCTGCTAGGTGTTTTTTTGTTTCTAAAAGGGGATGTATCGTTCAGCTCGGGCACTATTTTTGAATATTTCTGGCCGACACTCTTCGTTATTCCCGTCGGGGTCTTCTTCCACTGGTTGTACTTCTTCATCACCCAACGACGGGGTGTAGGTGTACTTGTTCCAGGTGGTATTCTACTAACGGCAGGTATCGTGTGCCAAATCTCCGCGCTTTTTGATATTTGGCACCTCATGTGGCCAGGTTTCATGCTCGCTGTGGCTGTCGGCTTGTTCGAACTGTATTGGTTCGGTGGCCGCAATAAGTATTTGCTCATTCCGATTAACATCCTATCGGTGATGTCGCTGCTGTTCTTCGCGATCTTCTCCATCGGTTCCATCTTCGGAACGCTCTTCCATAACAATTCAATCATCGCTATTGGGCTCATCGTCGTTGGTGGCCTAATGATGATCCTACGTAGTCGAAACTAATCATAAATAAGAAAGCCGTCATGCAGGTTCACTGCAAGGACGGCTTTTGGTATCATTGGGGCTTATATTTGCCAATCGAGACGTTGTCACGCTCATGAACACTCAGAATATGGGAAAGCGATTTACTTCCTCCCTCGTTCGTTAACAAGCCAAACCGAGCATTCAACCCCGACCAGCCTTCTAACCCATCCACGCGATATTCCCCAGAGACATACGCCTGAGCAAGCTCTTTATTGGACCAGAACTCAATACGCTTGTTAGGTAACTCCCCCACTTGATCTGCCAGCAGTAAAAGAAACAATTTCTGAAAATCCGTATTTTCTGGCACATCCACGTAACCATCCGCAAACACGATTGACGTGTCTGAATGAGCCCCAAGGTTCTCTCCTATAACCTCAACCTTCAAGCTATATGTACCGTGAAGCAGCAAGGACACATACTTGGCATACGGCATCTGGTTATCATCGTACGTTGTTTTGCCCGCAACACTATGAATTTCAACCGTGTTCAAAGGTGCGTTCCATGTCACTTTAGCCCCAAGCGCCTCCGCAATTGCCCGAGTCGAGGTTATCGTTGTTCCATCATTCGTTACTTCCACCTGTGTGTCGAGCACTTTGCCATTCACCTTAACTTGTCTGCCTTTCTGAATCGTTTCAGATGCGTAGACAGCTGTCGCTGTGAATAAAGCCATACTGCAGATTAGAGTCAGCAACCATTTATTCAAGTTCACCACTCCCTTCGAGTCACTTTCGAAAAGTTATAGACTGCAGGATGACAGTGTTGACCATTTGTACTCATTGTATGCCTCGATTGTCCACATCAGCATCAGAACGATTCTTTTTACATGTACCGATACAAGCAAAAAGCACCCCCGATATCCTCCCGAAGTGCTCATTCCCTTTATATATACACGTTAATTCCCCGTGCCTTCATACCGTTTCAGACCTTTTCTAAACATCCAGATGGATGCTGCTGTAAAAACCACCGTTACGATCGGAGTCAGCAACCCCATCGTTGCTCCCATTGGCTTATTAAACAAGTAGGATGCAGGATAAAAATTAATAAATGCATAAGGAATGATGATTGAGAAGAAAAGCTGCACACCCGCAGCGTAGATCGTCAAAGGAAACTTCACGAACTCTGACAAGCTGCTCACCATCATAGGAAATGCGTTCCCTGGCGCGCCTGTCCAGAAGGATAGGCTATTCGATGCCAAATTAATCGCCACACGAATCACGAGCGCACATAGAAAGAGCAAATGGACAAGGAAAAAGCCTGTGAATGAAGATCATTCACAGGCCTTTCTATTATCCCGCCACAACGTTATCCCCTGTGGATTGTTTGATTTGTTTGCTTCGCAATTGTCCACAAGCGGCATCAATGTCCGTTCCGTGCTCCAGACGCACACTGCAAGAGATGCCTTGCTTCTTGAGCGTATCGTAGAAGGCGCGCACCGATTCGCGCTCACTCCGTTGATACTGGCTGTGCTCATCCACCGGATTGTACGGAATCAAGTTCACATTCGCCAGCTGGCGGATATGCTGAATCAGCTCAGCCAATTGAAGCGCATGCTCTCTGCCATCGTTTACGTCTTTCAGCAGAATGTACTCAAGCGTAATACGGCGATTCGTTTTCTCCAAATAGTACTCAATCGCTTCCATCAACGTCTCGATCGGAATCGCTTTGTTGATTTTCATGATGCGTGTACGAAGCTCGTTCGTTGGCGCATGCAAGGAAATCGCTAGATTCACTTTCAAATCCGAGTCTGCAAACTCTTTAATTTTAGGAGCAAGACCGCTCGTAGAAACTGTGATGTGTCTAGCAGCAATATCCAGACCTTTCTGATCCTTCACGACGCGGATAAAATCGACCATATTCACGAAGTTGTCGAACGGTTCACCAATCCCCATAACCACAATATGGCTAACGCGTTCAGCTTTACCCATAGCGTCCAAATGAAATTGGACCTTCATAATTTGTTCCACGATTTCCGCGGCGGACAAATCACGGCTCTTGGCTAACAAGCCACTAGCACAGAAGCTGCAGCCAATGTTACAACCCACTTGCGTCGTCACACAGACGGATAAGCCGAATTTATGACGCATCAAAACCGTTTCGATCAAATTGCCGTCCGACAGCTTGAACAGGAATTTCATCGTGCCATCCGCCGATTCCTGACGCGTGTGCTCATTCAAGGTATGAATAGTAAAATGCTCGCTTAACGTCGCCAAGCAGTCCTCTTTCACATCCGTCATTTCCGCGAACGAAGCGACCCGCTTGCGATACAGCCAGTCCCATACTTGCAGGGCGCGCGACTTTTTGTAGCCTTTCTCGGCCAGCCAAGCGACCAGTTGATCAAAAGTTAATCCATATATGGATGAAAGTTTCATTCCGTTATCCTCTTTTCAAGACTATCACATGCAGTCCAGTTCTTCTAAGCAGCCGAAGCATACCATCTCAATCTCTCTAGTTAGTATTGTGCCAAAAATCCTCCCTGAACACAAGGGAAGCCTATCATTTCCACAAAGAAAAGGCACCTCCCGATCCGGGGGCACCTCTATCACAGGCTCATCTGAGCAAATCAAGCACTCGTTACGGCTACTTTACGTTCCTCTACTGCCACGACTTCATCATCCGATACCAAGCCATAAGGGATACAAAGCGGCACGCCGGCACGTTTATCCACGATGACATCGGCATGAATAGCGAACACATCGAGCAGCATTTGTGGTGTTACAATATCCATCGGTGCGCCTTCATAGACGACATTCCCTGATTTAATCGCGATTAAATGGTCAGCATAACGCGTCGCATGATTCAAATCATGCACAACCATGACGATTGTCGTATTGTGACGCTCGTTAATCTCTTTCAACAAACAGAGAACCTCAAGCTGATGGGCCATATCCAAATATGTCGTTGGCTCATCCAAGAACAGCATATCGGTCTGCTGCGCTAACGCCATTGCGATCCATACCCGTTGACGTTGACCACCTGATAGGTGATCGATCGGACGATCCTTGAACGCTGTCATCCCCGTCACTTCGAACGCCCAGTTGATGATCTCACGATCGGCGCTGGACATCTTCTGGAAGCCGCGCTGATGCGGGAAACGGCCATATCCTACGAGTTCTTCGGCTGTAATGCCTTCCGGAGCAGATGGCGACTGCGGTAGAATCGCTAATTTCTTCGCGATTTCCTTCGTCGATTGATGATGAATGGAATGACCATCTAGGAAAACGGTCCCTTCTGTTGGCTTCAACAGTCGCGACATAGCTTTCAAAATCGTTGATTTCCCCGAGCCATTAGCACCGACTAATGCGGTGATCTTGCCTGTTGGAATCTCGATGCTTAGATCATTGATGATTTTCAATTTATCGTAAGAAACATGTAGTTGTTCGGTATATATTCTCGTTGCTATTGCCATGAGGAACATCCCCTTTTCCAATATGTATATAGGGCCAAATGATTCGATAATTTCTCTCCATTAACTAAAAATGATAATCATTATCAATTAAATTGTCAAGGCTTTTCATACAAAAATAGGATGCCCGAAGGCATCCTACTTCTTCCACCTGTTATGAGACTTACACTTTAAACCGAGCCACAGCCAATTGCAGCTCATTCGACATTCCGTTTAATCCATTTGCCGTCCTGGCGACTTCCGAAATCGTCGCTAATTGGTGCTCCGTTGCAGCCGCAACAGCCTGTGTAAGCTCCGTTGTCATGCGAGTTAGCTCCGCCATTTCCACGATTCCGGCTAGTACCTCTTCTGAGCTCGCTGACATTTGCTCCGATACGGCAGATACATCGGTCATCTGATCGACGACCTCCTGCACCGTGCCAGAAAGATCCTTGAATGTACCCTCCGTTTGTTCAACGACAGCCTGCATAGCCTCCACTTCCCCAAGGCCGCGATCCATCGCGACAACAGCGGCTCCTGTCTCGTGTTGGACACGCTCCACGAGCTCCGCAATACGCTCTGTCGCCAGTCGAGATTGATCCGCAAGCTTGCGGATTTCCGTGGAAACGACTACGAAGCCCTTGCCGTGCTCGCCAGCTCTCACTGCCTCAATAGAGGCATTCAGTGCTAGCAAGTTGGTTTGTCTCGTAACTTGCGTAATGAGGACTGTGATCTCGCCGATTTCCTCGGACATCGACTTCAAGCTCTGAATCGCTTGTACCGCCTGTTGGACGGAGCGCAGGGCCTCCGTTATTTGCAGCATGCTCTGCCCCATCCGCGCGTTACCTTCGCTCGTATGAGCGCGTGCATGGCCTGAAATGTCCGTGGCATGTCCTGCTGATTCCGCTACGCGTTGAATTCCAACAGCCATCTCATTCATGGCATGACTGCTTTCTTCTGTGCCTTGACGCTGCTGCTCCGAATGTGAAGCAAGCTGGCTCATCATCTCCGAGACAGACGCTGTAGATTGGCTAGTCTGCTGAGCACCCGTTTGCAACGATTCCGATGCCGCCGAAACCTGTTGCGCTGCTTGTGCGATCTGAACAATGAGTCCACGTAGGTTCCCGACCATGTCTTTCAAATGATTGCCTAATACACCCAATTCATCACTGCTTTTGCTTTTGACTAGCGATGCATCTGACAAATCTCCTGCTGCCGCTGACTGAGCTAGCTTCATTAATGGGGTAATCTGACGCAGATACAGTCGTACAATGAAGACGATGAAAAGGGTCCCGATCACAATGGCGATTAAACCCATCCATATCGATTGGAGCGTATATTTATTCATCTGTGCCTGCAGAACGCCATAATCGAAATCTAATCCCGCGAAAGCAACAAGTTTGCCGTCCTTATCTCGAATCGTACTTACGGCACTCACCCAAGTTCCTAATGAATCTTGGTAGACACCCGTGATACCGAAACCTGTTTCCTCTGCTTCCTTAAGCGCCGTAAGCAGCTCAGGAACTGGTGCATAAGGATCTGCCGGCTTCTCATCGACATATAGCTCTGCATTGGATAACAAATTCAAAAGAGCTGGCTCTCCCTCCAATGTTGTCCATTCTGGGTAAAATAAGTAGGCATTTTCGACCAAATCCCCTTGAGAGACACGATCCATATCCTCCTGTACGTTCATAACAGCAGGTTCATACTTATAAGCTTCTTTATTTTTCTTTAATTCTTCCTTTGATTTCTGAATATAATCTATCTTCTGCATGAGGGGAGCATGGAAAATCCCTTCAAGGGCGACCAAGTTATCTGACATTTGCTGCCTATGCTGTTGATAGGAAACGAAGGTAAGCAATACACAAAGTACAATATAGCAGGCGGCTGTCCAAGCTGAAATTTTGAAAGAGAGAGATCGAAAAAACCTTACAGATGTTTGCTTGCCTTGTGATTTAGCTTGTGACATGATTAACAAAAACACCTCCAGAATTGTACAGCATAGCAGTTTGGTACACCTAGGTCATATAGGTCATACAGGCTAGTCTTCTAGATTTCGACAAAGTTTTTAGAAACCCTTCCCAATTTTATTTAGAATTTGTTGTGGTTCATGAGGAGGAATGCAGTTTGTCTACCATAAAAGCATTGATCTTAGATTTTGACGGCACCATTCTGGATACGGAGACAGCTTGGTATGAGGCGTTCAGGGAAGCTTATCTCGAGCATGAGGTTGAGCTGACTTTGGACATGTACGGAAAGTGCATTGGAACGTCCTCGCACGTCTTCGATCCCTATGAATATTTGATCACGGAGCTGAAGATTCCGTTGGATCGGGAGTCATTTCGGCAAGGCGTGCATGATCGACATACCCAGAAGATGGCGCATGAAGGTATTCGCCCGGGTATACTTGATTATTTAGAGACGGCCAAAGGATTAGGCCTGCGCATTGGTTTAGCCTCCAGCTCCCGGCGAGCTTGGGTCGATATGTATTTAGCTCAGTTGGGAATCGGCGATTATTTCGAAACGATTCGCACCGCTGAAGATGTCGCCGTGGTGAAGCCCCATCCCGAGCTGTATGAGCTTGCGTTGAAAGACCTTGGCGTACAGCCGGATGAAGCGATTGCGATTGAGGATTCACCTAACGGTGCTCGCGCGGCAGCGGCCGCAGGCATGCATTACATCGTGGTGCCTAACCCGGTTACGAAGTTCCTGTCTTTTGACGGGGAGCCGCGTACAGTGGGGACTTTGGCGGAATTATCGCTGCAAGCCTTGCTGGAGGGGGTCGAGGGTAAGTAGAAGATTTAGTAGTCGGAAAAGATTCAATACTTAAGAAAAGCTTGGGTTGACGGCCTCTCCAATTTAACTGATAATGATTATCATAATCATGCACTGTTAAGAAGGAGCTGAACTTCGTGCTTATTCAACAAAGAACCATTATTGTACAACCTGGTAATAGCGACAAAGTTGTGGAACGCTTTAGCAAGGAAGGTCCGTTGGACGGCATGGAAGGGCTTATCGATGTGACCGTTATGGTCAACAAACGGAGCAAAGAGTCTGAAGAGGTCGTCGTTTTCATTCGTTGGGAATCCGAGCAGGCGTGGAAAAACTGGGAGAAGAGCCCCGAGCATCTGGCGGGCCACCGCAACAGTAAAGGGCAGGAACGTCCTGAATACGTCATTTCGTCAAATGTAAGCATGTTTGATGTAAAGAAAGTGCGGACCGGCCAGTTCGGGAAATAAAAAGGTAGCGCAGGGGATTCTGCGCTACCCTTTTTATTTGGTTGGGCATCCGCGGCAGCACGGGGGCTACTACTTCACACCATGCAAAGCGTCCAAAGCAGCCTGCTCGTCTGCGACGAAGAAGAATTGCTTGCCTTGATTGCATTCGTAGATGAAATCGCGGAGGCTTTTGCTGTCGTATTGATCGAATTCGCCGATAACGGCCATTTTCATATGATAGTTCGTGTATTTCTGGAGAACATCGCCGGCGAGTTTCGTTTTGAGCTCAAAGAAATCCTCCGTCAAATTCCACTGATTAATAATAAACTTGTCGCAACCTGTCAGGTATTGGACCGATGCCATCAAATCTAGTGCATCTTGCTCGTTGCTGATGAGAATGTCCGTGCTCTCCACGATGGCTACCTGAGAATCGCCCTTCTGATTGATCGATGTATTCATGTCATTTCTACCTCTTTCCCCGTAAGCTCGTCAACTAGGACCTCTTCGTCCCGTTTATTTAGTACATTTTCCTCAAGGACAACGAATTTATCTCCATATTCTTTGATGATATGTGTTTCTCCCCACATACAAAGCGAATCTAAGATCGGTTTCAGGCTTGCACCATACTCGCTAAGCGCATACTCCACTTTAGGCGGCACTTGATTATACACAATCCGCTCTACGATCCCATCGTCTTCGAGCTCTCTAAGCTGTTGTGTCAGCATTTTCTGAGTGATTCTAGGCATCAACCGCTTGAGGTCACTCGTCCTTCGTTTACCGTGAGTCAAATGACAGAGGATGACGCATTTCCACTTCCCGCCGATCACTTCCAGCGTGGCTTCTACAGAGATGTTGTACAGTTTTTTTGCCATCTGATGATTCCCCTCCATCCCATTTCATAGGTACTAAAAAGTACCTACCGTACTTTAAAGTACGTACTGGTCAATCCGACTATAATGATTGATAATAGCACTTACCGGCCGGTACACACAAGTTTGGAGTGATTACTATGAAACAAGAAACCAAAGGAAATACACTAGCGCTGCTTGCCCTCGCGGTTAGCGCCTTCGCCATTGGCACAACCGAGTTTATCAGTGTCGGACTGCTTCCGCTCATTGCTGAAGACCTTCATATATCCATCACAGGTGCAGGGTTAACCGTTACTTTATATGCGTTAGGGGTTACTTTAGGAGCCCCTATCTTAACTTCACTAACCTCAACTGTTTCGCGCAAAACGCTGCTGCTCTGGATCATGCTCGTGTTTATCGCAGGCAACCTAATGGCCGCCACAGCAAGTGGCATCGTCGTGCTGTTGGTCGCTCGCGTCATCTCTTCGCTGGCGCACGGCATCTTCATGTCGATCGGCTCAACCATCGCCGCTGATCTCGTTCCCGAGAACCGCAGAGCCAGCGCGATTGCGCTCATGTTCTCGGGGCTTACCGTCGCCACCGTGACCGGTGTGCCGATCGGTACTTACCTCGGCCAGCAGCTAGGCTGGCGTGCTGCGTTCTTCGCCATTGTCGCTGTTGGCGTGGTGGCTCTGATCGCAAACCTGATCTTGGTGTCTTCCGATTTGCGCAAAGGCATACGGACACCGTTTGGTACACAGCTGAAGCTTGTCACCAACGGGCGACTGCTGCTCGCTTTCTCCATTACAGCCTTAGGCTACGGCGGCACATTCGTGGTGTTCACGTATTTATCTCCACTGTTACATGAGATTACTGGGTTTGCAGAACATACAGTTGCGTTAATACTACTCCTGTATGGGGTTGCGATTGCGATCGGCAATATCATTGGAGGTCGCGCCGCGAACCGTAATGCTAGCAAAGCCTTGCTCATTATGTTCCTATTACAATCCCTCGTGCTGTTTCTCTTTATGTTCACAGCGCCGTTTAAAGCTGCTGGCTTAATCACCATCTTTTTCATGGGATTACTGGCATTCATGAACGTACCTGGCTTACAAATTTATGTCGTTCAGCTCGCAGAGCGGTTCGCCCCAGAGGCCAAAGATGTCGCATCTGCCTTCAATATTGCGGCTTTCAACGCTGGCATTGCCGGGGGAGCATTCCTCGGTGGCATCATTACCGATTCTATCGGTCTTATTCATACCACTTGGGTAGGTGGCGTAATGGTTTTCGGTGCCGTACTACTTACCTTCTGGAGCCGCAAACTTGAAAAATCAGATCAAACGGAACAATTACAACCAGCCATTTTAGGAGGAGTACCACAATGCTAAATCAAACAAACCATTTACAAAACACAATAAACAACAACCTTCAAGCTGAAACTACACTTCATAACGGCGTAACTATGCCCTGGCTAGGGCTTGGCGTATTTAAGGTAGAGGACGGCCCCGAGGTCGTGCATGCCGTGAAAGCAGCCATGAAAATAGGCTACCGCAGCATCGATACCGCGGCTATCTATGGCAATGAATCCAGCGTAGGGCAAGGGATTCGCGAAGGCATGGCGGCGCATGGTCTAACAAGAGATCAACTTTTCGTAACTTCAAAAGTATGGAATGCCGATCTCGGCTATGAGTCCACTATTGCTGCCTATGAAGCGAGCTTGGAGAAGCTGGGCTTGGACTATCTCGATTTGTACCTCATTCACTGGCCTGTCCAAGGCAAATACGTAGAGGCGTGGAGAGCGCTAGAGACGCTCTATAAGGAAGGGCGCGTTAAAGCAATTGGCGTGAGTAACTTCCAAATTCATCATTTGGAGGATGTAATGGCTGCCGGGTCAATTAAACCAATGGTCAACCAAGTGGAGCTTCATCCCCTTTTAGCACAAACGGACGTACACGACTTCTGCAAGGAGCATGGCATCCAGTTGGAAGCTTGGTCACCGCTCATGCAAGGTCAGCTTTTGGATAATCCTACGTTGAAGGCATTGGCTGAACGCCACGGCAAATCCATTGCTCAAGTTATCCTACGGTGGGATTTACAGCGCGGCATCGTAACCATTCCCAAATCGACCAAAGAACATCGCATCTTGGAAAATGGTTCGATCTTCGATTTCGAGCTCACGAACGAGGACATGGCGGCAATCGATAGCATGAATCAGAATCTGCGTGTCGGCCCGGATCCGGACAATTTTGATTTTTAATCCATATAGGATGATGAAGCTTTCACGAAATATGGCAAGTCCTCGCTCCTTTCTTCGGAAAGTGATTGAGGGCTTTTTGCTAGGAATAATTTCCCTCTAATTGGTAAAAGTTACTTGTAACTACTGCTGGGAGGCTGCTTAACGACATGAGCAAAGACAAGATTGATCCAACTAATGTAGAAGATCAAACGAATATGACTTTAACGAACCGCCAAGGCCATCCGATTTCAGATAACCAGAACATCCGCACAATAGGCAATCGCGGGCCGTCGACGCTCGAAAATTACCATTACATCGAGAAGATTTCCCATTTTGATCGGGAGCGTATTCCAGAGCGAGTGGTGCATGCACGCGGCGCGGGGGCTCATGGGTATTTTGAAGCGTATGGAACCGTTGGCGACGAGCCGGTCTCTACGTATACGAGGGCTAAGCTTTTTCAGGAGAAGGGGAAACGCACCCCTGTTTTTGTGCGGTTTTCGACCGTTGTACACGGCACGTACTCGCCAGAAACATTACGGGATCCGCGCGGCTTCGCGACGAAATTTTATACGGAAGATGGCAACTGGGACTTAGTCGGCAATAATTTAAAAATCTTTTTCATCCGCGATCCATTGAAATTCCCTGATATGGTGCACGCGTTCAAGCCGGACCCGGTCACCAACCTGCAGAACCCGGAGAAAATGTTCGACTTCGTATCAAATACACCAGAGGCGACGCATATGATCACCTTCCTCTTCTCCCCATGGGGCATTCCAGCCAACTATCGGCAAATGCAGGGGTCGGGCGTCAATACGTACAAATGGGTGAATCAGAACGGGGATGCCGTACTCGTGAAATACCATTGGGAGCCGCTGAAGCAAGGGATGAAGAACCTGAAGCAGTCCGAAGCCGAGGCGATCCAAGGTAAAAATATTAGTCATGCCACGCAGGATTTATACGAAGCCATTGCGAAGGGTGATTACCCAGAGTGGGAGCTGTGTGTTCAGATTCTCAGTGACGACGAGCACCCTGAACTCGATTTCGATCCTTTGGATCCGACGAAGCTGTGGGATCATGAGCGGATTCCATTCCGGAAAGTGGGCAAAATGGTGCTGGATCGCAATCCGGACAATTATTTTGCTGAGGTGGAGCAGGCCGCTTTCGGGACGGGGGTACTCGTCGATGGCCTCGATTTCTCGGACGATAAGCTGCTTCAGGGTCGGACGTTCTCCTACTCGGATACCCAGCGGTATCGCGTAGGAACGAATTATTTGCAGCTGCCGATCAATGCGCCGAAGTCGCCTGTTGCCACGAATCAGCGGGACGGACAGATGACGTTGATGGTGGACAAAGCTCCCGGCCAAAACCCGCATGTCAACTACGAGCCCTCTTCGCTCGGCGGATTGCAGGAAGCGGCGCCTTCGGGCAAAGAGCATCAGCCGATGTATCATGATCGGCTAGTTCGCGAGAAGATAAGCCGCACGAATGATTTTGGGCAGGCGGGCGATACATACCGCAAGTTCGAGGATTGGGAGCGCGATGAGTTGATCGCGAATCTGGTCGATGCTTTGAAGATCTGTAAGCCGGTCATTCAGGCGAACATGATCAGCTATTTCGAGCAGGCTGATCCGGATTACGGACGGCGTGTATCTGAGGGGCTCGCTCAAGCGAAGATTGAGATGGATCATTTGGGTTCAGCCGCTGCGAAGGCTGGGGCTGAATTGGCCGAGAACGCTGGGCAGCGGACGGACGGGTATTAGATAAGGAAAGGCACCCTGATGGGGTGCCTTTTTGGGTTTGGAGGCAGCATCCACGTGAAGGGTGCGCCGACTTGTGAGCGAAACGGAACGTAGCAACCAGTAGTAGGCCCCCTACCGAGCCCGCTCCTCCTGCATCATTTCCTTATACCACTGCACGGTATGCTTGATGGCTTCCACATGCGGAGTCGTCGTTTGCGGGCCAAAAGCAGCCTCAAATTTGCTGTGATCCAGGATGAAGGGATGTTCAAACTCGTATAATACTTCCTTGAGCTCCCTCAGCATGGGATGGAAAAGACCGATCATCGTCACCATCGGACGGGATAATGTACTTATTTTACTTGTGGAGCCTAGCTCATCGAAAATCAGTTCGAGCAATTCCCGGGTTGTGTGCGTTTTCGCGCTTGGTATATGCCAGACTTCCCCCAAAGCACGATCCTCTTGCGCGAGTGTTACGAGTCCACTGGCAAAGTCATCAATATACGTATAGGTATGTGGCATATCCAGATTACCCAGCAGACTAACGGGCTTGCCGCTCAAAGCGAAGCCAAAAACTCGCTCCCCCAGTGAGGACTGCTTAACCCCAGGCCCATAGAAATCCGATGCGCGGCCAATCGCCACGCGGACCTTCCCCGATTGATGAGCAAGCAGCAATTCCTCCGCCATCTGGGCGCGTGTTAGCCCTTTTTTGCCAGTAGCAAGGTCCGGTAGGTTCTCTGTCAGAGGCTGATTTGCTTGGCCATACATATACAGGTTGTCACCGTAGATCAGCTTCGCACCTGCAGCAGCAGCACCTGCCATAATCCCTTGGGTAAGGCCGGGGAATTGGGACGGCCAGTTCGTGTAGCCCGGATGAGCACAGTGATAGACCACATCAGCATCCTTGCACAGCGCCACTGCATCAACAAGTTGGGAAGCATCCCCTTTGGCCACTTCCACCTCTTCCGCCTCCGACAATCTGCCGCTGCGATTCACCATGCGTATACGCTCGACCCCACGTCGCTTTAATTCCCGCATAACCGCCTTCCCGAGCGACCCCGTTCCAATAATTACATGCACTTGATTACTCATTCATCATGCCCCCTCGTCTTCGATACCCTAACGATATTGTCTACCGTAACGGGAGAGTCAAGAGAGATTCAGAAAATAGTTGGCAGCCTATTGGAAAATAGGTACTTGAAGCTCTACAACTACATTGTTGTAATCGTGAAGATGATTTTCTCTTCCGAATAGGTGCAGCTCACGTACCGGACCGGTTTGTGTATATCCATTGACCCCGAGCCATGTAAAAAGTGCTAGAATCCCATCTCCAACCCCCATGAAAGGCCCTTTGTAAATCAGGCTTGCCACCATGGACTCAGCTGGAATTTCATATATGGTGATGGGGCCAGCTGGGCGTAGGTAGGCTAATGAACCAAAACTAAACCCCACTTCAATGTCGAAATTCTCCTCGATAAACTCCGTCATATGATACAGAACGTACTCTTGCTGCATATGGCCGATCGATGCCCGGCCCCCCAGCCCTTCCTCGAGCTCCTCGAACATCTGACAGCGGTAGACTGGCATATCCTGAGGGCGTGGTACTATTCGGCGAAGCCCGGCCATGAAGAGTGCTGGCACCTGCTTGATCCCAACCTCATACGCAGGCTTCTCACCCAGTCGTTCTAGTTGATGCAATCTAGACTCAATGCGCGCCATTTGTTGGGCAGCTTCCTCTATCTGATTCGCTAGCTCCGCTTTCTTCTTATGCATCATTTGCTTCATGTCGTCCATTGTGAGTGCTTGATCGATCATCGTCGCAATCTCATCTAACGAAAACCCCGTCTCCTTCAGCACCAAGATATGATGAATTCGAATGAGCTGTTCATAGGTGTAATACCGATAGCTAGTCACGGTGTCGATGTATGCAGGCTTCAGCAATCCGCGCTCATCGTAATGGCGCAGGGTGCGTATGGTCACCTGTGCGATTTTGGAAAAGAGTCCGATTCTAATGAAATTCGACATCGTCATCCACCTTTCAAATCCGTGTCCTTATATATCTCCATTATACGGATTTCAGTGGGAATAAGGTGAACAAGTTCCTGCTTGCTCCCTCCGGACATATCATTTTAAGCAAATTCTCAGTCCACCTTCAGCGTTTCCTCAATTTGGCATGTCATAATCGCCTGTGGGCTTCCAACCACTTTTCAAAATGAAGCTAGAAAGGAGGTTGAGATCAACATGTCTATATCCATTGCTTCAACCACATCTAGCAGCAGCTCGTATTCTTTCACCTCCAGCTCAACGGATACAGCTGCCCTTGAGAAACAAAAGGCTAAGCTGCAAGCCGAACTAACGAAGGAACAGCAGAGCAAAGACGATCAGAAGACGAAAGAGCGCAAGGTGCAGCTCATCCAGCAACAGATTCAACAGATTGATCAGGAGATCGTGCAGGGGAGCTCGAAATCCAGCAGCAGCGGCAGTTATAGCCAGCAGGATTCTAGCGCTAGGAACTCGAACATCCCAAGCGGTCCAAACAGCGCTGCCAGCAAGAAAATGAACACGAATCCGAACGGTACGTTGGATATTCTGATTTAGGCCATTACATGGGAAAAAGGGACTGTACTAAGACAAGTACGTCCCTTTTTGTATGCAGCAGCATCCTTGCGGGCATCCTTTTGGCCGAACATAAGATTAACTGTATTTTATACAGCAAATTTCAGCGCCATTTCGCCTTCCAGTAAAATAACTGGGAATTCTCCATCTAATTTCAAGATTTCGAGAGTAAATGGGCGGAAACGGATGATTTACTGCATAATTTCCATCTGATCGCTGATTACGGAAGAATTCGCAAGATTTAACTGTATGTTTTCCATTTAGTCGGGCGGGGGCGGCGGATAGGAGCGTTGAGCAGAGGCGGCGGAC
>NZ_CAKMMW010000046.1:0-18791 GCF_927798215.1 Paenibacillus allorhizoplanae
CCCCAAAGCAAAAGCAAACCCCCACCCCCAGCCAATCGATGCAGGATTGGTGGTTGGTTTATAGAGGGAATATTCTCTGGGAAATGCAAAAAGGCAACCTTTCCTCCCTATGTATCCTCCAAATTAGCAAATGCGTTCAAAAAGACAACCTTTCTTTCGAATTTCAAGTAAATATCATCTAATCACACGAAAATGATGCCTATTTGCATCAATTTCCAAAAAAACAAGTGAAATCCACTGTCAAAACTGCTCTTTTGCATTTTTGACAGCTCCCAACCCAACCAACTCAACCACCTCAACCACCTCAAGCCAACCCCAGCCCCAACCCCAAACCTAGGCGTTACCTACAGGGCATCCTAGCCAAGTGAATAACTGGATTCTCTACAGCTAATTCAAGCGAGATCACGCATATTCGCAGACTAACTGGATTTCCTCCCGTTATTTCAGGATTATTTCGCCAATAGGTGCTTTCCAAGAAAAATTAAATGTAGAAAATCCAGTTAAACTCCCAATAGGCTAGTTTTATCCGGAAATAGATGTAGGAAATCCATTTATTCCCCAAAAGCTACCCGGCCTAAGAAGTTGATACTGTCCCGTTCCCATTCGAAAAGCCAATAAATGATGTAGCAGCGACATTACGAGGGATTAGAATGTAAATTAGCTATAATTCTGGAGAACACTACCCTCCAAGAGAGACGGCGTAGACGTTTATGTTCAAGGAGATATCGCTTATGTTAAAATAAGGGATATTTTCAAATCCTTGCAGTCGGAGGTGTAATCGTCATGGAGTACTATAAGCAGCTTAGACAGTTCGTTGGGCATCATCCTATCATTTTGCCTGGAGCCGTCGTAATCTTGGTTAATGAACTAGGACAAGTTCTTCTACAACAAAGACCGAATGGGATCTGGGGGCTGCCAGGCGGACTTATGGACTTAGGTGAGTCTCTAGAAGATACAGCTCGACGCGAATTTTTTGAAGAAACAGGTTTGACAGTTGGGGCCTTAGCATTAGTAGGCGTGTTTTCTGGCGCTCAGTATCATTACACGCTTTCCAATGGCGATGAATTTTACGCAGTAACGACGGCCTATATGGCGAGCGAAGCCACAGGAGAGATAGCTATGGAAACAGCTGAAACCCGAGATTTGCAATACTTTGATTTGCATGGTCTGCCGGAGGCGATGGGTCCAGTATATAGGCATAGTATAGCGGCTTATCTAGAAAGTGTTTCGAAACGCTAGGAGGCGAACATCGTGATGATTTCATATGTGATCGTTCTTGTCTATGTGTTGTACATGTTATTCAAGAGTTACAGAGCTAATATAGCTAAGAAACAGGTTGGGACAGTTGCGCTCGTTGGGTATAGCGACTACCAAAAAATATTTATTACGCTGCTGAATCTGTTTTTCTTACCCTTTATTGTCACGCTAAATAGTAATGGGAAGTATGGGGTTCTATTCCTCCTTATTGTTCTGTCAGCCTTGTTGGATCGTACGTATGTTGGAGATAACGGTATAAAGGTAAACGATACATACATTTCTAAAGAAGATATCCTGCATTACTATGTGGTTGAAGGCAGGGTCAATCAATTCGAGATTTTCGTTAGAGGTAAGTTAGACGTGGTAAGAATTACAGTTAATAAGCGGAAATTGGAGAAACCGTTAGAGGAAATATTGGCAGATTGGAAGTCCGTAGGGTAGCATTAAAGTATACAAATATATATTTAAAAGGGGTCTCATTATCAACCTGCTAATATAGCACCTTCACAAGCGAATGATTTAGAAACAACCTATTCGACTTTTAATGTACATACGAATACCAAAACGGCGGAATACAAGGCGGAAATGGAGGAGGCTGCGGGAGAGGGTGCTGTTTATTTAACCGAATTACCGTATTCCAAAATTGTGGGTTCTAACGTGTTGAAGCGTGTCCAACTATACGTTTGATGATAAAAATAGTAACTTCAACCGTCCTGCCAAAATAACGGTGTACGGTGATGGGAAGCTGTTGGCAACTAAAACGGATTTCTCGGTGAGTAATGGTAAACGACCCTATGAAATCAGGGACATTAGCGGCGTGAAGCAGCTCCAAATTGATTTTGAGCTTATCCTAAATGAAGGAAAAGAGAATGGCTACGTATCCGTACTTGCCATCTACAAGCCTAAGCTTTTCAAAAATTAGTTGTTTATACGCAAGGATGGCACTAGTCGGCAAATCTGAATAAGAGAAAGGCATACCCTATGGAGACTTATATCATAACTGGCGGCTCCAAAGGTCTCGGCGCTGCCATCATCCGGCAGCTGTTAGAGCAAGGCGCTGCGGTTCACTGCATCTCCCGCAGCGAGAACGAGACCTTGCGCCAAGAGGCGCTGCGCATGGAAGGTCAGCTGACCTTCCATGCTTACGACTTGGCGCAAACCGAAGGCATTGATTCGCTCATGGAGCGAATCCTCGCGAAACCAGATGGCGTGGCTTCCGTCACGCTCATCAACAATGCGGGCATGCTCGAACCGATGACGTCGATCGGCCGAGCAGCCCCAGACGACCTGCAGCGCAGTCTGCAGGTCAATCTCGTCGCACCCGCGGTGCTGACGAACAGCTTCATTCGACTCACGCAGGCGTGGCCGATGATGAAGCGGGTCGTCGGGATCTCCTCGGGCGCGGGGCGCAAGCCCTACCCCGGCTGGGGTGCCTACTGCACCGCCAAAGCCGGGTTGGATATGCTGACGCGCTGCGTCGGCGTCGAGCAGTTGAAACAGCCGCACCCGGTGCTGATTTGCAGCGTGGCTCCGGGTGTGGTGGACACCGATATGCAGCGGGAGATTCGAGCTGCCTCAGAAGAGGACTTCCCACAGGTGGAGCGGTTCGTCCAGCTCAAAGAGCAAGGGGAGCTGCGCTCCCCTGAAGATACCGCGAAGCAGCTGTTACACTTGCTGCAAGCGAATGCATTCGAACAAGGCGAGATCGCCGACTTGAGAACGAAAGAGCCCGCGTCGTAATCGACACGGGCTCTTTATCTATTACACGAACCTATTGAATACTTCCGCTAACTTTGCCTCCAGCGGAAAGCTCTGAGGTACAGAACTTGCAGCGTGATGCTTGCGCAGGGATTTCAGACAAGCAGTGCGGGCAATCTTTGGTAGTAACTGCTTTTTCCTTCGGTGCTTCCTTCTTGCGGAACTTGCCGATTTGACGAACAACCATGAAGATCACGAATGCCACAATCAAGAAATCTAAGAAAGTTGATAGGAATTGTCCGTATCTAAAGACAGCGGTGCTTTTGGCAGCGTCAGCAAATGTTTCGTAATGTTTTCCATCCAATGCCACATACAAATCATTGAAATTCACTTTTCCAATGAGTAAACCGACGAGTGGCATGACCAAGTCATTCACAATAGAAGTAATAACCTTACCAAAAGCTCCCCCAATAATAACCCCGACAGCAAGGTCGAGCATGTTTCCTTTGAATGCAAAATCCTTGAATTCTTTTAACATGATGTACCCCCATGAATCTATGATTGATAGCATTGTACCATAGTTGGTAGAGCCCAAACAAATACCCTGCTAGTAGGTGAAGGGCAGTTTTCATTTGTAGGGCAACTGACTATAATGAACATCATGCGTTCGATTTCCTGAACGATCACGAAGCGGAGGCGGACACGGATGTCGAATATGTCGATGGAGAAAAAGCTGATTATTGTCTTTGTTTTTCTAATCATATTACCAATCATGCTGACAGGCTATATCTCTTACCAGAATTACTCCAAGTCGATTAAGAAAAACACGAGCCTATATGCGCTGCAATTAACGAATAATATTACGAATCGACTAGACGATTATATTGGAGATATGGAGCAAATTTCACAAATTCCTCTCTACTTAACTTCGCTTCAACAGCTTCTGGAGGATAAGCAACAGGGGCTAACGATCAAGCAGGTTGAAATGGAAAATTATATTCGCATTATGAATAATATTAAGCGCGGAACGAACTCCATTTATATTTTTGATAACAACAACAATAAATACTATACCATCGTGTCAGGGGGCGTCCGAACGGATTTGGAAGAGCGCTCGGGTGAGTGGAAGAGTCTTGCTCGAGATGCGGGCGGCCGTTCTGTTTTCTTAAGCACACAACAATTAGCTAATTGGCAGACTGGGAAGTTTGCTTTTACTGTCATTCGAGATATTCGTGATTTCTATACACAAGAGTCGATCGGTACGATTGCTGTGGATGCAAATATTAGTGTCATTCAGAATTTGGTGCGTGATTTGGAAACCGCAGCTAACGGGAAAGTGCTCATGATTGATGAGAACAGTCAGGTTATTTATGATACGGAGCAGAAAAGGATTACCGAGCGCATTGCGGATGATCCGCTTGTGCAATTGGCTGCAGGGACATCGGGCGATTTTATAAAAGAAATTGATGGTGTACGCTACCTATGTATCTATTCGCAGTCGCTGAAAACGGGTTGGAAAACGATCATCCGCATCCCTCTGGATCAAATCATGAAAGAAGCGATGCAAACTCAGAACATTACGTTAATTGTAACCTGTCTGATTGTTACCTTCGCCTTGTTTATTTCAATTTTGCTTTCCATTGCGTTAACCAAGCCGATGAAGAAGTTAATGCGGTTAATGAAAAAGGCAGAGAACGGCGACTTGGATGTTAGTTTTCATGTGCAAACGAAGGATGAGGCCGGCCGTCTGGGACACCATTTTAACTCGATGCTTGAACGAATTAAAGAGCTTATTGGGCAGGTGTATATCATTGAGGGGCGGAAGAAGGAGGCGGAATTAGCCGCACTCCAGAATCAGATTAATCCGCATTTCTTATATAACACGCTAGAGACCATACGGATGACGGCGGAGATTAACGATGATGAAGAAACAGCGGAAATGATTGCCGCATTAGGCAAACTGTTTCGTCACAGCTATAAGCCGATGAAAGGGACGGTGAAGCTGGAACATGAATTTGATCATCTTAGAACGTACGTCCAAATTATCAATTATCGTTATCACGATAAGTTTAAATTAACGGTGCAGGATTTGTATGTACTACGGCATTATGTAGTTATTCCGCTGCTATTTCAGCCGATCATTGAGAACACGATTGTCCATGGTCAGACCGAGGGTAGTGATGAAGCGATTCATATTCATGTATCTTATGAGATTAACGGCCACATCCTTACCTTCTATTTTCAGGATAATGGCGCAGGGATAGCAGAAGAAAGATTAGCGGCGTTAAATAAACGCATCCAAACACGCCAATATCCTAGCGGAGAAGATGCCACTTCGGGCATCGGTTTATTGAATGTAGATGAACGAATTAATTTGCATTACGGTCCCGCTTACGGCTTGCGTATTTCCAGTCAGCAGGGAGAAGGTACCACGGTCATTGTGACGTTACCTTTTAATGTGTGAATGAATCTATCGGCTTGATGTTAAAGGGATTAAGCTTATGCTTACGATGCCAATTTTCCTGTCGGAAAACTTTTAGGAGGGCTCACATGAAAATCATGATCGTGGATGATGAAGAGAAAATCCGGCTTGGTCTGTCTAAATTGATTGTTAAAGCGTCCCAACAGTACGAAATTATAGGGGTTTATGCGAGTGGAGCGGAGTGTCTGGAAGGGTTGAAGAAACATACGCCTGATGTGGTGATTACAGATATCAAAATGTCTGGCATGACGGGCTTAGAACTAGCGAAAACAATTAAACAGTTTTATATCGATACGAAATGTGTCATTCTGAGCGGCTATGGCGAATTTGAGTATGCGCGATCTGCGATTTCTTCGGGTGTTTCCGGGTATTTGCTGAAGCCTGTAGACAAGCAGGAGCTTTATCAGCTGCTATCGCAATTAGCCACGGAACTCCCGAATAACGTGTCGCAAGAGGACCTTGCGGATCACTCGGAATTTCCGATACACGACATTCTTTTAGGCAAAATGGACAAGCTTACTAAGGGATTTAACCTGTCTCAGTACAATTCGTCCTATGCTGAGATATCCGGTTATCTATTGGTCCTGATCCAAACAGACATTTCGGTTCCCCTGACAACCTTCCTGAAAAAGCTCCATGTAACTCCTAATCCTGCTGCGATTCAAGTGGGAGCGGTGGAAATGGATGAGCGAATTTACGCGATCCTTCTGGGATATTACGCCTATGAAGAAGCCCATGTTCATGCCCTGCGAAAGCAACTCGAAGTTTTTGAACAGGAACGTTCTTTTCGTATTTCTATAGGGATCAGTAAACTTTCATCAAACCTCGATGCATGGGAAGAAGGATATCGTGAGGCGCTGTATGCGCTTGAATATAATTTTTATAGCCAAGAAAGAGTTCCGCGCACAGTCGCTGGACAAGTTCGATTTGGTACTCTACACCGAGTGGAACCTTATCGTAAGCGAGTTCTTGAGGATATTGAAATTTTGGATATGCCTGCCATGGAAACACATGTGAAGGAGATGCTCCAAGAAATAGCCAACGTCAAAATTCGGATGCATCATTTATTTGAGCTCATCGAGACGCTATTCTATGCCTTGAAGAAAGAAGCGGGCAAACGCCAGGAACAAGCCGATCTAGCTCCTTTGTCGGTGGATTGGACGGTTGAGCTTAAAGCTTGCTTTACTTACGGGGAAGCGAGCGCGTTGATTAAGCGCAAACTTCTTGAGGGGCTTAGTTACTTAATGACAGAGAAGAGCAGCCAAGGACATGTGCTGATCTATCAAATCAAAAAAATCATTGAACTCGAGTATGCAGAATCGCTGGATCTCAATAGCTTGAGTAAACGCGTTTTCCTGACTCCCAGCTATTTAAGCAAGTTGTTCAAGCTGGAAACAGGCACTACGGTCATTGAATACATCATATCCGTTCGTATGAATAAGGCGAAAGAGCTACTCAAAGAACAGAAGCAGTTGAAGACATATCAAGTGGGAGAAATGGTAGGTTACAAGGATCCTGCTTATTTCAACAAGCAATTCAAAAAAGTGGTTGGCCTTACGCCGAAAGAATATAAAGACGTTGTTAGCTAACTTGTTAGCATGAAATAGGAAGAATACGCAAAGATAATACAATAAAAACAAAAAAAGTACATATCTATCACCTTGCCAGAAAAATATAATAAGCATGTAAGCGATACCAAGTTGAATGTTTGACTATTTCGAGGGGGTAATTCAATTGAAAAAATGGCTAACAACCAGCTTAACGTTAGTACTTGCAATGTCCGTAACAGCAGCTTGTGGTAAATCAACCGATAACAGTTCTACGGCATCTCCTTCGGCAGCAGCGAATTCACCTGCAGCAACGGCAGCTGCGAATGCGAACATTAAGGGTAAAATTACGGTTATTACGCACCGCACTGATTTGGTTGATACGAAATTCAAAGAGTGGAAGGATGCCTTCAAGAAGAAATATCCAGCTGTGACGGATGTGGAAGTTGAGGCGATCAAAGACTACGGACCAACGATGAAGGTTCGCTTGTCCACAGGTGAGCTTGGCGACGTGAATATGATCCCAGACGGTGTTCCTAACGGTAAACTAGGTGATTATTATGCGCCGCTGAACGAACTTGGCTTGAACGATAAAGTCTACTTCAGTGATATTAAAGCATCCGATGGCAAAACCTTCGGTCTTCCAAGCGGTGTGAACACCAATGGTGTAGCTTACAATAAACAAGCTTTTGCAAAAGCGGGAATCACATCGGTTCCCAAAACACTGGATGAACTTTATGCAGCTGCAGAGAAATTGAAAGCGGCAGGCATTACACCGCTGGCAACCAACTTTAAAGATAAATGGCCGTTAAGCGAGTGGGATGTTATTGCCTTCGAAATTTCAGGAGATCCGGAATTCCGCGGTTCGATGACGAAGAACGATGCTCCGTTTGCGGAAGGGACACCTTACAATAAGTCACTTACGATTTTGAGAACGTTTGTAGAAAAAGGTTACACAGAAAAAGACTTGATGTCTTCTGACTGGGAATCCTCCAAGAAAGATGTAGCCAGCGGTAAAACGGCGATGTACTTCCTTGGCAACTGGGTCATCCCACAAATTATCGAAAATGGTGCTAAATCGGAAGATATCGGATTCTTCCCAATGCCTTATGATAACAGCGGCAAATACAATGCTAACATGGGTGCAGATTACATGTATGGCGTAGCGAAAAACAGCAAAAACATCGAAACGGCGAAAGCATTCGTGAAATTCATGGTTGAAGAGTCCGATTATGCAGACTTTGCAGGAATGATTCCACCATTGAAAACGAAAGAATCCAAGATGACGCAGCTGAAAGAATTCCTAGCAATGAAGCCTACGACACTGCAAGGTAAACCAGATCCAGATGCTTACGGAACCATTGCGAACAAAGCACAAATCGATTTCTTTGGTGGCGCGTACATTCAGAAGCTCGTTTTGAACAAAGATTTTAAAGCTGGTCTTGCTGATTTGAACAAGAAATGGGCAGATGCGAAGAAAGCGGTTGGTCAATAACTCGCAATAGCTCATAAAAGAACATTCCTCTGACGCGGTCTCAACCTTACAGACGACCGTGTCAGAGTCCTTTCTACATCATGAAATATATGCATTCTATTAACGAGTAAAGAAGGGATTGTCATGCCAGATCTTACGTATAAAACGCAGCGTATTCTCATTTTGCTGTCCTTTTTGACCATTCCGCTCCTTTTACTTGCGACCTTTACGTTTTACCCAGCACTGCGTCTGATTCAACTGAGCTTTACAGATTGGGATGGTATCAGCAAGTCGTTTAAGTGGATTGGGTTTGCTAATTACAAAGAAATTTTTTCGAATAAAGAGATTTTCGGCGTATTCAGCCATAACTTTTACTATTTTGTCGGCGGTATTATCCAGAATATCCTAGCCCTATATTTCGCTATCATTTTGAACTCCAAAATAAAAGGACGTAATCTGTTTCGGGTCTTTTTATTTTTACCTTATATTCTTAATAGTGTTGCGACCGCCTACATGTTTCAATTCATCTTCAACACGGATCACGGTACGTTAAATACATTGCTGGACACCTTTGGCCTAGGGGCGTTTAAGCAAAGCTGGATCGGTAATACAGAGCTGGTCAATATCTCCTTGGCATCGGTTTCCTTATGGAAGTACATGGGTTTTAATATGGTGATCTATTTAGGTGTTCTACAATCCATTCCTGGTGATTTGTACGAGGCTGCCAAAATTGACGGTGCGAACTCGTTCCAAACGCTCATCTACATTACTTTACCGAATATCCGCAAAATCATTGAACTGAATATGCTGCTCACCGTTTCAGGTGCGCTTGAGGTGTTTGATATTCCGTATATTATCACGGGCGCTGCGCCGGGGAGTGATACGTTCGTCACCAAGGTCAACGATGTCGCCTTCAAATTTAACAACATTGGATTGGCATCGGCGATGGCCATTGTCTTGCTTATCATTGTGACGGTTGTTATCACGATTCAACGTAAATTTATTTTGCGCGGGGAGGAATAGGTGGTGGAAAATAAAAGTGTGAAGCTCCTCACGAGCATCTTGAAATATGCTTCACTTCTGATAGCGGTACTGACTGTGCTAATTCCTCCCTACGTGGTTGTGGTGAATGCCTTCAAAAGTGCACAGGAATATGCGACTACCAGTCCATTTAGCTTGCCGGATAACATTTTTAATTTCGCTAATTTTAGTAAAGTGTTAGAAGTTGGGAAGTTAGGTCAGGCTTTTATGAACACAGGGATTATCGTGGCTTCCTCGTTGCTTATTAATATCATCCTCGGCACGATGGTTGCCTATGCATTAGGAAGATTTAGCTTCCGAGGGAAAGGAATGATTCTTGCCGCCTATCTAGTTGCGACGTTTATTCCGTTAATCACTACTCAAGTTGCGACGTTTAGTATCATTCAAGATTTACATTTGTTCAATTCCAGAGGTGCAGCTATCCTGCTCTACGCGAGTACAGATGCGGTTCAGATTTATTTGTACTTACAATTTATTGGTAAAATCCCATATTCACTAGACGAAAGCGCCATGATGGAAGGCGCGTCGTTGTTTAGAATCTATCGGACAATCATATTCCCACTTTTGGGGCCTGCTACAGCTACAGCTGTTATTTTGAAAACGATCAGTATCTACAACGATATGTATATTCCGTATTTATATATGCCTTCCCAGAAGCTGGGGGTCGTTTCAACGTCACTCATGCGCTTCGCTGGACCGAATAGTGCGCATTGGGAGCTTATCTGCGCGGCCATACTCATAGTGATGTTGCCTACGATGATCCTTTATTTAATCTTACAGCGCTTCATCTTCTCAGGAATTGTCAGTGGTTCAGTCAAAGAATAGGATGTGTAAACATGGAATACATCAATGGAATGACTTGGGGTTGGGTAGGTACGCGAGGTACATGGGCCAATAAAACAGCCGATTTCTCAATGACGGAAATGGCGAAGTTGGGTGTCAACTGGACGGCGATCGCACTGTCGGCACTTCAAGACCATCCGCAAGCTACTGAAATTGATTATAAGGAAGAACCAACTGTGACCGATGTCGAGGTCGTTTGGGCTATCGAGAAGGCACATGGTTTAGGTCTTAAAGTATGTTTAAAGCCCGTCGTTAATTGTGCGAACGGCGTCTGGCGCGCGCATATCAATTTTTTTGATATGGATGTTCCTTGTGAGCCTAAATGGAGGGATTGGTTCGCTAGCTACACGGATTTCATCCTTCACTATGCACGTATAGCCCAGGAAACAGGCTGCGAAATGTACTGCATTGGCTGTGAAATGGTACAGACGGATCGTCGGGAAGCCGAGTGGAGAGAGCTTATCCGCCAAGTGCGGACTGTGTACACGGGGACTATTACGTACAACTGTGATAAATACCAAGAGACGAACATCACGTGGTGGGACGCTGTAGACGTGATTTCTTCGAGCGGTTACTATCCCATCCATGCATGGGACGAGCGTGTAGCAACGCTCGAGGCATTTGCGGCGGGGCAGGAGAAGCCATTCTTCTTCATGGAAGCGGGCTGTCCGAGCCGTGAAGGCTCAGCGATGCTGCCAAATGATTGGGGTCTCGAAGGTGCTCCGAGCATGGAAGAGCAGGACACTTACTACCGCGTTATGTTTGAGAAAATTGGAAGAAAACCGTGGTTCCATGGCTTTATGCTATGGGATTGGCCGGCGCAGCTTTACCCTGAAGCTGAGGCTGGCAGTAATGATGACTATTGCATGTACGGGAAGCCGGCGGCGAAGACAATAGAAGACTTTTATCGTCGTTCATAGATAACAACTAGGAACATAATGGAATGGGTGATGAGCCTTGGCAGGCAAAATTACAATGCAAGAAATTGCAGATCGTTTAAGCGTCTCCAAGTATGTTGTGTCCAAAGCCTTAGCGGGGAAATCGGGCGTCAGCGTAGAAACCAGACAGCGCGTTGTACAATTGGCTGGACAGCTTGGTTATTTGGCTCAGAAGAAGACCACACCTAGTGAATTGGACACCAATAAGAAATGGAGCACCCAAGGGGCAGAAGATGGGGGGAACACAGTTCTTGTATTGATGCCGAACATCCGCTTTCAAACGAAGGAGTCCACCTATTGGGGCAAAATCTTGGATGGCATCTCCAAAGAGCTGGAGCTTAGAGGGGCCGACATGCTCACCCTCACGCTAAACGCTGCAGAAGGGCTGAACAGCAGCTTACGCCCCCAAGGTTTAGCCGGTGTTATCGGCGTTGGAGAAATTTCGCGTCCTTTGCTAATGGAGGTCATTCGATTAGGACTTCCGTTGGTACTGCTTGATCACGATGATCCGTTCATCTCAGCTGATCAGGTTTTCGCGAACAATCGAGAAAGTGCCTATCGGATCGTTCAGTATTTACTTGGTTTAGAACACAGCTCGGTACAATTTGTAGGTAATACATCCTTTTCCAAAAGCTTTCGAGAGCGCTGGCACGGTTTTCGTGAAGCGTTAGAGGAGGCTGGTATTCCATATCAACCGAGCGCATTTCAGAAACTGCTGCACTTGGAGAGCTTGGATCAGCAGCTTCAAGAAGAACAAATTCGCGATGCTCTTCGGCCTCATCTGGAAAGATCAACACTGCCTTCTGCACTCGTTTGTGCAAATGATCGGATTGCTCAATCCACGATCGCCGCTTTACGTTCGTTGGGTGTCTCAGTACCCGAAGAGGTATCTGTCACTGGTTTTGATAATATCGAAATGGACTACCCTATAATTGCTGAGCTTACGACCGTCAATGTTACCAAAGAACTTATTGGCAAACGCGGTGTGGACGTGCTGTTTTGGCGAATCCGGAATCGCGATTTACCTGCGGAAACCATCCTCTTAAAAGGGGAGATTATCGTACGTAATTCAGCTGCTACATGCCGCATCCACGATCTGCCTCCAATCATAAAGACCCCCTCTCCGATGTAGGAAAGGGGGTTCTTTCTATGCTAGAACAGCCATAATCTCTTTCAAAGCTTGTACAAGCACCGCATTCTCTTCATAAGTTCCAATTGAGATTCGAACATGATTAGGAAGATTCCAACCTCCGCCATATCGAACAATAACCCCACGACTCATTAAATTATCATAGATGGATTTAGCTTGTGTTCCTAGATCAACGAGTACGAAATTACTCATGCTTGGTGTAAAAGGGATTGCTAGCGTACGCAATTCGGTGTAAAGCTCCTCGCGCACCTTAACATTATTCGTACGTGTTGCTTCAAGATGCTGATCATCCTTGAGTGCCGCTGCAGCGCCGACTTGTGCGAGTGTATTCACATTAAAAGGCTCTTTGACCTGGCGAATCCGTTGCAGAATACCTGCATCCGCGATGCCATATCCCACACGTATGCCTGCCAAGCCGTAAATTTTAGAAAATGTTTGCAGCACGACAACCGGATAGCCTTCTCGTACTAGCGCAAGACCATCGCAATAATCATCTGCCGTAACGAAATGGCTGTACGCACCATCGAAGATCACTAGCACATGAGAGGGAAGACTCTTCACAAGTCGGTGTAAGTCTGTTTTCGTCATATAAGTTCCCGTGGGATTGTTCGGCGAACAAATGTAGAGCATTTTCGTGCGTTCTGTGACAGCCTCGAGAATAGCTTCTACTTCATAGCGATAATTCTCCCCAAGCGGCACGCTAATGATGCTGGCTCCAAGTAAGTTGGCTCCGAATTCGTACTCGCTAAATGTTGGTGAGGGTACGATGACTTCATCGCCAGGCTCTAAGTAAGTTTCGGAGAGCAGGGTAATTAGTTCATCACCGCCGTTAGTAACAAGGACTTGTTCAGGCGAGAATCGGCGTTTCTCCGCAATAGCTTCTCTAAGATTTACGGTCTCTGCATCTGGATAGCGATGGATGTCAGATAGATATGTTTGAATAGCCTCTAGAGCTAGAGGGGAGGGGCCTAATGGGTTTTCATTGGATGCTAATTTGGTAACGGATGTAAGCCCGAATTCACGTTGAACCTCCCAGATGGGTTTGCCGGGCGTGTATGGCTTCATTCGTGATAAAATGCTGCGTGGATTGATGTTTTCAACACCTGGACCTGTCATGTACAACACTCCTTTTTATAAATATGCTTTATTTAAATGATACATTAACTTGGTAAAGTAGTAAAGTAAAAAGTTTGCATACCAGTTACTAGTAGTTTGGTATATGATACAACTATTAGGTGTCGATTTGGTAGAAGGGGTGGCAGTGGATTGAGGAAAATGAGATTCGGTATTCGTGCCAAAATTATGATTGGATATGCGTTCATCATTTTCTGCTTAACCCTTTCATTTGTGCTTGTTAATCAACAATTAGCTGCCATGCAGCGAGATCGCAATTATGTGATTGAGCATGATTTCGCCGTCAATAGAGAGTCGAATCTACTTGAGAAATATGTCATGGATATGGAAAATGGGCAAAGAGGCTACTTACTCACAGGGGAAGTAAAATATTTAGAACCATATTCGACCGGGCAGACCAAGTGGAGAGATTCCTTTAATCAACTGAGAGAGTTAACGAGTGATGCGCCCGTCCAGGAGAAAAATTTAATCGCGCTCAAGGAATCTATCGAAAATTGGCTTATTCAAACAGGCGGGACTTTACCGACGATGAGAAATGGTCTTGAGAATGAGGGTTATTTTAATTTCACCTTCTTTATTACTCATCAAAATATTCTAGATATTCGTTCGCAATTGAGTCGATTTCGCAGCATTGAAATGGGATTCGTGAAGGAACGTGCGGCACACCTTGATGCGCAAAATGAAAAGTTGACCAACTCCTTATTTGTTATGTTGGGAGTGGTGCTCATTTTTTCGTTGTTAGCAGCGCTAGTTATTTCGAGATCGATTGTCGGGACGATCAAACAGGTTACCAAGAGCATCATGAAGCTGAGTTCTATGAAGCGGGATCGTTCGAAGCGCATTCATGTCACGATGAATGATGAAGTGAAGGATCTGGCAGATGCAACCAATGCCTTGCTAGAGAGCCAAGAGGAAATCGAGTGGCAGCAGCGGAAGTTGACAGAGGTCGTCCATATGCTGCAAGGTATTTCCGATTTGGAAACACTGGGTACATCCTTTATTCGCAAAGCAGCAGAATTATTTGGAGCTTCCTTCGGTGTTTTCTACATTCGAAGCGTACACGAAGCTAAGGCTGGCATGATGAGGTTGGCATCTTATGCGGCAATGGAGGAAAGCGCTGAAGCTGGTAAACCTTTTTTTCATCTTGGCGAAGGATTGATTGGTCAATGTGCAATTGAGAAGCGAATTGTTCATCTCACACATGTCCCCGAAACGTATATCCGTTTAAAATCAGGATTAGGGTCAGCGAGCGCACAAAGTGTCCTCATCGTTCCGATCATTCATAATCAAGAAGTCATTGCCATCATGGAGCTGGCTTCTTTTAATAAATTTACGTCGCTTCAGTTGAGCTTGATGGATGACATCTTAGAGGTCCTAGGAACAATCGTGCACAGCGTGCAAACGCGAGTTGAGGTTGAGCGTCTTCTTCGGGAGTATCAGGCTATGACCGAGGAACTTCAAAGTCAACAGGAAGAACTACATCTGACTAATGAACAGCTAGAGGAAAGGAATCGCTACGCGGATGAAAGGTCGAGGGAACTGGAATACATGAAAGTCTCCTTTGAAGAGCATGCCATTCAGCTGGAGCTGAGCTCGCGGTATAAATCGGAATTTCTGGCGAACATGTCACATGAGCTGCGAACGCCTCTTAACAGTATATTAATTCTTTCTCAGATGCTTCTGGAAAACAATAGCAAAACCTTAACGCATGATGAGCAAGAGTATGCTCGTGTTATTCATTCTTCGGGAAATGATTTGCTGCTCCTGATTAACGATATTTTGGATTTGTCTAAAGTTGAAGCGGGTAAATTGGATATTCATATCGGTGAGTTGCGTGCGGACTGGCTCCCTGAGCTCTTGCTAAGTCAGTTCGAGAAGGTCGCAGAACAACGAAAGCTTACATTTCGGATCGAGATGGATGCTCAAGTACCGAAAATATTCTACACGGATGAACAGAGGCTCAGTCAAATTATTAAAAATTTGCTTTCTAATGCATTTAAATTCACGCATGAAGGCTATGTTCACGTGGAATTTCGCATGTGCAGTGTGGAACAAATTGTGGAACTACTGCCTTCGGCGATGCACATGCAGGTTATGGCAATTTCCGTTAAGGATACGGGTATTGGTATTCCAACTGACAAGCAAGAAGTCATCTTCGAGCCTTTCCTTCAGGCCGATGGCACAACGAATCGGAGATATGGAGGAACAGGGCTGGGGTTATCGATTAGTCGAGAATTAGCCAGACTTCTTGGAGGTTGTATCCAGATGCAAAGCGTAGAAGGCGAAGGGAGTACATTTACGTTATATGTACCTTCGCTGCCTCCTTTAATTGGGGGAACTAACGCCACGCATAAGGAAGTAGCGGCGGCAACTACTAACTCGATTAGTGATTATTTCATTCGAGAAAACGGTGAAATCATTTCTGCACTCGAGGATGGCAATAGCAATCGTTTTAAGGATAGAAAAGTTCTGGTTGTTGATGATGACGTGCGTAACGTATTTGCACTTTGTAATGCATTTGAACAAGAAGGAATCATCGTGAGTGTTGCTCAGAATGGACAAGAGTGCCTAGAGCTATTGGCGAAGGATCCTAGTATTGAGCTTATTCTCATGGATATCATGATGCCGGTGATGGATGGCTATGAAGCGATGCGTCTCATTAGAAAAGATAATCATTACGCTGATGTTCCGATCATTGCACTTACGGCCAAAGCCATGAAACAGGACAGAGAAATCTGCTTACAGGCAGGTGCGTCTGACTATATTAGCAAGCCGCTGCATATGAGTCAGCTTCTCTCGCTTATGTTGGTTTGGCTGAGTAAATAAACCAGAAAGACCTTTAACTTACCCCGATAATGGGAGTGGTCAAAGGTCTTTTGTGTTAATGGACATTACGTTCTGTGGATACTTCGAAATGATAAATTGTGTTGCGTGTCAATACACGGAAATCCAGACCGTCTTGATCAATCGCTTGTACACGTGTTGTTTTGAATGGTGTATGTTGCTGAACCCCTGATAACGTCATTGGACATCCGACCTCGGTCGGGTTCACTTCACGAAATGTTTGCCCTTGAATCTCATCGAAATCGAATCGATCTGACCGATGTTTCGGCGTAATCCCATCCACCTCATAGATTTGCAATAGCTTTAACAACCTCATTCTGGCCCCTCCCGTCCGTGGCTTTCGTTTTTATTATACACGGACACCTTATATTTGGCGAAGTCTACAAACCTAACATAAACCTAAAGAAGTCCTCATACTTTCTTAGCTTCCAAAATATACAATTGTTCTATCTGAACCGGGGGTGTTGCGAATGCTGCACACGAAAGTGATCATTGGTGAAAAAGAAGTTCTTATTTTTTTCGAATCCATATACCAAGAATATTCATCCCGAGCTGTTGAAGCGATAACGAAGCACTTAAATAATGCTCAGATCAGGGAAGTATTTGATAACCTGGGCCTAGTTCATACAACGAATACAGAGGTAACGCTCTTCTCTCTAAATGGAGAGATGGAGACAATTCTAATGTATTGATCACGGTCTAGCTCTTTTCTTTATTTTTAGCTAAAATGAAGGGGGTTAGAACAAGGAGGCAGATACATATGACCGTTATGAAATTAGAGCACGTAGGCGTCATGGTAGCAAACTTAGAAGCGTCTATAGCATTTTATGTTAATGTAATCGGACTTAAGCACAAAGGAACGTTACTTCATACGAATGGCGTTATCCGGCTTGGTTTTCTTGGCTTTGAAACTGCAAATGAAACAGAAGTTGAATTAATTGAAGGCTATAATGCGAACTTGCCACAGGAAGGCAAAGTGCATCACTTGGCTTTTACCGTAGATGATATCGATGCTGAATTCGCGAGAATTCAAGCTTTAGAAGTTGAACAACTGGATAAGGAAATTACAACACTTCCAAACGGCTCTAAGTATTTCTTCTTTAACGGGTTAGATGGCGAGCGAATTGAATTCTTTCAATCGACACGTGGATAGGTTTAACATTTGCTAGATACGGGCATCCTTTTACTAGAGTGATAGATTCTAGCGAAGGGGTGCTTTTTTCATGTCAAAGCGTTGGACACAAATGATCATAGGCATCACGATACTGGGCTTATTCTTCGGGTGGATTCGTCATGTGGATGCACAAGCTGAACAAGATGCACAGCTATTACTCCGTGTGGCAAAGCCTTTTATGCAAACCAATGAACATATTACCTTCAAATATACAGGCTATTTCGGTACATGTGACGGTGTGGATGCCAAAGTGATGGATGCGGGTGAACGGTTGTCCAACAAGCTCGGCTTTACATCTTACACAAATGAGCCTCTTTCCTTAAAAAGCAGCATCTATACAGTGAAGTCAGAAGCTGCTGGAAGTGCAGCCGCGACATTAACCGTTGCTAGTCCAGCGGGACAGTCGGCTTGTTATGCTGTATTACGATTAGATGCGCCAGGTAGCGCAGACCAAGCGCAACTTCTGAAATGGCAGGAGCAAATGACCGCGAAATTATCTGGACAGGGCATTCAAGGTATGTGGAACGTGATGATACAAGGAAATGCAACTGAAGACTTTAGCATATCGAATGACCCTAAAGAGTTCCTCACCGAGTTAGTTCAAGCTTATAAAGGAAATGTTGTTGAGCGTTACGAAGATGGTACTACCTACAGTGCATCATTGGTATCATCTGAATTCGAAGCTTCTATACGAAGCGGCAATCAAAAGGTGAATGTCCAAATCGCCCTTCATCTAGATACCACTTCGGGTCTCTGGCGCTTAACGATCGGAACACCGATTATTACAATGGAATACTAAACGGGGAAAAGGGTGCAGAATGCATTCTTTTTTTTGTTATGTACTTGTAGGAACAATTCGAAACAATTGCAATAGTGGAACTTTTCCAAAGGGGTTGTAATTGGTTTCTAGGCATGGTACATTAGTCCTCGTTGTTCTGAAGCAAATAACCACGACAAGAGAAATCGAAGTGGACTTGCTTTCAAGCAATGAGGTATGGTAAGATGACTTTCCGACAGACACCGACATAAATTGACAAGAAAAAAGTGCTTGCAATTGAGAAACGATCTGTGGTATATTACTTCTCGCTGCTTCGGTAACACGGCAGTGAGCGAAAGAAATTGATCTTTGAAAACTGAACAACGAGTGAGTAAGCACAGTCGAGTAATCGACTATAAAAGAGATTGCAAAATCTCGCTAGCTTCAAATGA
>NZ_CAKMMW010000047.1:0-18290 GCF_927798215.1 Paenibacillus allorhizoplanae
CTCAACAACCTAGTATTCTTAAGATTACTATATTTCAAGGTGATGAAATCCTGCGAATGAATGAGTTTACGTGAGATAAACCCTTAAAACTGAGGGACGGAGAACGATAGTTGAAGGGCTTGCTTCGCGGCAGCTCCTCTTTTGTTTATTAAAGTAACGCGCAGTAGAGCGTGTTGGTCTTTGGCGCTTCGGGCAGGATAGTTCAAATACTTCGGAAAGTATTCCACCAGCCAAATGATTAATTAAGAATTGAATAGCGGTCATTAAACCCTTGACTTCCCACATCAAATCATATATTCTACTTACATCATACGATTTCAATGCAAGACACATTCCCTACGAGGTGTTTTATGAGTGTAGCAGGTTTTCAACAGGCATAACTTAAGAAGATAACATTCTATTCTATAGGTGAAGCGGGATACCGTTTCTAAAAATCCTATATGATAGTTTTATTTAAGTTACCTATGAAGAACCCTGCGAATACATCATGAACCATGACTCGAACAGAGGAAGTAAACTGCGGCTTTGGACACAAATCCCTTGTCAGCTGATGGCTTTTCTCTATGTGTAACGTCATGTAAATTGAGTGTAATGAGCTGTGGGTTTCCCGCAGCTTTTTTTGCGCTTATTTGGGCATAAACGTTGAAATCTTATGGTGCAGGGATCTTCATCATGATCACCCAATCGTGAGGAGAATGCAAAGATGAATTCAAGTACAAAGGACAAATTACAATATAACGAATTGAAGACACTCGTCCAAAGCTATTGTGCAAGCAGTCTGGGCAAGCAACTGATCGATCAGCTCGAACCAAGTTCAAACCTCAAAGTAGTGAAGCAACGTCTCCTTGAAACAACGGAAGCCCGCGCGATTCTGGATACCGAGGGACATGTGCCGCTGCTGGGGATTTCGAATATTAAACTCATGATGGAGAAGCTGGACAAAGGGATGGTGCTGGATCCCTCCGAACTGATTGCCATTGCTGATTTTCTCCGGGGTTGCCGGAAAGTCAAGAAGTTCATGACCGAGAAGGAATTCTACGCTCCTAAGCTAAGTGCTTATGCCAACTCCATGTGGGATTTCCAGAACATTGAAGATGCAATTCACCAAGCTATTAAAGGAAATCGGGTGGACTCCGGGGCGAGTAAAGAGCTCAGACGAATCCGCAAGCATATTGATATTGCCGAGGCGAAGATTGAGGAGCAGCTGCAAAAGTTTCTGAAGAACAGCGCGAACAAGGAGGTTATTCAGGAGTTTTTTGTCAGCAAAAAAAATGACCGCTTCACCATCCCGATTAAAGCTGCCTATAAGCATCAAGTGGCTGGAACGATTGTCGAAATATCTTCCAAGGGATCGACGGTGTTTATGGAGCCGTTAACTGTTGCCAAGTATAACGCAGAGCTTTCGGGTCTCAAGATGGAGGAGGGGATGGAGGAGCTTCAGATTCTGTCGGCTCTATCGGATTTAGTCGCAAATCAAACCCAGCCGATAACGGTCAATATTGATTTGATTAGTCTGTACGATATGATTTTCGCCAAAGGAAAATTTAGCAAAAGCATGGATGGAATCGCACCTAAAGTGAACGACCACGGGACGATTAAGTTGGTCCGATGCAGGCATCCGTTATTGTCAGGAGGTGCGGTTCCGCTGGATTTTGAAATTGGCGATAGATATCGCAGTTTGGTCATTACGGGTCCGAATGCGGGGGGCAAGACGGTTGTACTGAAGACGGTCGGTTTGATCGCACTGGCGGTGATGTCCGGACTTCACATCGCGGCGGATGCGTCTACCGAAGTGGCTGTGTTTGATCGTATGTTCGTTGATATCGGGGATAATCAGAGCCTGGAGAATGCGCTTAGTACCTTTTCGTCCCATATGAAAAATATAGCCGAGATCATGCGCCAAGCGAATCGGAATACGTTGTTGTTGTTTGATGAGATTGGTAGCGGAACGGAACCCAATGAGGGTGCGGCACTGGCCATTGCGATTCTGGAAGAATTTTACCAAATGGGTTGTATGACGGTTGCGACCACGCACTATGGAGAGATTAAGGAATTTTCGGAACGGCATCCGGATTTCATGAACGCAGCCATGGCATTCGACAACGAGACCTTAGAGCCGCAATATAAGCTACTGATTGGGCAATCGGGCGAGAGCAATGCGCTTTGGATCTCAAAGAGGATGGAGTTGAAAGATGCGGTATTGAGGCGGGCGAAGCTGTATATGGAGAGTAAAAACTATCGGTTGGATCTCCTTCATCAAAGTAAAGTGATGAAGAAGCCGGTAGTGGCACTTACGGATGAAACGGAAGTTGTACTCGAGGAGTACGGGATGGGTGATCGTGTGCGGTTATTAGAGCATGATGAACCCGCGATCGTGTACAAAGGCCGAGATAGCTTCAACCATATGACGGTTTTATTTGAAGGGCAGCTTGTAGAGGTGCATGCCAAGCGGGTATCCTTAGAACTACGAGCCAGCGAGTTGTATCCTACAGGATATGATCTGAATACGCTATTCACCAGCTATAAAGACCGCAAGTTTCAGCACGACATGGAGCGTGGCTCGAAGAAGGCGTTGCGGCAAGTGCAGAAGGAAATACGGAAGCAACGGGAGTGAGAGGATCGTAGCTTTGAGGCGTTTCCATCAAGACTTAGGCGTTTCCCATCAAGACTATCATGCAAATGATGATCCTAAGTCCCGACCAGTTAGGTGGTACCGGAAGAGCAAACGCTTCTCGTCTCAATAAGACGAGGAGCGTTTTTGCATTTTCAAAAATTGAAGGAGGTTTGAAAAATGTATCGCTATCGGACATATTCAAGAAATTGATAAAACCCTAATTGAGTCCAATATGGGTGAATGTCGGGTGACAAGAACATTATCTCATTAAGTGCCGCGAAAATCGCGGCTTTTTTTGTTTTATGGGATAAAGTTCTTGTCAAAACCAAATGACAAGAACTTTATCCCATTCCCGATTTTGACAAGAACTTGATGTCATTCCCGACGGAGCAGTTCCAGGCAGAGCGCAGTCGAGGGCAGGGGGAAGAGCCATTTAGAATCTATACCGGATAATTGAAAGACGACAGGAAGGTTCCGCGGCAGCAACGGTTTTACTAAGCTTTAGTAATCGTCAAATACGATTTTTATTTTGTAACTCAAGATGACAAATCTTGTTTGATGGTTAAAATTACGTTTCTTTGCTAAAAATAAATTCTATAGCTGTTCTGTTCATATTTAGCTGCAGAGGAGGATTTGTTCATGCGCGACATTCATTTGGTTCCAGTTTCCTATTTCCCATCAGAAAATCTTGAATTTCCCATGGTTGCCAACCTCCAAACCATTACACCGAATCAATTATTTTACGTCAGAAATCATTTTGAATACCCGACAATCGATATAAACACCTGGTACCTTTCAATTGAAGAATTAGTGGATCAACCAATTAAATTTAAGTATGCTGATTTGAAAAACATGAATAAGGTCACGCTATCCGCTACTCTAGAGTGTGCAGGAAACAAGCGTTCGTTATTTGAAAGGAAAGCACAAGGTAACCAATTCAAGCTCGGTGCGATAAGCAACGCCATTTGGGGAGGCGTTCGACTGAAGGATGTATTAGACCAAGCAGGAGTATCCCCAAGTGCGACTGAGATTGTTTTTGAAGGATTAGATTACGGTCAACGAAATGACATGGATGGACAGGTATTTTTCAAAAGAAGTCTACCTGTTGCCAAGGCACTTCACCCAGATACTTTATTGGCTTATGAAATGAATGGTGAACCGCTCTCCGATAAACATGGTTTTCCAATAAGACTAATTGTGCCTGGATGGTACGCAGTTGCGTCTGTTAAATGGCTGCATAGGATCAGAGTTGTAGATCAGCCATTCAAGGGACCATTTCAAAGTATAGATTATGTCATTCTAAAAAAAACAAACGACTACAAACATGCACGACCGCTATCACCAGTTTTAATCAATTCAACGATAGCATCTCCTACAGAAGAGCAAGAGATGGCTGTTGGCACCAACGTGGTACAAGGGTATGCTTGGGCTGGCGAGCATTCTGTAACGAAAGTAGAGATTAGCACAGATGGTGGGACACTCTGGAATGAAGCAAACATTCTTGATCCTGATGTTCCCTATTCATGGAGGAGATGGTCTTTTGCGTGGGATGCGCAAAAACCAGGTCAATACACGATTCTGAGCAAGGCAACGAACGAGCATGGAGAAGTTCAACCGCTGAAGGCTGAATGGAATGTAAAAGGTTACCAAAATAACTCCATCCACACCTTAAATGTTCATGTGACAGCCCCTAATTTGGTGAATTCAGTAAATAATATTCTGCATGAAACAAAACAACATGAGGTGTTTGAGATGCTTACATTGGAGATTGCTAAACAATTGCTCGAGGTTGCGGAACAGAAAGCCCGTCAAATGGGACTCGCCTTCGATATCTCAATCGTCGACGCCGGGGCGAACTTGGTCGCCTTCCACCGGATGGACCATGCCCGGATCGCCGGGATCGAAATCTCCAAGGGAAAGGCCTGGACGAGTGTAGCCATGCAAATGCCCACGGCTAACTTAGCCCAGTCGGCGCTTCCCGGCGGTCAACACTATGGGGTCAACACGACAAACCAAGGGACAGTTACCATCTTGGGAGGCGGCATCCCACTCGTTCGCGAAGGCACGACCGTCGGCGGTATCGGCGTCGCCGGAGGCACCATGGAGCAAGACATGGAAGTGGCCAATGCCGCCGTTCAAGCGTTCGCCGCTGTAGTAGGAATGAAATAGCAGTACAAAAGAGACAATTTTACCGCCTTTTCAAAAGGGCGGTTTTCTTTGTTCAAAACTCAACAATCGAAATTAACGTAGGCCGTCATAACCTTTTACACAAAATCGCCTTCCCCGGTATTATCGGAGGCGGGCTCGGAGTATTGATGTGAAAGGCTGCGCGATTCCGATAGCACCTTCTTATTAAACCATCGCCAAGAAGCGATGGTTATTTTTTATGAACACGACTAAAAACAAAAAAGCCATGAGGAAGGAAGGCAATGAGATTAAGTTCTTGTCATTTATGACATCAAGTTCTTGTTGTAAGAGGACAAGATCATATATCCATTTGAATCCGCGATTTGAGCGGTTTTTTTATTTTATGGATACAACTTCTTGTCTTTTCTAAAAGACAAGAAGTTGTATTGTTTTCCAATAAAGGACACTAAGTTGTTACCTTCCCCGTAGTTGTAAAACGATACAGATAAATGGCCTGTTTAACGTTATACAATACATCTTCATATCCCAAAATTCATCTTTCATTACAAGTTAATATTGATACAAAGCGATGCGAAAACAGGCTCAAACTAATACAAAGGATAAACGGCCATATTCGGTTGATTTTGTTCAACTAACGGGCAGTGCGCGCCTAGCCAAGCTAGGCACAACTTACTGATGCAAGTTCAGTCGGGGTAAGGTCCAAGCCGCCCCGTAGCTAGCAGGCAGACGTCGGCGAAATCCGGCGGCTGAAGCCCTGTGAAAAGTCGCGCTTTGCGCGATGAAGCAAATCTGCAGGCCGTAATGAAAATGAATCCTACCGCATCGTGAAAGTGAACCCGAAAGGGACAAGAGGGAGCCGAGCCACGACTGCCCCGGCGAAGGCCAGGGAACGTGCGAAGATCTTGGAATTGCAGTGCAAAGAACCCTCCGGTGTATAGGGAGCGGCATGCAGAGATAGTTGTGTTTGGAACTAGGGAGACCCTCCCCTGCACGAAGTTTTTTTTCGTAACAAGCAAACCTATTGATCAAGGAAAATAAAGTTCGTTAGTGGAAAATAAAGTTCGTTAGTCGATTTTACAAAAGTAAACAAAATTTTAAGTATAATAAAAATATAGAACAGCCCTCAACTTCAAAAAAAGTTGGGGGCTGTTTGACGCTATTTATGGAATTCGGAAAGGATAAAGGGACATTTTTTTAGTTGTAGTATCCACCAGGGAGTTTAAACTAACGGGCAGATTACTCTAATACCTAACAAATGCTATTCTTTAGAAAGTGGTGATCGAAAAGCAGAGGTCCACTAATTTCACTTAAAAGTCTGTAATCCATCTTATCCCAGCCTGAGCTAACTTTCATATTTGCAGAAAATACTGGACTTATCGTTCCGGAAAAGTATATACTCTACCTACGGAAACGGAGGGAGAACCATGGGACGCTACAAAGAGTTTGATAAAGAAGCGGTGCTTCATAAAGCGATGCTCGTTTTTTGGAAGAAGGGCTACGAAGCGGCAAGCATTCCCGATTTGCTGGAAGCTATGGATCTTAGCAGATCAAGTCTGTACGAAACGTTCGGGGACAAACAAACGCTTTATATCGAGGCGATCAACTGGTACAAGAAGTGGAAGCAAGCCAAACGGGACATCCTCGTCAATGCGACATCCGCAAAATCGGGAATCCGGCAGTACTTCGAGATACACATCGATTCCGCCTTGGACGGCGAGTCGCCGAAGGGCTGTCTCATTACTAATGCAGCAGTCGGCATGGATTCGCCAGATGAGCAACTGAATGCGTTGATCAGGGAGCGGTTTGACGAGTTGGAGAAATCCTTCTACGAGCTGCTGCGCAAAGGTCAGGAGACGGGAGAAATCATGTCTGAGAAAGATATCAAGACTTTATCTTATCTGCTCTCAAACCTGAATCATAGTATAAATATCGTTGCGAAGGTGCAGGGTGACCGCAGCAAGATGCAGCAGATGATAGACATGGTGATGGAAATGATATAAAACATTTTTTTTGCACATTCTGGAACAACTGTTCCATAAAATTTCTGGTGAGCAAAGGGGACTTTCTATGCATTCAGCTTCCATTCCAACGGAAAAATCGGTTTCGCCATCGCTGATTTTTATCCTGGCAGCCGCTTGCGGTATCATAGCGGCAAATCTTTATTATGCTCAACCATTGATAGGCTCCATCGGTTCGACCATCGGGCTCTCCTCCGGGGCTGCCGCACTCATCGTTACATTGACTCAAGTCGGCTACGGGATTGGCTTGTTATTTATCGTACCGTTGGGAGACATCCTGGAAAATCGTAAGTTGATCCTTTCATCATTGCTCCTTACAGCCGTCGTTTTGACAATTGCCGCTGTAATCAAAAGCGCCATCCTGTTCCTCACCGCTTCACTCGTGATCGGAGTAGGTTCCGTAGCAGCACAAATCCTTGTGCCGTATGCGGCTCATCTTTCGCCTGAAGCCGTGCGCGGTCGCAATGTGGGCAACGTCATGAGCGGGCTACTTCTGGGGATTATGCTCGCGCGTCCCATTTCAAGCTTGGTGGCGGAGTATATGGGCTGGCGCGCCATATATTTCATTTCCGCAGCATTGATTTTCGCGCTGGCTCTTGTATTGGCAAAGGCACTACCCTCAAGGAAGCCTTTGACCGCTACAGCTTACCCGGCGCTGCTGCACTCCATGCTGCATCTGCTGAAGGCGACACCGGCATTGCGCAGGAGGGCAATTTATCATGCTTGTGTATTCGGAACGTTCAGTTTGTTTTGGACTACAGTTCCGTTGGTATTGACAAGTCCGCCGTTCCATTTCACTCAGAAGGAGGTCGCTCTGTTCGCATTAGTCGGGGTAATGGGGGCAATTGTGGCGCCAGCGGCGGGCCGTATGGCAGACCGTGGATTGGTTCGCCCGGCTACGGGATGGGCGTTGGCCATCGTCATCTTTTCCGAGTTGCTTCCTTTGCTGGTTCCATCAAGTTCTGCACTGGCAATCCCCATCCTCGTAGTTTCGGCGATTTTACTTGACATGGGGGTTTCCGCCAACATGGTTCTCGGGCAGCGGGTGATTTTCTCTTTAGGAGCGGAATTTCGCAGTAGGCTTAACGGTTTGTATATGGCCATTTTCTTTTTAGGGGGCGCTATAGGCTCAGCGGCAGGGGGATGGGCTTACGCAACGGGGGGCTGGGAGGCGGCACTGCTGATCGGAATCGCCTTACCGGCCATCGCCATGGCGTATTATGCGACGGAGTTTTCGAAATTAAGGAAGGGAATCTCATTGATTGAGGAGCACGTTGATTAATCCACACGTTCTAAGATAACTGGGAACGAGAGCTCAATAAACAATTAAATGAAGCTGCCGCGCGAAGGAACGGCAGCTTCATTACAGTAACGGGCAGGATTACGTGGTGGCTGTCTTGAATAAATTAAGTATAAAAAAGCTAAATATTTTCAATAGGTGTACGATTATGAAGAAAAAGAATAGGCTGGGTGAAATCTAATGAAATTCACATTTGAAAATTTTTCTTGTGATGTGGATATATTTTATAAAGACCAAGATATTGTAGCAAGATTTTATGATTCATCAAAAGAACAAAATGAAGATGAAATTGTGAATCTTGTTATTGTAGATCCAGGCTATGGCTATCTTCATTTAAAGTTAAAAGGTGATGATTCAGCATTATTGAGCGGTTTTTTGGATGATAGAGTTTTTTTAACTGATGACATGGTTGAAGCCGCAATTAATTATATAGAAGGTCTATCACCGCATGCACAAAATAGATATATACCAAATCACATTGCTCGCATCAAACAAACGAGCTATGTAGAATACAATGGTGAGTATTAGAATATTGATAGCCACACACAAATTGAGGAATGGGATTAAACTAACGAGGGAACTTTAGTTCAACAAATCTAATTTTATAAAAAGATCTCTTTTAACCGTTTTTCGAGTGGTGGTAAACACTAATATTTCAATTGTTGAGTTATTATTCGTCTAAAGTTATATGTTATATGTTATATGGCTTGGACAAGAGTATTTGATCTTTGATCAAGTGCTTTTTTATTTTATTGGGGGTGTAGTGTTTTGAGTTCCACGTCATTTTATTCAGCAGATAAATGGATTTAAGGCTCAATAATCAGGACATTTGTGACGGGTAGCCTGTACTTACCAAAACGGGGATTTGACTATTTAGAGCCATATTTGTATTACAGAATGAATCGCAACTTTTAACTTGAAGATATGTCTAATGGATAAGAATACAAAAAAAGGAAATTGAGGATGGACAATGAAACGACATAAGAAATTCATCGCTGTTTTGATCGCAATCACAGGTATACTTACTGCAATACCGCTTTCTAGTGTTCATGCGGACCCATCAACGAAAAAGACCCCATCAGACTCCGCGATATTATCACTTAAGGAGCAAGGAGATCGTTTCTTATTTGGCAAAACAAAGACGGTGAAGGAGTTGGGGTATCAGCCCGGATTTTATATGAGATCAATACATTCGTTCTGGGATGGCAGTAAAGCGATATTCGTTAATAACCAAGACCCAACAACGTTGTTACTTTCCAATAATGCTAACGGAGAGTTGGTCGAATTTCTGATCATGGTACTGCAAGATAGTTCAAGTGGATCAGCCAATGTACCGGTTCCGGCCGAAGCGGAGCGTCGGGGAAGAGGACTGTCCGCGGTGGCCAAGGATGAGAAGGAACGATATTGGACTATAAAAAAAGGCATGATCGACGACCCCATCACTACACCACGAGGTGAGAAGATCCAGAGGGAGCGTTCCCTCCAGCTTCTTCGCTTTGGTTGGCATGAGACGAACGGCCCGTTGATGATCGATTTGGCGGAGGCTCTCGGACAGGAGGAAAACCCGAATCAGTATGTGTTCGACGTTCAGTTTGGCGGTGGAGTCTTGTATGTGACTTTAAACTCGCTTTCAGGCGGGAAGGTTCAAGTGGCGGCGGTTGACCCAGATTCTAATAAGATCCTATATACGCTGCCGGTAAATAATAATGTCAACGTCATTCCAATGAAGGACGGAAAGTTAGCATTGCAAGATCAGGGGAAGTTAACCGTATATGCAGCAAAGGGGAAGGAAGAAAAAAGCATTCGACTATCCGAGTTGTCCCCGCTTTTGACCGGATTGGAACCAGTCATATTTACACCAATCAGTGGCGGTGACGGATACGTCTTGGAACAGGGTGACCGTTGGTTCACATTGAATGCAGGATTTTCCAAGGTGCTGGCACAAAGTCCTCGCCATGGTACTTTTCCGATTGAGTGTCCAAATTGCCCTGGATTTGAAAGATGGTTGCCAGTGAATGCAACGCAGTTCCTATATGTGAAGGATCAGTCCGGTATTACACTCAAGCAATACGATTCCGTAAGAATAAACTTTTTTGGAGAACAACTGCTGACTGACGTACCTGCGTATCTAGACTTCGAAGAAGGGCGTGTTTGGGTGCCGCTGCGTACAATGACTGAAGCGATGGGATACAAGGTTGGTTACATCGAGGAGCAGAGGCAAATCACGCTCGAGCTACCGGACCGGATGCTCACAATTAATCAAGACAATCCACAGATTGAAATGAGGACGATCCAGGAATATGGGCGAACCTATGTCAGCATTCGCCAGCTATCTGAGTTGCTTGGAAAGCCTGTAGACTGGGAGCAGGAAAGCTATACGGTCTTTGTTGCCAAAGGAGAAATATTACGTCCGAAAGTCCCTGCGCAACTCTTGGAGGATTGGGATGCGCTTTGGGAAGTGCTCGAGAACCTGGATGATCTAGTCGCTATTTCGTACACGCAGGCTCAGATAAAGGAGATTTGGGCCAAAAAAACGCAAGAGGATCACAGAGAGGTTTTACAATCTTTCGTCAAGATGACGTTACAGAAAGAAGTAGAGTCCATATTGACGTTAAGTGATCAAGACGGTAATCAATGGATTGGGGTTATTACAAAGGACGGCTTCGTATATAAGATTCATATGGTGAATCGTAAGGATTACGACGGAAGCTTCTGGCTAGTAGTGGCTTATGGTGAGCTCGTGTTAACGCAGTAAAGAATATAATGGAAAGGAGCATCGTCAATAGGACGATGCTCTTTTGTTCATATGGAAAATTGAAAGTTTCTAAATATCTGAATAAGAGATTCGAAATATGATTCCGATAATTGGGCTTACAAAGTTGTGTTCAATCGGCAAAAAGAGATAATTCTCCCCACCATAGTAAGTAAACTTAGTAAGAAAAATAAATGGTGCAACTATTCCCTCCTAATTGAGTCTATAGAATAAATACCAAAAAACGGAAAATTCTCAGCGTGCTCCGATGATGCTGTTGACGAATTCCTTTTTTCATCATTTGATGTCCATATAGATAAGTTGCTACAAGGAGGAAAGGATCACGATGAGATGCATTACCTTTTTACTAATCGCTCTATTAATTATGGTGTTGTTAGCGGGCTGCAAAGATGCTGCTCCCATAGCCGTCACTGATTCATATATACCATTGGATACCTCTGTAGAGAACTCCACACATGCTCCTTCCCCCACCCCAGTTGTGTTGGAAGGGTTCCCTATGCCACTGACTGACGGTAATCGGTTATTTTATTATCACGAAGGGGACCTGACATGTTGGACTGTTGACCGTACCATCCAAAAGGGACTACAGTTGTATCGAACTGATGATCGAGGCAAACAATGGAATTCAGTCCCTTTACCTACCCTGGATGAGTGGGAGGTACAGGTGTCGCCGGACCATATTCAAGCGTCGTTCCATCAAGAGGGTAACTCGTGGATCTTGCTGCAATCGGAACCGGATAGCAATGGAATGGTTCGTAAAACGCTTTACCGTTCTAACCAAAGCGGTGAGGAATGGTTTCGGGCTGCGGATTTGACGGAGATGATCGGAGGGGAGGTTCTTAGCATGTCCATTCAAATGGACGGGAAGGGTTTTATCACCTCCTCGCTAAAGTTGGCGGAGGTGGTTCCTTTTTACAGGACAGAGGATATGGGAGTCAATTGGAAGCCGGTGAATTTGCCTCTCAAAAAAGGTTTTGATTCGGGAGTGAGTTATCTTCCTTACATAGGCAGTGATGGCCGGGGGACCGTCAGGACTGATTATAATATTGATGGGGAAATAGTAACCGAATACTTAGAAACCACTGACAATGGAGCCAGCTGGTATCAGTTCGAGACGACCTCTATCCTTGGTCTAGAAGGTGATCCGGACGCACTTAAGGTAATAAAAAAATTTCTAGATGCTTGGCAGAACCATGATAGCAAGGTTCTCGCTACTTTGTGGGAGGGGGACCAATTCATTAATGTTTACAGTTGGATGTGGGAAACTGACAGGAGAATATACTATTACAGTGTGGATCCCCCATCCTCCGTCACTGATTCTAGCAGTTTAATTATTGGTGCAAGGTATTATGTAACAGCTGTGGAGGGCGAGGACAGAACAGGAGTTATGGCTATTGGAGTTCGAAAGCAGGCGGGTACCAATTTATGGAAGGTAAACTTTCTTGATTAATGGGATTAGCTCAACGACGAGATAACTGACGGCAATCAATCGGATTAACAAATGTTTATAAAGAGGTGACACTATTCTTGGATAATGAGATCCAACAACTGCAAAGTATCCAATTACGTAATCCCTTTCCGTACAGAGATATGGAAAAGGTCCAGGCTGATTTCCGCTCTGATTTTATGAGACTGCCGGATAGTGAAAACTTCTTGATAGGTGATTTTAACACATACTGTATGAATGTCGCAGGAACTTTAAGTTACATTTTAGCTGGGAATGAAGAAAAAATTCCGCAAAGACAAATTGAGCTATTACAATTAGCTTTCTTTGATTGGTTTCCACAGTATCAGTTTATTAAGGATAGAATTTGGAATTACTCAGATTTGAGCGAGGAATATACTAACTTCAATGAAGCTCGGATCATATTGATAAGACATCTATCTAAGCTAAAGCCTTAAGCTAACGGGAAAACGTTTGTTCAATAAGAAACCAGAGAACGAGGCTGCCGGCATCAATCGGAAGCCTCGTTCAAGTAACGGGCAGGATAGTTCAATAAATAAAATAAAGTAGCCCCACAGTAGGGCTACTTTATTTTATTTATTATTTAACTGATAGTAAACCAACCTTTTGCCATCTGAATGACATCCCAAAGTTTATCTGGAATTTGAAGTTGTTCGAGTTTTGAAACCTTTAATTCGGTATCGACCTCGGCTTCGCGTCCGTTTGCCACTTTTTCAACCCAGTTGGGGTTGATAATTAATGCATGTCCAATGACGAATAGTGGTAATCCTAACTCCATCACTTTGACAGCATCATCTGGGGTTAATATGGAACCAGCCGCTAATACAGGAACCTTATCGTTTGCTCTTTCAAGAATCAATTCAAGCCTTGTTCTCTCATCTTGACTATCTACTGACTTGGAAGCCACATGATCTAACGAAGCATGAATGTAATCTAGATTTTGATCGATAAGGAAATCGATTAATTCATAGGTGTCACTCATTCGTAATCCGTCCGCTTTGGAGGATTCTTCAGGCGAGAAACGATAACCTAGCATGAATGGTTTTGTAGCATGTTTTTCAATGACCGTTTTGATTTCTTTAATAATCGCCAATGGAAAACGCAGTCGATTCTCAAGTGTTCCACCCCATTGATCTGTTCGCTGATTGGTTGCTGGAGACCAGAAGTTTTGGATTAAGAATCCATGTGCGCCATGGATTTCAACGCCATCAAATCCAGCTTCAATCGCTCTTCTTGTTGTATCGCCAAAAGCACGTACTGTAGATAAGATTTCCTCATGGGATAGCGCTCTTGTTTCTGCACTTGGACCAAAAGGCGTAGGCTCAGGTTGATATGCGCTCGCACTCACTTTATCCAGTCCGGGCAAGGATTTATCGCCTGCATGGAAAATTTGCAGTATAGCAGGAGCACCTCCACTTTTAGCTGCATCGGCTAGTTTTCGTAAACTTGGAATAAACTCATCGCTGTATCCAGCAAATTCATTAGTAAAACCTTGTCCATTAGGTAAAACTTGCGTGCAACCTGTAATGACAAGTCCTACACCATTTACTCTTTGTTTGTAGTAGCTTACTTCTTCATCAGAAATGGTAAGGTCATCATTACTTGACCATGTTGTCATAGGTGACATAACGACTCTATTCTTGATTGTTACTCCGCTTTTGAATGTAAAGGAGTCAAAAAACTTACTGTATTTTTGATTCATTATCATTACCTCTCAGTTCATTATTTTTTGTTACTGTTACCAGTTCTACCTAAGTGTAATTTGTTGACGTTAGGGGAAGTCAAATGCTAAATTTTATATTTATGTTTTGAGCTTCTAAAGCAATTTATGTTATGTTTAAGTTACAGTAACTGTAGTGAGAGGTAGTGAGTTGAATGTTGTACTCAATGAAACATGTGGTGGAGAACTTTAATATAACTGCAAAGACACTTCGATTTTATGAAGAGAAAGGGGTATTGGAAAATATAACACGCGATGAGATTGGTCGAAGAGTTTATTCCGAACAAGATATCGATTGGATTTCTTTTATTCGTTGTCTCAGAGAAACGGGAATGTCTCTTGCTAAGATAAAAGAATATAAGGATCTTTTTGGGTTAGGCAATTCTACCTTCTCGCAAAGACAAGAAATGCTGGTGAAGCATAAATTGGAAGTGCAGAAGAAAGTTGAAGAAGAATTGAGGTACTTAGAGGAGATTAACTATAAAATAGCCATGTATGACCTTCAGAAAGATCAGGTTAAGAACAATCCAAAACATATCTTTAAATGCCACGGCCTAGAAAACAAAGATGTGAATTGATTTGTTTGAACTAACGGCGAACGATAGTTCAATGAAACCAGAAATTCAGACTGGTATATTTTTAAAAGATGATTATTGTTAATAAATAGAAGTGGGGCTTACGAAATGGCAATTTGTTTGGAATTTGAATTAGTGATGATAAGAGGTACTGCTGCAGAGTATAAATTTGGAAATTGCTTAAAGGAAAAAGATGGGGTAATTGAAGTTGATATCCCCAAGTTAATTAGTGGTGAAACTTCTATGGACACTCCGATGGATGAAGTAGTTAAACTAAAGAACGACAAGCAATCACAATCTATGGCGAACAAAGTATTCGGAAAGATATATAAGCATTATCTTGAACATCACGAATACGTTTCTAAGGGCGGGTATTACGCATAGTTGATTAACCTAACGGATAACGAGAGTTCAAACAAACCTGGGAGTAGATGCCGTGGCAGCTGCTCCCTGTTTTCATTTAAGTAAACGGCAGGATAATTTTATTTGCTTCACGAATACCTCATTTATATAAAAGAATTAGCAATTATTTATGAAACAAATATAACCCGAAAATAAAGCTCTTTAATAAACCATAAGGATGAACGTTTATGAGTACTTGGAGAAGAAAGGGATTAGAATTATTCTATGATATAAGATTTAGTTTCATAGGTAAGGATGACACAGTTTATTCATTAATATTTGAACTTAGACGTAGGGTTATTAAATCCCACGTGAATAATGATAATGAAGATCTTGATAAAATCTATAATTTCGCTGAATGGTGTTTTTATCAATATCGAAGAAGTAACTATTTAAATAATGCTATATGTGTTGGGTTTTATGAACATTTAGTTGACAATGAAATTACTCGGAGAGAAATACCTTACAGAGTTAAACCGGATATTTTCGAGAGCGTTAAAACTTTATTTGAATGGATGTTACGAAAAAATGAGGGGCTCTATGAAGAATTAGTTGAAGAATATAATAGAATTAATAATACTGATTTTGTTAATTAATTCGAAGAAGGCTAGTCCTTCATATTGCCGAGGGTACATCATTCAACTAACGGAGAACGAGAGTTAAGTAATTGTAACAAAATTGAAATCTTATATTCATGTGGTATTAATGAATTAAGCCTATAATAAAAGTCGACCCCCTTTTAAAATATAAACTTAGACCCTCAGCCCGTTGCTGAGGGTCTCTTTTTTGTTATTAAACTATCGGGCAGATTTCCGTGATAAAAGTAATTATGGTTGGCCCATTGTGCTGGGGAACATTTGTTTGATAATATCAACATATGGGAACTTTTACTAGGAGGGCGTTATATGGAAATTGCCTTAGAGCTAATTGAAAGCATGTTAGTTAAGTTTAGGTCAGAGAAAAAATGGAGTCTTCAAGCGATTGAACAATTGTCGGAAGAAGATATTACTTCTTCCCCGACACCAGAAAGTAACAGCATTGCTAACTTAGTTGCTCATATTAGAGGTGCGGTACACTCACGGATTGAAACAATCCACCTAAATATTCCCGACACAAGAGATAGAGATAAGGAATTTGAAAAAGGGTTAAAAATGTCTAAAGAACAAGCCATAACAAAAATCAGAGATTCTTTTGATATTCTTATAGAATATCTTGAACATCTCAAATCCTCACCTGAGTTATTAATGTCACAACCCTTCCTTAATCTGCCCCCTCTTACATATAGCCAAGTAAATAACGAGACAACTGCTTTGAATCTTATAATGGCAATGTTTAGAGAAGTTCATTTTCACGCAGGGCAAATCATCTATGCTGCCAAAATTAGAAAAGGTCAGCTAGTTTGGAATTACAACTAACAACACTTGACGGAATCCGTTAAGTTATCGGATAACGACAGAGTAATAAACAGGGAGCAACTCGCCACGCGGCAGCTGCTCCCTGATTTCGTTAAAGTAACGGGCAGTAATCTGCAATAGTTTGTGTTAAAATATGGGTATAATTTTATCGGAGAACTTCAGTAGTAGATATGTGTAAATATTAATGGTGGTGATTTAGAAATGAATGTCATTTGGGATGACATAGAAAAATTGTATAGTCCTCTACCGGTTGGTGTAACCAAAGGTACCCAAATATTAGTAAGCATTAAGTGTAATAAACCTATCGATCAGATTAACAAAAAATTACTGGGAAGTTTTTTTGATGGATGGACATTCCCCTCAAAGGGCAAATATATCAAACCTTTTAAATTGCTAAGCATTGATTATTCTAAGGGAAATGAGATAGAAGCAAAGATAATCTTGAAAAGAAAAGATCAAGAGATCGACGAACTTAGACTCTTTTGTCAGGATGTAATGGATGTTTTGAATACCGATTACATCAATATCTCTTCATGGGAGAATCGTATATTAAAGTAAATGTAGATAGTCAATTTTTGTGTAAATCGCTCAACTAACGGTGAACGATAGCATTATGACAGCACGATGCCGAATATGGGGAGTGATACAAATTGCACAATCTCAATGATTTATTGGATTTGTTAACTGAACTAAGTAATTTGATCGACTCTCCAAATACTGATGTCACATGGTCACGTTTCGAAACTGTTGTGGATGTTCTAATGACCATAGACACATTCAAACAACAGCTTAAACTTGGAAAAGATATAGCAATATCTGAACTAATAATTTTATTTGGTCCAACTGGATCATTCCAAGAAATATCAATTGATAGTGGTTGGGGTGAAAAATTCCTCAAGCTAGCTGCACGGTTTGACGAAATTGTTGCTTCTGAATGACTAATTTGACGGAAAACGATAGTTCAAAATTATTCAAAATAACGGAGTTGGTTATTTGATAAGTTCGGCAGAGGAGTTTGTTCGACTAAGACTGAGTGACAATCAAGATGAATATCTACGTGCAGCTTGGGATGAAGCTCCCATCGAGGTTTGGTTAGAAATAATTGATAATTATCCAGATATGAGGTTTTGGGTTGCGCAGAACAAAATGGTACCTGCTGAAGTCTTAGAGATTCTTGCTGAGGATCCGTCAGATCGCGTAAGGTGCATGGTCGCTTCAAAGAATAAGCTTTCTGAACGGCTTCAACTCAAAATGGCACTAGACAGCGATTCATCTGTGAGGATGAGGATAGTGATGAACAAAAAAGCAACCCATTCAGTATTAATAATTCTCTCGGAAGATACAGATGAAGAAATTCGTCAAAAGACTATAGAGAGATTAGCCAGATTAAGCAAAAAATCATTGAGCTAATGGGTAACGATAGCATTCCTGTAGAGCGTTAATTTTGAGCTTTGCAAAAAAACAAGCGCCTCGGTACGATGGGAGTACGCAACGGGTCATAGCCCTTAAAATCCCATCATCCAGGAGGACGCTCTATATGAAGTTTAAATCGCAGAACAAACAAAATCAACTCATTGAAAAAATTACCGCTCAGCATCTAGTTGTTGGGATCGATATCGCTCAACAAGTACATGTCGCACGTGCAGTTAATTTTCGTGGAATCGTGGTCGGTAATCCAATATCCTTCTCGAATGATGAAGAAGGATTTCAAAATCTTCTTCAGTGGATTCATTCTCTGCAAGCAGCTCATAACCTTAGTTCGGCTATCATTGGTATGGAACCTACCGGTCATTACTGGCTTAACGTCTCTAAATGGCTCTCCGAGCGTCAATATGAAGTTGTTCTCGTCAATCCTCATCT
>NZ_CAKMMW010000048.1:0-15350 GCF_927798215.1 Paenibacillus allorhizoplanae
CGATTTGAAGCCGAAATATCATATAAGTGCTGGAAATGTTTGAAATTGACATTTGTTTTTACACTCTCCTTAATTTTGTAAAACGTCTTTTGGTGCTTGCTTTATTTCAAGCAATCGTGAAACGCCTAACAAGACGCCATTCGTTTCGCCTCTCGCCACGCCATAGGCAGCTTCACCGATCTGCGCAGCCTCGGCGTTATTTTCAAGGATACAAGGCAGTTCGAATACCACTTCAAACCACCGTGCTAAAGGAAACCCTACGGCGTCCGAATATGTATCGTTGATCGATAGTAGGGTCCGGCTTGTTGGATCCACCACGCCCGACGTCGCTATCCCGATCCCCGTACATTCGGAAATGACATATCGTCTTTCGGAAAGTAATTTATTAATGGATCCAACTACACCCGAAAGACGCCTTAACAGCCCTCCTTGCGATAGGGCCGGTAATCTAGTTTTTGAGATAACGGTCCCATTTTGGACCAAACCGATGTCGATGTCTTCCCCCCCAAAGTCAATCACTATGTGCATATCATCCTGCCTACTTTCTTAAGCTAATACACTAACATTGAATATATTTAAAGCGCTTTCATTCGCATCTATTCGTACAACCATCCCGTAACCAATTCTGTACGTATATCATTTTATTTCATTATTTTTTCGTTATTTCCGGCACATAGATCATTTCATCCAAACTAAGACGTTTCACTGGTCTTGAAGCGGTTCATTGAAAATAACGAAATGTCATGCTCGCATCTACCTGTCGTAATAAGCTGGCATAAGATTTCGCCGACTACACTACTAAATTTAAACCCATGTCCGGAAAATCCAGCAGCAAATGCGATATTCGGATACTCTGGATGCGCATCTATAATGAAATTTTCATCGGGAGTGAGGGTGTACGTGCAGGTTTTTCCCTTGTGTAGTTTCGTATTTGCAAGAGGCATAAACTGGCTTAAAAACATTCTTATGTCTTCTTCATCCTCCTGAAGTGCCCCAAACTCGGGAATGGCTTCATCCGGATTGATCCGAAGTCCCCCATCATGACGTCCCACCTTAAGACCAGCTCCTCCCATGCTGGGAAAACCGTAATAATGTCCAAAGGAGGTTTCAAACGTAAATGCCGGAAATCGTTCCTCCCCGAATAAATAGTCATCCGCTTCAAACCAGGCAAACGTTTTTCTTTTCGTTACAAGTGGTGTATGAATATTCATCAGAGAAAGCAGCTTAGAAGACCAAGCCCCGGCTGTAACGATTAGAGCGCGTCCTTCGTATCTTTCTTCGGCTGTTTGAACCGTTACCCCATCTGAGTCGATAGACAAGTCTTGTACGGATGTATTTGTTAAAATAGTAACTTGATGAAGTTCCAACTGCTCTCGATATGCACGAATACATTCTTCGCTCTTAAGCACACCTGACTCCGATTCGAAGCAGCCCACGTAGCCCTCTGGGAGCGAAATCCCAGGCCATACAGTATGAATATTACTGGAATCCATGGTTTGTAGCGGGAGTGAATAGGCCTTGGAGCTAGAAACAACTTGTTCTATAAAGGTTGAATCATGAGTGCCTACATTTAGTACTCCGGTTTGGTAGAACAGTTTTCTTCCCGACTCTCGCTCTAGATCGATCCAGAGCTTCTGGGCTCTGAGGGCTAACGGGACATAGCTCGTCCCTTCTCCATAGGCATGCCTGATGATCCGAGTATCGCCATGATGTGCCCCGCGATCGTGCGGAGGGTTAAATGAATCCAGCAGCAAAACGCTTTTCCCTTCAAGAGACAAGTAATAAGCTGCAGCCATCCCCATCGAACCGGCACCAACAATAATTACGTCATAGTTCATCATTCCACAACTTCCTTCGAAGAAAGGTTCAATACAATACTGGCTCGAATGACATAAGCTGCAGATTCATTGTGAAAATGGCTTAATCTAATATTTACGTTATCCAATGAAGCTCTCCATGATATTAAGCAGAAGTCGCCTTTCTCTAACCAGAGAGACTGATCTTCGTTTATACGAAATTTTACTCGGCCCTCGGTACAATAAAAAGCTTCTGTCACTTGTGAAAATTCATCATCCTTGCGACTTGCGATCTCATGAGAAGTTCCTTCTTTGATAAATAAAGCTTCTAATTCTCCCCGGCATCCCGCCGCTGTAATGAGATTGAAGTCTATTACCTTCCCCATACTCCGGGTGACCCATCCTCCGCTGAAGCTCTCCTGCTCGTAGGGCTTTAACCCCACCCGATGTGATCCTTCATATTCTAGAATCACTTCTCCTTCTATAATCATAAGCTTTCTCCAAAACTCAGGAAGGCAGGTAAACTGAGACTGCTCATCTTGAATGCTGGCCGTGCTGATTCTCCATATAAAATCTCGTTTATTATAGTCCGTGTGTTCAGGATATATAGCTAGCTGCGTTGTCGTTCCACCTGACCAAGCGGACGTATTTTGCATATGCTTTTTAATGACTTTGATCGAATAAGACATGTCAGCATCTCCTTGAATGAGCATAGACTAGATCCAGCCGCGCCATTTTATCGCTTCGACCATTCGCTTTAAACCAACGATATAGGCGGCCAATCTCATGTCTATTTGTTTTTGCAAGGATAACTGATAGACGTTATAAAACGACTTCTTCAATATTTGTTGCAGCTTTTCATTCACTTCTTCTTCATTCCAATAATAGCCCTGATTGTTTTGAACCCATTCAAAGTAAGAGACGATCACACCGCCCGAGCTGGCAAGCACATCTGGAACGATCAACACACCTTTATCCGTCAAAATTTCAGTAGCCTTCAAGGTCGTCGGTCCGTTAGCCGCTTCCACCAAAATCTTTGCCTTAATGTCGGGCGCATTGTCCTCTGTGATTTGGTTTTCAATCGCAGCCGGCACAAGAATATCACAGTCTTGGATTAACAGCTCTTGATTCGAGATGGCATTCGGGAATAAATTCGTTACCGTTCCGAAAGAATCCCGTCGATCTAATAAATACTGTACGTCCAAGCCTTCAGGATCATAGAGCGCCCCTTGCGCATCCGAAATACCTACCACTTTGGCTCCAGCCGCGTGAAGGAACTGAGCAAGAAAGCTGCCTGCATTGCCAAAGCCTTGGATAATGACGCGAGCGCCCTCAATCGGAATCCCTGCGACATGAGCCGCTTCTCTAAGCAACAGCACCACACCCATGGCCGTAGAGGATTCTCTTCCAATCGATCCGCCTAAGACGAGCGGCTTGCCAGTAATAAAACCTGGCGAATCGAATTCCCGAATCCGGCTGTATTCATCCATCATCCACGCCATGATTTGTGAATTCGTGAACACGTCCGGCGCTGGAATATCTTTGGTCGGTCCGACAAGCTGGCTGATTGCCCGTACGTAACCACGGCTTAACCGTTCCAGCTCACCGAAGGATAGCGTGCGCGGATCGCATTGGATCCCGCCTTTACCTCCGCCATAAGGAAGATCGGCAATACCGCATTTAATGGTCATCCACATAGAAAGAGCCTTTACTTCGTCTTCGGTGACCCCGGGATGGAAGCGAATCCCCCCCTTGGTAGGTCCAACCGCATCATTATGCTGCGCACGGTACCCTGTGAATACCTTTACCGAACCGTCGTCCATTTTCAAAGGAATGCGAACGGTTAGCAATCGAAGTGGCTCTTTTAGCAATTCGTATAAGGATTCCGCGCATCCCATTTTATCTAGAGCAGCTTGGATAACAAGCTGCGTTCTGTTCAAAACATTCAAGCTTTCCGCTTGCATAGGCTTCTCTTTTACTTCTGTCGGAGCTTCCATGATGATCCCCCTTAATTCTTTGTATAGAGACTTTAAGCTTTTAATGAATTAGATTGCCATCCGAGACCACCATTTTTCCTTGCTTGAACACGGAATGGACATGGTTGATCCCAAAGTGATAAGGCAGATATGCCAAGTTTTCCGCATTGAAAATAACCAAATCAGCCTGTTTGCCCGCTTCCAAACTGCCTATAGTATCCGCTTTTCCGATCGCGTGAGCCGCATTGATCGTCACAGCCGTCAGGACTTCCTCCGGCGTCAACCCTAAGTTCAGACAGCCCAGCGTCATGACGAGCTGTATAGATTCCGTTGGCGAACTTCCCGGATTATAATCCGTGGACAAGGCAACGGGGAGTCCAATTTCAATCATCTTACGTGCACGAGCGTGATGCTTCAGCCTTAAATTAAAGGAAGTTGCTGGCAGACAGACGGCAATAACGCCCGCACGCTGCATCGCTTCTAGTCCTTCATCGGATGCGGCAATCAAATGTTCGGCAGAAATGCAGCCCATTTTACCAGCAAGCTGTGCGCCGCCAATTGGTTCGATTTCGTCCGCATGGATTTTCAGACCGAAGCCCATCGCTTTTGCGGCCAACAGGATTTGCTCCGATTCTTCTACGGAGAATACGCCGTGCTCACAAAACACATCGCAAAATTCAGCAAGTCCCTGACGTTTCACTTCGGGGAGCATTTCTTCAATGAGTAGCTGAACGAATTCCTGTGACCGGCCCTTATATTCTTCAGGCACCATATGAGCACCCATGAACGTAGATACCAGATCAACCGGATGTTCCTGATCGAGTTTGCGAGTGACCCGAAGCTGCTTGAGCTCATCCTCCAGCGTTAGACCATATCCGCTCTTGGCTTCTGCTGTGGTAACCCCATAAGAAAGCATTGTATCCAGGCTTTTTTTAGCCTTCACGTACAACTCTTCTTCCGAAGCCTGACGGGTCGAACGGACCGTACTGAGAATCCCGCCGCCTTGAGCTAAAATTTCTAAATAAGAAGCGCCTTTCAGCTTTAAGGCTAGTTCATTCTCGCGAGAGCCGCCGTGAACCAAATGCGTATGAGGATCAATAAGTCCAGGGGTGACAAGCTTACCTTCAGCATCATGCTTATGAGTTACTGGCAGTTCAGCGATTTGTGCCAAAACTTCTTCTTCCGTTCCTACTGCAATAATGATACCGTCTGTGATTGCCACAGATCCTCTTCGAACTGCTGCAACCTCAGACATTTCATCGCCTCGGCGCGGTTCCTGAGTTCCTTGCATCGTGATCAGCGTACCAATGTTATGGATCAGCAGGTCAATCCGATTGTTCTCCATCGTTTCTCCCCCTCGAAATACAGCAAGCCCGATCGGGCTTGCTGTGAGTTATCTTCATTCTTTTATATATTCAGTAACGATTAAATGCCCATCATCGGTACGCGAACGCCGCGTTCCTTCGCTGTTTGAATGGCAATGTCATAACCCGCATCAGCGTGACGGATGACGCCCATTCCAGGGTCCGTGTTCAAGACGCGCACTAATCTTTCGTCCGCTTCTTTGGAACCGTCCGCAACGACAACCATACCTGCGTGCAGGGAGTAACCCATGCCTACGCCGCCGCCATGATGAACGGAAACCCAGCTCGCACCGGATGCTGTATTCACAAGCGCATTCAAAATGGCCCAGTCACCAACTACATCGCTGCCATCCTTCATGGACTCGGTTTCACGGTTAGGCGAAGCAACGGAACCGCAATCCAGGTGATCACGTCCGATAACGATCGGCGCGGATAATTCTCCATTACGTACCATTTCGTTAATCGCAAGTCCCATCTTGGCACGTTCCCCATAACCCAACCAGCAAATGCGAGCTGGTAAACCTTGGAATGCGACTTTTTCTCTGGCCAATTCGATCCATTTACGCAGATGCGCATTTTCTGGGAACAGTTTCAAAGCAAGCTCATCGGTTTTATAGATATCCTCCGGATTACCGGACAATGCCGCCCAACGGAACGGTCCTTTCCCTTCGCAGAAGAGCGGACGAATGTATGCCGGAACAAATCCAGGGAAGTTAAAAGCATCCTTAACCCCTTCATCAAGAGCCACTTGGCGGATGTTGTTACCATAATCAAATACGGTTGAACCAAGTTTTTGAAGATCAAGCATCGCCTGAACATGGTCAGCCATCGACTTTTTGGATAGTTTCACATACTGCCTTGGATCGTTTTTACGCAATTCAGCCGCAGCTTCCAATGAATAACCGACCGGCACATAGCCGTTAAGCGGATCGTGAGCCGAAGTTTGATCGGTTACGAAATCAGGCACAATTCCTCGTTTCACAAATTCCGCGAATACCTCTGCAGCGTTTCCTACTAGCCCAATCGCAAGTGCTTTCCCCTCAGCTTTCGCTTCGTTCGCAAGCTTTAACGCTTCATCCAGATCGTAAACCATGACGTCGCAATAACGCGTGTCGATTCTGCGTTGAATACGGGTCGGATCTACGTCTACACCGATGACGACACCATCGTTCATCGTTACAGCGAGTGGTTGAGCACCGCCCATACCGCCAAGTCCAGCCGTTAATGTCAGGGTACCTCTTAAAGTGCCTCCCGAATGCTGTCTAGCAGCCTCAGCGAAAGTCTCATACGTACCTTGCAAAATGCCTTGCGTACCGATATAAATCCAGCTGCCTGCCGTCATTTGGCCGTACATCATAAGTCCCTGTTTATCGAGTTCATGAAACGTATCCCAGTTGGCATAGGCCGGAACAATGTTCGAGTTGGCGATGAGAACCCGCGGCGCATACGAATGTGTTCTGAATACGCCAACCGGTTTCCCGGATTGTACTAGCAGTGTTTCATCTGCTTCCAGGTTCGTTAAACATTCTACGATCTTGTCATATGACTCCCAGTTCCGTGCTGCTTTGCCGATTCCGCCGTAAACGACGAGATCTTCCGGACGTTCTGCTACGTCGGGGTCCAGATTGTTCATCAACATACGCAAGACAGCTTCCTGCTCCCAGCCTTTTGCCGTTAACTTCGTTCCGTGTGCTGCTCGGATAGTACGTTTGATTGTTTGTTCCATGAATAGTCACTCCTCTATGTTGTGTTCGATTAATTTCGTTTCAAATATCCCGTCAAGAAAGTCAAGATGACATGTAAGGAGGTCCTGACCGTCGCTCTGCGAGGATCTTGCATGGGGTCTACACACACAATATCAAAGCCTTGTACCTTAGGATGCTGTCCTAATAGGAATACAGCTTCCAACAACTGCCATGAGGTCATTCCGGCTGGAACGAGCGCTGGCACACCTGGCGCATAAGCTTGATCCAGTACATCCATGTCAACGGTTACATAAATCGCATCCGTCCCGTCACCAGCAACCTCCAGTGCCTTTTCCACCAAAGCTTCGATTCCTTCTTTGGCCACCTGACGCGCCGTATATTGAGTAATTCCTTGCGACATGGCATATTCATGATACGCTCTTGAATTAGCGAAGCTATGAAGTCCTATTTGCGCAATATGGCGGCCTTCAACCGTCCCCGATTCGATCAACCCGCGGATTGGTGTTCCATTGGAAGGACCTCCGTCCTCCAGATTCCGGACATCCATGTGGGAATCAAGCTGAACGATGCCCACCTTTCCACCGACATGGTGCTTAAACGCTTTCACTGAAGGGCAAGTTATGGAATGATCACCGCCTGCAATAATCGGGAACAAATGAGGGATGGCTGCGTAAATGTTCTTCAGTCCTTGTTCGATATTGGCATGACAGCGCAGCAGATCCGTCACATGCATTTGAATATCACCAAGATCACGTGCATGCAATTCCTGTAAATCGACACCGTGGTCGATACTGTACGTCGTGACATTTGCAAATAATTCCCGCAAGGCATTCGGTGTCATCGAAGCGCCTGAAATACTGATTGACGTCTTAGAAAGCGGAACGCCGATGAAGCCGACTTGGACTTCTTCCTCGCCTTCCCAAGGGGTCAACCACTGGGATACCTTGGTCTCGAATCGATCCCGCCAATTAGATTTTCTTATGAATTCTGGCGGATTCAGCAGTTCAATATGTCTCAAGGCTGCTTCCCTCCTGTAGGTTGATGAAATAGAGTTTGTTTGCTTCTATGTTTACATCATACTTAAAAAAGAGGCATCTGAATCTAGTCGAACTTGCGGAAAGGTAGCACGATATTGCGGTTTAACTTGAATGGAATTTCTTATAAAAACACTAAAAAGCCAACCCATAAGCGGATTGGCTTAAAGAATCTATTGCCATAACACTAGCACTGGGATGATGACCGATAATCCGTCGGGCTGCACCCCATAATCATTTTAAATTTCCTAGCAAAATAGTTCGCATCCTGAAATCCGACTCGCGCGGCAATTCCTTGCATGGTCAATTCCGTTTTCTCTAACAAATAAGCCGCCTTCTCAATACGAACTTTATTTACAAAATCGACAAAACTTACACCCGCTTCTTTTTTGAATACATGGGCAAAATAATAGGTGCTTAAGTAACAATGCTGGGCAATTTCTTTTAATAACATTTTGTCTTGATGATGCTCTCTTATATATACAATGGCGGATCGCACAATGGGCGACACTTCTAAAGCATGATCTTCCGATACTTGCTTGGCCAGCTTCCTCCAGTATGCGCACAGCTTTTTAACAAATTTGTCATATCGAATGGTACTGTACAAGTCTTGAAGCATTCTCGCATTTTCAGATAAAATTTCAGATGCATTACCGCCTAAGTCTACAATCATTCTTGACAAAGAGAGAACTAGATCATAGGCTTCCGACTTGAATAAATCAATATTATGCTTATATGACCGGGAAAGACTTTCTAATAACTCGACCAAATAAGCAATCGAGCCTTCTTCGTCGCCGATCCTCACACGTGATAATAATTCTATCTTCTCTTCGTGTGTCACCGGCTTTGCGCGGTCTTCCTGAATGCTTCTTTGCCCTTCATATTGAAAAATCATCCGGTTTCCTTGAAAGAAACGGCCGATCAACGATTCCTTGGCTTCGCTGTAGGAAAGATGAAGCTTGTAAGGATCTTCATAATAAGTGCCGATCCCGGCTGACACGGAAAAGCCCTTCGTATCTACGAAGTTTTGAATTTTCCGGACCATGCCATACGTAACTTGCTTATAAGTCGGTTCTACAGGCTGAATCGATTGGAGTTCCAATAATACGGCTAACACGCCTTCTCCCACCCATACCCACAAGAATGGCAAGGTGATACTCTCAAAAATAGCTTCCACCAGCACCTGCCCGATCTCAATACTCCATTGCAATGACTTGTCCAAAGCCAAATCGGTATAGCGATCTATGGACAAAACGATAACGACTTGGGGCCGCTGTGTGATGCCAAGCCGCTCACGCATTTCATCGAAATCCGCCTCATGAATTAACGTCCCGGAAATGAGAAGTTGCGAAAAGAAAGCCTGTGCCGTATCCAATTTCATTGTCTAATCACCTACCCTATCTTAAAAAAGGAAGCCGTTTTGCTCCAAAACTTCAGAGAAAACCGCTTCCATGTTTTTTTATTCAATTTCACCTATCATGTCTTCAACAACCTGTACGATGTCGCCCCCGTGAATTTGATGATAAATCGCCACGATGTCCGGATAGAAAAAGCGGTCTTCCTCCACCGTCGGCACTTGTGTTCGTATCAGTTTATAGACCCCCTCAATAACCGGGGAAGATTTCATCGGCCGATGAAAATCAAGAGCTTGTACAGCAGTCATTAATTCAATTGCCAAAATATACGACAGCTTCTTCGAAATCTGATAGGCTTTCTTCGAGGCCGCATATGCGAAGCTGACAACATCTTCTTGATTGGCGCTAGTGGGAACACTTTCTACGGAGGCTGGATGAGAAAGAATCCTGATTTCCCCCAGCAGCCCAACAGCTGTATATTGCGGGATCATATATCCATTGTTTAATCCCGGATTTCTCACTAAGTAACTAGGCATTTCGCTCAGGTGAAAATTTACTAAACGATCGATCCGTCTCTCCGCTATTTTCCCCAAATTACCCATGGCTATACACATGATATCTGCCTGGATACCGACATAAGTTCCGTCAAAATTGCCCCCCATTAAGGCAATTCCGTCATCTTCCTCGGGAACAATAACAGGATTATCACTTACAGAGTTAAGTTCGTTATTAATGGTGTAGGCGGCATCCTTCAAATTTCTTTTAGAAGCTCCATGAACCTGAGGGATGCATCTTAAACTTAAAGCATCCTGCACGCGATAGTTTTTATACGTTTCGGCAATTTCACTACCTTTAAGGATTCGCAATAAATTTTGTGCCGTCTGGGCCTGCTCCTCATGTTGTTTTAAAGCATGAAGCCTTGGATCGAAGGCATGAATCGTACCTTTTAAAGCTTCGAATGACATTGCGCCCGCAATATCCGCTGTTTTCGCCGCTTGAATAGCATTAAATAAGGCTAATATGGCCATGGCTGTAACGGATGACGATCCGTTGGTCAGTGCCAGCCCTTCTTTACAACTTAATGTTGTAGGAGTTAACCCTGCTTTTTCAAGCGCCTCTCTGCCTGAAAGGAGTTCCTCCTTGTGCCAAGCTTTGCCCTCCCCAATTAGCACTAACGCCATATGTGCTTCCGGGGAAAGATAACCAACGGATCCATCTCCAGGAGCAAAAGGGGTGATTCCTTGATTTAAGAGCGATGCTATGAGCGCTAACAGTTCCAATCGGACCCCGGAATAGCCATGACCCAAATGAATGAGCATCATCAGTTGAATCGCTCTGACAACTTCTTTCTCGAGTGGATCGCCTACGGAAACTGCATGGGATCTAACGATATTGCGCTGCAGGGCTTCGGCATCTTCGGTCGAAATGATTTCGGTCACATTACTCCCGAAGCCAGTCGTTACGCCATAAATGATGCGGTTTTCGTTTAAAAATTTCTCGATAAGACTTCTGGAATGATTAACGCGATCGCAATAACTCGGCGAAAATGATACCTTAGCCCCGTATCGGGCTACAGCGACAAATTCGGCTATTGACACCTGATGATCGCCAAGAATTACTTGATTGATGTTTTTAGGATGAGTGGGAGCTGAAGCAACTTTCATGAGAACATCTCCTTTTAGAACCAATACATACTAGGCAATAATTGTCGGTTAAATATTCATACAAGAGATGCCAGAAGACATCTCTTGTAAAAGTTTTTAATGATAATGGATGGAATCGTCCAGAGCAAGTGATTTCGTCTCCGGCGCCCAGGCAATGGAAACAATTGTCCCGATTAGCAGAACTATTGTCATGCCAATCATAGAAGTGGTTAGTCCCATGGAACTAACTGTTACGGGCAACAGAAATGTTCCCACTGCCGAACCAATGCGGCTTATTGCAGTCACGACGCCAACACCAGATCCCCGGATTTCGGTTGGGAAAAGCTCAGCTGGATATACTAAAGTAAGATTCGAAGCGGCTGACATGACAAAAGTAAACAAACAAAAGATCGTAATAGCCACGATGTGTGAACCAGCAGGTAAAAGGGTAAGCGCAAGCAAGGAAATTGTAAGAATAATAAACGTGTTAATCGTAAAGCTTCTGCGCGAATATTTCTCTGTAAACCACAGGCCAACAATAGAACCGACAAGCAAGAATAAATTCAGAACTGTGTCTATAAAGAAAGTTTCTTCAAATCCCATTTTAGCCAGAATATCCGGTAGAAATGTATAGATGGCGAAGTAAGGAATCACTTGGCATACATAGAAGAGTCCGCCGAAAGCTGTACGTTTCCAAAGCTTTTTTCCAAAAAGGTCTTGAAAACGGTACGCTTTGGAGCCATTCTCCAAACGCTTTTCATCAAGCTCCGCAAGTGGACCGATATGCTTCTTCACGATTTCCCTTGCTTCCTCCACACGCCCCATGCTAATGAGCCATCTTGGGGATTCAGGCGTTCCGATCCGCATTAGAAGAACGATTACTGCCGGGATAGCCGCACTGGCTAGCATCCACCGCCAGGAATCCGGGCCGGTCTTCAGCAGATAATAACCAACAATGTTGGATACGACATAACCGACAGTCCACATGACATTCAAGAAAGAAAGTAGAAAACCTCGATGCTTTCTAGGCGCGAACTCGGCAAGCAGAGTCGAGCCTATCGCGTAATCGCCGCCTAAAGCAAAACCAATCAATATACGCAGGATGAACAGAATCGTAGGATCATGTACAAAGAATTGTAAGAACGATGCAATTGCAATGACTACGAAGTTGGCTAGGAAGATTTTCTGCCTACCTATCCGGTCGGATAATCCTCCGAGGAGTAGACTGCCGAAAAAGAGACCGATCAACGCGGAACTTCCTATTAATCCACTCCAAATGGGGCTAAGTTTCATTTGAGGTCCAATTAAAGTCAGAGCCATTCCTATGATACCAAGAGCATACCCATCAGAAAAATTAGATCCAAACGTAAGTGCTGTAATTTTCAGATGAAACTTATTGAGTGGAGCGTCGTCAAGCTTGTAAGGTTTCAGGAATTGTTGTGTCGACATTGAAGTATCCCCCGTAAATATTATTGCCAAACACTAGCACTATTTTACTTTCCAATTTAGAACAAGGCTGATCTGATCATTTCTAATCTTGACTAATAAAATGATACAATCCATTCCTTTTCTTAGTTCTAACGCGATTTAAGCGTTTTCAAATAATCAATGTTCCTTTGAAAAAAGCTACTGTAAACAAATTATAATCGCTCATTATAGTTTGCGCTCTAGATAATAATTCGGATCACTAGCACAATATTGCTAGAAATAAATGCAGCTATCATTCATTAAGCATTTCACAATTTCATTTAAAAAAAACCGCCAGAGAGAAATCATCCTGACGGTCCTTTTAAGATTTGATCTGTTTTCATTTCTGAACCTAAACCAAGACTCTCCCTATACACCTTCGGACTTACACCCGTGACCTTCTTAAACACTCGGCTAAAGTGCTCGGCATTCACATAACCGATCTTTTCAGACAGATCAATGATTTTATATCCCTTTTTTAACAAGCGTTTAGACTCTTCGATACGTAAATTCGTTAAATATTGAACGAAACTTTCGCCGACATTCTTCATAAATAGCCTGCTTAAATAATTTTCACTGACGCCAACCCATTGGCTGACCATACTTAGACTCAATTCTTCACAATAATGCTGTTGAATGAACTCTTTCGCCTTTTCAACGATACTATAGGGTGCATTTGCTTTTGGGCCTAACTCATGAATATACCGATAAATATCTGAACAAACTTGCTTGATCCATACGATTGTGTCCTCAAAGGTATGAAATTCTTTCAATTGTTCAAAGGGATGACAATGGTCGAACACTCCCCCCCATCGAACATCTTGGGTATACAGTAAAGCTCCAAGCTCCCATAGGAAATCAGTTAAAATCAACCTTGTTTCATGAACATCCCATTTCGCTTTTTCTTTCAGTAGCTTCACACTTCGGTCAAATTCAAGTTCCCATTGCGCTTCATTCTCCTGCTGAAGCAAACGTACAATCTCCATACTGTTCGCTTTTAGCTTAATTCGTAGATCAGCGCTAGTTTCCTTACCTAATTTGATTTCACTCTCCGGGTAGAAGAATTTGTCATAACCTTCAAAAAAGCTTAAAGAAACTAGGCTTCGCGCCTGATTCATTAACCTTTGCCAATGCTTTCTCCCATCAACGATATCGCTAATCCCCATTGCCACACGGACATTCATATACTGCTCAAGTCTAGTTTTGATCAGGGAGAGCGTAGCGTGAATAAGCTGACGAATCATGATTTCACTTCTGAGCTGCGGAACCGTTAGCAGAATGAATATTTCGTTCGGGTTCTCATCATAAACGATATGCTTGAATACAGCCGAGTCCATCTCTGCTTTAATCGTCTGCTTAATCGCATTCTTCGAAGTCATCTCCGCTGGGCTTGAGAGCGACACCGCAACGGCCACTTGATTGATCTCGCCCAGCCAATTGCATACTTCAGAAACGATTCGGGCATACGCCATTACATTCGATTGGATATCTAATGTGAGCAGCCCGGCGATCACTTTGTCTGGACCTACTTTTTCTTCATGGATCACTTGCGAATCATTCGAGGCACCGAGCTTTTCTAGCTTTTGCCGTGCTTTTTGCAGAACAGGCAGCATGTGCTCCTCGTCCATATCTACTTTTACAATATAATCAAAGGCTCCGAGTAAAAAGGCTTCACGAACATAACTAAAATCACGATATGCGCTTAGGATAATTGGTATTGGCTTTTTCATTGCATCTAAAGATTGAATAGCACCTAACAGTTCAATTCCGTTCATTTTCGGCATTTGAATATCTAACAGCAAGATATCGATATCATTCCGCGATTGCAAAATCGCGAAAGCTTCCTCGCCATCATTAGCTTCAGCTACAATCTCCATATCTAGTTCTTTCCATACAATCATTTGGTACATGGTCATTCTCACAATGGGCTCATCGTCTACGATCATAACTTTATACAAGCATCCATCATTCCCTTAGCCGTCCTAATTGGAATCTCTCAACCTTTTTCGGGCAACCCCTGTTCGGTAAGCCGCATCAATCACAGCTTCTCTTACTTTTTCAACAACTTTCTGGTTAAATACACTAGGTATGATATACGTTTCGTTCAATTCATCATCCGACACAACCGATGCAATGGCATGTGCTGCCGCAAGCTTCATCGCTTCATTGATTTCACTTGCTCTGCAATCCAAAGCTCCTCGGAAAATGCCCGGAAAGCACAGAACATTATTGATCTGATTGGGTTTATCAGACCTTCCTGTAGCCATGACTCTTACGTAAGGCTTGGCCTGCTCTGGATCGATCTCTGGAATCGGGTTCGCCATTGCGAAGACGATCGGGTCTTTAGCCATGGACTTCACATGATCCACCGTTAAAATATTCGGAGCTGATACGCCGATAAAAACATCGGCATTCTTAATCACGTCGGACAAGCTGCCTACCTCCAAGTTCGGATTCGTCAATTGAGCAAACGCTGTCCAATGCGGGTTGTCGTAATGAGATTCCCGCTGAATGGCGCCAAAGCGATCCACTCCGATCAAATTATGCACACCAGCGGCGAGCAGCATCTTAGAGCAAGCGATGCCCGCTGCGCCAATACCGTTCACTACGACCTTAATATCCGACATTTGTTTGCCGGTAATTTTGAGCGCATTCAACAATCCGGCCAGAAGAACGACAGCCGTTCCGTGCTGATCGTCGTGAAACACCGGAATATCGAGTTCCTGTTTCAAACGCTCCTCAATTTCGAAGCAGCGCGGTGATGAAATATCCTCCAGATTGATGCCACCGAATGCCGGAGCCAATGCTTTGACAATGCGGACAATTTCGTCAGGGTCCTTTGTGTCCAGACAAATCGGAAATGCGTCAACACCTGCGAATTCCTTGAACAGCATTGCCTTGCCTTCCATTACTGGCATGGCTGCCATCGGTCCGATATCGCCAAGCCCAAGTACAGCCGTTCCATCCGACACGACCGCGATCATATTCCTTTTGATCGTCAATGAGTAG
>NZ_CAKMMW010000049.1:0-14583 GCF_927798215.1 Paenibacillus allorhizoplanae
TCTGTCCAATGTCAAAATAACGTAACACCTCGTTCAAGTAAGATGTGCTCATTATCTCCAGATAGACCAGATATTATTATTGAGCTCTACTGCCCGTTAGCGTAACGATTGCTCCTCGATTAATGCTTTTTCCTCACCGTAATACAAAAGGATCTACATATTAGTTATGCATAATATGTAAATTCCTATATTATACCTTTGGATTCAAACATGAAAAGGAAACAACACCCTTTTTATCTCACAATTGGTTTAACTCAAAGGCTAAAGTACCCTCCATTTGTTGGATGACAAGAATGAAAATAATCAGGCGACAAAGATCTGTTCTGTTAGCGTTTTTCGTTTATTGGTCGTGCTAATAGCACACAGAATAGGAGTCTATACTGGCAAAAGCTTAATGCATAGACTTCGTCGTCATTGTGTGAAATAAAAGATGGGCTAAGCGAGGCACGATTATTATTTCGATATGACAGACTGCGGACGGCAGGTCAATGCCCAGAATAAGAGGGCCAAAGCACTGACAGCGGCACCTAACGAACATACTCCGTTCCAGCCAGCGTATGCGTAGATACTGGTCGAAGCAATTGAACCGGTGGCGCTTCCTATGGAATAGAAAATCATGTAGCCGGCGGTGAGTCGACTGCGTGCCTCTGGGCGCACGTTATAGATTAAACTCTGGTTCGTGACGTGTACGGCTTGCACCGCCAAATCAAGGAGGAGTATTCCAACGATCAATGCAAGCAGCGAGTGTTCGGTATAGCTGATTGGCAACCATGATACAAGCAACAAGCTCAGCGCAACTCCGGTGGTCCTCTGTCCTAAACCTCGATCGGCGAGCCGCCCTGCTCGAGATGCCGCTAACGCACCGGCAACTCCAGCGAGACCAAACGCTCCAATAGCCGTATGCGAAAGCGACAGCGACGGGCTGCTTAGAGGTAACACGAGCGAAGTCCACAATGTGCTGAACGCGGTAAAAATCAGCAAAGCCAGTACGGCGCGGACGCGTAAGATTCGTTCTTGCAAGAACAAAGCGATTACCGAACGAAGCAACTGTGGGTAAGTTAGTGACTCTCTTTTGCGTTCATCATGCGGCAGCACACGGAACAACACGCCAGCCATGACGAGCATCAACGCCGCTGAGACGAGATAAACCGAACGCCAACCGGCGAGATCGGTCAATACGCCAGCGAAGGTTCGCGCAAGCAGAATGCCGATCACTACTCCGCTTATCACTAAGCCGACTATTCGTCCGCGCTCGACAGGAGCAGCCAAAGTCGCCGCAAACGCCACGAGCACCTGCGTTACTACAGCGAGCAGTCCAACCGCAGCCAAGCCTGTGAGCAGCACCGTGCTGGTTGGGGCGATGCCAACCGCAATAAGAGCCAATACGGATAATAGCATTAGACCGGGGATCAGTCGACGTCGATTCAGCAGATCGCCGAGCGGTACCAACAGCAGCAGTCCCAGTGCATAACAAATCTGTGTAATGGTAATGACAATGCCCACGGATGAATGCGCAATACTGAACTCGCTCGCCAGGGCGTCCAGCAGTGGTTGTGCGTAGTAGATATTTGCGACAGCCAACCCGCAGGCGGTTGCAAATAACAGTGCCACATAACGAGACATCTTAGTAGCAGGAACGGAATCGGATACGGTGTATGCTCCTTGTGCTGTAGCCTCTACTATATCGCAATCATTTCCGGCAATAACTGCCGCCTTTTCTGATAGCATCTCCATTGTTCACACATCCAATCTTCTTTAAATTAATTATATACCAATCAGTATATTATATCGATAAGTATGTTATGATGCTGTGTAAATATTAATCGCCACACATACATACTGTCAAGAGATGGTTGTCAAAAATTATTGTTTGAAGGGGCTTGATTTGACAGCAAATCCATCAAAGCTTAAAATCATAACATACTGAACGATATGGAAAGAGGTGCTGTCATGGTTCGGCAACGGGAATTTGATGTGGACATTGCATTAGACGCAGCTATGCAAATATATTGGGAGAAGGGATTCGAAGCTACCTCATTAAGTGATTTAACATCCAGAATGGGAATTCAGAGGCCAAGCATATACTCCGCCTTTGGTGACAAGAAAGAATTATTCGAAGCCGCGCTACGGAAATATACAACCTATCACTCTTCCAATGTCCGAGCTAAACTTCAGAATCGTTTATCTATAAAAGAAGGATTTCGCACTATATTTGAGGGTATTGTAGAAGAAGGATACTCTGAAAGTTGCAATCGGGGATGCTTTTGCATTAATACGATGGTGGAACTTGCTCCTCATGATGAAAAATTTGAAATTCTTACAAGGGAACATCAGATGTATCTTTCTGCCATATTTCAAGAAGCGATTGAACGAGGTTTACGATCAGGTGAGCTTGAAACCGAAATGAACGCAAAAGCATTAGCACAGACACTTGTTGTATCGTTAATCGGACTTACCGTAATGATGAAATCTCGTCCAGAACGATCATTTATAAATAATTCTGTAGAGATTATACTTACATTGCTTAAGTAGATGTTGGGTAGTTCTATAAAATCTATCATGAACTTAACTTAGAATGTTCAACTCCTATCAAAAAATTCTTAACTCATAAGACACAATGTACAAACTATGATATACGAAATGAACAATGTTTATTGCACTAATCTACACGTTAGATTAGAAAAGGCCACCGATCCACCGGCAGCCTTGTTTTTGTTGTCTATTTAGCTATCGTTCCTCGATAGCTTAACGTGGTGCCTTTCTATTGAATACCTGCTGTTCCAAATGTGCTATTAATTACTTTTTTATAATTATCCCACTCAAAATAAAAAGGACCGATATTAATTTTTTTCATCTCAGGCTCAAGGAAAAAGTCCTTCCAAGTAACAACATTATTTTCCCTATCGATTTTTACAGAGATAATTCCGCAACCTTCATCTCCACACCAAGAGCAAACCATAAGGGGATATCTGTACCACATTGTTTCATGAGGTTTCCTCAGTAAAAAATAATCAATCATTTCTCTCTGATTTTCATTACTCATCCAACCTAGAGAAGGAACTTTATCATGCCTTATCAGCATTTTATAAAGCGATTTACCATCTATGATCAGATCTGCAAATTTTGTGTTTTTCTCGCCCTCTTTGATCGGCTCAAAATCAGTGCGACATGAGGGCTTTGTTTTTAAGGTGTTCAGTTTCTTCATAGTTGCTCCCTATTTTTCAATATCCATTGCTATCCATAGTTCTGCTCAACTATGTTGTAACGAATCACGGTTTTATCCCCGTCTGTAGTACGTGGAAAAATTGCTCTAATATTTCATTGAAATCAGGTTCATCTGGCAACCTCTCAATGTATTTCCACAAAATCATCTCTCCTGTATCTATATTTACGACCTCATATTCCATCTGTCGGGATTTCCAAACCGTAACTTGACCTAAACAATTTTCAGATTCATAAATAACGCCTGTAGAAGGGTTTGGAATACGGCTCTCATCAGGATTTTTATGCTTTACATATTCCATCTTTATTGCTTCTTCTTCAAGTTCATTCTTTTTGTTTTCTGCCCAAAGTTGAAACCTAGTTCGCATTCTTCCGACCTCCTCTTCTTACGTAACAAAGGTTGCTATGCGGCAGTCAACTATCGTTCTTACGATAGTTCAAAAAAGTAATGCTTATTATCAGCGGTAGTCATTGGACCTCAGTGCGTTCATATAAATCATGGTCCAGTTCCATCAGTAATCACACGATAACCTAACCAATTTTTCTTCACCCAAATAAATGATTTGGATATTTCATCAACATAGTATAATTTTGCTCCCCCAAAAGAAGTGCTACCTTTCCCCTCAACTTGAACACTGAGGCTTTTATTGGGAGAGAGAAGAATAAATGCTTCCTTACCGCTAGTTCTGCCGTTAGATTGGGAAAGAAAAGTAAATAAATCACTAAAAACGACGTGATGGATATAATCCAAATTTGTTTTCTCTTCGACATCATTGTATCATCCTCCCAACATTTAGTTCTTTAAAAATAAGACGAAGGGAGCAATAAAAAGTTTCCATTCTATAACATTCTTACTCGCATGCTATTTCAATAATCTGCCCGTTACTTGAGAAAAGGCAGTTGATCCAATTGGATCAACTGCCTTCTCAAAATGTTATTTAACTCTCGTTTCCCGTTACAGACTAGTTACTTATAGGGAAGTAGGTAAACATAAAGTGCGTTCTTCCAAGTAGCTTGTTTTTTGAGTATATTTCATTTGGAAGCATGAATTGAACCCAAAAGGAGTAGATACTGTGAGATATCGTGTACTTGGTCGTTCAGGTCTTGAGGTAAGCGAGGTAAGTTTAGGGTGTTGGGCAATTGGCGGGCCTTCGTGGCGAGACGGTGAGTCAGTGGGTTGGTCAGGCAACGATGACAGCGCTTCTATTTCAGGGTTGAAACGCGCTTTTGATCTGGGTATTAATCATTTTGATACTGCAGATGTCTATGGAGACGGTCATTCAGAGCGCGTGATTGGACGCTTCCTGAAAGAAGTGCCGCGAGACAAAGTTATAATTGCCTCGAAAGTCGGCTGGTTCCGAGGAACAGCTCCGAATGCCATGCAACCTATCCACATCCGTCACCAGTTAGAGCAATCGTTGATGAATTTGGGCACCGATTACTTGGATCTTCATTATTTTCATAACACGAACTTCGGTCCAAACGATCTTTATTTGGCAGAAGCGGCTGAACTGATGCGTCAATTACAGAAGGAAGGCAAAGTGCGTGTCATCGGACAATCAGGCTATAGCTACGGTGACTTCAAAAGAGTCTGTCCAGTTACTCGTCCAGACGTGTTGCAATTCCACTATAATGCCTTCGGCAATCAGTTTGATCAGCCTGATACCAATTTGTTCGAATGGGCAGCTGAGCAAAATTTAGGTGTCGTGCTATTTGGCCCGCTAGCGCAGGGGTTACTGCTCGATAAATTCGATCCGGAGAATCCGCCAAAGTTTGGCGAAGGAGATGTTCGTGCGTCCAATTTAGGATTTACCAAGGAGCGTCTTTTGGAGATCCGCCAACGACTTGTCCCCATCAAAGAACGGTTCGGTATGGAAGTACAAGATTTGGTAAGGGTGGCGATTCAATTCGCGCTTGCACAATCTCCGAACGCTTGCGTAATTCCAGGATTCAAGAATGTTAAACAGGTGGAATCTAATGCACATGGAGCTGGAAATCCATTGAATTCGGAAGAAGTTGCCTTCATTCGTAGCGTAATTCAAAAGGCTTAATCTGATAGATACTGATTTTATTCAAACATGAATGCCTACCAAGGATGGTAGGTTTTCTTGGTTATCATAAAATGTTAGAACAAAAAATTAAAATCATATTTAAGATTTATAATTCCCAAGATATTCTGCCTGCTACCAACGTGGCTGCCAAGTGATTTCGGCAACCTCGTCCTCGTTTCTTATTGAACATACGTTCCCTCGTTAGTTTAACGAAATACAATAATATCGAGGATTTTGCCAATCTCTTGCCAATCCCTCACTCTTGTAATCCTTTCATGCTGACATTCTTGATTATATGGCTTATCAATCAAAAGTACATTAACTCCCCCTTCAGCTATCGCTAATGCATGAGCTGGATGATCTTCAATAAAAAGTGATACCCCATTTAATTTTGCACATTCTATCTTTCCATTCGGAAATTGTGATGCACATAACGATTCAATCACAATATCATTTTCTTTAATCCATTTATTAACGGATTCCATCCATTCAACTGGTCTTCCAGTCATAATAGTAAATTTCACTTCATTGGCGAACCTAGAAAGTGTTTCTTGTAGGAATGGATATGGTTCAATGAGATGTAATTCATCTTGATTGCTGACAAAAAATTCTTGAAAATCTTTAAAACTTTGCCCATATAGTTCTGATATTTCATAAATAGTAACTTCATTGAACATAATGCTACGATTAAGTTGCTTATTATAAACATTTACAATTGATTTCCTAGTATCCATTAAAGTATCATCAAAATCCAATCCAATATGTATCACTGTTTCTCACTCTCCTAGATTAAGAAGTCCATGCTTTAAGAGTAATTCATATAATACCAAATGGGAACCGTACTCACTATCCTGCCAGTTGATCGTACCGATAGCCTCCCATTCCTGTTTTTTTAACTATCGTTCATCGTTAGCTTAATGATAATGCTTAACTACGTAACGCTTCAGCATCTTTTAAAAGCTTCAAAATCTTATTCCTTCCGTCTTCCGTCAATGTCCAGTATGTATCGTTTACTTCAATCATGCCCATGCCCTCAATCCAAACGGTTACTTTAATGAGTTCTTTACCCTCACAGTCAATTGCAGTTAGCTTGAAGTTCGGAAAAATTGCTTTGGGCTGCCCATTCATAACATCTGCCGTTCGAACTACTTGTTCAAAATTTCGCATCTGTTCTTTCCCTTTCAACGGTTTTCCTAGTTCGCCAGGTCAACTTGTTTGCAAATTGTGAAGACTCTCTTTCTTCTACTTTAATTTCACTGATCAAATCGAAATTTAACTTTAACTGTTCCCGAGTTGAACACCCGAGTGAATATCCGTAGATTGTTCCCCCTTGGCTTTACAACCTATTACTAATAAAAGCACAAAAATTGTCAATATTACCATTATTGTTTTTCGTCTCATCAAAGTTTTGTCTCCTATCCAACGAGTTGCTCTTGTAAATATGCTCCTAACATTTAGACGGTACAAAAAGTGAAATTGTTTTAATCTCACAATTGATGGCTACTACTCACTCCATTATCCTGCCCGCTACTTCAACAGAAAAAGAGATCATATCGACTGAGTGGCAGCCATGATCTCTTTTTAACTATTAATCTTTGTAAGCAATTCTTATCATCAGGGATTTTCGGGACACTTCAATTCGCCGCTTCTAAATTTGTCATAAACAGCTTTCGGACCTTTCATACTGCCGAAATCGCAGTTCTGTTCCCACGGTTTATATATCATTAAATAGGTAATCCCTAACAGTAAAATAAAAACTATTATAAGGATATATCCTTTCTTCATCAATTTTTCCACCTGAAAAATAATTACCCTTTAAGAAAGTGATTGAACCTCGTTTCACATTCATTGATAACATCTCACTTTTTAAATGAAAACATGATTTTAGCATAATATTTATTGTTATTTATTATATTATTGTTGTTATAAAAAAGACTCACAGCAACGGGCTGCGAGTCTCCTTATGCCTAATTAGTGCGTCGTCCATGCACCTTGAAATGCTGGTCCTTTTACACCAGTCGATTCGGTCGTCGCTCCAATTTCCCCCCATAGACCTGCATATTTAATAAACGTCTGACTATTCAAAGGATAGCTTAGCTCACCAACGTTGATGACACTGTTTTTTGTATTCCAAGCTGTACCGGTAGAGGTTACATCTGCTGGCAGAGGGCTAGTTCTTGTGTGTGTACCTGCTGTCGGGTAACTGGCGTGTGTACCAAGGGCTGAATAGACAACGGGATGCGTGTAATCATTCAGCAGCTCTTGTGAGCTTGTAGCGATCACCCCCGAACTGTCTGCAAAATCCATTTGAGCAGCCGTATAAGGCAGACCCTCATTATCATGAGCAGCATAGTACGTAGACTGGAAGTTCATTTCGCTATCTAGCGTAACTGTAATATGCTCCCAGTCGGATTCATGGTTCAGGTCAACGCCGGCTACGGATGGAGAATCATTATAAGGAGAAAAGAACCAATACTGAATGTCATAGCCGCCACTGATCGTGGTGCTTTTCAGGACATGGGCATAAACCTTCCAATTGGATGAGTTGGTAGCACCTAAATGTGTGGCGTCATCCGGCGGCTGTAGGAAGAATCCCTCATCATGATAGGTATCACGTGCCTGATTAGACATGATATTGTCACTGTTATGGCTGCACAGGAAATTTTTAGTACTATGTGATTGGGTGAACATATTTGCCTGTGTCACAGACCCAAGTGCTAGGATCTGGTCGTCACTGCAGCCGCCGTCATGATGAAAGCGCATGGTTACTCTTTGTAGGTACCAGTCTACGCTTGATGGTTTATTAACCTCATTCACATGCAGATACATTTTTGGTGCGAATTTTAACATCAAGGTTTGTTCTACGTTATCATCAATCGTATCAGTATCATTGTCAACGATGGCCGCAAAGGCCATTGTATTCCACATCATTCCACACCACGCTGCGCATATTAGTAGGAACAGGCCCATTCTTCTTACATGCTTTCTTCTCAAGGATCATGCCTCCTAATCATAGAGTACTAACACAATCACAACCAGTAGAAGTTCGTAATCGACTGAGCACCTGTTGCCGTCATGCTTATTCACCTCCCTCCGTGAAATAAATGGCGTTCGTGAAACCAATCATTGTACTCACACTCCCGCATATACCATGCATCTCAGCCCGCATCCATTGAACACCCGTTAAATCAAGATAAGTGCAGATTTCCAAATGAACTCCTTCGAGTTTAAACAAGGCCAACTGCCCCAAATTACTTACCAGCTTCATGTCTAATGCGTTATCCGGCAGCACCCAATGTCCTTCTCTTGCTGAGAAGTCGACACCGACTGTTATTTCCGTAAGCTGACCTGGGTTTAACGTTACCCTATCCCCGATATCACCTTCGCTATCTAATGTCCTTACACGAAGCTGTGGCAGCGGTCCCATCGAAATAGCTACTGCGCCGCGTTTCAGTGCGTCAAGTGCGGCTTTTACTAAGCCAGACGATGAAATAACGGATTCGCGAAGTCCCAAGAACGTTGCTGAGATTGGCTCAGAAACGGGATCAGCTACGTGCCAATCTCTTCCACTGGTTGCAGCAATTCTATAACCTTGGTTCAGCAAATCTGTCCACATGGCGAAGGCACGCCTGTTATTCCGCCTTATGGAGGGAAATAAACCAGACCACACTTCGATATAATCGATCGCATTCCAATCCGTCACCTCAAACTCCCAAAAACATCCCGTACACATCGGACTTCCGACACGAAAAGGATGGGCTATGCCGACTAGTCCACCCTGACGATGTACACCATCTATGCCTCGGTGGATATGGAAGGGACTTAAATTTCGCCAATCTACATAATCGGTTAAACCTAGCGTCAGCATATGTCCGAAGAACGTCGTCCATTCCAACCCAGGGATCACCTCGACACCCGTCGCCGCTACGACCTTCTCCCGATCGGACAAGCCAGTCATGGTATTGTGATCAGTCAATGCAACCCCGCGCAACCCCAGATCTTTGGCAGCTTCAGCAAGCTCCATCAGGGATTGCTTGCCATCACTATGATAGGTATGACAGTGCAGCTCAAATGGCAGCCATTGCGTCACTTCTTTGCACCCCCACCCAATACAAAAAGGCGATAACGACACTGTTCAGTCACTATACAGTGTACATTGATCATAATTTTCAATTGGCCTCTCGGGAAATCTCCTAGAATGAATCCGGGGGAAGCCTCTTTGGTCGTGATCGTTAGATGTTGGACTGAATCATGTCGATGAGCAGCACCTCGAAAGCCATTTTCATCATCTAATGAAAGCGTCATTAAATTTTGCAAAGGATGATAATCTCGCCAAGGATGAGATGCCTGATGTTCCTTTAGGATAAATAGGCCAAGCCCTTCCTTTATAAGCTCTTCCGCCTTACTTTCATCCTCCAACTTTTTGGGTTCATAGGTAAATTCTAAATGCAGCTCGGAGCATTCCTTCTGCAAGTGAAGGGTATAGGTAATATGGCTTTTAGAACAGCTTGGTGTCACTGTTCCATCTGCTAGCAGCAGTGTCTCCACCGTTGTTCCTCCTTCAAAAGGAAGAACACCTTTCCTGTATAAGGGAAGGTGCTCATTCCATAGCATAACCCTTAATGGGAAGAAACTTTATCGTCTTTAATCATGGTTCGGATATAGAAATATCCCATAAATGAACACAGAACAAACATAAATACGGCGGTAGCACTTGCGAGCTGAGTTTCCTGATAAACCGAAAAGACTTGCCGCATCGCAACACCAAGCACCTGAGGCGAGTTAGGCCCAATTAGGAACGGTGCTGTAAATCCACCGATAATGCCCATGAAGCTGAAGGTGATCGCTACCAGCATAGTTCGGTAGGTTAGCGGAACAATCAGCTTGAAAAAGATTTGCAATCGCCCGGCGCCAATGTCTTTTGCACTTTCAATTAAAGCGCTGGGAATGCCGGATAACGCTGAAGCTAGCAGCATCGTTGTGAACGGAATATTAAACCAAAGATTCGCTAGAATAATTCCCTTATAATCAAAAATGATTTTAGGGATCGAATCAACGCCAAGCGGCAGCAATAACCGAGATAACCAGCCGTGATTCCCGTACATGTTAATGATTCCGTAAGAAGCAATAACCGAAGGGACAAACATTGGAATCATGTACATTTTCTTAATACCATTTACGATTGGACCGCTGCTAAAACGCATGTAGATCGCTAAAGCATAGCCAATAAGAACAACTGCGATCACGGATATAATCGTTAGCTTTAACGTAAATAGGATGTTCGCCGACATGCCCTTATCCGTAAACAATTTGATGTAATATTGGAACGTATAATTTCCGTTATCATCTCTAAAGCTTTCGTTGATCGCCAGGATGATCGGTGCAATAACGACAAAACATAAAAGTAAGAACGATGGGATGACTAGCGCTAGCCCAAAGATCCCTTGTTTCACATTTTTATTCATTGGCCTGCAACTTCTTGCTGCCAGCGTTTTTGAATCTCTTTGCCAAGATCACCTAGATTGAATGTTCGATATCCTGCAGCCACATCCTTGAACTCATCTCTCAATTTCGATGGCATTTCCGACCATTTAATGCCTGGATAGCCATACATTTTCTGAATAATGACGGTTTGCGCATCTGGTGTTAGAACAAAGTCAAGGAACTTAGCTACAGAATCTAGGTGCTCCGATAACTTAGGAGCCATGAGATACGTGGGTCCGCCAGTAAACGATGGACTAATTTGTGTTAACTTCGTCGTTTCGGGAAGAAGCTTTTTGCTGATTTGCTCCAGCCCTTGGTCAGACCATGCTGGAATCATATCTACCTCTCCGTTTGCCATTAAATCCAAAGTACCTTGGTTTTTCTTTGGATAAACGCCTTTTTGATACATGCTTGGATGAAGTTCTTTCAACAGACTAAAGCCCTTACTCCATTGTTCCATCCATTTCGGATCTTGGCTTGTGTTCGCTTCAGGGGGAAGGAAATTATAAATAGCCGTTTGCACAAAAGAATCACCAGATCCACCAGTAGCAGGATCATTATAGGCAAAGCGACCTGGGTGTTTACGTATCCAATCGTAAAGCTCATCCGCTGTTTTTGGAGGATTTGTCACCTTGGCGCTATTGTATGCCAATACGACGGCTGAAGCACGATATGGAATCCCCTTACCATCCAAGTTTTTCAGGTTGTTTTCATCAATTTTACTTAGATTAGGAATTTTCGCCTTGTCAAATGAAGCCCAGAGATCGCCCTTCATTCCTTTGGTCAAATCGCTCAAGCTGCTTTCATAGAGGTCAATGTCTCCGGATTTTTGGTTAGCTTGTTTAGCAGCCGTAATACGGTCAATCGTGGATTGGCCACCGGAGCCAGAATCGATGTAAACCATCTTCACCTTAATGTTCGGATTGGCTTTTTCAAACATCGGTATGAGTGTTTCCCACAGCTGCTTAACGTTAAGAGAGCCTGTAAAATAGAATTGGAACTCATCCTGCTTCTGTGAACCGCTTGCTGGCTTATTGGCACCACTGGAACAACCAACCAACGTGGATAACACCAATACTGAAGCTAAGGCCACGTTTAAACGCTTCTTCATCCTGACCATCCCTCATTCCTCCTTGAAATTTTAAGTCATTCTATTTATTTTTAGGCTGACTTGCTTACTTGTAAGCCAGTAACTTGGAAAACGTGACACTTACTCCTTGACCAGCTTGTAGATTTTTTACGGTATCTCGAGGTAAAAACGCTTTTAATAGGCCACAGTCCGTTTCAAGTGCTACTTCTGCATAGTGCCCTAGAATCATCACCTGATGGACTTTGGCAGCAAGACCCTCGTCTGGTTTCACAAAGAGAATATCCTCCGGCCGAACAGCCACCGTGACCTCACCATCCAGATGTTCCGTGTTATCGAATAGCAGCTGATTGACATTCACGTGAATTCCATCGGCGTTTCCTTTGATAAAGTTCATTTTCCCAATGAATTGCGCTGTAAATAGCGTGCGCGGTTTGTCATAAATGACTTGTGGTGATGCCATTTGTTCAATATTCCCTGCATTCATGACTACGATATTATCCGAAATGGATAGCGCTTCTTCTTGATCATGTGTGACGAATACCATCGTAAGCCCTGTTTTCGCTTGAATATCACGCAGTTCTTCCCGCATCTCATGACGCAGCTTCGCATCAAGTGCAGAGAATGGTTCATCAAGCAACAACACAGCTGGTTCCAAAAGGAAAGCTCTCGCTACAGCTATCCGCTGTTGCTGGCCGCCAGACAACTCCCCCGGAAATTTCTTCTCGGCCCCTGGCAACCTCACTAGATCAAGCACCCGTGAAATGGCTTCCTCGATTTCTTTTTTATTCTTTTTACGTATTTTCAGGCCAAAGGCAAGGTTATTATAAACAGTCATGTGGGGCCACAAGTTATAGCCTTGAAAAACCATGGCGGTAGGTCTTTTCTCAGGAGGCAGCTTTAGTACGCTTTTCCCTTCAATTAGAATATCTCCCGAGTCTGGCTCAAGGAACCCTCCAATGCTCCTTAAGACCGTTGTTTTGCCACATCCGGATGGTCCAAGCAAAGTAACTAACTCGCCCTTCTTCACATCAAGATTAATGTCAGAAACACCCTCGCCTGTTTTATATCTTTTGGCTAAATTTTGGATAGATAGCTGAATCATGGGGTACTCCTTCCATATGTGTATTTGTTATTCCACATGACAATGTGTAAGTTCTCGATACCCGAAAACCCGTGGTTTTCTCATTTCATTTGAAAACCGCTTGACATAACGTCTGCTGAGACGAATCGCTGGGCCGCAATGAGAAGAATAATGGTCGGAAGCGTTAAAATAATGGAAAAAACAGCGCCTGCTGTACTCGGGTAGTCTGATATGATCGAATACATAACAACTGGCATCGTTCGGAAGTCCGGAATACCGACAAGATATGTACCTTGAGCCTCATCCAATGAACTGAGAAACGTGAAGATAGATGCCACCGTGATCCCAGGCAACGCCATTGGAAAGGTAATGCTCCAAAATACACGTAATGGCGTTGCGCCTACATCTCTGGCTGATTCCTCTTGTGCTTTATGCACATTTCTGAAAGCCGCAGAGGGAATCCATGTCATATACATCAAGGTATTGACAATATGAATGAGGACAACCCCGAGAAATGTGTTCATGAGTCCGAGCTTATAAAACAAGACCGCGATAGAAACATACAAACCCATTTTAGGGAAAGCATGCGTTAGTAGAAATGAAAACAAAAAGATACGACTTAAAGGAAATCGAATTCTCGCGAATGCATATGCGGCAGGAATGCATAGAACGATTGAGAAAGCGGTTACAACAGTGGCAATCATAAACGATAAGCTAATCGATTTAACAACTTCTTGATTGGAAAGAACGAACTTCCACCAATCCAGCGACCACGCTTGAGGTAATGGTGCCGGATATTGCCATTTCCCTGTGAACGCTAGAAGTAAGAGGTTCAATAAGGGTCCCATAAAAAATGCAGCAAAAATGACAAGGATAATGAATTCAATTAGCTTTCGTCTTCCAAGCGCTTTGAAATACCATAACATGTGATTGTGATCTCCCCTTTCAAAGTTTGTCCGGGTTTACGAAAAGTGAAATCTGAAAAGTCGACTAGTCTAGTAATTTCATCTATTCTTGCGACTCTCGGAATCGGCATTACTATTCCCTCTTTTCTAAGTATGCGCTTACCCTTATCATAAAATATGTTATTCTTTTTAAACTATGATTGATTACGGTTTCCTCTGCTTTTTATTTCCGTCAAGAATTCGTATAAGCGTACCATATTCCCATATAATGGTAATGTTTGGCATCTCATCATAGTACTACCAACTTTTCCAGCCCCAGCGCTATAAGCGTCAGGATAATCAGATTGAAAAGGCAACCGAAAAAAAGGTACAGCTTCCTCAACTTTTGTGAGTGGGCTGTACCTTTTTGATGTAAAAAACTATTTCATTGGCCTCGCGAGTGTCAGAAAATCTTGTCTTTTAGAGCTAACGTGACCTAAGATAATCGAGAAATCATCGAAATAAAACATGCCTCGCATATCATGGAAGAAAATGTACGCTTACTTATAACCTAAATATACTGTACTTTGAATTATTTAAATAGTCCATTCTTTTTCTAGTACCTGTGGACCTTAATGACCTTGGAGTTCGAGGGGATAGTGTTAAACTAATCTGCCCGTTAGTTTAGTCGATAAGCGTCCCTCTTCCTACGCTCTGTCGGGAATGAGATAAAGTTCTTGTAAAAAATCAGGAATGGGATAAAGTTCTTGT
>NZ_CAKMMW010000050.1:0-14402 GCF_927798215.1 Paenibacillus allorhizoplanae
TATAGATTACCATATATTGAAAATATGCTGCCGTTTACTTCAATAGGAACAGGGAGCAGCTACCGCGGAGATCTGCTCCCTGGTTATTGCGCTAACGTTATCCGTTAGTGCAATGATGTATTTAATCAATTAACAGATGTTATGTTATTGTTTTCTTATTTTGAGAAGTGAAAAAACTGATAAGACAAGTCCAATAATCAAAAACCATTTCCATCCTTCGTAAGAAATCATTAGTGCAAGTTCCCCTGTGTTTGATGGTCCTGAATTGGGTCCATCGCTGTATGGATAAGCAAAGACAGATGGTAATGTTCCAATAACAATCAGAGCCGTTCCAATTATAAAAAAGAAAAAGTATGAAAATCTTCTAATAGCCATCCCTTTACCCTCCCTTTTCACTATTAACTATCGTTTCTCGTTAGCTTAAAAAGTGTCAACAATACCCGCGATAATAGCCACAATTCCAACGCCTACAAGAAGGTATCCGTTCTGTCTGTAATCTTTCATTGCTTTTTCTCCTTTACTTTCCATCCTTTTTCCAAATAACATACCTAATGCCAAACGTAAAGAAAGAGCTAGGAAACCAAAAGCAAAGAATAGAGACATCTTATTCCTCCTATTCAAATTTGTTGGCAACAAATAATCTATCCGTGATTATCCATTTAATAGTAAGTGTCATCAATATTACGCCTCTAACAGTAGGAAGGTTCCTTAATTTTGCACTTTACTTCAATTAAATAGGGATCGTCAAGACTGCGTGGCAGCCGACGATCCCTATTTAATTAAAGTTCTCCGTTAGAAACATGCTTCAGTTTCAAAAAAATATAAACCAGTCTCGAATGTACACAACTCCGAACTCCGATTAATTGGTTGCTCGTTCCTTATGTATGTCGTCCAGGAGCTCATACCTGACCTCGGAATAGTTATTTATCAGTAGCTCTTGCTTAATTTCATTCCCGGTCTTTTTGTCAATGACACTTCTCCAAATCTCATTTTGCCGATAGTTTTTCCCTTCAGCTTTCAGAAAGGTATGATTCTTTTCAAATACATGATAGGAATAAGACCATTCTTCTTCAATATGTACGGATCCTTTGAGATGCTCGTCAGTCAGCCAAACCTTGAACTGGATCACTTGATCGGTCTGGTTGTGAAACCGGAGATCGATATAATTGTAAAAAACACTCGCCCCACTGCCAAACGGCAATGCGCGCTGATCGTCAGGAAAAGGGTCGAAGCTATGGTGGTGTCTTTCCCGTATTGTAAGCGGGGTATGAAGAGCGAGCCAGAACAAGAGATTGGCCAACTGGCAAATACCGCCTCCGACACCGGTTTTGACTTCGCCATGCGACAGGAGAAGGCCTTCAATGTATCCTTTTTCCGCAGTAGTTTTACCGACTAGCTTCCAAAATGAGAAGGTCTCACCCGGCTGGATGATAATTCCGTCTACATGCCGAATGCTTTGCCGTAAATTCGTAATTTTATTTTCCTGAAGAATAGGATCGCTAGAGCCCAATTTTCTGCGAAGTAGGGATTGATGCTTTTTACAGGTATACGGCATCGTTTCTTCTTCGATCCTTACTTTTGCAAACCTAGTGAAAGAAAAAGTATTTTGAAGATGCCGCTTTAAAACGAGCTGGGTAACACGCGCTTTGTACAAAAAAGGGAAATGTTTAAGGAGTTTTTGTCTCAAAAGGGGCGCACCATTTCTCCGGCCAACCCGGCCAGCTTGTTAATATTGTAGTAAATTCACTAACATCATGATTTCGAAATTCTCCTGTTTATATATTCATCATGTAATAATAAATTTCCTTTTTCTGTAACGGGCACTGCGTTATCCTGCCCTTTAGTTGAGCAAAGGCTACCGATCATGCTGGTAGCCTCATCTTGGTTCTATATGTAACTCTCGTTCTGCGTTAGTTTAACGACGTACTGAACTGAACATCAGTCTTCCAAATTGTACTCATCAAGGTCTTTTGCGTCTTTAAAAAAATCCATAAAGCTTTTAACTAAGGATTGGTCTTTACTTATCATGAGAGTAAGTCCAGAATCCCAACAGACAATTTCTACTTCAGCTTTTGGATGTTGAACTGTGGCTCCTGGTTTCCAAAACCCTGGGTTACCATCAGCAAACGGAATAACGCTCAAATTATTAATATCAATCTTCTCCAACTTTCTAAATCCTGAGATTACACCCCAAATAAATTGGATTTTATTCTTGCCAATTAAATTTGTTAATTGCTCACCTGAAATCCAGTATTTATTATCTCTATCCCAAGTCCCTTTATTTACTTGATATTCTCCGAAGTAGTTCAAAAAATCATCTGGTATCCAGTTTAGTTCTAAATCTGTTAATAACCAATTATAATCGTGTTGTCGATTTTGAAGAGCCTCGAATATAGGGCCTAGGTATGTATAGTATTGAATCTGTTTAGAGTCTTTTAATATTGCATTCAAAAACGTTCACCCCTCATTGAATGTAGGATATTTAAATAATTCGCTAGGTGATTAAACTCTCCTGCCCAATGGCTTAATGACAAAAGGAGCAGCTTTCGCGGCTCCTTTTATCGTTTTACACTCGTTACCCGTTAGATTAATAACTGCTATGATTTATTTTTTCTGACTAATTTGAAAATCAATAAAACAATTAAAATAACGATTGCGACTGATATTATTTGGGTAATTGCTGTACTTAATTCAAAATGCAATACTATCCCTCATTTCAAACTAACGATAATTAATTTTACCATAAAAAGGAAACGATTTGACTAATTTTCTTGTACTACGTATAACTGCCAGTTAACTGAGAAGGCTGCCGATCAATTATTATCGGCAGCCTTCTTATGTTTAGTCATTGAACTATCGTTCTGCGTTAGCATAATGGCATAGTGTGGTTAAGTGGTGCATGATGACAGCCGTATTCGATTCCAACTATCTTAAAAACAATTCCCAACTGCCCTCTTTATTTAGTTTTATCTGAGATACCTCAGCATAATTAAGAAAAAAATCTTTCCTAAAGTCATGCAAAAATTTCCAGCTAATTCATCAGCACTACCTATTTCAATCCGTATATAGGTCTTTACATCAAATTCAAATCTGATTTTTAAAGTTTCTATTTCTTCTTTCCACCATTCGAAACAGATGATTATGCAAAAGTATAGACCAGAAATTGGCGCCTAAGGCTCGAATACTTTGCGTACTATCGAATGCCTTTTTATTCCTTGCAAAGTTTTCTCTCAAAAAGCAGTAATTTGATTATATCTGAGCAATATTCGAGCTATTAATACAGGAATATTATCTAATTTGCTAAAATGTCCTTCGATTTATTTCGCAGGGCAATTGATCAGTTTATAAAGAACCAATAATCTAACTCAATTACACTAAACTAACCGACAAAAACTTCATCAAAAAATAAACCAGTTAACTTGTTTTCATTATAAAGATTATAAAACTTTTCAGTACAAAAAATACGTGAAGGATAGATGTCTACTTTAAATAAATCTGAACCGTCCCAACCTTCAAGGTCAAGATACTTTGCTCGCCCTGAATCAATAGGATTATCGCCCGTAGTTCTAATATGAATAGAACCACATTCAGTACAAACATCCGTAATTAACTCCGATTTATTTAAATCAAGTTTTGCTTTACCTTTAACAAAAAGATGATAGTATTCAATTGGTGAATCTGAAATTCTTTTTAGCTCTGCTGAAGTGTAGTTATCATTTCTAAGACGTTTCTTTTCTAGATCTGTTAAATCTGTAGATGCTTTAATAACTACATTCTTCAAAAGAAAATTGGTCATGTTATTCTTAATGAGCAATTCTTTTACTTTAGTATTAATAAAAGTGCTAAATATCTCATAACTTAAAAAATCAGGGAAGTTGCTATTTGAAAGTGCAATTTTTATGTTATGATCTGATTCATTCGTAAAAATCAATTCTTTCGTCCAATCTTCACCGCATGATGAACAATTAATTTGTTGGATAGGGTATTCACCAATGCTCATTCCAATAGCATATTTTTTAGTTCGGCCTAGATCAGCGGATAAATAATAAAATCTCAAGGTTCTTCCCCCAACTATTTTTCTTTCATTTGTTTTGACAAAATTATGTATTTACATAGAGAGTAGTTAGCATTTTAATATTAACACATATTGGAAGTATACTGCCCGTTACTTTAATGGAATCAAAAAAGAGCTGCACAATGCAGCTCCTGAGCTATATCCTAGCCACTTAAATTAATTACCGACTAAAAACAATCCAAAAATTACTCAAGAATCCTTATGGCCAAAGTACAAGCTAATTCTTCATATCCCAGCGATTTAGCAATAGCTACTGACGAACTATTGGATATTAAAGTTTGATAGTGCATCGTGAAACCATCTTCTAACCCTTTCCTAGTTAAAGCACTTACAACTGCTTTGGCGTGTCCTTCACCTCGATAATCTGGGTGACTTAAAATACCTACGCTCAGAAAACCAGATTCCTCTACTCTCCAAGAACCTGCTGCTACAATTCTTTCATCCGATATTCTTGCAAGTATTGGTTGTCTATTGATTTCAATGGAGCTATGCTCCCACTCTGTTTCAGAGCAAGATTTACGTAAATCATTAAGTAGTGATAGCTGATTTGAAGTTACAAGTTCTACAACTTCAAGGGAAGATGCTTCAAGAAATGAAGCCATATCAATGTATCCCTGAAATGCAGGACCAATAACCTTGTATTTACCTATATCAATTGACTTCACAAGAAAATTCGAATCAAAAGTTTCCATTGGATATCTACCACTGATGGCCCTTTTTATATAAGAGGTATACTTTGTGGGGGACGATATAATGCTTGTCGTTCCATTAAAAAAGCAATAAATACCATTATATCCTTTCAAAGACTTGGAGTGTTCACGAACTATGACGTTCGGAATAGCCATTGATGAAATATCACAATCAAATCGCTCCGCCCAATCCTTATATACTTTAAATCTAGTTTCTTCATCCAACTAACACACCCCCCCAACTGCTATTTACCCCACACTTCTTCCTTTCAACCTATACTTTAACATAAGGAAACGTCCCCCTAATTGTATTATTTATATATACTCAATGAAGTGTTCATGATTGCACATTTAAACAAACCTGCCCGATAGTTGAGCGGTTCGCATAGAAACGAAAACAGGCGATGTATTGGTTCCATCGCCACGCTATCGTTCTTCCATTAGTTTAACAATAACAAAAATTAGCAGACCTACATTTTTAAATCATTCCGATTTTTACTTCTTAACATCAATCACTTTAAATCGTTCACAAACAAGTATCATATCTTCGGAAAATTCACGCCCAATTTCACTTAAAGCATTTTTAAAAAACTTTTCATGAACTGCTTTCCAATATCGTAATGTTCGGTCCCCTTCCCCTTCTGCAAATGCAAACTCCTTCGTAACTTTATTCATTGGTTGCAACGTTACTTCCGTCGTTTTGATTATAGCAACAGGATTTTCATGACTATTTAAGATGATCGAATAATTGTTTATAGTTGGAATAGGCTCATTTTCCAATTCATAAAAAATATGACCGGAACAAGTAGCTGTTTTTACACCATCAGTCACTAACTGAGCAAGATAGTCTGGATTGTCTCCGAACATCCATGCACTAACTGATTGAGGCTTTTCGCCTTCTTTCCAATAATCGTCCCAGTAGGCTTGTGTAACTTGATTCATTTCTGTATTCAACTCATTCCTAAGTAATCTAGTTCTTTTGCATCATATTTAAACAGAAGTTTTCAAGTTTTTTCGTTCGGCAACAATGGCACTTACACTTTCTTCAAGAAGAGTTTGATGAACCTGAAAAGGAAAATTACTTTTAATCAAATAATAAAGCAGACGATTAATTACCTCTAAGAATATCGGATAATCTTTATCTGAATTCTCACCACAGTACATACGATAGAACTGTTCACTGTTTTGTCTATTGTAATTAGTGAATAATATGGCGGATCTAGCGACCTCAACTAACGGATCAGCTATTGTTGCAAAGTCGAAATCAATGAAATTAGGACCGTTAGCGGTTTAAATTCCGCAATAAAGATTGTCGAGTTTTCTTCATGCTGTATAGCCTCAATTCATTTCAATTGTTGCTCAGGTGTGAGTCTTTCTTTCATTAGCTCCAAAAAGCATGAAATCAGATTCCTTTTCAACCTGTTTAATAAGAACAACAAAACTAGAAGCATCATCGCTGGTAATTTCTCTGATGACCATTTATTTTTCCCCAATCTTAATTAATATTACCATGATTTACAGTCCCATCATTTACCTTAATGGATACCATTTTAAGGTTTTCGAATCTGTTATATTTTCCTGAGCAAAGCGGTATTCATAAACCACTCAAACAAATGGCTGGCGACACGGATGCTCAAAGACAACGCAATAACCCAACATGGCTTGCCTTAAATGAGAAGCAGAAAAAGCTGGATATGTACATCGATATCGGGGATGAGGATACCTATAAAGGCGGCGCACTGCGTTTTGATGCAATTATGAAGGAAAAAAATCAAAAAAGATATCAATTTCACTTTATTCCCGGTGGCAAGCACGATGCAGCTTATTGGTCTAGTCAAGCGGAAAATTACTTGCTTTTCTACGCAGGCAATAAAAAATAACATAACACAACGCTATTAGAATATTTTCGGTGTCACAAAGCCATTGATTTAATATTTGAGAATAGAGCGGTAAGAATAAACTCTTGAAGATTTTTGATTGGATACATGTGTTTATCACCATCCCGTTACAGGATTTTTATGACACACATTATCCCTTTCCATAGATACGAAAGCGTTTTTATCTATCTATTTATCATATCTATTAACAACATTTAGGTAAAGAGGTGTTTTCTGTGAAAAACGCGCTCAGAATCGTAGCAGTGTCTGTCTCCATCGCTATCAAGAATGGTGCATAGTCTTATTTCAGATTACTAAAATCTGCCCATAAGTTGAGAAAAGGCAACCCGATCTAATATGGTCGGCTGCCTTCTCTTGTTGTTGTTGAACTATCGTTCACCGTTAGATTAATGAACCTTTTAGACGTTTTTCTACCATATCCCATTCTGTATCAAGAATGCTAAAAATAACTTGATTACCATTATCCCCATCGTCCCAGACGAACATGTTTCTAAGTTCTCCTTCTTTCACAGCGCCAAGTCTTTCAACGGCTCTTATTGACCTTTTGTTCCTTGCATGAATTTTAAACTGAACTCTCCTTAGTTTCATTTCTTCAAAGCAATACTTTAATAACAGGTATTTAGTTTCAGGATTTATACCTGTTCTCCAAACACTCGGAGTTAACCAAGTCCATCCAATTTCTGCACTTCGATGAGAAATTGAAATATCTCCAATTCTTGTAGTACCCAAAATCTCATTAGTTTCCAAGTCAATTAATGTGAAGGGTAATTCCTTTCCTTGTTCTTTTCCTTTTAACGCCTTTTCAACGATTTTATCCATGTCCTCATACTTTCTTACTTTCGTTAATAAAAATTCCCATACTTGAGAATGTGACAAAGCATTGTACAAGGCTTCTGTATGGTCACGTTCAAGTTGAACTAATTTTACCTTTTCCCCCTGCATCACGGTTAAATCCCCCCTAATGAAACAAACACTTTATGGAATAATTCCATATTATGTTGCGCAATCCTGCCCAATACTTCTAAGGTACGTAACTTTCCACTACGCTCTACTGCCCGTTAGGTGAGCGAAAGGCTGCCGATCGTGCCGGCAGCCTCCCATCACTGGTTATTGAACAAACGTTACCCGTTAGTCTCTCTGTTTTAGTTAATATTCCTTCATCATCTATTTCCATCTTATAGATATCTGGTTTTGAAGTGTTTAACAAAAAGTCCAAATCAAACTGAGGATCGAAATGACTATTTCATTTACCGTCATTTATACTATAATTACAACTGAGCAGTATCTAAATTTTATTAATATTAGGTGTAATTACACGGGCATCTTAGACTTACTGGAGGAAACATGTCAATAAAAGTGAAGCTTACGTTCTGGATTTCTATATTAGTCGCTTTAATTCTCCTTCTTAATATGTCTATTTATTACATCAGCTCGAAGGAGGGCTTGAAGAAAGCCGCCGAACAGCAAATGATTACAATGGCGGAACAGATTAGCACAACGGTTGAAGTGTCACAGCAGGCACGTCAACATATCGAGGATACGATTGGTGAAAGGCTCCGTTCTGTTGCTATTGCCGCTCAACAAGAGTTGGATCCCGACATTGAAAACGTAACGAATGAGCAACTCGCCAAGCTTAGCGCCAAACTTGGCGTTGATCATATCACTCTTTGGAAAAGATTAGATAATGACATTGTGGCTTTGCGTTCAAGCGATCCGAAAGAAATTAATCTTAGTTCCAAAACATGGGACTACTGGTATGTGGCATTTAATCAGCTTTTTGATTACCACCAGGTCACTATCCCACAAGGCCAAAAACTCAATAATTACTGGTCTGGCCCTATTAATTATGCGACATCCGAACCTTCTATCGTTAATAAGTGGGGCAATTACTACGATGGTACAACGAACTATATGATAAATCCTTATGTCAATGCAGCAAACATCCTGGAATTCCAGAAAACTACGGGGACAGATGCCGTCATTACTAAGATGCTATTGAAAAACAACAATATCCTAGAAGTTACTGGAATTGATCCTCAGTTTTTTGGGAAGAAGCCGATTATAAAAATAAAAAAAGGGCAGCCTGTATTTAATTTGGATGTACGGGATATTATTTTTGGAACCTATAATTATGCAGACGAATTGAACGAAGTCACCCGTATTCAAGATGTGCTTGAAACTAGAAAGACGATAACGACTGACATTCGGATCATGAATGAGTCTGCCATACAGAGTCTTATACCCGTTATGAACACGGCTAAGCCATATGTCATTCGCATAATTTTCAAAGCAACAACGCTCGAAGACATGCTACGAAAACAGCTTATTGAACTCGTTATCATCTCACTGAGTCTCTTAATACTCACAATGTTTAGCAGTTATCTTTTGTCTAGTTTGCTGATCCGGCCCATTCAACAAATCCTTTCTGTCGTTAACCAAGTCGCACAAGGAAAGTTTGAAGGTATCATAAATTACAAAGGCAAAGATGAGCTCGGTCATCTTGCCTTCCAAGTGAATTTGATGACAAGCAACTTAAACAACTACACAAGGCAGCTTCATGATGTTGCCGATGAACTTCGTCATACCAAAGGCTATCTGGAGTCTTTTGTCAATCACACCTCTGATGCTATTCATGTAACAGATCTGGCAGGTAATGTTACGCAGTTAAATCAGGCGTACGAGCGTATCTTTGGTTGGGCGCCTGAGGAACTGCTTGGTAAAAAACTATCTAACATTCCACCAGAATGCCTTAGTGAATACGAAGAATTGATTGCGCGCATACTTCGAAACGAGCCGGTAGCGGATTATGAAACCATTCGCTATACGAAGGATGGCCGTATTATCGATGTCAGTATCACGATTTCCACCATTTGGGACGAAAATGGGCAGATTGTGGCGATTGCTTCAATCACGAGAAACATTACGGCACGCAAAGAAGCAGAGGATGTACTTCGGAGATCGGAGAAGTTGTCTGTCATCGGACAGCTGGCTGCGGGTGTCGCTCATGAAATACGAAACCCATTGACTACAATAAAAGGCTTTGTCCAACTACAAAAGTCAAAAGTTGCAATTAAGGAAAGCCAACTAGACCTTATGCTCTCTGAATTAGATCGGATTAATTTTATTGTCAGCGAATTTTTAGTGCTAGCCAAGCCGCAGGCCGTGCAATATCAACAGGCAGACATTCGTGATATTTTGATTCATGTAGGCAAACTCCTTGAGTCACAAGCGAGTATGGATAATGTAGAAATTGTAATGCACCTTGATTCAGTTCAGGATCCATACATCCGATGTGATCTTAATCAGTTGAAACAAGTATTTATTAATGTAATGAAAAATGCGATGGAAGCCATGCCAAGCGGCGGAAAAATTAAAGTAGAACTAGACAGCTCGAGTCCGAGCTTCGTCCTCATTCATATCATTGACGAAGGATGTGGTCTATCGGAAGAGGAGCTGAGCCAAGTGGGTGAGCCTTTCTATACGAACAAAGAAAACGGAAACGGCTTAGGCTTGATGGTCACACGCAGGATCATCAATAATCATAAAGGAACATTATCGATTCAAAGTAAACTCGGCGAAGGAACTTGTATAAGTATAATGTTGCCTAAATAAAATGCAGCATAATGACATTTAGATGCTATTCGGTTTTCTTAACACCTGCGCTAGCAACTATGAATAATAAACGAATAAAGGTTGGGCAGATATTACTCCTCTGCTCAACCTTTATTGATTCAATCGCGCAACAAATTTCTTCCGTTAGCTTAGTTCTCTAAGCTTTGAGGTAAGCAAGTCAAGTATCTCAATTACGTCTCAAATCATTAGAGGTATATTCAGAATTGCAGGTAGGACATTTTAGAATATATTTAATTTCATATCTCTCCCCATAAGTATAATCACCATCATCAATCGATCGTGACCAACCTTTGCCTTGATATTCTTTTCCCGAAACTCTTCTTAAAACAGAATTGCAATTTATACAATAATGTTTAATAAGAAAATAATCCTTCGCTTCTTTAAATGTTAGTGTTGTGCTTATTTTGTACCCCGTTGGAAAACCGTATTTAAAAATAAATATTATAGCTAGTATTATACCTATCACAATAAACACTAACCAAAAAACCGACTCATTCATGATTGTCCCCCGTGTGATATTGATTGTTGAGTTCATTTCTCCCAATATACGTATTTGTCCACCATTTCATTCTTACGCTCTACGCCCTTCCATATAATTCTTAAATTAGAACTAAGCTGCTCGTTAACGCAACGGAGGCTGCCGATCATGCTGGCAGCCCCCCATAAGTGTGTTTATTGAACAAACGTTTCCCGTTAGCTGAAAAAGGTCAGCAAAATTTCAATCAATCATTTTGCTTAACTTTTCCTCAATCAACTTTACACAACTTTTAGAACCAATAAAATCCACTAATACAAATCTATTCTCTTTCTTTGCGACATTGCACACAGCTACTTCATGAGTACCAATATAAACGGCGTATAAGTGATAAACATCCTCAATGGATTGCACGTATCCTTTGAATATTTCACTTTTGATTTGCCCGTTGTCAAGAATAGGTTTCAATATTATGTCAGGTTTAGGCATAGGTAATAACCTCATTTCTATCGTTCCTGAAGTATTGAAGTATTCGAGAAATGATTAAATAATCCTGCCATTTAGCTTAACAACAAAAAGAGACCCACAGCAACGGGCTGCGGGTCTAAGTTTATATTTTAAAGGGGGTCGGTTTTTATTATAACCTTTCATGATTAATACCAGATGAAAATAAGATTTCAATCGTGTAACATTTACTCAACTCTCGTTACCCGTTAGCTTAAGCTTTCTTGACTAATGATATGGTGATATACCTCTATTAAATAACTTCACGACTGCTGATAATTTACAGCAGCAATCAGACAAGCCTCACAAAGAAATGTGTAGTATATCCCCTCACTGGCAGCCACTTGTTCCATGTCCAATTGTCCAATAAACATCATTGTATCAGAGCAGCAGGGGCATGTAGGATATTCAGCATCCTGAATCCAGGCCGGATGACCGCCGATCTGAGAGGTGGGTGCCTCAAGCGTCCATTCGGCCCCTTCGTAGGTTCCCATCAGTCGCTCCGATAGTTGCAGGGCACGCAATGTGAATTCTTCATTCGGCTCCGTTTCTGGTAAGAAATCAGGAACGGTATTATATTCACTCCACGAATAACCACCATCCAGATCCACTTTCATAAACACGGTACCATAACAGTTACAGTGCATGCAGGCCGCAATCCTTAACTGCTGGCCGGAAAGCTTCATAAACCCAACTAAAGGATCCTTCAAATTGTAATCAAACAAAACCATCAGTTTACCATCACACCAAGGACACACTTGGTCATGCGTCTTGAGGACCATTACCGCCGACTGAGCTGGCTCCGCTCCCCCTATTCCCTCCCCACATATAATAAATTGATAGCTCTCGGGGTGGAAAAGCAGCCGCTTCCGACCGTCGTGATCCAATTCCCAACCAGCTTCAAGAGTATAGTTCTCTGGTGGCACATATAACTCAGATGCCCAACGAGGCGGATTTTGCCTCCATTTCGCGAACAGCCGAATGACCTCTTCATCGCCAATCCAGGCCAATGCAAGCAACAGATGATTTCGGTTAGCCGAATCGTTATCTACCCGATGAATCAGATCATCGCGGATAGCCGACCCCGCATCCTTGTAGAGGATGCTAGGATAATACTTTCCTTTCTGGAGGAAGGCTTCTAATCCCCTCTCGATCCGGGCATTTGTAAAACACACCAGTGACAGCAGAATGGTTTCGGCTTGGTCTAGATCTTCACGATCAATCAACGTGATCGCGTAGATCTCCATTATCTCCAACTCAGCTTCAGTCAGTTGATGATACAGCTCCTGTGCGCTTTTATGATATGGTAGGTCATTCTCAAGCGGGTTGTATTTCCTCGGTGCATGCATCATTTTAAGAATCTCGACCGGATCCATTTTACCTGCATACCGATCAACATCTTTCCGATTTTGTAAAATATATGCCTTCTCCTCCAACGCGAGTTTCTTCTGATGGCATGGCATACAGATCCCACCCGTCTTTAAAGCAGTTGTTGGAAGAATGGTTGCCGCGCAGCCGGGGGTTTGACAGGGCAGGCGTTCAGTCATCGTATCCCTCCCATTGTAAATAAAGTTCTCTTATATCTTGAACAGTAGATCTTTCCGGAAATTTACCCGAACAAACAATATGGAGTCTACATAATATTTCGGTCTCTGATTCGCACTATCCTGCGCGTTACTTTAATAAAAAAAAGAAGGGCTGCTCCGAAGCAGGCCCCTCAACTATCGTTATCCGTTAACGCAACGACTTACTCTGTTGAATTTCGTGTTCCTCAACATAAATCGGCATCAGAGAAGGCGAATCGTACCTTATCGCGGCCTTTAAACGACAAAATGGTGCCGATAGCCATAGCCCCATAGCTGCTAATCTGACAGTGCTCGCATGATGTTGGATTTCGCCTCTGCCGCAATCGCTTCATTCCCGTCATCGACCGCTTGCATCAAGATCAGTACGGGGATGTATACCGCGATCAGCCGCGCCAGCAGCTTCGTTTCCTCGTCCGCTCCTCCGTAAGTTTCGAAAAACACGCCGCGAGCGTAAGATGGTAAAAAGCTGTAAGCAACGCTCAAATCGCAAGCCGGATGGCCAACGCTCAGATCGCCCCAATCAATGATGCCGGAAACGATCCCGTTCTCATTCACAAGCATATTTTTGAAATGAAGATCGCCATGTAGCAGTGCATTCACCGCCTCGACACGGTCCGTTTGCAGCCTACTAATATACGCTTCGATCACACCGGACTCCTCCGGCGACAAGTGTTCAACCACCTTCGATAGAAAGCCCTCCAATTTCACTTTGCGCGATGCTATGTCCGTCAAGCTTCGATGATCTTGCTGAACTCCGCACTTCAGCGCCGCCTGCACTGGAAACTCATGCAATCTCCGCAAAAATTTCGCCAGCGTCTCTGCCGATAAAGCCCGGCGTTCTTCCGTCAAACCGATGGGGAAATCTCCTGGCACGTAGGCATAGCCAAGAAATGGTGCCGGGTATTCGTCACTTGCTTCGCCATAAAACAACGGTTTCGGATAGGGGATGGTCATATATGCCTCCAGCTTCGGCAGCAGCTTCCCTTCCATACGAATCGAGCCAACTGCAATCGTTCTTCTTGGAAACCGGAACACGTACTCGTCACCGATGAGAAAAACCGTATTGTCCCAGCCCCAGCCCAATCGCTTCACTTGCTTCGATGACAGCTGAGGGAATTGTTTGCCGATCAGCGTCCGCGCCTGCTCTTCGTTAACCTCCCACTCCGCATCCCATACATTCGTTCCTCCCATGAAATGTCTGCCTCCTCGTTCCTTACTTTATTTAGACGTTTACATTCCCTGGAAGTTACGCATAACTGCCGTTAGCGGGGAAAATAAAAACGGCTGCCGAAGCAACCGCTATTGCACTCCCTCGGTTCGATTAAGTTTTCTCACGTATACTCGCTTATTCGTAGGATTTCATCCTTGTTAAAAAACAGGAGGTTTGGAATAAAGTCACCGTAATAGACCTTGGCAACATGAAGGCGCACTGAAACAGAGGGTGAGGTTTTCACCCCATATATTTCCATATGCTGCACGCATTCTCCACGCCGCCCCTGGAGGTTTTCACTCCCATGTCTCAACGGGTCATCGCCCTCTCAT
>NZ_CAKMMW010000051.1:0-12769 GCF_927798215.1 Paenibacillus allorhizoplanae
ACTCCAATAGGCTGTAGGTACAATGTCAGATAGAAAGAGGAGCTTTTCATCTTCCATTTCAGCATCCTCAGGCACTTTAAAAGGAACGAAGTTCCCATATGGAACACGGAGAAGCTCAGCTTGTCCGCCTGCATACCCGCCAAAAGTTTCGGAATACCCCAAATAACCGCCTGTATCACCATGTAAAAAATCATTCGAATGGTCACATTGGCTTTCCAGTTGATGTGTACAATACCAGCAATGACCGCAGGCAACATTAAAGGGAAGAATGACACGGTCTCCCTTTTTCACTTTAGTCACATCTTTACCAACCTCTTCGATAATCCCCATTGGTTCATGTCCAATTATGAAATCCTTAGGGGTGTTAGGAATTTCTCCGTTATAAAGATGAAGGTCCGAGCCACATATCGTCGTTGTTGTGATGCGGACAAGGATATCATCCGATTTCTGTATTGTTGCGTCAGGAACTTCTTTAACTTTCACATCTTTTAACCCTTGGTAGGTTACAGCTTTCATTTAATTACTCCCTTGTTTAATTCTATGTGTTCTTGTTTGCTGACTTGTCCACAGTCGTTCATTTTGATAGTCACCTTTTGCTCCTCCACCACTTTGTTATTGAAAGCAAGCATTTATGGTAATCTGTGCGGATTACTTCATTTCTATCCCAAAAGCACCAAGTTCAAGAGTAATAAAAAAAGTGAGCAGAAGCCCTTCAAAGTAATAGGGTTCTGTTCACTTTTTTCTAGCTTAGCATATACCAAAAGTGGAAAACAATGTATAAACAAAGAATATTAAGGTAAACGTTAATACCGAAAGCAATCTTTTAAGTATCCTACCAGTTAGTTGAGAAAAGGCAGTCGATCCACTGGCCAATTAAAAGTCTCCGGCCTGAGCCGTCGGGAATGTAATTAGCGATTACATTTTCATAGCGAACATCCACTAGATAAATTCCAACGGTACATTCAAAGAACCGACCGCCTCGTCGCTTGGATTATTGTGTCATCATTTTTTCGAAGATTTCCAATCGTTCGTTTAAACCGCGATCCAAAAAGGAATAATAAAGAAAATCACAACGCACTGATTCAGGAGGTGAAAGATGACAGCAATCTCATTGGAAGCTTTAGAGCATCACCTCGCCCTTATGGAGGATGTAGAGATAATTGATCGAGAGACTACCGACGGTCTTCGCTTGACATTTATTTATCTTGGAACCCTAGTCGATCAGGAACGTCTTAACGAATCGATTTTGGAGCCGCTCTTTCGCTCATTCCGAGTTTCGGTGGAAAAGAGCCTGACAACCGCCAAAATAACACGCTTATCCAATTTGGAGCAAGCCCTCCAGTATCTCTTGAAGGGTTCAGTGCTAGTTCTCGACTCATACAGCGGGCGATGGCATGCTATTTTGCTCCCCAACTTGCTCAGCCGGTCCATCGAAACATCAGAGACGGAAACAATAATGTTCGGCCCAAAAGACAGTTTCAGCGAGCAGCTGGAGCAAAACATCTTGCTGATTAGAAGAAGACTTCCTTTAACAGCGCTCAAAACAGAGAGATACTCCGTCGGCTCCTTAACCCAAACAACCGTAGTCCTTATGTACATCGACGGGCTAATCAATCCAGAATTTGTAACGGTCGCGAAAAATAAGCTTTCCAGCATCGACTTCGATATGTTTTTGGACTCTTCACATGTTGCAGCGTTTATGGAAGACCATTATCACAGCATCTTTCCTCAATATCTTCAGACCGATCGACCGGATTCCTGTGCGTATTCACTAGGCATCGGAAAATTGGTCATTTTCGTCAATAACACTCCTTTCGCCTTAGTCGCTCCGATTACGCTGTTTCACTTGTTTCAGTCCCCGGAGGATTATATAAACCGCTGGTTAGTAGCTAGTTTTTTGAGGCCGTTACGCTATCTCAGTTTCCTTCTTTCCATTACTCTAATTCCAATTTACGTGGCATTAACGACTCATCATTATCAAATGCTTCCCCTGCAAATTTTATATGTAATCATCGAGTCTCGTAGCAAACTGCCGCTATCCCCCTTCTGGGAAGCGTTTATTATTCTTATTACGCTAGAAATTATCAAGGAAGCCAGCCTAAGAATGCCGACCAAAACGAGCCAAAACTTGGGGGTAATTGGAGGAATCGTTATAGGACAAGCTGCAGTAGAAGCCGGATTCGCAAGCAAAGTGCTAATCGTATTGGCAGGCATTTCGGCGATTTCCACTTTTCTCGTTCCAAACTATCTGGTCACCAAATCCAGTTTACTGCTTCAATTCATATTCTTGATTCTCGCGACCTATTTAGGTGTTCCCGGTATCTTGCTGGGACTCGTCGGCATGTTAGCCCATCTGAACGGGCTTACGTCCTTGAACCAGCCCTACTTGGCGCCGGTATCTCCGTTTTATTGGAGAGATTGGGTCGATTTTTTCATCCGAGGGCCGTTACACGCTATGCGCATTCGTCCTGAAGCATTGCGTCCTTTGAACAAGTATCGTATGAACCGAAGGAGTAAATGAACCCATGCAAGCTATATCGCTGTTTCGAAAAACCTCACATCAAGAAAGTGGTTTTTACGCGCTCTTCCTCACCAATAGGATTCAAATGCTTTATTTCATGATTGTCATGCCCTCAGCCCTCGTTCAACCGTATATGTTATTGGCGATTGTAGCAATGGGCATAGCCTCCCAATTTTGCCTATATATGCTGTCCAAGTGGTTCGCAACCCCCTACTCTGCCCAAGGGTACCAGGGTTTTGAAAGATTATTCGGAAAAACAGGCATTAAAATTTTAGCTTTGGCAAGCTTGCCGCTCCTTTTACTCAAGATCTCTTTCATTTCAGTCAGTTATGCCGATATCATGCACCAATTTGTTTTTCCTTCTATGGACCGAGAATGGCACATTGTGTTTCCTTTTATCCTTAGCTGCTATTTGGCGCTGTCTGGAATGGAAAACATGGTACGGTTCGTAACTATCGTGTTCATTGGAACGATTTGGATCTTCTTTTTGTATATTCCGTTTTTTTGGGTGCAATCAAATTCGCTTCACGATCTATACCCACTCATTCCGATTGGCCCAGAGCCGTTTGCATGGAAATCACTACTGCTCGTTTTTTCGTCGTTATCCGGACCTGAATTTTTAATCGCTATTACATACTGGCTGAATCCGCAACGGAAAATGCTAAAATATTTGACGATCGCTAACGCCATCTCGGTCGGCGAGTATCTCTTTATTTCCATTGCTTCCTTGCTCTTCTATGGCTCTAAATACTTGCCAACCATCAAATACCCGAACGTGGAGATGGGGCGATACCTGCAATCTCCTGTATTCGAAAGGGTCGATATTATCCTGATCTCGGCATATATGTTCAGCTTCCTTTACTCGATCGCCTTGTTCGTATTAATGATATATGGCGCATCTCGTTTACTAGGCAAGACGAAGACAAGCACTACGCGTATTGGACTGATCGTTAGCGGCTGTGCGGTGATGGCCGTCACTCTTCCGATCAGTAAATGGTTTTGGGAGCCCGGGCTCGAACAGGCCTTTTGGCTCGACTTGCAGATGTGGGCAGGATCCGCCACTTATTTGTTATCACCTCTCCTCATCTGGATCGCGATCAAGCGCAAAGCCAGGACAACTTCATGAAACGCTTCGTACGAGCAACGCTTGTGCTGCTATCGTTTTCTTTGTTGACATTCGCATGCGGTTGTGTTCCCTTACCAGAAAACAATATGATCGAAGAAATCACGCCGATCATTTTCTGGTCCGTACAGGGTGGAGGAGAAGAAAACGGAAAGATAACAATCAGCACGCTCGTCCCTCCTCTTATCAAGGTGAAGAAGCGAGTACTTACCCTTAAGGTCTCTTTATTGAATGAAGGCAATAAGGGGTTTAATTTAACCTATTATAACGAACTGAAAGCCGGTCAAATCCGCTTGCTGTTCGTGGACGAAGCTTTTGCGAAACGTGGACTGACCCGTCTTATCAATACCGTCCTGACCGATCCGAACATTTCGCAACGGCTGTACTTAGTCATCACGAAAGGCAACTTTAATGAATTCCTCGCCAAACACTTGGATGACGCAGATAATATCGATTATTACCTTTATCGCATGTTCAAACATTACGAGAAGAAAAAACAAGGCGAAATTACTGTCGTCAATTTGCACCAGTTTATGAAAATGCTGTACTCTCAGGTTTCCGATCCCCAGCTACCAGTATTTCGCGCGGAAGGCGAACAGTTCCTGTACGAAGGCACAGCATTTTTCGACCGGGACAGTATGGTTGCGGAGATACGTGGAAAGGACGATCAAATCAACCAATTGTTGTATAGGGACAGATTCGTACGATATTTAGTCCTTCCTGACCTCGCGGTTACACTAGGGCATATTCGCGCGCATACCCGTATGAAACTAACCCCGGATTTATCATCCCTGACCATCGAAATCGACGTGAAGGGAAGAATTGATGAATTGAATTCGCTCGCAAGAATCGAGGATAACTTCCAATATGCCGCTCTCACACAAAAAATCGAACGGTACTTGGAAGAGAAAGTCATCCGCTTGGTATCCCAAATGCAAAAATTGCAGATTGACCCCCTTCAAATCGGGGCGTTGACTGCTAAACCATTCTCCAAACCAATAACCAGAGATACATGGGATCGGCATTGGTCTACTATGAAGATTAATGTAAGAGTACGGCTACATTTAGAGCCTCTGACGAAGGTGAAATAGTAAGTTGGAATCTTGTTTAAATGAGCTCGGCTTGTCACTGAATCTGGGGCTTCAATGCTTGCATTTGCTGTGCTTCACGATGTCTAAACTACACGTAAAGCGCGCGAGCTCAGAACTTCAAACAAGTTTTCAACGCTTATATACGAATTATGGTCGTATGTCCGCTATAGGATTGTTTCGATGTATAGTATATTACCATATTTTTACTATTATGTTTTGCTAAACTCCCGTTAGGTGAGCGAAAGGCTGCCGATCGTGTCGGCAGCCTCCCATTGTTCATATTAAATAAACGTTATCCGATAGTTGAATGGCTGGGCTTGATTTTCTTTCACAGCGATCAAATCTGATGATTCATTGGGATAATCCATTGTTAAAATGCTGTTGGTCCGCCATCTCCTCTTGGAGCAATTTTCGTTATATTGACAAGCTTCTTATCGAACTTAGCATAGATAGCTTGAACTTGCTCATCAGTAAAAGCACCTTTTATTTCAATACGTTGCTTATCTCGAAAATAACCACCTTCGTAGTACATATCGTTTGGCTTAATTGTATTGAAGATAAATTTTGATACTTCGTTACTCATTTCACTCATTTCTAAAGTTGTTTGAGAGATTCTAGACTTAACGAACTTCACTTTTGCACCAAGCTTTTCTTCCAATTCTTTACGAATAGCTTTCATTTCTTCCGCATCTTCTTTGAGTACCACAAATACTACCTGAAGATTATCATTGTCCCAGTACCAATCTAATTGTTCCATATATTTCAATCGATCTGCATCTGTCATTGTCTCACTGCTTTGATTTTCTTTAAGAAAATACTTTTCAACAACACCTTCAACAACTGGATGTACTTCTCTTTGAAAAGCAGCTACTTGATCATTCTCAGCTTTCGTAACCTTCTCATTGGTAAGCTGTGCGCTAGTCAATGCAATTGCAGTTGCAGTTGCAGTTGCTACCAATACTACCGAAACAACTCTTATCATTCGACTTTTCATTCCATATTCCCCTTTTTTCTAGATGCCTTATATAGACGTTCTGTTTGTAGAGAATGTTTCGTTCACCTTTATGGAAATTGGAGGGGTATCTCTTTAGTTTGTTAAATTATCCTGCCCTTTAGTTTAATAGAAAAAGGGAGCATCTGCCGCAGCAAACTGCTCCCTGATCATTGAACTCTCATTATCCGTTAGATTAATAAGGAATACAAGTAGCTTATGAATATTTTAATCAGCAAAATAACCAAAACAGCGATCCATCCAAAAAAGAACAGACCTAAACACGCACTAAGCATTTGTTTCCCGAAACTTCTTTTTTCATCTGAGATCTTTATTGTTAATAGAAAACCTATGAATATTAGAAAGAAAAAGGTCCAAAAGATGCTCTTGAATAAACAGATGGCTCCCCCGAATAAAAACGAAGCTAATATAAAATATAAAATCGATATTTTCTTATTCATTTTTCACCTTTAATGTTTTTATTCACGTCATTATCTTGCTCACAATGGTAGGCGATCGTGTGTTATTGCCGTCATGTAGTGATTGATCTATCGTGTCCCATTAGCTGAATCCCTTAAGTTATTAATTCACAATTCAAATAATAACATTACTATTTCTTTTCTTTTACGAAAACTCCAATGTCAAGAAATAATACTTCTGTTTGTTTATTTATTTGCTTTTTACTACGGGCAATAGCAATACCAGGAAAGTATTCTTCAGTAGATGAACGTCTAAATTCTCCATATTGGGTGTATATGCTGAGTGTTGATTCATTTACTGAATCTATGTTAGTTGGGGATATTTTATTAACATAGCAATTGTAGAAAATACAGTGCCAATAAAAATAATCACAATGAATATTCTTTTGGCTTCCGCTTTATTCATTGGATCAGCCTCCTAAATTACATACATTCCAAGTTCATCTCTTTAAAGTTCTTATCTAAATGATACCATAAATTGAAACTATACTGCCCGTTACTTCAATAAAAAGGGAGCAGCTGCCGGTCCCGCGGCAAACTGCCCCTTACTTTAAACAATCGTTCTGCGTTAGCGCAATAAAAAGCCTATTGAAATACTTCAACAGCCTTTTTATTATTTGGGAAATATACGCAACCTGATTTCCTGTGGATAATGGGGGCTCCCCCGAAAGTAATCGAAATCAGCTTCGCAGCATTACTTCACTTTTGCTGGATTTGCTTTTATGGATTCGGGTTTGAGAACGGTCCCCCGATTAGAAACATTTGGCAACTTCCTTAGCATGTGCAATTGCTTTTTCTTTAATAGCTGGAGCTTGCTCTTGTGATTTTAATGCCGTTCCTTCAACAAAAATCGCCTCAATAGATTGAATCCCATAGAACTGTAAAACCTTATTCAGATAGCTGTATCCCATTTCAAGTGGAGCTAAAGGACCTTCCGAATAAACAGAACCACTAGCTTGAATGTGTAAGACTTTCTTACCGGTCAACAGACCTTCAGGGCCATTTTCGGTATATCTAAAAGTCTTACCCGGAATTGAAGTCGCATCAGTGTATGCTTTCAAAACCGGTGGGATCGTGAAATTCCACATCGGTGAAACATATACGTACTTATCAGCAGCCACGAATTGATCAACAATCGCTTCAAGACAAGCCACTTTTGACTTCTCAGCATCAGTCAGTTGATCGAAAGATGAACCCGACCGAAGCTTTTCCCAACCTCTTAAAACATCAGCATCAAATTGCGGAATATTCTCTTTGTAGAGATCCAAATGAACAACTTCATCTCTCGGATTTGCCTCGCGGTACGCTTCGATAAACTCTTTGCCTACCGCGAGACTATACGATGATTGAGGATCGAGAGGGTGTGCGGTGATGTACAATACGGTTGCCATGAATCAAAACTTCCCTTCTGTAATCAGTTATACTTTCAAGGATAATCATATTATATATACTTACTTATTTTAAGTACGCACATTAATGTGGTATAGTATTAAAAAAGGTACTGTAATGGAGGCCTACGTATGCAAAAGAACCCTGTCCAATGTCAATTCGTTGTGGCGCTGGATTCGATCGTCGGCAAATGGAAGCCGATTATCCTTTATCATTTGCTTCAAGGTAAACCTTTGCGGTTCAATGAGCTAAGAAGATTGCTGCCCGATATCACTCAAAGGATGCTTACGCTCCATCTGCGCGAATTGGAAGAGGAAGAGCTCGTTAAACGAGTTATTTATCCGCAAATCCCGCCGAAAGTAGAATACTCCATCACGGAATACGGCATGAGCCTGTCTCCGATTTTGGAAACTTTACATCAATGGGGAGTGGCCCATGTTGAGCGAAAGCAGCTCAAAAAGGAGAAAAATGAACAAACAGAAACGGACTAGCGTTCGACATTACGCTAGTCCGTTTCATTCTGCTCCGAGTCACAATATAACGAAAGTGATTACGAGGCATGTCCGGCAGCGCGGCCTGCCAGATCATAAAGAAGATCGATAAATCCGAACTATCCTGCCCGGTACTTGAAAAGAGGCAACCAATCCACCTGGACCGTCTGCCTCTTCATATTGTTATTAAGCTAGAGTTCCTCGTTAGCTCAATCTTTCTTTCTTAAACTTCAATCCCAAACCTTTGGCCGCTTTAATCCGGCTAATCTTAAATAATCTAAAAGTTGACCTGAATGGACTGCTTCATGGTATGCAATTCTCATAAGCATGTCGCCTAATGATCGAATGTACCCTACGTCTTTTCTATCAATCTGGATTCTTGTTAAATCCTCTGGTGTATAGGATTTTACTGTATTCATAAATTCATTCCGATAGGGTTCTGAAAAGTTGAGTTCCTCTTTGAGTGTTGTAAAAGTACGAGTCTCATAAGGGGATTCATAAGCGTTTAGACTTCCTTCATTCAACAAGGCAAGATGATAATAATGTTCACTATCCAGGACATGGCGGATCATCTCTTTTATGCTCATTGCTTCTAAATCCGGTCTCCAGTCAAAAAACTCATGCGGAATACTTCCCCAAATAATCATGCTTCTACGCCTAACCTCACTCAAATTCTGAACTATAGCTTCTATTGCGTTCATAGCTGCTTCCTTTCGACTTCAATTTATTGATACATTATATCAGAACTTACGTTCGCAATGAAAGACCGACCTCCCCCCCATTAGATAGATGTGACGAAGGAATGAGAGGGCTATTGACCCGTTGAGACATGGGAGTGAAAATCGCTAAGGGCAACGTGGAGAATACGTGCAGCATTTGGAATGAATTGGGTGATTCAACTACACCTCTGTTCCCGCACGCCTATTTAACAAACGCCATAATACATATCACTATCTTTTCTTTCATCATCGATATTTAGTGGATGAAATCCTGCGAATAGACGAGCTTGCGTGAGTAAATTAAATCATTCTGAGGGAGTTCAACAAAACACAGATACCTTCAAGTGCATCTGTGTTTTCCTTATGTCCCTTCACTCTATTAATCAGTGATCAAATCATACCTTTTTTTAAATTGTATCTAAAGTACCAATCTTGATAAAATTTCATTACAAAAATATCATCAATGCTTTTCTTACTTTAAAAGTTTTCCGTTAACAACGCTATTATATTTTTTAGTTGGAACTGATATTTGCCGTTTCTTAATTCTCATACTCTTCATACTATATTTCGGGGGTGATAAATTATGGCAAATCCTGTTACCATAGGTTCCAATTGTATTGCACAAGTAGGAAGTCAATTTTTTCTAATAGCTGAAATTGAAGCGAAAACGACGGGGGTAGAAATAGACCCGCTATTCGCGATTAGAACGACTGCTGAACAAGCACGCCGTCTAATACGTGCGGGTGTAATGCGTTGCAAAATTCAAAATACTGTACCAAGACCAACTCGCGGAAAAGATGTTGAGCTCAAAGGAGTACTGTTCGCCAATGGGCGGATCTTTTCAGTATTCGACGTTGAGAACTCTACCGACGAAGCAGTGCTCGTTAGAATAAATGTGGCTCAAGCACAAAGACTGATTAGTATGGGGGTACGCATTATTAAAGTAATTCGCCGTCCTTTTAATTGAGTCTGACAACTAATTTCTCGAAGAGAGCACTTGAACTAATGGTGCTTTCTTTTTATTATCCTTGTTCAATTAAACTGCCCGTTACTTTAATAAGCAAGAGAGGAGCTGCCGAAGCAAGCCCCTCAACTATAGTCCGCCGTTAGTTCAATATAATATTATTGATTTTGGATAGACATTTTTATTTGTTTCATATGATATCCATCCGTATCATGCGTTATAACTTTTATTAAGTTACTGTTGGATTCAATCACCCATACAGTATCTTTATCAATTTGTACTGTAGAAATCTGCTGAGTCGTTGGTTGACCAGGTATACCTTGAACTGTCACCACGTTATTGCTAATAGGAACCACTATTTTATTTACTGCCCATATTGTTAAAACTGTAAGCCAAATCATAATAAAGAGTGCATAGCCCTTTTTCTGCGACATGTCTTCCTCCTTCGTTTTCCCTAAAATTGGTAATTAGTATATTAGACGTTCTAAAAGTCATTTAAGTTTCGCTAATCTGCCCGGGAGCGCAATGTTCTTGTTACCGATAATTTCTAGAAAGGAAACAAGAGCTCAGCCGTATCCACGTCCCTGTATGACGAGAAAAGATGCATCTTAGAATGTATTGGCTGTCGCCTTTGGCTTCGCTCATACGTTCAAAGATGCATCCAATTCATTATCAATCGTCTAGCTTAAGATTTTGCAACAAGATAAGAGGCTACCTCAGCCAACCGTGAAGCATAACCCCATTCGTTGTCGTACCAAGTAGCGACAGACAATAGTTCACCTTGTACTTGGGTTAAAGGCAAATCAATAATCGAAGAATGGGGATCAGCTACGATACGGGACGAGGCCCATTCCCCTTCCAAAACATCAAGAACGCCCTTTAATTCGCCTTCTCTCGCAGCTTCTCGAAATATATCGTTAATCTCTTGAACGGTGCATCGTTTTTCCGTTATCAAATTAAGTTCTGCGATGCTCCCGGTACGGGTCGGAATCCGATAGGCTTTGCCTGTGATTTGCAGGTCATTCCAAATGAATTTCAGAGCTTTGGCTGCACCTGAAGATGACGGAATGATGTTCTCGGCAGCTGCCCATGAATCCCTGCGGTCCTTCATCGGCTGATCCGTCAACGATTGCGTGTTCGTATACGAGTGTACCGTGGAGAATAAACCGTATTGAATGCCATAGTTTTCTCTGACCAATTTGACTACCGGTGCAAGCGCATTGGTCGTACAACTCGCCATACTAATGATTTTATGCTTTTCCGGATCGAAGCTTTCTAAGTTAATTCCTTTAAGAAGTACTGCGTCGCAATCTTCTAAGGTTTTGCTCGGACCGCTTACAAGCACCCTTTTGGCGCCTCGCTCCAAATGCAGTTCAGCTACTGATCGCGTAACGGCTCGTCCGGTACAATCAATGACCAATTCAACGCCTAACGCACCCCAGTTCGGCAATTCAGCGGCCGAATTCAAATAACGAATCTCCCGGTCGCCGATTATGATTACGCCTTCTTGAGCAGATACTTTCTCATGCCAACGCTTGTAATTTGTATCCACTTCAAAAAGTGCGGCAAGCGTAGCTTCGTCTTTAATATCCGAGATGGAAAAGGGGACAAACAAATTTTGTTGCAACGCCGCCCGAAGGAGCTGTCTTCCGATACGTCCAAATCCAAAAAGCGCAATTTCACCCATAATAGCCTCCATATATATTAGTTTAGATATTATCCTTACTACTCATTAAGCCGTTGTACCTGATTAATCCATTGCAAAAATGATTGCACATAGCGCTGCAAATATTTGCGAGTCGTATCATCCGTGAGCTTACGAGTGTCTGAATCAATCTTGTCCATGATTTGAGAAATATACATTTTTTGAGCCGGCATCACATAGGACAGGGTGGCATCCAACGTTTGCCTGATTTGCTGTTGCGAAAGAATTGTCCCTTTTGCGCCAGGTGTTGCGCCTATCACACCTGCAGGCTTATGAATTAAGACGGCTGTTTTGGTAGGTGTCGATGCCCAGTCCAGTGCATTTTTTAGTACTCCCGGTATACCTGAGTTGTACTCCGGGCTAACAATGAGAATGCCATCTGTCTTTTCAATCGCCTCGCGATAATGCTTAACTGGATCTGGCCCTTCTTCATGATCCAAATCCGCATTATAGAGGGGAAGATTAGCAATCGATATGTATTCATATTCCGCGGAATCTACAAGTTCTGGAATCGAATTCGCAATCATTTGATTAAAAGAGCTTTCCCTCAAACTTCCTACAATAATCCCTATTCTTTTTGACATCAGCCAACCTCCAGAATTCATTCTCATACTATGCGTGGGAAAACATTAGTTTAGGTGCCACGGATATTAACCTGGTTGGTTGCCAACCGCGAAACTGTCTTAATTTACATATTCTTAAAATTAAGATATATAACAAAAATTATTGATCATTAGCTGCTTTTTTATCAATAAGCTTTTTAGGCGTAACATCGTTCCCAAATCCATCCATAACAGACACATTCAGAAGCGTTGTTAATAGTTGCCCGCGTAAAATTTGTAAATACTGCGTCCGAAGCGCTGCTTGTTCCGCTTTCTCAGTATCAGATAGACCTGAACTGCGCTCAATTCTGCTAAGTTCATTAATACGGTTCAAAATTGGAATCATTCTCATTACCTCCTTGAAGTCGTCTAAATAATATCTTAAAATCATATATCTTAATTTAAAGATATATGATTTTAAGATAACTGTCAATAACTTGTTTTCAATTAAGTTTATTTCCCGTTCAGTGATCAAGAGCTTCCTTTGATGTTAGGCAGCTCGAAAATTAATCGTCCCCCATTGATATAGCGATCTAGTATAGATTCAAATCGTGTGCCGGCTGCCGTTTTATTGTGATTTAACTAACGTTCTTCGTCCCTCAGTTTTAAGGGTTTATCTCACGTAAACTCATTCATTCGCAGGATTTCATCACCTTGAAATATAGTAATCTTAAGAATACTAGGTTGTTGAGAC
>NZ_CAKMMW010000052.1:0-12113 GCF_927798215.1 Paenibacillus allorhizoplanae
AATAATCCCAAGGCAATTAATAAAATTGAATGCAGAATTTGTACAATTATAAACCCTCTTGTATATTTACCCGTGGATAAGATTGGAAAAGGGCATAAAGCGTTATGTGTATTACAATTTAATTCAACAACTAAAGAAAGATTTCAACTTCCTGTGATTGACGGGTTTCATATGAATAAAGATGGGAATGAAGTAATTCTATTAAATGAATAGCTGGGTTCGTGAAGACAACTCGTTTGTGATTGGGGATTCAACTAACGAGGAACGTTAGTTCAAAAAACTGGAACAGATTGTCGAGGCAACTGTTCCTTTTGCCATTAAACTATTGGGCAGATTTGCGTGGTGGCATCGAGCGTCCAACCGACAAATATATTTCGGTTTGTCCAGTTACTTTGACCGATTGACTGGAAGATGATTTTTGTCGGGTAACAAGAACATTATCCCATTAATATCCGTGTAATACGCGGCTTTTTATTTTATGGGATAAGGTTGTTGTCAAATCTCAATGACAAGAACTTTATCCAATTCCCGATGTATGACAAGAACATTATCCCATTCCCGACAACCAAAGCGAATCCACTTTTCACTCCCTTGGGCTGATACATGATCTTCAGGTTTCCTTTTCTTCAAGAAGGTAGAACATACCATTTTACGGGAAAGATGGTACAATATAATAGATGCCTTCAACTTATCGTTGAAGAAATTAGAGAATAGATTAAGCTCATCGGAATCCTTGAAAACATACAGATCGGAGCAATGATATGAACACCTACTATTCAAGACTTGGACGACTACTGGATGAAAAAACACCTATCTACCAGGAAGGTTATTACGTGATGTGTGAAGGTGACGAGGCTAAATTCAGTATAGAAAAACCAGAGGGCGTAGAACTCATTACAGCAGAAGTCTTTATCCGTGAGCTGGTGGAAGGTTGTAAGTTTGTAATTCAATCTTTTGCAGAGGGCCCAGATAACAAGAACGTATACGCTTTTAATTTATATTCTGACGAACATAATAGCTACTACATCTATATGAACACACTAGATCGATTTGCGAATACGCTGGAAAGGTATCGTGGCGGCAAGTACGGAGACAAATACCAGGAAGTCAGTGAGGTCCTTTCGTTAAAATACAATCAAGGGGACTTTAGCTTTCAGTTCTTCCCGGATGATATGGGGGATAGCGGCCGTATCATCAGAGCTTTTGAAAGCTTAGCTTATTCGGTCATGGACCTGGATGAGGACGACTGCTTAAGCGAAGAGGATGAGCCTGTGATTGCCTTCGAAGCGGGTATTCTGAAAGACGGGTTTAATCTGCTTACCTTGAAGGCAGTAGCTCATCTTATTGAGGAAAATGCCTTTGCTCCGTTACAACGAACAGAAGACTTTATCGCATTTGCTGCGACGGGAAATGATTATGTGGACTACAGCTTGACGATGCGAAAAACAATAGATCTTGACTTGTTTTATCGCTTGTTTCCAGATGTTAAGGAGAAGGATGCGCTCTTCCAAGCGGAAATTGATAAGACTGCAGGCTTAACCGTGAGTGAAGCATTGGATTACTGGCTTCCTGCTGTTCATTCGGACTATGTGCCAGAGTCACCAGCCCAATATATCAAATTCGAATATGATCTATTTATGCGTCTGGAGTGTTACAGTAACTCTCTTGCTAGGGAGTGTTTGGAGCGAATGAAAAAGTTTGATTGGAATGAGCCTCTTGAACGCAATGATTATGAGCTCATCGCATATTATCAGGAAGCACTACATTTTGCAGGAGAGCTTACAGAAGACCAGCGTGAAAACTGCATAGCATTAGCTGAACAAATGACCGATTCCAACGAGGACTTGCAGGAATGGGCGAATACGCTACTAGCAATAGCGAGAACCTAATCTATTACACATATAGTCATAACAAAAACGGGGCCTCACGAATCAATGAGCTCCGTGACAAACAAAGCGCTGCACATAAAGTTCTTGTCATTCCCGATTTTGACAAGAACTTTATCTCATTCCCGTAGGATAAATGAGAAGAACTATACTATCTGATTTTGTAATTCATGAATTACTGTAGCGATACAGCATCGGGGCTTTTCTGAACTAACTGAGAACTATAGTTCAATCAAGAAATGGCAACTGGCATACGATCAGCTGCCTTTTATTTACGAGTTTTATTTGATTTGTACCACCAGATGATAAGTAAAATAGCAGCAAGAATGAAGATTGGGAGAGCAACAATCATATTTAACAATGGCTCAAACCCATCCCCTCCTTGTAGAGAGATGAATAGAGCTAGGAATGTCAGGATTAATGCAAAATAAAATAACCAGTTCATTGGTGAACCTCCAGTTGATTTGTCAATTTGATTTTACTGACTTAATCTTATAGATGGATAGTACTAATTCCAAGTAGTACCGCCTCAATAGACATCCAGAAATAAGGCTACCGACAACATTTGATCGGTAGCCTTATCTACTTTACAATGTACCATAGATGACAGGCGGATCATTGCGCTAACGCAAGAACTAAAGCTAAATAAATAACAACATGAAAAGGCAGCCGGTCCAAGTGGATTGGTTGCCTTCTCTCAATTACACGGGCAGGAAAGTTTAATCCGACTCACGAATATGTTTTACATTTAAGGTGTTTGTGAAGTTCGCAAATATGACGTTAGCTTAAAGTACAAGATCAAATCCAATATGGGAGTCGAATCTATATGTTTCTTATTTTTTGTTCAGATCCGATGAATAAAAATGCAGTTGATTTTGATTATGAGAAGGAATACTCCATTGCTAAATCACTTGGGTTGTCTGTCAAGTTGATTAGTCTTGAAGAGTTATTGGAAGGCAATACTGACAAGTCCCTAAGTAAGATTAATGCAGTTGAATCTCATGAATTAGCTCTATATAGAGGCTGGATGATGAAGCCTAAGAACTATGAAAACTTATACAACGGATTACAAAAGAAGAATATAATTCTCATCAACAATCCTGATGCATATATGAATGGTCACTGGTTTCCCAATTCTTATGATAAGATTAAAGACTTTACCCCTTATAGCAATTGGATTCATATTCAAAACCTAAATAATGATTTCGATAAAATCTATAGGAATCTGTCTGCGTTTGGAAACAAGCCAATAATCATAAAGGACTATGTGAAATCTAGAAAACACGAATGGAACGAATCATTTTTCATACCTGATGCTTCGGATAGAAATCACGCAACCATTGTAATCAAGAATTTCATTGATCGACAAGGTGAGGACATTAATGAAGGTATAGTATTTAGAGAGTTCGTGAATCTTGAAAGAATATCTATGCATTCTAAGAGTCAGATACCACTTTCAAAGGAATATAGGTTGTTTTATTTCCAAAAACAATTTCTTTTTCAATTCGATTATTGGGAAGATATTCATTACGATGATGAGAAACCTGATTTAACGATCTTCAATCGTCTTGCTCAGAATATTGGAAGTAACTTTTTTACAATGGACATCGGAAAGACAGATTCTGGTGACTGGATAATTATTGAAATTGGGGATGGGCAAGTATCTGGCTTGCCAATTGATTCAGATATTCTAGGATTTTATAAATCCATTAAAGAGCGTATGGGGTAATTCAGAGAGGGCAGGAATATCAGCTAACACCATATTCACGCTTCGGGCAATTCGGCACTTGGTTGGATTCGATCTTCATTACGCAATCGTGAGAACAAAAGTAATAAAAGCATGAAAAGACTTTAAAGAATTAGGAGGAATTAGTGATGCTAAGATGCTCATGGTGTATGAAGAAAATCAAAGAAGATAAGCCCTGCTACGGTCTAAATGTCAAGTTTGCTTCAGGAGTTGAATTTGACGAGAAAGATGGAAGAATAATTTCATTATATTTAAAAACTAGAAAAACAAATGTTCCTTTAATAGTTGTGGCCGATGACTCAGAAGCAAAAAGAAATGGACAGGATGGCATCTTTGCACTTTGTAGTGAGAACTGTGCGACTAAGATGAAAGAAACAGTTACAAAAGAATTAGAGCTATTTTCAGGTGAAAGCAGTATGGTACGTTTATAAAACAAACGACTCTAAACAACACAGATGGGCTGCCGCGAATAACTCCGGCAGCCTATTGAGCTAAAGGGCAGTTATCTTCAATAGTTTATGTTAATATATGGATGTAACGTGCGCGTATGTTGATTATTAACTGAGGAGTGTGAATCTAATTTGAAAATAATCTTTTTAGATATTGATGGTGTTTTAGTCACCACGAATTCACTAATTCCCAGTGATAAATATTTTGGCAACAAATTTGATCCTATTTCTGTTAGATATCTAATTGACATTCTTAATGCCACAGATGCTAAAATCGTTATTTCTTCTTCCTGGAGAGAAGGAAGAACCTTGGTTCAGTTACAATCGATCTTTAAAGCTAATGGAATCGATGACTGCATAATTGGTTTAACTCCTTCCTTTAACGGGGAAACAATCAGAGGAAAAGAAATCAAAGCATTTCTAGATACCTGTCGTGATGTAGAATGCTTTGTTATTATTGACGATGAGGAAAAAATGGGTGAGTTAGAACCATTTTTTGTTGAGACAGATTTTAGAACAGGGATTACAGAAGATCTCAAAAACGAAGTAATTCGAAGATTGACTATGCAAACTGGCTTACGTTAACGGGAACTATAGCTAAATATGATATGAGGCAATTGACAGAACAATCGACTGCCCTATTTTTGCTCGTTATCGATTGTAAGCCTGTTACATAAAGATCCGTGTAGAAAGGAGAAGACTATGAGGATTCAAAATTTAGCCTTATTACAATCCAGAATACCAAATTTTACTTGGTCTAATTTGGAATGTATTTCTTCTTTTAAATACTACATGGACAAAAATAAGCATTATGAAGATATCTCAATGCTTGATATTGAATTCTTATCCAATAAGGATGAAATAAACTTAAGAATACAAATTAGATTTAAAGAGATAGAAAGTTTTAGTATTAATGCCAGCGGAAAAATAATACAACTTGGTATTTTTGATATTGTAGATATTAAAGAAGATGGTTGGTGTGCATTGAATTTTTGGATACGGGATATCGAATGTGAAGTTTTAAACTTCTATTGCAATGCAATCGAGGTGATTTCAGTTGATCAAATTGACTGATCACTTGCCCAAGTGTTCGTTCAACTAACGGGAAACGAGAGTTCAATAACAACATGAGAAGGCAGTCGACCCAAGTGGATCGGTTGCCTTTTCTCAAGTAACGGGTAGGATAATTCAACCACTTCACGAATAGTCATGTATGGATTTTTTATTTAGTTCGTAAAAAAGACGCTATACGAAAGGTCGGTGAACCAAAAATGTACGATGGTAAAGCTATGATACTAATTGAAAAAGTTACATCCCTCGAACAATATGAACTTAAAATGCTTGTGGACGACAGCATATCCGAAGGATACAAATTTGTAATGCTTTTGATCGATGAGTATGTAGATGGGAGTAACAAATTTGATAGAAAAGGCGAATCTCTTTACATTGCTAAAATTAATAATGAAATAGTTGGAATTGGAGGATTGAATATTGATCCATATCTTAGGATTACTGATGTAGGTCGAGTGAGGCATTTATATGTTTTGCGTAAGAATAGAGGTACAGGTGTAGGAAAGGCACTTCTAAATAGAATAATTGTTGAAGCACAAAAGCACTTTCGGAAACTTACTTTATCTACCAACAATCCAGTTGCTGATAAATTTTATAAAGATTTCGGCTTCTCCAATGCTGAAGGAATTTATAAAGCTAGTCACATATTGGAACTAAGGAATTGATTAATTAATGAGATGCCCGACCCTTCATTAACACCGTATCCACTCTTCGGGGCATTTGCGATTGCACTAACGGATAACGATAGTTCAACCAAAACAAGGAGTAATCTGCCACAGCAGCTACTCCTTGTTTTGATTAGGAAGGGCAGGAGAGTGCAGTCGGAGGCTAGATGTTTTATGATAAATAAAAACGCAATTGAGGTGTACTGTGAAAAAATATACATGCCCATGTTGCGGGTATAAAACGATAGACAGTGATGGGAATTATGACATATGCCCAATATGTTTTTGGGAAGATGACCCATTTCAAAAGATGAATGAATATGATTTAGGAGCCAATAAGATACCATTGGTGGAGGCACAAAAGAATTATATTCGGTATGGTACTTGCGAGGAAAAAGTAACTCAATATGTTAGAAAACCAACGAAACACGACAAAAGAGATTCTGATTGGAAGCCGATTAATGACAGTCTGTACGAGCTCAAATTAGCTTGTCGTAAATTTATTGAAGGTACTTACAGCATTGCTGAATTAGAACATAATTTATCTTGGATAGCCGTACCAGACGATATTGCAGAACTCATACAAAAAACAGAAAATGATTTAGAAATGATTATATTTTGTACTTCGGATTACAAGCAGCGGGATGAAGCATTAGATGTGGTCAATGCTTTGCTTAAAAAATTGAATATTACCATTGAAGGTATTTGGTGACTTGTTGAGCTCCCTCGGCGAACGATAGTGAAGGAACTTGCATAACAGCAGCTCTTTTTCTGTTCATTCAAGTAATGGGCAGGATACTTTCATCATTTATCGAATACCTAAAATACTAATCTAATTATTAAATTTGTACCCAAAAATTATTTTAAACCTTTAAAAGAGATGAGGCTATTCATACATGGGAGCATGGGGAATTGGAAATTTCGAAAATGATACAGTACAAGATTGGATAATTGAACTTGTAGAAGCTCAAGATATTAATTTACTTTCGGAATCTATTGAAATGGTTTTAGAAGACAATTACTTAGACGCAGATGTAGCATGTATTGCCATAGGAGCAGTTGAAATACTGGCAGCGTTACAAAATAGACCAGGAAAAGAAATAAATGAAGATGAACTTCAAGAATGGATATTACAACATAAAGGGCAGGGGACAAACCTAATAGAGAAATCCCACAAAGCTTTAGAAAAGATACTTGCGGAATCTGAACTCAAAGAATTATGGGAGGAAACAGAAGATTACGGGAACTGGGTGACCACAATAAAGGAATTGCAAAGTAGAATAATTATTTAAAGGGAGTACTTAAAATGTAGTGAAAATCTCCTCCGTTTATTCCGCTAACGGAAAAGATAGACAACATAACCTGGGCGCGAACGTCAGCTACAAGCACAAGAGTCTGTCCCTAAAGGTCTACAGTGACCAAAGGGACAGACTCTTCAGCATCTAATCACGTAGAGGTTTTTTCGCCAATATGTTTAGTGACTGATTTATATTCCGTATGGGAAACCAAAGATCCATCGTTGTTCATAAACCATGTGTAAAAGAACATGGAGAGGATTAATCCGAAAATCCATGCCCCGTCCCAGACGAAAGTTAATGGGGAAATGTTTTTACATACTACTGGGACAATAATACCTATTAAGAGAGCATAAATCGCTTTTTGATTAAAGCCTCCGCGGTAGGAATATCTTCCATCCAGTTGATAGAGCTCAGATAAATGAATTCTCCGCTTACGAACGAACCAGTAATCGGCAATCGCGATTCCATCAATGGGACCTAATAATGCGCCGTATGTTCCAAGCCAGACGAATATATAGTTTCCAAAATTCTCTAGTATGTACCACGGTTGCATGAGAAGTGCAACAAGACCGGTAATAAGAACACCTGTACGATATGTCAGCTTTTTAGGCATAAGATTTTCTACGGCGCGAGCAGGAGCTATGACATTTGCCGCTACGTTTGTGGTGACTGTAGCTAAAATAATCCCTAAGGTTCCAAGGAAGATGACAAAGGGTGAAAATTTAGCTAAAATAGCCGCGGGATCCCAGATGGCTTCGCCGAAAATAACGACTGTGGCCGAAGCAACGGCTACGCCAATGAAAGAGAATAGACCCATAGTTGTAGGCATTGAGAAAGATTGACCGATAATTTGCGCTTTTTGGCTTTTGGCGTAACGACCAAAATCAGGAATGTTCAGTGCTAAAGTTGCCCAGAAAGCAATCGCTCCTGTCAAGGCTGGGAAGAAGACTTTCATGAATTCTACTGTGGTGGTTAATTTAGAAGGAGCGGATAGCATCGGGCCCCAGCCCCCAGCAGAAGTTAAAGCCCACACCAACAACGCAACACTCATCACAATTAAAGTAGGAGCCGCCCAGAATTCCATCTTGCGAATAGCATTAGGTCCACTATAAGCAATCCAGACATTTAAGCCCCACATAATTGCAAAGGAAATCCCAAGGTGTCCTGCTACATTTTCCCATCCGCTCATAGCGACTAGAAGGGTATCAAGCGCTCCCGCGGCGAACCAACAGTTAATACCGAACCAGCCTGCGCCAATAATGCCTCGAGCCATCGATGGAATATGTGCTCCTCTTGAGCCGAACCAGAGACGAGCATAGACCGGATAAGGAATACCATACTTTGTTCCGGCATGAGCATTTAATAAAATGGGGATGAGGACAATCAGATTGCCTAAAAAAATCGTTCCAACCGCTTGCCACCAATTCATCCCAAGCGAAATTAACCCGGCAGCAAGCGCGTAAGACGGAAGACAAATGCACATGCCGATCCATAAGCTGGAAAAGTTGTAAGCTGTCCAGTTATGCTCATCTTTTCTCGTTGGGCGCAACCCTTCGTTATACATAGGGCTGTCTTTAATGAGTTCTTCACCTTCCGCGGTCAATGTCACAATGCCATTCTCTTCAACCTGCAGCTGCATAAAAAATCCTCCTTATAAAATTGTAAATGCTTTTTGAAAGGCTGCTAGCCAGATAGGGGCCCAGTCCATTAGTGAGCATAGTAGATTATATTTTGTAATTATAAATACATGCAAAATCATCAGGAAAGTAATTGTGAGAGATGCCAGAGGAGGGGTTCTGAGACCGCTGTGATAAAAATTCCTACGATAAATATGGACAATGCATAGCCAACAATCCTTATGGAGTAAATAAGCAAATATCAGAGGACAAAAACAAATAATATCTAGTCGTGTCGGATGGCTAGAACATTGCCAATCTGTGACAAGAACATTGTCCGATTCCGACAAGATAAAATTAACCGCTCAGCTCCCTCATAGAATAAGGATTTTCTCACGAATGCTCGCTCATTCGCAGGATTTCAATATGCATGGTAATTAGGAGTTCAGTTGTTTGGGTCTTGTGGGGCAGGTAGTTCCGTTAGAGCGCATGCGGGAACAGAAGGTGCTGAACTTCTTTACAACATCTTCCATAAAAATGGTTTGCTGCACGCTTCTCTCCACAAGGTCCTTGGGGATTCACTCTCCCAAATCTCGACGGGTCTTTGCCCTCACATTCCTTCGTCCTATCTATCCAAGGTGTGGAGTCCGATCAACGTTAACGGAACGGGTCTATGCCCTAAAGCGTAAAAATCTCGGTACTCCGTGCTTTCTTTGAGAGATCCTGCGAATGAGCCAATTTACGTGTCAACAAAGGGATTATTTATGAATAAAAAATTGGTTATTACGATATGTATAATAGCTCCAGTTATACTGATCCTCTCCCTTATTGGGAGAGGATCGGTTAACAATCGACACAAAACAGAAATACAATCAGTTATAGGCAAATTAGGTGGACAAGTATCAAGAGTTGAAAGTGTGGATATCAAGAAAACTCCAATAAAAGAAGGCGGGAAGGGGAATGTGTTCTATAAAATTACGTACTCTTTGAATGGGAAAGAAAATATTGCTTGGTACAGAGCAATTATTAATTTGCTTGATATTCACACCCCAGCTTCATCAAAAAGGGGTTATCCAGAACAGTGGATTTTTCCTAAAAGTTGAATAGGAGTTTAAAATCAACGATCATTGCGCTAAAGGGAAACTAGAGCTTAATAACCATCAGGAGAGGGTTACCAACAAAATTGATCAGAAGCCTTCTATGCTTAACGGACAGGATAATTGAATAAAATTCCGAATAAAGCGTTAGGTTCCTTATTTTGGTCAAGAGGAGTAGAGCTATGCTTAAGCATGGAAATTTAAAAAACGTATCTTTAGGCACCCGAATAATAGCCTTTTTATGGGATTATGTTATCATTGCGGGCTATATAATCCTGTTAATTGGAGTATCTTTTCTTATACGACCTTTGTTGATTCCACTGTTTACGATAAATCCATTGTTGGCGGAGATCAATGGATTTCTATTCATTACTCTGCCTGTATATCTTTATTTTGCCGTATGTGAGGGATCGAAATCGCATGCTACATGGGGAAAACGAAAAATGGGGGTAGTGGTGACTGGCATTAACGGTCATTCAATCGGACTCGGATCCTCGCTTTTTCGTTCTGCCCTTAAATTTGCACCTTGGGAGTTATCCCATTTCACCATATGGCACATGGTCATTCCTTCTAAATACCCAAATACATTCATTTATTCATTATTAGCTACGGTCTACTGTCTGGTACTCATCTACTTGATAAGTCCAATATGGAGCAAAAATAAACAAACTACATACGACTTTATTGCGGGGACTGTTATAAGATACAAGGATTAGGGATTAATCAATCTCATTTCCAAAAGGAATTACGCTCCCTAACGCAAAACGATAGTTCAATCAATAACGCATGAAGGCGGCCGGGCAAATGATCGGCCGCCTTTTCTCAACTAAAGGGCAGTAATGCGTCAGATAGAATAACAAATGGGCTAACATGCAGGATAATAACTTTAATCAGGGAATTAAGAATATTAAGTCCATTATGATGTTGATCGTTGTTATAGGGAGTGTGAATTGCGGTGGTAAATAATAAAACATGTCCAGGTTGTGGGGTAATGCTTCCAAATAAGAATCTGGAATTTAGTGACCAATATAATGCATCGGGTGAGTGTATACAGTTGTATCATGAGCTATCTGCAAATTTTATAATGAGTCCAGATGTAACGTTTCGTACCCAACATGCGGTTGACGCATATGGTGCTCAACATTCTGGTAATAGGGTAAAAAACATTAGAACTGCATTTTCCTTAATCGGACTATATTTGGCAGTGGAGCGTGAATACACAGGAAGACAGGTACAACACGCACATATGGAACTAGCGAAAAGAAATATTAAATGGTCTTCGTTTATTCTTCCAATCCGACCATACGCATTGTCGGTTGCAGATGTTCTTAATATAGTAGAGGTGAAACGTAATGAAATGCTGATGGAATGGAGCAAGAACGTTTGGGATACTTGGGAGAACTATCATGAATGGACGAGAAACATATGTAAGAGTTATTTAAAACATTTCTAAACTAAGCGCGAACGATAGTTCAATCGCTACTTGACGGCAGCCGGCACACGACCGGCTGCCGTTGTCGGTTGAAGTAACGGGCAGGATACTTCCAATATGTGGTATATTTAGATAAGGGATTTGAACAAGGGAGGTGCTATGTTGAGGGAAGTAAAGCACTTTTTGATCATAGAATTAACAAGGTATCAGGAGGTGAAAAGCAATGGGTATTGAAAAAAGTAAATTCATTAAAGTTACAATTTTTGTTTTATTTTTAAGCTGTTTCTCAGTATTAATATCGTTCATTCTATCATTTATTATTGGATCCGCTATATTTTCTAATAAATTTAGCAACCCATATATTGGTGCAGTTCTTTATTACTTTTGGTGTGCTCTTCCAATCGTTTTGATTATGCCTTCTATGTTTTACCAAAGATTAAAGGTAGGGAGGATTGGAAGAATATTCATAATATCCATCGTAAGTGGCACTCTGTTTTCTTTTTTCTCGTTAATTGTAATTCATCTGTACTTGGACAATATGGAAAATTTTCCGTTAATTCAAACCTCTAGGGTCGGATACGCAGTTAAATTTGATAATTTAAGTTTATATTTTCTTGGCGTATTATTTTCAGCTAGTATTCTCTTAATAGGATTATTTTCAAGATTTAAATATAGAAAAGTATGAACATATACTTCCATTTAAGCAGTAAACCCTGTTGTTAATAAGAGACGATAACTCAATAAACCTTTAAGCTAAACATTCCTGTATAGCCTAAGAAATGGGCTTTGTCAAAAAAGGAGCGCCTCGGTATGATGGGTTTGTCGACGGGTAGATACCCAACACCATCAAGG
>NZ_CAKMMW010000053.1:0-11830 GCF_927798215.1 Paenibacillus allorhizoplanae
CCTTCTGATAACCTTTTACGTAGACAGGTCGTTTTATCTCTGGTTCATCAGGAAACAAACGGGTGGGATAAGATCCGCTAAGTGAATTGGGTTGTTCAAATAACGGAGAACGATAGTGAAACAGTGAAGGGCTGCCGCGTGGTAGCCCTTCACTCCGTTAACGGGCAGGATAGTTAAATTGCTTCACGAATACTCTAGGTTAGAGGTGTTCGGTATGAGTGGCTTGAATAGGACATTAACAGAACTAGAAGTAGAAATGATTGCGATGGAGCATATCAATAACAATCCATCCACTATTTTCAATTATCAATTGGTTAGCATTACATATGATGTGAATCGGCATCCTTCTTAGTCAGTAATATTTGAAATGCGAACTCACAGTGGTGATTTAGTGGATGGTCCCTTAGTATTAGGAATTGATGAATATGGAGAAATCATATTTATAGGCTAGCATGAAAGAGGATTAAGCTAACGGGTAACGTTAGTTCAATAAACCAGCGGCAGTCTAGGGCTTTATTTTCCAGTCCAAGGCTGCCGTTGGTTTTATAATTGGAGGTCAGTCTAATACTTATTAAAGCAGATGACACTTTAAATACCCTCTGATAGTCCGTAGATCAACGAATCGAGTCTACTTTATTTTCACTGAACAACAGTGGGAAGCCGACCAAAGTGTTAACGGCTTCTCAAGGATCATAATGAATACTTAAATATATGAAGGCCTTGTTTTGAGTGCCGTTTTATATGGTGATGTGTTTTGTGAGGCTGTGTTGGTTCTGGTGGGGAGAAACGGAAATGATAATGAAAACCGTTTGAATTTTGTGGAATTTGGAGGGGGCTAAAGAAAATAAAAAACACCCCACAGATAGAGGTGTTTCGAAGGGGGGGGATGAAAGGATACAATATCAACATATTCAAACTATTCACATATGTATCTAGTCGACATCCCATTTGTTTGATTCTAAAAAATAAGTGGCTGCCCTGTTCATAACTAGTTTCCGTCAAGACTTGCTCTACATGTTTCAGGCGTTGTTGTTTCAGAGCTTTCGATTAGGTTGTTATACTCTTGAATCTCTTCTATATTGATCAAGACATCAGAACTTGATGATTCGGATTTAACTTTTTCTGAATTCTCATTTAGCTTATTATCCATTTGGGTCAAGACCTCCCTGTCATTTTAAAAAGATTATTGCCATTACAATGGGGGCTTTAGTTCCTTTGACCATTTCTGTTAACAGGCTTAGTGATGTCACAAATGAAGCAGATACGGCTTGAGCCTTTTATTTGCCTCACGTTGTCACAATAGATGCATTTCATTATATCTTCCACCTCCTAGTTAGGCTATTATGCCCGTTGGTTAATAGTGTATATTCATTAGTCCCAATTACAGAATCGTATCACACAAGAAATTCTCCGATTGCCAACAAGTCAAACTTAACCGCTCAGCTAACGGACAGGATATTTGAATCGCTTAGCCGAATATTCTAAATATGGAATTATTGCGGAGGTGGAAAACGTATACAAGAAACCGATAATTTATATTCAACTAATCGTCTTTATTGGATTAGTCAGTGCCATTTTTGTACTCTTAAATCAACAATCTCATAAAGAAAATACAAACAAAAACAAGTCAATTATTATTAACTTTGACCAAGTGGATTTGGATCGAGTTGATGAAATGGTGAAAAGATTTAATGAGGGTAAAGGAGATAACTTAATGATTATTTCCCCGACAATAGATAGCGGTCCATTGATTCATGACGTAAATTCAAATGGTAAAGAAATACATTGGATCGTTGATAACACACGAGACGCATGGGCGGGTACAGACAAAGGCAAGACGGAATTTGTCTGTAAATCAATTTCAATGAATGAAAGAGACGACGAGTTTTTTGATGTTGAATTATCTAAATGTAATAACTTCAAGGAAGATGAGCAACTGAGGCTAATATCATTTAGAAAAGAGATATTATAGTAGATGCTTAGAAGGAATCATTATCTCCTGTTAACATACACTTAGCGTGGCTTAGATGGAGTAGTAAGTTTAATTGTATTGAACTAACGGGAAACGTTTGTTCAATAAACAGCAATGGGAGGCTGCCGACACGATCGGCAGCCTTTCGCTCACCTAACGGGCAGGTTAGTGTAACTAATGCTTTTCCAATCCTGTCTATTTATATAATGATTCTTTTAGAGTCTACGCTTAGGATTAAGGAGGGTTTATGAATATCCCAGTAAAAATAAACCTTTGGTCATTCATATTAATGTTGTTCTGCTGGATAGCTTTCTTTTTAGTTCAACCTGTTTCAGCAGTACCGTTTAACCCGCATTACATAATCTTAAGTGCCACTATCATCGTGCTTATTATTAGTGTGGTGGGTCTGGGAGGAATTTCAGATTGGAGGACAGCCACGCAATCAACAATTGCGATTTTCGGTTCAATTGCCCTATGCTTAATCGAATCATGGGTAGTATTCATCGGTAGACTTCTGACCTAACAAGAGAAATTGCAAAGTTTGGTGTTCATCTAACGGATAACATAGGGATCGCCGGATACAGCGCAGTCCGATAATCCCTATTCGCTGAAGTAACAGGAAGCTCACCTCCGAAATATGCTAATATATAGAGTAGAGTTGCGAACTGATATTGGGGGAAAGATGAATGGCTTCATATGAATTTGAATTTAGCCCCAAAGAACTTCTTCGATTGTTGTTCTTTAAAAAGATCTGTCCTTATTGCACGAAGAAATTGATTAAAGTGAAAGATAGGACCTTTCTTGATAGAGGCTGGTACAGAATGAACGGATCTTCTTATTATGGGAACCAATATCATTTGAAATTCTATTACTACTGCAATAATTGTTCTAAAAATATACAGTTGAATGAACTCAGACATAGAAAATTCTTTAATGACTTGTAGCGATTTCTACCGAAAAACGATTGTTGAAGATAGCAACATAACAAACAGGCTGCCAGCATTGGTAGCCTGTTCAACTATCGGGCAGCATAGTTCCAATATATGGTATTATCTAACAGTGGCACAAGGTACTGAATTGCTTCAGATCTGAGTGGATGGAGGTGGCGATACTTTTTATGAGAAGGACAATAATTGGTGGGGTTTTCGTGTTAATTGGCACCATGATATCAATAGCGGTCTTCATTGCAGCTGCTATTTATGCACCAAGTATCACTGTATGGCAGGGTTCAAAGTTTTGGTTTGCTATTTTCGGAGTAAATGATTTTGGCAAGGAAGTAGTAGTAGATAGCTTATTTCTTGGCTTCCCTTTTATTATAGGTATTATTTTGTTTATTTTAGGATTGATTGTGTTGGGGATGGAGTACTTCAGGAAGGAAGAATAGTTCGTGATTGAACTAACGGTGAACCAATATTTATAACTGAAGAAATAAAAATTTTGTCTTAAATTCAGTATGCGAGTTGTTAGCAGAAATGTTTGAATTACAATAAAGGTAAAAGGAGGAAGTCCTTCATGATTTCACTCAGAAAAATCACTCTGGAAAACCGGCGTGCCATGTTTAACTTGGAAGTTTCAGAGGATCAACGGCAATTTGTTGCGTCTAATCTTTCCAGCGTAGCTTCTTGTTACGTCCTTTTAACAAATGGGGGACATCCATTCCCATTTGTCATTTACGCGGATGAGCAGCCCGTCGGGTTTGTTTTGTTAGCTTATGGAATCACTGGATACGAAGAACCGTCAATCGCAGAAGACAACTATTGTATCATGCGATTAATGATTGACAAGCAATACCAAAACCGGGGTTATGGTCGGGAAGCCATGGAAAAAATCTTGGAATTTATCCGCACTTGTCCAGCAGGGTCAGCAGATTACTGCTGGATTCCGTATAAATCTGATAACTTCGCTGCCAAAAAGCTTTATGAAAGTTTCGGTTTCAGGGACAACGGTGAAGTGTTTAACAACGAATCAATAACTGTATTGCGACTCTAATTTGATGTCAAATCATTAAGCGAGCTCAGAGGAAAGGCAATTCCGCTAACGGTGAACTATAGAGTGGCGTTGGAACCAATCCATCGTCTGTTTTCAATTCTGGCGATCCGCTCAACTATCGGGACCGGATAGTTTTAATTCGAAATAGATTAAAGACAAAAAATTTTAAGGTTGGGTGGATCGTTAAATGGCAGATAAATTTGTTTGTCGGTTGTACTTCCCAAGCGAAAAGCTTAGTTCTCAGGATGTAATTAATACATTTTTTGACTATAAATTTTTTACAGCCACTCATATGAAAGGAATAGGACGTGGCTTTAACTCCACTAAATATAAACAAAAAGTATTCTTGGAAGGTTTAGGAAAAAAGCTTGTTAGCAATGAATCTAGATATACTATTGTACTTGAGGATGAAATGATCAATTCGTCTATAGGTTTGTATAAAAGAAGTAATTTAATATCAATGCTTTCAATAACAATTGCCGAAAATAGTTTTGCAGAATTTAGAACTGAAATTCTCAGAAACATAGATTTACAATTCCAAAAGTTACGCGGCATAGTGTGTTATGCAAACTCAATGATGGATGGTCTGCTGCAAAATAGCCAAAACCCAGATACTTATATCCGAAATAACAAGTCGTTGGATAATATTAAGCTAATTCCTTCTCCAGGTATAAAAGACCAGCAAATTATTGATATTGAACAATTTCCAGGACACTCTCATTTAATTAATGATTTGTGGTTTGGCACTGGTTGGAAGATGTGGTTTGGTTCTCATTATTTTCAATACATACCACGTGATCTCTTAGTTTCTTTCAATAATTGTTAAAAAATGAACTTGAGAACGGAATATTAAGCATTACATTATTTGATGATATTTGGGATTATGATAACCCTGAGAACAGAGCAAAACAATGGTCATTCCGCAGGTATACAGGTATTGATGAAATTGCTCACGCACTAATGAATTCGCGTCAGTGTAACATTCACGATCCATCAATTAGTATTGAGACCGAAATGGCTTGTAAACATGGTGGGGTTAGATTGATTACGTATTATTACAATGATAACGGTGATCTGGTCCAAAAGACCAAAGCAACAAAATGTAAAATATATGAGTTTGGAGCAGATGGTAATGTCATTTGTTCCAGTGAAGAGATACTCAAATGATATTACAATAGGTTTATGAACTCTAAGCTAACGTAAGAACGATAGTAGAAAAACAGGGAGCAGTTTGCCGTGGCAGCTGCTCCCTGTTTTCATTCAAGTAACTGGCAGATTTGTTCAACAGGTGGGCAGGATAGAGTGATCACTTCGCGAATAATTCAAGTGCGGATATTATATTTTAGTGAGGTAAACCATGGGCTATTATTATCGAGGTATTCTTACATCAATTGAGTCATTAGATTGTATTAAAAATAGGTTTAGGAATCTCTACGTGATTCAATTATACAAAGACTTATTAACCATACCAATTACAGATGAACTATACGATGAAATAAATATGAACCAAGGAAGTTCCTTTAAGAATTATGAATATTTGACTGATTTAATCGGTAAATTCTGCTTGGAAATTTCCAAGGTCAGTAGAACTGCTTATGTTGAAGCAGAATATTTTGGTGGAATTGGCACACAGAGCGGGATTGTTTGGGATTCAGAAGTCGTTATTTATGAGGAAACTTTAAGTAAAAACGCAATTAATAAAGCACTTGAGCATTTAGGTATTATAAAGACTGATGGTAAGGATGAATTCGATACTGTGAATCTAAGTAGACATCGATTCATTGATGATTGGATAAACAAAGAATATCATTTATAGATCCCCTCAAAGGTTGTTACCATTCTAAATCCTAATTGACGATCAGGTTCAGCCTTTGGTCATTAACCTAACGAATAACGATACTTGAACCGGCTGCCGCGAAGCAGTCATTATTACGTTAACGGTTAACGGGAAGCTATGCTTAGAGCAGATTGGAAGGGGTGTTTTTGTATTGGGTTACATAATGGAATTAAGGAAGTTAGTTGGGTCGAGACCACTTATAATGACAGGTGCTTGCGTTTTATTGTGTAACAATAAAAAATTGTTATTACAACGTAGAACCGACAGCGGTTTATGGGAATTACCTGGCGGTTCTATGGAACCTGGAGAAAGTCTTGAGGAGGTTGCTAAAAGGGAACTCTTTGAGGAAACAGGGGTTGAAGCTAAGAGCCTTGAAATGTTTCGCGTCTTCTCTGGAAAAGATCTGTATTATAAATATCCTCATGGTGATGAAGTATATAATGTTGTTTCCGCTTATGTATGTTCCGACTTCGAAGGAGCCCTGAAAGAAGACGGAGTCGAAGTACAAGAATTAAGATTCTTTAGTTTTTCTGAAATACCAAACGAATTATCGCCCCCAGACAAACCTGTAATTTATAAATTCCTCGAATCGTTAAACTAACGGAGAACGATAGTTCATTCCCAAACATCAGCCTGTAGCCTTTTTTGTTGCCGCGCAGGATAGTATAAAGGATACGAGGAAATTAATTGTTTGGTAAATATGCTGAAAAGGAGGCGAGTAAAATGAAATTCGAATTTTTTAATGATACTGGAAGACTAGTTAGTATTCATCCTGGAACTAAAACAAGCGGCATCAAGTGCGATATGGACAGCATTAAGCCACTGGAAGCAAGAACATTTCTTCTCCCTCCTGGAACATATCCATGGGTGAAAATGTGGGATTATGGTGAAGAACGAGGTTTATCAATTTTTGTTTCAGCCAAGAAAGATGATACCCCTTAGAGCAAATTCACGATTCAACGGATAACTTTACCTAAATAGGGATCGCCTGCTGCCGCGCAGTTAACGAGCCCTATTTCCGTTGAACTAAAGGGCAGATTTGCGCAACTATTGTTAATAGGAAGCGTTTATATAAGAACAACAATAAATGGAAATAGGCGAACGACTGATGAAAAAAAAGATTTATTGGGTTATATAAAACAAAAAAGCGAAGTTGAAGTTAGCGAGGGTACGTATTCTGACATTGAAACCAATCTTTCAAAAGGTAAATTTGGTGGGATGTCACTTGCTTTGGAGAATATCCGATTCATTTCTAATGGCACTGTGGTACTTACCAGTAGAAAAACATTCTTGGGCAGCATACAAATGCGACAAAATTTTGAAAAGAAAAATAATCTTTGGTCAGTCAAGAAAGATAAAATATTGAAATCTAAGTAAAATTATCCGCCAATCGTTCCTCTCGGGAGATGTTTTGTTACGCTAACGGAAAACGTTAGTTCAATCAAAAAGACTTAGAGGAATAAAATAGTTGTCAATGAATGATTGAATATCATTAAGGTAATCGGGGAGAGAAGGGAAAAGGATCTTTAAGAAGAACAGATATGCAGTATTAATAATCACCATCGCCCTGTTATTGTTCGTAATGGCTTCTACAAGACCAAGTTTTATAGATTATCAAATGTATTTGCATAACGTCCAAGAGCTTAATTGCGATCCTACCGAAAGCTCTGATTGCGTTCACACTATGAATGATTTGTTGGCATCACGGCTCACGCATCTCATTTTCTTTATGACAGCTGATTCTCATATTTTCGGAGATGAGGACAATAAAATACGAGTAATAGGTATTTTCAATCATTTCTTTGTTATCGAAAATCATCTTCATCCAAATTTAGATGATTATTAAACATGGGTTCATCGTTTAGCTAACGGGTAACGATAGTTGAGGGGTTTGCTTCGCGGCAACTCCTCTCTTGTTTATTAAAGTAACGGGCAGGATTATTTCAATAATGGTAATATTAGCTAGAGGACTCAAAGTTTAAATCTTTATATCATTTACAAAAGGTGTGGGCATTTTGTATAAGAGCTTTTTGGAGAAATTTCAAATTAATGGACCTATCATGAAAAGTGATATTGTTGAAGTAGAAACACAATTTCAACTAAAATTTCCTCCCGATTATGTTGAATTTATGTTGGAGGCAAATGGTGGAGAAGGTACGGTTGGTGAGAGAAATTACTTAAGGTTGTGGAAAATAGAGGAGCTTATTCAAGACAACGAGGAATATGCTGTCCATGATTTTGCGCCCGGCTTAATATTAATCGGTTCTGACGGTGGCGGTACTGCCTATGGATATGATTTTAGAAATGAAATACCCAAGTTGGTTGAGGTTGATTTTATAGGCTTGGATTTGGATTCCCCGTTTTACAGCACTTATAAATTCTCCGAATTTATTGAGTACCTCTACAACTATTAAGAGTCAATAGAAACAAAGGGCTGGTTCATTCAACTAACGGGTAACGTTAATTTAGGAGCGCATTGGCTGAAGAAGGCGATGAGGTTAATGGATTGACGGACTTCTCCTCCTAACTGGAAACTTTGGTATTGTGAAATGTAAAAAGGATGGCGATTTCGCCATCCTTTTTCGTTATATTAAAGGGCTTGGTTAAAATAATTTATGATTTCATTTTTCACTTGCTCTCTTGGTTCTAGTACATCATGACCTGCATGATCTACTATAATAATTTTTGGATTATGTTTCTGATACTCTCTCATATGATCATCGTTAAGTAAAGAACTATTCTCAGCACCTTTCAGGACAAGCAGTTGCCCTTCAATATTGTTAAGGGCCGGTGAAAGGTCACAATCCTCTAATTCATTAAGCAGACGCATCGGCAATTCTTTAGCAAATCTTTTGTATATAATGTTATCTTTTTCAATGTAAAAGGTATCTTTCTTAATTTCAAATTCTTCACGGCTTATTTCCTGGACTGCAGTTATAGTTGCATATAAGTGATCCCATGTTTCATATGTTTCATAAGAATCTGTAAGTTTCTTAGCCCACTCCTCTTTAATCTTTGGGTGGTGCGCTTGAAAGTCTCCTATCACAAAACCTTGAACGCTATTTGGGTAAAGTGAAGCATACTTCAATACGTAGGATACTCCTCTTGAATGAGCGATGAAATGTGCTTTATTTATCTTTAAATGTTTCATTACAGCCTCAATATCTGATACCATATGATCAAGTGTAAAGCCATTTTCGGGCATTCCACTCTCACCGCACCCTCTAATATCAAGTGCAATCACATGTCTGGGACTTGAGTATCGTCCAGAGGAGAGTTCTTCGCCAATCCATTTATAAGTTCTTGCATTAGAAAAGGTCCCATGAATACAAATTACAGGGAGTTTACTGCATTTTGTTTCAGGTTTCCATTCTAAAAAATGAGTTTGAAACCCCTCGGATCTATTAACGAAATAGTTATTCATTCATTTCAATCCTCCTTGAAGTAGCAGTTGTTGTATTTCATAAATTATACTACTAAACCTTAAATTAACAATCGTTTTCACACCATGTACATAATATCGTTGAGGTTGTAGTGTATGGTTTGTCGTGTTTATAGGGAGATTCCATACCAGCTCTTTTCATTTCTCAACTAATGGGCAGGATTGCGTAGTCACTTCGCGAATACTTAGATAAATGGCTAATTTACTTAGTTCACGAAAAAGACGTTATGTGTAATACCTGTAAAAAGTGAAAGGGTGAGAGCAATGACGTTAGAAGAAAAACTATACAATGAATTAACTGCACAGAACAATTCTTTCTTAATTGGTATTAGAGTGAATATTAAGTGGGAGCATCAAAAATTCATAAATTTAATAGAATTAATGCGAGATTATATTTTAAAGACAGAAAATAATTCTATTATTGAACGTAAATTTTTAAAAGGGTATTTGTATTTATCTCGGTTCATACCCCAGTGGACAAGTCATGATAACTTCAGAAGGAATAATAATGCTTTTTCTAATGATTACTATGAAACAGCGTATAAATTAATTAGTTTAATATATAACTGGTTTGTTAATGGAAGTGTATTTGATACTATTGAACGGAACATAAATGACTATGAAGAATACTTGAACAAACTAACTAGCTTAATCAAAGAAGACGGGTACAACTCATAACACCGTATTTTGCCTGAGGCATTTCAAGGGCGTAATGCCATTACGCTAACGCAAAACCTTACTTACACAGGGATCGCCGGCTGCCACGCAGTCTGGACGATCCCTATTCTATTGAAGTAAATGACAGGATTTCATGATGTCATAAAATTCCATTCAGTAGAATCTTTATTCCATTCTGGATTTCCATATTCATTGATATGATTAGGTTAACGTAAGGAGGGAGAACTTTGGTACGTGTTGTAGTTGGTTCTAGCGGCAGTAAAAATAATGCTGACTGGTTGCACACTGAGGAGCATGAATTAAGCTTATTGGTAGGCGAGGATTGGGAAAACAGGTTCGCCATTAATTCAATTGATGCCATATTGGCGGAACATGTTTGGGAACATCTTACTTATGATGAAGGTGTTCAAGCAGCAAAGCTATGCTTTAGATTTTTAAAGGTGGGAGGGTACATACGCTGCGCGGTACCAGATGCTTATTTACCAGATGAAGCGTATCAGAATTTAGTTAAGATCGGTGGTCCTGGTCCCAAAGATCACCCTGCTGCTTCTCATAAAATTGTACATACTTATCATTCTTTACGATCCATGTTCGAGGAAGCAGATTATAATGTTAAATTGCTTGAATATTGTGATGAAAATGGCAAATTTCATTATGATGATTGGGACGAGACAAAAGGTTTTATTTACCGATCAAAACGATTTGATCACAGGAACAAGGATGGGAGATTAGGCTTTGTGTCGCTCATTATTGATGCAACGAAACCCTTCCGCTAACGCAGAACGTTAGTTGAGAGGGAGTTGCATCTTCTAAAGGAACTCCTCTTTGATTTATTCTGGTAATTTGAATAAAATGTATTGTAAAAAGGCATTCATTGAAAGGGCAGGTATAAAATGAAGGGAAATACACCGGTTAAATTAGATGATCTAATTAATGAAATTGATATTCAAATGGACGAGACTTTTACATATATAAACACCCAGACGGGAGAAGTTATTACATTATCAAGAGAAGAGATAAGAGCGGCAGAAGATGAAGAGCCAATTGAAAACTATCCAGAATGGCAAAGAGAGAGCATAGAACAAGCAATAAAAATTATAGAGGATGAAAACGAAACTTTCTTGGATTTCACACTAAGAAACGATTACCATGAGTATGAATTGGTAGAAGAATTTATCGGAACATTAAGCGAAGTAGAGGTTCAAGAAGAATTGTTTGGAGCAATTCAAGGAAGAGGGGCATTCAGAAGATTTAAAGACGGGATCAGAGAGCATGATGTGGAAAACCAATGGTATAAATTCAAAGAAAAAAAGTTGAAGGAATTAGTTATTGAATGGTGTGAATCGAAGAATCTTAGGATTGAAAAATGAAGCATTACATTTGTAATCGAGATATAAGAGCGGTAGTAATTGCTTAATGACTACAAAAAGCTGACTGCGTGAAACAGTCAGCTTTTCAATTAATGGCTATTCCGCTCCCTCAGTTTAATGTAATGTGAGTCCCCCACGAATATCTGTAGAATAACGTTAATATAGTTATATTTGGAAACATTTTACAATAACAAGCATATTTAGTTTAGGTAGCTTAGGAAGAGGTGCTAGTATGATTGCGTTCGCAACCTTATCGTGGTTAAGTATAATTTATTATTTTTTACTTGGTATTGGTGGTCCAATTTTCATCATTTGGTTTGCCGTTTCATATGTAAGAGGTATGAAAGAACGTAACAAAATACTTAGGGAATTGGTCGAAAAATTCAAAGATACTGCACCATAAAATACCGAGTTTTGTTATAGTTGCTACGCTAACGGCGAACGTTTGTTCAATAAGAAATCAAGACGAGGCTGCTGGCATGAATCGGCAGCCTCATTAAAGTAACTGTCAGTTTAGTGAGAAAGCCTGTGGCTTATGGTAC
>NZ_CAKMMW010000054.1:0-8928 GCF_927798215.1 Paenibacillus allorhizoplanae
TCTGTCCAATGTCAAAATAACGTAACACCTCGTTCAAGTAAGATGTGCTCATTATCTCCAGATAGACCAGATATTATTATTGAGCTCTACTGCCCGTTACTTTAACGAAAAGAGGGAGCAGCCGCCGCGTGGCGAGCTACTCCCTGCCTATTACGCTATCGTTCCCAGTTAGCTTAAGTCCGTTATGTAATGAATCACGGTTTTATACCCGTTTGTAGCACGTGGAAAAATTGCTCTAAATTAGCACTGTATCTATATCACTTTTTCCAGCCTTATAATTTCCATCTGCTAATGAGCCAATTACTACAACAGCCTTTAGGTGACCATCAATTTTTCTAGCAACTTCACGAGAAAATTCCTCTGCGATCTGCCTTGCTTTCTTCTCGCTTATCAATTCAGTAACATAACATTTACTGGTAGTTACAACATCTGATTTTAACATGCGTTTTTGAGCTCTACTGCCCGTTAGTTGAACAAAGGCCGCAACCGGCTAATCCAATGAAGAATTCAATTGCTTGACGTACTCTTGAAAATATATAATAATCCGAATCACGAGACACAAATATGTATTGTATTATGAAAAATGACCCTCAAAAATGCATCGTTCAATTACCGCGGAGAACACATCATCATTATGTCTATCAATGGAAAACAATACAACTTCTTGTCTTTTGGAAAAGACAAGAAGTTGTATCCATAAAATAAAAAAACCGCGTCATTCGCGGCTGATAATGCATATATGTTTTTGTCCTCTTACAACAGCGATTCCTCTTTATCTTCCTCAAATGATCAAGAGATAGCAAAATCCTGATACTGAAAAGCACACTATACTTAATAGGGTTGACCAAGCCGCGACTTTTCTTTTCAGTGGTCTTTCTTCCTTATCTTACGAATGAAAATTCCCGCGTTGTTGTGTCCAAGCTACACAATTTTTTTCTGCCCGTTAAAATGCTTATGTCACAAATCAGTAGTCAAATCAAAATCTTAGTGTTGCCAACTGACAAGAACTTGATCGGAAAACTAAAAAAAGCCCGCGATTTACGTGGGCTTGATTCGGACAATGTTCTTGGCATCCTACAAGGGCTCTCTAATCGAGCTATTCATGATTATCCTCGCCAAATAAACAACCTTGAATTTCATTATTGACTTCAACAGGAAGTCTGGTTTTGAAATAATCAATTACTGCTTCAACTGCCTTTTCGGCTTGAAATTCCGATATTCCAGCTTCACTGGCTATATGCTCCCTAACTATGTGTTTCATATTTGACCTCCTTCCTCCTTATAATCGAAAGTATTATTTGCAAATGATGGGAAATTATTACTGTGCAGTAGCCGACAACATAGATATTGTACTCATCTAAGGAATAATATAAGCAACCACTTTGTACCAATTACTAATTATCGTCAATCAACAGATAAGCTTCCAAAGATGTATCAAAACATTTAACTGCTTACCCTCGCCGTACACCATATTATTAACCTCAATATGACTTATCGTCTTCTCTTCGCCTGTCTCCTTATGCGAGCAAGAAAAGAACCTTCCCACTCTCTGCCGAACAAAATAAGAAAAACCCGCATTATGCGGGTCATTAACGGAATATTCTATTGTTATGCTACACGCGCGCTATTCCTCTTCATCTTTTTTCCGTTCCCAATAACTTCCCTCACCAAAGTAATCCTGACAAACGTTATCGAGGGTATGTAACGTTTCAATAAATCCTTTTAAATCACACGTATGAAAAGTATCTTTAAGTTCACAATTTTCTTCTGTAACTGAATATACGTGAATTTCTGTACAACCATCCCATCTAACATTAACATCAAGACGCTTATCATCGGTTTCCAGTTCTAGAGCTACAGTTCCACCATCTTCATCTCTTTTATGTTCTGTTTTTATAATCCACAATATATAACACCCCTTTTGATATATGATTACCAAAAGGGGAACCTTTTAAAAGTAATTGTTACTGCGGCGGCGTCTGTCCGATGATATTTATTTGAATCTTGATTCCCAATAATTATTAAATTTTCCTGTGATAATTAAATGGTATATAAAACTACCCATTATCTTGGTGGTTAATAGACTAATTAATTCCCATCTAAACTTGCAGGACATGTCTCGGGTGTTGTATCTACCTTGATTCGGTCATTAATATTTTTAACTTCATCAGTTGTATTTAAGACTGATACTGTTGATCTTGGTATATTCTGATTAAGGCCATTTGTTACACCCATAGATTTTTGGTTGCCCCTTTGAGTCATTTTGTATCACCTCCTATCTTTGTCGTATATAGATATTATTTAAAATAAAAAGACTGCATCAGCCAAGGAAGAAGGTGATTGGAGTCTTTTAGAGTATTTCTACATCACAGGACTAACGTTGAAAGCTTGAAGTTGTTGTTCAGCCATTTATACTAATAGCTTTGTAGAGCCTGCATCACGTGAAGCGAGATTTCCATTGTAGTAGCTTTCTAATATAAAAAAAACGATAAACACGATTGTCCATAAGAATCAATTTACTTGTTATCTTCATCTATTTTTTGTCGTGTTCTTATTACATTATTCACCAAATTTTGTGTTGCGTCTTGGGTGGATTCAGTCACATTTTCTATGGCGTTCTGTACATAATTCGTTGCTGATTGAAACCCGTTTTTAAAGATATGCGTTTTGTTTGCAACAACATTTTTCAGGTTTTTAGTATTATCGGACATCGTTCTTACCTCCAATTATTGATTCTAAGTTTGACCTTACCTATCCATCTCTTCGTCTTCCGTAGTATCGTTTAATTCATATTCCTCGTCCATACCAGCGGCAGCATCGAAGACGTTCGCCTTTGGCACCTGAGTCATATCTTCCTTTTGTTGCACCCAATATCCAATGTTACGGTACCAGTCCTGAAACGAAGCGTCCAATTGCTGCTCTCGGTTGCGATCCTCGTTAACATCGGAGTCAACTTCTATCTCTTCCCCGAGAACCCCGTTCTGTTTCCGATTGATATTATCAAATGCATTCACGTTGAATTTTCCTCCTAAAAAGTTCTTTCCAGTACGGTCAGTCTCGCCAATTAGTAGTTCAAATCCACTCACTTCAACACAAAGCCCATCCATCCATATATATGAATTAATCTGCATAGATAAGGACGGATTTATTCACCGATTATCTTTAATAATGTGGCCTGACAATAGTTCCGATTTATCATCGATTTTCGACTTGATCGCTACAATCTATTTTGCGAGCTTGGCCTATATCAGCTGCGTCTGGATCGTATCAGCATTGTCGGCTTCCAGAAACTCACGATATACTTCGCCACCTCATACGGTGGCAGCCAAACGCAAGGTTGAACTAAACTGCCCGTTAGCTTATTGACCCCGCCGAGTCTAACCTCGGGAATGGAACAATGTTCTTGTCTCAAAACTGGAATGGGATCAAGTTCTTGACATCGCCCAATGTCAAGAACTTGATCCCATAAAAAAACGCGATTTACGTGCCTGTGCCTTTTTCACCTATCTTTTATTGTCTGATAACTAAAATATCACGAGGAGGGATACCGGTACTTTGGATCTGTAGAATCTGGGAATTTGTAAGGTTACGTCCTACTAAAATTAAGGAAGAAGTTAAATTATTGAAATTACCTAAATTCGATACGCTTTGGGCTCCACGGAATACGCGAATGGATCCCTGAAAGTTAATTCGTGAAAACAAAATTAATGTCACAGAATCTGTGGTTGAAACATTTCTTAGACGGAAACTAGAAAGGACGTTATCAAAACGAAACGCACCCAAATCTCGAATTGCTACACCTCCACGTCTAAGAACAATCCGACGATTTGTAAAATTAAAACCAGAGAAAAGTTGGAGCCTTACATCAGTGTTTGCCAATTAAATCACCCTTTCTTAAGAATTGATATATTCTATGATTGATTAAGAGGAAATGCTTGTACAAATTTGTAGGACAAAATCACCTTTTTTTGTATAAAACTTGATGAAAAAAATGAATACGAGGCGGATATTCTCAACAATTAGAATTCGGGGAACATTCGTTAAAAAGAATAAAGCCAAAACCGCGTGGCTTCTTATGGTTATATGTTCTTGTCATATGAAACATTTCGCGTTTAAACTGTAGAAATAAATCTAATAAAAAAAACAGGCTGCCGTGGCAACCTGCATGATGGAATTATTAAGCTATCGTTATCCGTTAGCGCAATGCAAATTAGTAAATATCCTCATTATTTAACAGCTCTCTTAGCCCCTCGGTAAATATGAATACAGCGTTGATTCCTGTAGTAAATTCAATGTGAATATTCTCCTCATGTGAACCACCGATTTGAACGTAAACAATAATGGTATCATCTTTGAAACTTATTTTGATATACCCATCAGAATCATTATCTTGAAGTTCTGCCGTTATTCCTTGGTCAATACAACAAACAAAATCAAAAATCTGTTCTTTTCTCACGCAAAAATGAGAAGTATGTGATTTGAGTTTTGTTGCTCCTGTCATATCAAAAGTATAATTAATCTGAACCAGATATCTTGTCGCTAGTATGAGCTTTAAAGAATCATCAGTGGAAGACAATGTAACTTTATTCGTTAGAGTTAACATAATTTATTGCTCCCTTCTTTACCTCCTCAGTTTATCATACCTTTGCCCGATACCTTAATAGTCAAAAAGGGAGCTGCCGCTAAGCAACCCCCTTAACTATCGTTCCCAGATAGCTTAATGACGTTTTTAAATCGTTTAACGTTAACTCTTCAGTTTCAGTGTATAAATCGTGAGATATCTACTTTCATATCTTAACTTCATGTAACCTCAAGATGAAGACAGCTGCCACAATAAAGAGGGACAACATTAGAAAAGCAAGCCCAAGCACGCTTCTCCCAGCTGCGTACAAAGCTGCTGAAGCTACAACGAACACAACCAATTTAAGTGCCGTTCGAAAGGGGAAGGAGAAGATGGATAACGAAGCCTTAGGAGAGAGAAACACCCCCCAAAGAATTGCGACGACCAGTGGTGAAGCGATTGCCAGCATGATTTTGACCGCACGTCCTGCCTTGATATGATAACCCCAGTCTCCAAACGCAACCATTGCTCCTAGCTCCAGCAGGAAAAATGCGGTGAGGATGATAACACTTATCGATTTCACTTCCATCTGCCTCCCATTCCAATTATCCGGTGTATTGCTTCGCTTTACACCTATATAGAACTCCTGTGATGATTGCTTACGCCCGATCGATCCGTGGTGGCCTTAAGAAGTGTATGCTGGGCTATCGTTCTTTCGTTAGTTCAGCAAAATTTCATTCCCGCCTCTTTGTACGCATTAGCATACACACTATTTGTTCTTATAGGGGGTTCTTGCGATAATTTATTCCGCATAGTTTCGAATAACTTTTTAGGAATATCTTATCAAAATCGTGCCTCATATCCAAGTTCATCAGCGATTCGACAATTACGGAAAATAGGTTTGGATACTCCTCCTTGATGGCGCTGCTGTGTTTTAAAAGTTCAGTTATATACTTGTCCAATCGGTAACCATCAAAAACCTCAATTCCAGTAAAGAAAGGGAATCCGCTTTCGTCGCTCGATTCGATTAACAATCCCCAAAATGCAATTAGTGAACCTGATCTGTTATTGAGATTACCGTCATTAAAATACAAATAGTACGGATAATATAATTCATCATACCAATTTAAGTCGATTATACCGCCGTCTTCCTCGATGTGCTCCTTTAGTAAAGCCAACTTTTCAGCAATTGTTGCTCCCATATGTCTCTCTCCAATATCAATTTTATAAAATGTTCATTTAGCACTAAACTGTCCGTTACTTTAATCGAACAAAAAAGAGCTGCCGCTAGCAAGCTCCTCAACTATCGTTCTCCGTTAGATTCCTGTAGATGGATAAATTTCAGCTTTGTAAAAAAAGGAGCGCCTCTGTACGATGGAAGTACGCTACGGGTCAAAAGCCCTTTAATTCCATCATCCAGGAGGACGCTCTACTATGAAGTTTAAATCACAAGATAAGCAAAATCAACTCATTGAAAACATTACCTTTAATCATATTGTTGTTGGTGTAGATATTGCTCAGGAGGCTCATGTTGCCAGAGCGGTTAACTTTCGAGGTGTCGCTCTCGGTAATCCTTTAGTGTTTAGTAATGATGAGGATGGTTTCAAGTCCCTCGACCGTTGGATTCGTGACTTGTTAGCTTCATTTAAGTTATCTCAAGTTATCGTTGGTATGGAACCGACTGGCCATTACTGGCTAAGCCTTGCCGGATGGCTCAAAAACAAAGCCATTGAAGCCGTGCTTGCTAATCCTCACTTAGTTAAAAAGAATAAAGAAAGCCGCGACAATACACGCTCTAAAAGCGACAAAAAAGATGCTTTAGTTATTGCCGACATGGTGAAAAACGGCTACTACTCCCCTGTCCGCTTCCACTCCTCAGAATACGAGGAGCTGCGAGTACTCATGGCTAACCGAGAAACAGTCGTAAAACGACTTGTAAGTGCCGTTAACCAGATCCACCGCTGGGTAGACATTGTCTTCCCAGAACTGAGACAAGTCTTTAAAATCTTAACTTGCAAGGGTGCATTGTTAACCCTTCGGCTTTTTCCGCTCCCGGCTGAGCTATGTAAACTAAGTCCTGACGATGTAATTAAAGGATGGCAGAAATCAATGAAGCGGCATTCTGGTGTGCGTAGAGCTCATCTACTCATAGATCTTGCCAAGAAAACTGTTGGGTCTAAGCAAGCAACACATGCTTACAAACTCCATCTAGAGCAGCTCCTTGAGGAGCACGACTTAGCCACTAAACAACTGCAGAGGATCGAAAAAGAAGCCAAAGACGTTGTTGAACGTATCCCCTATTCAGGCAAAATCCTTGCCATTACTGGAATAAGCCCAATTGCTCTAGCTGGTGTTTTAGGAGAGTCTGGGAATCTTAGAGGTTATGCGCACGGGAACGCTCTACTCCGTCACGCAGGACTTAATATAACCGAAGCAAGCTCTGGGAAATGGAAGGGACACTGAAGCTCAGCAAACGAGGTCGTCCACGACTGCGTCACTTTCTCTATTTATTTACCATGTGTATGGTCATGAGTAACCAAGAATTTAAAGCTTTACACCATTACAATGTTCAGGTGAAAAAGCTTAAAAAGATGAAATCTGTCATGAAGCTATGTGGAAAGCTAGCTCGACTCTTAGTAGGAATGGCTCGTAGTGATGAAGCATACAACCCAGATAAAATCTTTGCATTGGCAGCTTAATAATAAACATTATCTCACGCAAGTTGGCGTATTCGCAGGAGACAAAGAAAGCACGGAGTATCGGGATACGTTAAACAAAAGGGCTCCAACCCATTTCCGTTAGAAAGACCGACCTCCACCCCTTAGATAGATGTGACGAAGGAATGTAAGGGCTATTGACCCGTTGAGACATGGGAGTGAGAATCGCTAAGGGCATCGTGGAGAGTACGTGCAGCATTTGGAATGAATTGGGTGATTCAACTCCACCTCTGTTCCCGCATGCCTTTTTAACGACAGCTCCTAATATATCTCGCTATCCTTCATTCATCATCGAAACCTAAAGGATGAAATCCTGCGAATAGACGAGCTTGCGTGAGGAAATCAAATCATACCGAGGGAGTTTAGCACTCTATTGTGCCTTCTTTATTAGACAAGTGATGATGCCAGAAGCCACTTATCATTTATATATTCAATCGTTAGTTTCAATTTTTTATCCTGCTTGCCAAACAGTGTAGTATCTAACTCAACCTCTGCAATATTACCGTTTTGTTTTATTAACTTGGCGGTATCAATTAGATAATCTGTTGCCACTCCATGTCCTCCCATCCATTTGTATATATAAAGCTGTCCTTCATACCCCTTATAATAGGGACGTTCTTTACTACCATCGTCAACGATTTCTAGAAAACGACTATAAAATATCTTTTGGGCGATATCTTTTGTAAATACGCCTTCAATTGCATTTTTAAAATCCGTCATTGATTTAACGTTATTGAATAAACCCATATTAATTTTCTCACCTGTAACAAGCAAATAATCTTTGTCACCTGGAATCGTTTTCGTTTCATCAAATTTAATCGGTTCAGTTCCGTTAAATACTCCGTAAACATTTCTCGCTTTTGGTATAAGTTCTTTGAGAATTACTTTTACATCATTATCAGTGAGATTTACAGATTCGTTTGCTTTTGTATTCGTTTTTGAGTCTTGAGCTGGCTTCGGGGCTTGCGTTGGTGTTGGTGTTGGTGTTGGTGATGTATTAGAAGTACCGACAACGACAGGTTCATTTGCAGGAGTATTTGTTTTTAGTGCCTGTTGTTGGGTGTTATTTGAAGATTGGGGTAATACGTTATCTTTTGAACACGCGGTTAGTGAAACAAGAACAATACAAACCAACAATATTAGCTTAATTTTTTTCAAATTTAAATCTTCCCTTTGAAATATGGATTGGCATTGTATTTTCCCTTTAGAACATGGTTTTTATCATTCCACAAATAATAAAAATACTGTAAAGAATACATCCAATCAAAACTAAACCGAAAATTGTGTTTAACGTTTGTCCCCTGATTCTTTGCAACTGGTACAAAGTTAATAAAAAAAAAATGGATGCAATAACAGTTGCAATAATCCAAAACAATGTATCACTAACCTCTCAATGAAATCAGTCTCTCATCAAAGTATAATCCTTACTTAATTATACCATATATTGGAATATACTTGTGTCGTATCTCTTCTTAACTCCGTCGAAGCCCGCCATCCTGCCGATTAATTGAAAAACGGCAGCCGATTCATCGGCTGCCGTGCAAAGATTATGCTATCGTTTTCCGTTAGATTAGTGCTAATCGCCACTTATTCGAATTCTCTTGACCTTATTATCTGAAATAGCTTCCAAGAAGAGCTGCAATGTTGTGT
>NZ_CAKMMW010000055.1:0-6071 GCF_927798215.1 Paenibacillus allorhizoplanae
GACCCACGCGTTCCCATCTCGAACACGACCGTTAAGCCCTCCAGCGTCGATGGTACTTGAACCGCAGGGTTCTGGGAGAGTAGAACGTTGCCAAGCAGATACCTAATATAGGGATCTTTAATCGAAGATTAAAGTCTCTCTGCATGGGTATTTTTTTTGTCTAGTAAGATTTGATTTGCCTTTATGGAGGCTTAGTGAAGTGGCTAAACACGGCAGACTGTAAATCTGCTCTCTTCGAGTTCGGTGGTTCGAATCCATCAGCCTCCATATACCTTATTTAGGGGCATAGTTTAAGGGTAGAACAAAGGTCTCCAAAACCTTTGGTGTGGGTTCAATTCCTGCTGCCCCTGCCAATAAGATCAATGGGGATTAGCCAAGCGGTAAGGCAACGGACTTTGACTCCGTCATGCCAAGGTTCAAATCCTTGATCCCCAGCCATTTTTTCACAACACATGAGTCATTAGCTCAGTTGGTAGAGCACCTGACTTTTAATCAGGGTGTCGTAGGTTCGAATCCTACATGACTCACCACTTCATTCATAGGGATCTTTAGGCGAAGACTAAAGTCTCTCAGATTTACCAGCATGCGCGTATGGCGGAATTGGCAGACGCACTAGACTTAGGATCTAGCGGGCGACCGTGGGGGTTCAAGTCCCTCTACGCGCATCACCGTCCCTAGGTTGCTTCATGCAGCTTAGGGACCCCTATGCGGAAGTGGCTCAGCGGTAGAGCATCGCCTTGCCAAGGCGAGGGTCGCGGGTTCGATCCCCGTCTTCCGCTTTTTATCTTCGGGACGTAGCTCAGCTTGGTAGAGCACCTGCTTTGGGAGCAGGGGGTCGCATGTTCAAATCGTGTCGTCCCGATATCAACCACAGTTCTTCATCAAGTGATGAAGGATTGTGGTTTTTTGTTGTGATCATTTTGTTTTTGAACGAAGTGTTGCAGTCATTCTTACTTCACCTAGAATTACCCCTGGTTACTTAGTTACCTTGATGTAACTCATTTTCTAACCACGCCTGTTGGAGTATACTGGAAATGAAGCAAAAGTAAGAATTCTAAGGAGGAAAAAGTAGTGGGTACGAATGCGAAAATAGGCGGCGGCGGGTTTCATCACGTTGCACTCAGAGCGAATGATTTTGACGCGACAGTCAAGTTTTATACAGAAGGTTTAGGCTTTGTAGAGAAAAACAACTGGGGCGAAGGGAATAAACGTGCGGTCTTGTTAGACTCTGGCGATGGGAATTATATGGAGGTATTCGCTGGAGGAACGGGTGAGCAGATACCAGAAGGATATTTTTTTCATGTAGCATTCCGTAGTAATAATGTTGATGGAGCTGTCGAAGCAGCCGTTGCTGCTGGAGCTATCGTGACGGTAGAGCCTAAAGATGTCATCTTAGGCTTGAACCCGCCAACACCTGTGCGAATTGCTTTTGTCAAAGGATTAAATGGTGAAATTATTGAGTTTTTCCAGAGTACTGGAGAGAACCAACTATAAATTTTCAGGGATGAGAGGGGCATGTGACATGGCTTTTACCTTTACTTTATCGCTCGGAGATGAAGCGCCTGATTTTTCATTACCAGCTACGGATGGACAAACATACGCGTTGAAGGATTTTAAAGATGCGAAAACGCTCGTAATCTTTTTTACTTGCAACCATTGCCCTTATGTGATCGGTTCTAATGAAGTAACACGCGAAACTGCCAATCGGTATAAAGATAAGGGTGTACAGTTCGTTGGTATCAACGCCAACAGTGTGAACACCAAGCCAGAAGATTCCTTTGATCATATGGTATCGCACATGGAGGAGCATCAATATCCATGGACGTACCTGAGAGACGAAACCCAAGAAACGGCATTAGCCTATGGTGCATTAAGAACGCCGCACTTTTATGTCTTTGATGAAAATCGCAGATTAGTTTACACGGGACGCGGCGTAGATAATCCTAAGGATGCGTCAAAAATCACAATAAATAATTTAGATATCGCGTTAGAAAAGCTGACCTCTGGTCAAGTGATTACATTACCGTTGACGAACCCACTTGGCTGTAATGTAAAATGGGACGGTAAGGATGCGCATTGGATGCCTGCTGATGCGTGTGACTTGGTATAGCGTACTTCTGTCGTGTATACATATCTCAAAAAATTGAAAGCAATGAGCCTCCATACCGTGGAGGTTCATTTTTTGCATTCTACCTATTCATTCCTAGTGACTAAGTTAAAATATGGTAAAATAATAGAGTTCACCAAATCTACTAACAGTAACACACTCATCTATTCAGTTTACAATCACATGCCAAAGGAGACCCATAATGTCCTTTACACAGCATTTAGTCCAGAAATATCAGCACGAATGGCGCCAAACCCAGCAACATCCCTTTGTTCAAGAATTAGGTCAGGGAACCCTAGACCGCAATAAATTCAGGTTCTACATGATCCAAGACTATTTATATTTAATTGATTATGCCAAATTGTTCGCATTAGGAGCTGTCAAAGCTCCAGATCTCACAACGATGAGTGAATTCTCAGCGTCACTAAGTAACATTTTGCATGAAGAAATGGGCATTCATCGTTCCTACGCAGCTCGCTTCGGTATCACCAGGGAAGAATTGGAGCAGGCAGAACCTTCCCCAATTACACTCGCTTATTCGCATTACATGTTGCATGTAGCACAGAATGGCGGATTAGCGGAGTTAACAGCAGCATTACTTCCTTGTATGTGGAGTTACTGGGAGATCGGCCGCATGTTGAAGGAGTTCCCAGGTGCAGTGGATCATCCTGATTATGGAGAATGGGTGAGGGGATACAGCTCAGAGGAGTTCGGTAAACATGCACAATGGTGCATAAATTTAATGGATCGACTAGCCTTAGGGAAATCGGAAAGTGAATTAGCACGATTAGAAACTATTTTTTTGAATACGACTCGCTACGAAACGTTGTTCTGGGAAATGTCGTACCAACAACAGATGTGGCTGTAATTTCCGACACAAGTGCTAATGAAACGCATTCATAAGAGCCAATAGAACGAATATACATATACGGAAATCATCAAAAGTTGGTTATCAACTGGGAGGTGTTTCGTATGATTTATTGGATTTTGGCTGTGATTGTCGTGGTCGTTGGTGCGCTGGTCATCCTGAGTGTAAGAAGAAGTAAATCCAAAGCGCCTGCTGAAGTGAAAACCCACAAGCCCTGCTCTTACTGCAACGAGGAAATCGCTATTGATGCGCCAGTGTGTAAGTATTGTAGGGGGGTTGTAGTGAGTTAAGTTGATACTAGGAATTCCGGTTAAAAGGGGAAAGAAAAGCAACGAGTCATTCGCTACATGCGAGCTGCTCGTTGCTTTTTTGTATTTGTGTTAGTCTTTCTTGCTTCGTCTACTAGCTTCCTTAGCATCTAACGTTCCTAGGAAATCACTCGCCGTCCAGACAATATATTGAACTTCATCAAGCCCACGTTCCATAAGCATGCTTTTGTGAATATCGATAATCAATTTCTATTCATGGATGCCATCTACACCGTCAAGTTTTTGAAAATTAAACAACTCGCTCGGGTCTATGTCTAACGCATTCATTAGTGTTTCTAACGTGGTCAATAAAATGTTCCTTTGGCCTCGTTCAATATCCGATATATGCGATTTGCTCATACCGACTTTTCCTGTTTTTTCAGCAAGCTGATCCTGTGTGTATCCCTTAAGCTTTCTAATCATACGTAATCGCTCACCAACGAGCCTTAGGAAATCGGACATCGCATTCACTTCAAGTTGAGGTTATTGAATTCGAACCCAAAAAGAGATACCTATATATGGTGATTTAATATGAAAAATCCTGTTTAAATGGTACTTCCATAAACTAAACATATCAAAAAGTTGGCGCTCTGCCCAAAAAAAGTGTAACATCTAACACATATAGCCACAGAAGGAGCTTGAATCAGTTGAATATTGAATTACACAATGAGTTACCTACCGATTTTGAAGAGTTGAAAAAAGCAGCAAACCGCACATCCAATTGGAGGGAGCGTCTTTCTGCCGTTGAAGCATTAGGTGAACATGGCGATCAACAATCGGTTCATATTCTTAAACGTCTTATGACCAATGATACCGTGTATGCGATACAGGAGACGGCTTACCGCAAACTCAAACTTTTAGGTGAGGATGTTCAAATGCCTCCTCGCAAAAAAGGTGATTTAATTAAAGGCGTAGGTAAAATTTTACTTCGCATCAAGAAGAGCTTGCCTGAAGGTCATACGTATGAGGCTTTCAAGGAAAAGCTGCAGAAAATGAGAAGTGATGTTTATGACACTTACGAAGGTGACAAAGGCTCTGATTTCGATCAATGGCTAGAATCGACATGGTCGGGTTTATTAACTAATAAATAAGAAGCAACACGTATGGAGTGAGTTTATGGCTAAGGGTAAAGGTGGAACAGGTAGAGGTACTGACAGCAAAGGCTGGAACCGGTGGAAAGCAAGTGAGAACCGGGCGAAGAGTGCCCCGAAACCCTACAAGAGTAAAGGTTTGAAAGCCGCTGCAATCGCGGCCAAGGCTGCAGGTACTTCAAATACTTCAAATACTTCAAGTACTGCGAGTACCAAAAGCACAAAAGCTTAGCAAATTGCTAAGCAACGAGCCACCTTCGGCATCTTACGAGGGTGGTTTCTTTGTTGAATCAACTGTTTTTGCATCCATCACATGACCTGTGTAAGATAGATGTAGGATATTTTGGATGAGGTGAGAGTCATGGTATTTGGGGCACGCGTGTGGAAAACAGGCATCGCTGTTGCATTAGCTTTATACATAAGTGCTTGGCTCGAATTCACGCCACCAGTCATTGCGGCTGTTGCGGCGATCTTTGCGATGCAGCCGTCGATTTATCGCTCCTGGCGTTATTTCTTAGATCAGCTGCAGACCAATATTATTGGTGCGGCTTTCGCTCTGTTGGCGGGGATGTTTTTTTCACAAAATGTGATTGCCATCGGCATTGTATGTATTATTGTTATCATTCTAAGTTTACGTTTACGAATGGAAGAAACGATAGGTCTTACCTTAGTAACCGTTGTGGCTGTGATGGAGGCGTCGGGGGAGTGGCGTTTTGCGGTTAATCGGCTGTTGCTTAGCTTGATCGGGATAGGATGTGCCTTCGTGGTGAATGTACTATTCTTCCCACCTAAGCCTAAGGAACAATTCGCAGCGCAGATCGGATCTATTTTCAGCAAATTGTCACTGCTCCTCCGGACTGTGATTTCGAATGAGATCAAGGAAACGGTGTTTCGTGAAGAGAAGGAAAGTCTTCGCAGTAGCTTAAAGTCACTATCTGAGAAATATAGACTTATGGAAGAAGAAATTAAGAAGTTGAAGGGCAGCGGCTCCAAAAGGATCCGTGAACTCGTCGTGTACAAGCAGAAGCTGCTTGTCATGTCCAAGGGGCTTGAGGTGTTGGAAGCTGTAGATGAGCATTATTTTCAGGCTTCCCCAAGTGCGGAAACGGATGTATGTTTTGACGATCATATGGAGAAATTGATTAAGTACCACGAGCATGTACTCTTGAAGTACGATGATAAGTTGAAGGATACAAGCTCGGATAGTTTGGAAATCGAAGCGGAGAACGAACAGTTTATGATCGATCTCCTTGCACGGTATAGCGAACAACCAAGCGGTATGCTTCGACTCTCCATTGTGGCAGCAGCCATGTATGACTATGGTCATCAGATCGCGCGTTTGGATAAACTTGTGGAGCATGATCATCGAGGGGAGACGGAAGAGAGGGAACCTCTTGAAATTTTGCTCAAAAGTATTCGACTCAAATAGTTCAGATTAAGTTTGCATTACGAAATGGTTTGTGCTATATTATGTTTCTTGCTCCGAACAGGACAGGCATGAACAAGCACAAACCATGGAGTCTGAACGTGTTGATTATCTTCACGAATGGATGAAATAAAATAAAGCTTGCAAATGAAAAATCAATATGGTATATTATTTCTCGCTGCTTCGGTAACACGGCAGTGAACGAAAGAAATTGATCTTTGAAAACTGAACAACGAGTGAGTAAGCACAGTCGAGTAATCGACTATAAAAG
>NZ_CAKMMW010000056.1:0-4844 GCF_927798215.1 Paenibacillus allorhizoplanae
ATAATTGGTTATTCAATTGCATCAACTGGTAATTATTTTACACAGATACTTTTCTTTTTATCATTCATAATGATGTCTTTTGTGGATACATATATTGATAGAAAGCGTAAGCGAATATTGGTGTACTGGTTAACAACAATTATTGTTATAAATTTGTTTGATAATATATTTCTCAATCAACAATTTCAGGATGCAAGCACGTTGATTTTTACTTCTTCTGGTTCTGAATTATTGAAAACAAACGTTGGTGCCACTACATTTGATGCAATGATATTTTTAATGAGTGGAATCATATTAATAATATTACTACAGAAACAGAAATTTATATTAAAAATAACGTTAGCAATTTCAATTGTCGGATCGATATATTTAATTTTTTATTTGCATAGTCGAGCAACCTCTTCAGTGCTTACTGTAATAATGTTGATATTGATTATTTGTGAGAAGAGCCTGGGTTCAATGAATAAAGCTAAAAAAATTTTATTATATGCTTTAATAGTAATAGGAATATTTGCTTTTCTTAGTCCGATACTTGAGTATATGGTTTCGTTAATAAGTAATCAAAGAATTTCGACAAGGTTAGCATCTCTCTTGAATTTTACAAAAGGAAATGATATTGCATTTATTAGTGGGGATGATTCGTTTGGGACAAGATTGTATCTTGCTAAAACCTCGATCAACACTTTTTTTCATAACTTACAAAATTTCATCATTGGTTCGGGATACAATTTGAAAACCTATAGTAGTATGAGTGAAATGATAGCGAATACCGGTGTTGGCTATCATGCAGAATTAATTGATTTATTTGCTATATATGGAATAATTGGAGGTTTGATAGTGTTTGGGATATTGAAAGAATATGCGAGGATCCTAAGAGAATTATTTAATGAGTACTCAGCGAAATCACAATTGATGATTGTTTATTATATGTTTATTGTATATTCTTTTTTGAATTTATCTTTTTATTCCGAACTTGGTATTGTAATTGTAATTTTATTACCATTTGTACCTGCTCAGTTTAAATCACGTGAGGATATTAGTAAGTTTGTGAAGTGAAAAAATGAATTTAGGGTGATAAATATGAATGAAATATCTATCGTTACTGCTTTTTTTAACATTAATCGAAATGAATGGGGTCCTTATTCAAGAACTGTGGATGAATATCTAGGGTATTTTTCCATATGGGCAAAAATGAAAAATAAATTAATCGTTTATGTGGAATCTTCTGAATTAGCTGAGAGAATCATTAGCGTTAGAGAAAAATATGGATTAAAAGAATTTACAATAGTCAATATCGTAGATGATTATACCAAAATAGATACTGAACTATACGAAAGCATAAAAGCTGCAACTCAGAATCAGTATCAGAAACAATTTAGACTATTGCCAAACAATCCTGAATGCTGGAATTATAATTATAATTACGTAATGCAACTGAAAATGTGGTGTGTTCAAGATGCAATTGCAAAGGAACAAGCTTCTGGGATGGTCGCGTGGGTTGATTTTGGTTTTAATCATGGTGGTTCTGTGATTGATAGTAATTCAGATTTTAATTTTTTGTGGGAGTACAATTTTCCAGAGAAGATTAATTTATTCTCAATTCAGGATATCGATGATCGTCCAATCTTTGACATAGTAAGAAGCATGGATGTGTATATAATGGGGACTATAATTGTAGGAGTAGATAAGTTATGGCATGAATTTTGGTTATTAATGCGAACAGCCATGATAAGCCTAAATAATTGTGGATTAACTGATGATGATCAAACGATCTTATTAATGGCATATCGGATTAATCCAAGGATATTTCAGATACTAGAGTCAGGTTGGATGTTACAAATTAAGCAATATGGTGGAGAACATTTAGTTCTTAAAACTGCAAAAAATAATGGCAAGAAGAAAAATATCAAAAAATATTTTATAAATACACCAGTAAGAGGATTAATCAGAAAGATAAAAGATACAATATTAAATTTAAGGTATTCAATTAGAGTTTTTTCAACGTTACAAAAAACTACTCGAAAATAAAGAAATAATAATTTGTGAGGTTACAATGGAAAAGGAATTTAATCCTAAAATAGCAGTTGCAATTTCTTTACAACAGCACTCATACAAGACAGCTGAAGCACTCGAACAAAATGGAATGTTATATAAGTATTACACTACAGTTTTTTATGATAAAGAGAGTATAATCTATCGATTACTTAAAAGATATCTAAATAGTGACTTGACAAAGAGGATGCAAGGGAAATATAGTGCTATATTTAGTGCTAAAGTCTCAAAATACTATGAGTTTTTAGGTTTGCTTTTTTTATTTGTTATTCGAAAGGATCATAGTAGAATTATTTTACCTAAAATTAAAGGAATAATGAATATACTCTTTGGAGTTAAAATAGCTAAAGAATGTATTAAACACAATATTGATGTTGTAATTATGTATGATACATTAGCATATTATTCATTTAAAAAATTGAAAAATAGTTCAGCAAAAACCAAAAGAGTATTAGATATGGCAAGTGTATCTGCTCCTCATATTAGAGATATTCTTTTAAGAGAATTGGAAAGTGAGACTTCTTTTAAAGATTCATTACAGCTTAGTTTAAAACAATATTCAAGAAAACTTTGCTTGAAATATGAAAAAGAAATTCAATTGGCGGATTATTTCCTAGTGGCATGTACGTTTGCAAAGAAAACACTTATAGAACTAGGTGTAAAGGATAAACAAATTTACTACCTACCACTAGGTGCAGAAGTTGACAAATTCTTGCCTATAAAGAAAAAAGAGAGCTTGAATAAAACAAAGTTGAAATTCCTTTTTGTGGGTAGGGTTGAAGCTGCAAAAGGTATTTTCTATTTATTAAATGCATTTAAAGAATTAATTAATTATGATATTGAGTTAGATGTTGTGGGAGCAATAAAATGTAACTCTGCTGATTTAGAGATATATGGAATTAATGTTAATTTTCTTGGAAATAAACGTAAAGAAGAAATGCCAGCAATATATACTGATGCTGATGTATATATACTATCATCATTATGGGAGGGGTTTTCTCTATCTTTATTTGAAGCCTTATCATCCGGATTGCCAGTTATTGCAACAGACTGTTCATGCGCCCCAGATGTTTTAACTGAACTTGAGGAAGGCTTTACAATAAGCTCAGCTAATATTACGGAGTTAAAGGAAAAAATAGTTTGGTTTGTAAATAATAAAGAGAAAATACCAGAAATGGGATTGAAATCAAGGGAACTTGCTAAACGGTACACATGGGAAAAATATAGTGAGAATCTTACTGAAATAATTAAAAGCATTGTTATTGAGGATTGATTCAAATAGGGAGTTTGGTTTTATGCAAAAGAAATATAAATCTTTATTTTCAAATACTATTATCTTCGCTATTGCGAGTCTTGGTTCAAAGTTTATTTTATTTTTTTTATTACCACTATACACAAATACACTTACAACCTCAGAATATGGAATATCTGATCTACTGGTAACGAGTGCAAATCTGATCATTCCCTTTATTACTCTTTCCATTAATGACTCAATTCTAAGGTTTGGTTTAGATAAAAATATTAATTCGGGGCAAGTCTTTAAAAATACTTGTTTAATTCTGCTTGGGTCCACTGCATTAATGCTTGCTTTATATCCTTTTGTAGGCTTATTCAAGCCATGGGCATCTTGGGTAGGATATTTTGTTTTAATCACAATTTTGCAAATGTTTCGATCTTCTTTTTCACTTTATTTGAAAAGTATTGATAAAATTAAAATCTTCGCATTAGATAGTATTCTGTACACATTCTTATTGGCTACAGGAAGTATAGTTTTGTTGTTGATATTGAAGATGGGATTAAATGGTTATTTTATTGCAATGATCTTTGCGATGAGTGTGTCATTAATATTTCAAATTATTGCGGGAAAACTATACGGATACTTTATTAATTCTAATGTAAACAAAGATTTACTGAAGAAAATGTTAGTATATTCTATACCATTAATAACTAACGCTGCATCTTGGTGGGTTATTAATTTTTCTGATCGTTTCATGCTAAATTATTTTAGAACAGAGGTTGAAGTAGGACTATATTCGGTAGCTTCTAAGATACCTTCGCTTGTAACAACTTTTTCTAGTGTGTTTCTTCAAGCTTGGGTAATTTCATCAATAACAGAATATGATGAAAAAAGAGATAAGGGTTTTTACAAACGTGTATTTTCAATCTACAGTTTATTCTTAGTGCTTACTGCTTCTACATTTATGATAATCGTTAAACCTTTTATGAGTTTTTATGTTGGAAATGATTTTATGGGTTCCTGGAAGGCGGTTCCTTACCTATTGCTTGGAGCAATATTTTATAGCTATTCTCCATTCTTTACAGCTATATATAAATCAGCAAAGAAGAATATCCGTGAAATGACTGCTACTCTAATAAATGCAATACTAAATATTCTATTAAACTTGTTCCTTGTTCCGAAATACGGATTAATGGGGGCAGTGATGGCAACTATGATAGCAAATTTGGCTGTAAGTATGTACTGCATATTTGATTCGAGGAGATTTTTTAGTTTTTTTATTGATTTTAAAATATTGTATTTTAATTTTTTGATTTTAATCATTCAATGTGTTGTCGTTTCGATGGATTTTCATCCTGTTGGCGTATCATTGATAAGTGTTTGTTTACTTCTAATTGTAAATTATAATAATGTAATTAGTTTATTTATTACACTCAAAAAATTGTTGCTGAAACAACGCTCACTAGAGAAATGAATATATAGATATTATTTAATCTAGTAATAGAAGAATTAGTATTATATTAGAAAAGGTATTGAATTAGATATGTTAAAATAG
>NZ_CAKMMW010000057.1:0-2337 GCF_927798215.1 Paenibacillus allorhizoplanae
TTTTCTTGTACAGACATTTTATATTAACACATATTGGGTGTATCCTGCCCAATAGCTTAATGAGGCTGCCACTCGTTTTCGCGGTGGCAGCCTCATTTTGTAGTTTATTGAAGTAACGTTCAAGTATAGCGTAATGGGTTGTTTAACAGTTTAATTTGAATCATAAATTTGTATTATTCAATTTTTATCGCCTGACCATTAATTACATCTACTTCAAACCGTTCACCTGATAAAGGAAAATCCTTCGTCGTGTGTAAAGTGTATGTGTCTGCTTCCGATGTCGGCTCCAGCTTAACCCAATAGTTAACTTTCTCAATCCCTATCCCATGGATCTCATATATTGGAAGCGTTAAACGGATGCGATTTTCTTCTGATGTAGTAACGTTTTTTAGATATAGACGGGCATAGCTGTTTCTTTGAAATATATTGACAACTTCTATGTTGTATTCGTAATGACCGTCTGTTGTTATTTGTATTGAATCTGTCATAACTCTCTCTGTTAACCAGCCACTCGTATCTACACTTTTATACAATAGAGGAGTTAACAATAGCATGCTGACAATTAAAGCAAAAATCCCTAAAACTCCACCTCTTTGTGGAGACCACCTTCTAACAAGTAAAATGACTGACAAAACAATTAGTAACAAGGAAGGTATTCCAAGACCAATAATAATTACTGTAGCAATTAAATCAATCCCGCGTTGAAAGTTGGCTGTTGATCCAAGAATGAGCCAAATAATCCCAGAAAAATTAATTAAAGCGGACAATATCCATAGTATTTTTATCCATTTAAGCAATACTTTCACCCTTTTATTAGACTCTTATATTTTGCTTCATACACGGGGTTACTTTATACTCCGATTTCCTCTAACTGTAACATAGCATACCAATAATGACGATATGCCTCACCACGTTAACCTGCCCTTTAGCTTAATGAAAAAAAAGGAGCAGCTGCCGCGGCAATCTGCTCCCTGGTTCTGTTCAACTATAGTTTCCCGTTAGCGTAATGACTTTTTCACTCGTATGCCTTACCAGCCAATAAAGAGGTTGCAAGCAGACTCCAAGTAGGCGTTTTAGAATTCGCATCATTAGAATCATTTAACCATGCAGCCATAGCCTCCAAAAAGCTTTCCAGTGTTTGGTTCTCCCAGCTTATGAGACGTACCTAGTTACGTCTCATTTTCAATGTTATCTTCAATTACAATTTCTTTAATGATAGCTTCTACAGTACCCAATTTAGTAATAAATTCATTCTGAATCCAATTTTCACCTTGTTTTGATGTGAAATAGTAATTATTTTTAAATAAACTTTTCTTTTTAACGTAGCTTTGAACCCACTTAATTTCATTTTCTGGATCTGTTATTCCTAAATAATATAAAGGTCTTATTGCAATTTTCATTAATGTCTTTTCAAGATCAGATCTAAAGTAACAAATATGAGAAATAATAGAGAAATAACCTAAAGCAGCTCCCTCACAGTTTTGACTAGGTAGAAACTGATCAACAGTAGTGATTATCTCTTCATTTGAATACTTATATGGATCTTTATCAACACTTTTTAAAATGTCCTGCAGTTGGGGGCTACGAGAGAATTGATGAATAATTATTTTCATCCCCTTGCTATTTTCTAATCTTCAGTTCTTATGCAAGATTTCCCTGAAAATTAATACTTGAAGTATTCGCGAAGTGATTAAACTTTCCTCCCGTTACTTCAACGAATCTAGGGAGCAGTTGCCGCGAGGCGATCTACTCCCTGAATATTACGCTATCGTTTTCCGTTAGATTAGTGCTAATCGCCACTTATTCGAATTCTCTTGACCTTATTATCTGAAATAGCTTCCAAGAAGAGCTGCAATGTTGTGTGATATTCAGCAGCCATCAGAGGTTTATAGCAATTCAAGTCACAAATCAAACCCTCAAGTAACTCGCCGCTAAACTCCTCATTTGTGCGGTAATAGTTTTTTAACTTCTTGAGATATGAGTAGCTCTCCCATCGTTTATGGGATGAAAATATTACTTTATGTAATTCTTCATTAATTTCATACAACGAAACAAGCCTGTTGCAATCGTCATACATTAAAACATCTAGCCCCATAAAATCCACCTACTTCACTTTATCCTACTGTACCATAAGCCACAGGCTTTCTCACTAAACTGACAGTTACTTTAATGAGGCTGCCGATTCATGCCAGCAGCCTCGTCTTGATTTCTTATTGAACAAACATCGTTCTCCGTTAGTTGAACAACCCAATTCACTTAGCGGATCTTATCCCACCCGTTTGTTTCCTGATGAACCAGAGATAAAACGACCTGTCTACGTAAAAGGTTATCAGAAGG
>NZ_CAKMMW010000058.1:0-2204 GCF_927798215.1 Paenibacillus allorhizoplanae
GACAATGATTCGTGAACCTTGTTCCGGTGTCAGATCGCCGTATCCGTTATTGAAATCGGTAGCAACAAAACCAGGGCAAATAGAATTTACTTTAGCAGGAGTATCTTTCAAAGTAAAAGCAAGATGAGTGGTAAGCTGGTTCAGTGCAGTTTTGGAACTACTATAGGCCAATGCCTTTAAAGGATATACGCCACTAGCCGGGTCGCTATGCAGCGTTATAGATCCTATAGAGCTTGAAATATTGACAATTCGCGGGGCATCCGATTTTTCAATGAGGGGGAGCATAGCTTGACTGACCGAGAACGCGCCAAAAAAGTTCGTGTCGAATGACCTCTTTAAATCTGCTACGCTCAGATCCGTAAATTTATGAATATCACCAATTCCTGCGTTGTTAATAAGCACATCCAGTTTTCCATACTCCATTGAGATTTTCTGAGCTGCTGCGTCAATGGTGGCTTGATCGGTTACATCCAGTTCGATACAATGCGCATCAATTTCTTGGGCTTGCAGTTTTGCTGCCGCTTCTGCCCCTTTCTCCTTGTTTCTCGCTCCTAGCAGAACCGTATACCCTAGACTCCCCAATTGGCGGGACGTTTCAAATCCAAGCCCTCTGTTGCCTCCCGTAATTAAAGCTACCTTCCTCATTGGTACGATCATTTCTTCTCACCTATCCTTCTCTTTTTGAGCGGAATGACGTGCATCATTACGCTTTTGAACATTACATCGCTCATGTTACAACTTGGTGTTAACACCAAGTCAAGCGGTAAATACAAAAAAGGGCAGTAACTGTCTGCCCTTTGCCATTTTATAGATTACCATATATTGAAAATATGCTGCCGTTTACTTCAATAGGAACAGGGAGCAGCTACCGCGGAGATCTGCTCCCTGGTTATTGCGCTAACGTTTCCCGTTAGTTTAGAACCAATATTCCCTTTTAGATGTATTTTTTTGCAAACTCAATATCAATTTGCATATCTATTTTCGGGTATTTCTGCTGTATTGATTCTAATGTTTTTATGTAGTTCTCAGACGGGAACTTGATGGCAAGATCATCAAAAACCTCTCGTAACCAGTCAATCTCATACTCTGTACACTGATTTAAAATATCAAGAGCAATTTGTTCGCTATCCTCAAATGAGTCAACTATCTTATTCCAATAGTCAGGTATTCTCGGATCATTTAAATGTAATTGTACGCGTTCATTAATCGAGTCCTTTACTTTCTGGTACATATTTATCAACCCCACAGTAAATATTTGCTGCATAAATTCTTAGGTTTGTTCAACTATCGTTCTGCCTTAGCTGAATAACAGATTTAGCCTAAATCATATGTGGTATGCCCACAATCAATAATTTTCCATTGTAATTTTATGAATTCATTCCTAATTTTCTTTCTTTCATTCCTAAAAATTGAAAACCAGTTTTTACTATACGGGAATATTACCTTAACTTTTGGTTCTGAAAAGAACTCAAAATATTGAGGTTGACTGAACCAATCACGCTAACCAACGCAAAATGAATCTTCGAATGTGCGGTTTATCCCGTCTGTCTCATTACATAAAGCTACCTACCCAATTCTTCCTACATTCAATAAAACTTATTTTTTGTGTTTGCTCATTACTATCGAGATAGTTGATTCCATCATGAGTAATATCTAATATTTGGCGGTAATGAATTTCCATCAAATCCACCTCAATTCCCCGTTATGTTAATTCTTTTTTATCAATTCTTCTGACTTTAATATAACATTTTATTGAAGAAATCTGTCCGTTACTTGAATAGGCTGCCCAATAGCCCGTAGCCAGTTTTTATTATCTCGTTATCGTTCTCCGCTCGCACTTACTGAGCAAAAACAACTACACTAATAAAGAGAATAGCAGCAAAAAAAACTGAAGTCGTGAATATGAGTACGTCACTTTTATCTTTGTTTAGAATTGCTCGAATTGTACTTAAGAAAAACAACATAAAGAAAAAGGATAATAAAGCTAAGGCAATATCCACTTATTTCATCCCTCCGTTCTAAGTATTCCTTCTACGAATTATATAAGGAACTGCTTCCATGTCACTCTTGAAATCTCGTACTTACGTTAGTTTAGTGTCCCTACACGATCTAGTCGGTATCGGTCCATCGCTCTATCGTTTTTATTGCACTCGAAGGTATCAAAAGCCGAGTATCATCATGAGCTTCGGTAGGCATTATAACTA
>NZ_CAKMMW010000059.1:0-2170 GCF_927798215.1 Paenibacillus allorhizoplanae
AGTACGTGGACGTAGACCCGAAACCGTGTGATCTACCCCTGTCCAGGGTGAAGGTGAGGTAACACTCACTGGAGGCCCGAACCCACGAATGTTGAAAAATTCGGGGATGAGGTGGGGGTAGCGGAGAAATTCCAATCGAACTCGGAGATAGCTGGTTCTCCCCGAAATAGCTTTAGGGCTAGCCTCGGATGTTGAGTTGTGGAGGTAAAGCACTGATTGGGTGCGGGGCCCGCCAAGGGTTACCAAGTCCAGTCAAACTCTGAATGCCACAAACTTAAATCCGGGAGTCAGACAGTGAGTGCTAAGATCCATTGTCAAAAGGGAAACAGCCCAGACCATCAGCTAAGGTCCCCAAGTGTGTGTTAAGTGGGAAAGGATGTGGAGTTGCACAGACAACCAGGATGTTGGCTTAGAAGCAGCCACCATTGAAAGAGTGCGTAATAGCTCACTGGTCGAGTGACTCTGCGCCGAAAATGTAACGGGGCTAAACACGCCACCGAAGCTATGGCTTGCACGTATGTGCATGGGTAGGGGAGCGTTGTATGTACGTTGAATTCTGACCGTAAGGACAGGTGGAGCGCATACAAGTGAGAATGCCGGTATAAGTAACGAAAAGATCAGTGAGAATCTGATCCGCCGAAAACCTAAGGGTTCCTGAGGAAGGCTCGTCCGCTCAGGGTAAGTCGGGACCTAAGGCGAGGCCGAAAGGCGTAGTCGATGGACAACAGGTGGAAATTCCTGTACCACCGTAGCCGTTATGAGCAATGGAGTGACGCAGAAGGATAGTGACGCGAGCTGATGGATGCTCGTCCAAGCAGTGAGGCTGATGTGTAGGCAAATCCGCACATCGTAAGGCTGGGCTGTGATGGGGAGGGAAATTTAAGTACCGAAGGTCATGAGTTCACACTGCCAAGAAAAGCTTCTAGCCAGGCGAAGGTGCCCGTACCGCAAACCGACACAGGTGGGTGAGAAGAGAATTCTAAGGCGCGCGGAAGAACTCTCGTTAAGGAACTCGGCAAAATGACCCCGTAACTTCGGGAGAAGGGGTGCCTCGGTAGGGTGAATAGCCCGAGGGGGCCGCAGTGAAAAGGCCCAAGCGACTGTTTAGCAAAAACACAGGTCTGTGCGAAGCCGCAAGGCGAAGTATACGGGCTGACGCCTGCCCGGTGCTGGAAGGTTAAGAGGAGTGGTTAGGGGCAACCCGAAGCTATGAATTGAAGCCCCAGTAAACGGCGGCCGTAACTATAACGGTCCTAAGGTAGCGAAATTCCTTGTCAGGTAAATTCTGACCCGCACGAATGGCGTAACGACTTGGGCGCTGTCTCAACGAGAGATCCGGTGAAATTTTAATACCTGTGAAGATGCAGGTTACCCGCGACAAGACGGAAAGACCCCATGGAGCTTTACTGCAGCTTGATATTGGACTTTGGTACGATCTGTACAGGATAGGTGGGAGCCTTTGAAGCCTGAGCGCCAGCTTGGGTGGAGGCATCGTTGGGATACCACCCTGATCGTATCGGAGTTCTAACCTAGTACCGTGATCCGGTATGGGGACAGTGTCAGGTGGGCAGTTTGACTGGGGCGGTCGCCTCCTAAAATGTAACGGAGGCGTTTAAAGGTTCCCTCAGAATGGTTGGAAATCATTCGCAGAGTGCAAAGGCATAAGGGAGCTTGACTGCGAGACCTACAAGTCGAGCAGGGACGAAAGTCGGACTTAGTGATCCGGTGGTACCGAATGGAAGGGCCATCGCTCAACGGATAAAAGCTACCCTGGGGATAACAGGCTTATCTCCCCCAAGAGTCCACATCGACGGGGAGGTTTGGCACCTCGATGTCGGCTCATCGCATCCTGGGGCTGAAGTAGGTCCCAAGGGTTGGGCTGTTCGCCCATTAAAGCGGTACGCGAGCTGGGTTCAGAACGTCGTGAGACAGTTCGGTCCCTATCTGTCGCGGGCGTAGGAAATTTGAGAGGAGCTGTCCTTAGTACGAGAGGACCGGGATGGACGTACCGCTGGTGTACCAGTTGTCTCGCCAGAGGCATCGCTGGGTAGCTATGTACGGAGGGGATAAGCGCTGAAAGCATCTAAGCGCGAAGCCCCCCTCAAGATGAGATTTCCCAGTATGTAAGACCCCTTGTAGACGACGAGGTTGATAGGTTCGAGGTGGAAGT
>NZ_CAKMMW010000060.1:0-1722 GCF_927798215.1 Paenibacillus allorhizoplanae
TCCCTCAGTTTTAAGGGTTTATCTCACGTAAACTCATTCATTCGCAGGATTTCATCACCTTGAAATATAGTAATCTTAAGAATACTAGGTTGTTGAGACCGTAATGAACCCTTCTATGGCATGCGGGAACAGAAGAAACATTGGAACATTTCCCCATTTCAATAATTTACTGCACGCATACTCCACAATCCCTTGGAGATTGACCATCCCAAGGCTCTACGGGTCGATGCCCTTACATTCCTTCGTTACACCTATCCAAGGTGTGGAGACCGATAGCGTTTAGCGGATGGGTCTGTGCCCTTATGAAGAACGAACTCGGTCCTCCGTGCTTTCTTTTTTGAAGTCCTGCGAATGAATCAATTTACATTAGTACGAAGATATTAGGCAGCGTGAGTATATGGAATGACTGTTTTTTCAGGAGTGAATGACTCCTCGGAATGCACCAAGCCAACTAAAATTCGTGCCAATTTTCCGAGCAATTTAAATATTGACTTCTGCTTACTCATATGTTTAACTTGCACATTATTCAAATGCAATTGCTTAAATATAGGATTTGTTCCCACTAATGTTAAGGTAGCCAGATACAAATATTTTCGGAGTGTGGAATCTCCTCGTTTGGAGAGTATGATCTGGCCTTTACGCTTTCCAGACATGCTCTCTGCCAAATTTAAACCGGCTTTTCGTAGCAATTGACGACCGTGAACGTACTGCGTCAGATCACCGGCACCAGCCAGAATTGCAGCAATATAGATCGTGCCGAAACCTTTAATGGAACGAAGCTGGCTAGCAATTGGGATTTCGCCAAGCAAAGCTGCGATTTCTTCTGCTATTTGGTTCAATATACTATTAATACGCTCGTACTCTTCTAGTAAACGATGCAGATCCTGTTTTGCCTCATTCAGCGCTACAGTTACCCCCACGCTTTGAACCGCTTTAGAGAGTAGTTCAGCTGCCTTCTGAATACCTGTGGAGCCCCCGGCTCGTTTCATGTATTTCCGCCAACCTGTAATAACTTCTGATGTAGATTGACCTTTTAGATCCAACGGAGACGGGAACTCTTTGAGTGTAGCTATGGAGCGTGGGCAGGTCCAATCTTTAAACACAGAAGCATACTCAGGGAAGCGTATATCCAGCCAGCGTATGATCCGATTCTGCATTCGAACACTATTTGTAACCCAAAATTCCCGATCATTCATTAGGGTCCGCAGCCTTTGAAAATGAGTCGCTTGCCGAATGTATTCATAATAATAGCCACGACTAACAACATCTGCAATAACAAGGGCATCCTTCGGATCACTCTTGGAAGGACAATTATCTCGGTTCTCCTTGTTTCGTTTCGTCGTTGCTGGATTAACTAAAACGACGTTTAGGCCTTTCTGGATAAGCCAGTTAGCTAAACTGTACCAGTAGTGTCCCGTCGGCTCCATGCCAATTATGATATCCTTCAGTCGATGTTTTTGTTGCAAACCTTCCATCCAACGCTGTAATTTCTCAAATCCCTGGATCGTGTTTTTGAATGATAGATGTTGGGTTGTAAGGACAATTCCTCGATAATTTGTAGCTTGAGCTACTTGAGTTTCTTTTGCCATATCAATGCCCACAACTAGATGTGAAGTAGTAATTCGTTCAATACGTTGATTTTGTCCGTCTGATTGCTTAAACTTCATAATAAGAGCGCCTCCTTGATGGTGTTGGGTATCTACCCGTCGACAAACCCATCAT
>NZ_CAKMMW010000062.1:0-1303 GCF_927798215.1 Paenibacillus allorhizoplanae
TGCAACTAGAATAAAAAGTGGACACCTCGTTAACAGATTTAAGATAATAGATACAACGAGGAGGTGTTCACAATGGGTGAACAACGGCAAAGGTACAATGATGAATTTAAACAACAAACGGTAAAATTTATTCAAGAACAAACGAAAACAGTAGCGGAAATTGCTGAGGAGTTAAATATTCCAGCGGGAACTCTTCATCAATGGGTCGCGAAATACCGTCAATTTGAAAGTGAGTCCCTTGCGAGTCCAGAGAAAATACGTCAATTGGAGCAACTCTTAAAGGAAAAAGAACGTGAACTCGCAGAGAAGGATCGCCGGATATTTGAAGCTGAAGAAGAACTTGCGATTGTAAAAAAGGCCGTGCACATCTTCAGCAAACCAAGGAACTAAGGTTCCAGTTTATTGAAGATCATCACTCTGAATTTTCAGTGGAGAAGATGTGCCAGACACTTGAGGTGTCCCGGAGTGGCTATTACAAATGGTTGAACGGAAAAGCCTTAATGAACAGCTACCAGAAGCGCAGAGCAGCCCTATTAGCACGAATTACTTTCATCTTCCATGACCATTTTGGCCGGTACGGAAGTCCTAAAATCACAGAGACTTTGCAGCGTGAAGGCTGGACGGTGTCAGAGCGTTTGGTAGGAAAGCTCATGAAGGGTGCTGGGCTTCGTTCCTGTGTATCCAGGAAGTTTCGAGTTCAAACAACCGATTCCAAGCACGATTCTCCTATTGCGCCTAACGTGCTAAATCAGAACTTCCAAACAACGGCGCCTAACAAAGTCTGGGTCACAGATATTACCTATATCCCGTGCCGTCAAGGCCGTTTGTATCTTGCTAGTGTTTTAGACATATATACACGTAAAATTGTAGGTTGGAAGCTCGGAGACCGTATGACGACCGACTTAGTTCTCGCTGCCTTAGATCAAGCCTATGAGGCCCAAAAACCACCTAAGGGACTGCTGCATCACTCCGATCGTGGTTCACAATATGCATCAGAAGAATACCGCGCAAGACTTAAGAAATACCATATGCGAGCTAGCATGAGTCGAAAAGGTAACTGTTATGACAATGCTTGCATCGAATCTTTTCACAGCGTGCTAAAGAAAGAGTTTATTTACTGTACGAGATTTTTGACCAAAGCCCAAGCACAACAAGATATGTTCGAGTACATTGAACTTTTTTACAATCGTAAAAGGATCCATGGTTCTTTAGGTTACCTTTCACCAGTTCAATATGAAGAAAACTACTACAAAGAAGTTAGTTAATTCTCTTAATAGGTGTCTACTTTCTTGACAGAGGTCCA
>NZ_CAKMMW010000063.1:0-1064 GCF_927798215.1 Paenibacillus allorhizoplanae
GTGTTTTACGATTAATGAGAACGGACTCTCTGTTGTTAATGAACTAAATTCAATATATGCAGTTAAACTCAATTATATTGGAGAATATGTTTTGAATAAAATTTCTAAATTAAGCGATGTAAAAGTTGAAAATGATATCATTTTAAAGATCGCAAATACCCGGCTTAAGTATCAAGAAGAGAGGCATGAGAGTGATAACTAAAATAAAATTAGTAAAATTAAGTTTAATCGGTTTTAGAAAAGACTATATAGTTGATTTTAAAGATGGGTTGAACTATATAACTGGGCCAACATCAACAGGGAAATCATCAATAGTTGAAATGATTAATTATGCTTTTGGAAGTAAAAATCATAAAGATTACATTGAAATCAGAGAGAATTGTACTGAAGTAGCACTTGAATTTTTTATTGGCGAAGAGCTAATTAAAATAGTTAGGCCATTATTTTCATTTGATAGACCAGCTAAAATATATAGATGGGATGTTCTAAATCAAGATTTCCCTAAATTTTTTGAATTAAAGGAAATAGACATACCTTCAAATGAAAATTCTCTCTCGGCATTTTTATTAAAAGAATTGGGCTTGGATAATATTAAGGCTGCAAACCAAGCATTTAGTTTCAGAGATTTATTTAAATATGCTTATTTAAAACAAACTGAAATAGATAACGAAAATATACAAAATGAAAAATATTCAGATAAATCTTTAAAAAGAAAACCAACTTTTGAAATAATGTTTAATATTTATGATGAAATACTTGCTGATTTAAAAGCTAATTTGAAATTGAAGAAGGAACAGATAGTGGAGTTAATTAAGAAGAAAAATAGCATTTATGAATTTCTGAAAAATTTGGAGCTAATTGATTTAGAAGCATTTATCAAACAAAAAACAGAATTAATGAGGATATTAGATAAAAAAAAGCAAATTCTTTATGGAATTAAATCTAAAGGTAAAACAGATGATAGCATGAGTTTTAAATTGGAGAAAGAAATTAATAATTATAAAAATGAACTTTCTCATCTTGATTTGAAAATAAAAGAACAAAAAGAATATATTGATAAACTT
>NZ_CAKMMW010000064.1:0-618 GCF_927798215.1 Paenibacillus allorhizoplanae
ACAGCGCCATTCCAAGCAATCTACGGAATTTAATGTTACGAATCCTTTAGCAGGCTTTTCTTATTCGCAATTTTGTAATCCAGTACGCCTAAAATTTTCTGCAAATGATCAATTTGATCTTGGAGCTTCCTTCTATACGATTGAACTTTATCATACACTTCGGGTGCAGACAGGATGTCTTCCTTATATGAGAGAGATGCAAACTCTTTTATATCTTTAAGAGAAACCCCCATCTTCTTCAGACAAATAATAAGCTTCATTAACTGCATGTCTTCCTTGTTATACACTCGTCGGCCATTCTCTCTTCTTTTCGCCCTGGGAAGCAGTTCGATCTTCTCGTAATAGCGGAGTGCATCCTCTGTCAATCCGGTCATTTTTGAGATTTCCTTGATTGAAAAAGCGGCGGCGCTGCCCATCCTAAGACCTTCCTATCTTCATGAAGTAAAGTCACCAAGGAATTACGCCTTGCGCATTGAAGTAGCCTCCCGTGGGACCTTCTTCCGTAAGTGTAGCATAACGGACAATGATTCGTGAACCTTGTTCCGGTGTCAGATCGCCGTATCCGTTATTGAAATCGGTAGCAACAAAACCAGGGCAAATAGAATTTACTTTAGCAGG
>NZ_CAKMMW010000065.1:0-594 GCF_927798215.1 Paenibacillus allorhizoplanae
AGCTGTTCGCAGGCAAGATCGTATTCGGCCAGAAGCTGCTTTAAATGAAGCTTGTACGCATAAGTAGCTTGTTTAGAACCAACAGAATGACTAGCAAGAGCAATAAGTGCTCGAGCCTTTATTTCGCCAGGCTGACGTTTCATTAGGGACTTCCACCCACATACCACATCTTGAGGCTCTAATTCCCTCAATTCTTCAGGTGTTGAGAAAAGCCTTAATGTGGCCAATGAGCCTTTGCACATAAGGTTTTTAAAGACTTGTCGCAACTCAGGGAACACAACGTCAACCCAACGATGAATTTGATTCTTCGCACTAACGAGTCTCGTTACGACAGAGTCCCGGTTTGAGAAAAAGACTCGAAGTTCTTCAAAGGCTTCAGGTGTGTTGCGAGTGAACGAGTAGTAGCCGTTCTTAACCATGTCCGCAATGACGAGAGCATCCTTTTTGTCGCTCTTAGATGGCGTATTGTCACGGTTTTCCTTATTCTTTTTCACAAGATGAGGATTGACGAGAACAACTTCATATTGACGCTCGGAGAGCCATTTAGAGACGTTAAGCCAGTAATGACCGGTAGGTTCCATACCAATGATAGCC
>NZ_CAKMMW010000066.1:0-590 GCF_927798215.1 Paenibacillus allorhizoplanae
GTAGCCGTATCGGAAGGTGCGGCTGGATCACCTCCTTTCTATGGAGACTCGTGTCTGATAGACACAGTCAAGTATCTTCGGATACAAAATCGCTTAACTCACTCGTGTTCAGTTTTGAAAGAGCAATCTTTCAAAATCAGTTGACAACCAACATCGCTTTGCGAATGTAATGGTTGCAACATTGTTCCTTGAAAACTAGATAACGAAACAAAAACGTAAAGTAAGAACTTAGGTTGTGTTGACCTTAGGGTTTGCACAAAAATCTTTAAAGCTTTTCTAGGTTAAGCTAGAAAGAGCACACGGAGGATGCCTAGGCACTAGGAGCCGAAGAAGGACGTGGCGAACGACGAAATGCCTCGGGGAGCCGTAAGCAGGCTTTGATCCGGGGATGTCCGAATGGGGGAACCCAGCTGTGGTAATGCGCAGTTACCATGTAGTGAATACATAGCTACATTGGAGGCAGACCCAGGGAACTGAAACATCTAAGTACCTGGAGGAAAAGAAAACAAAAGTGATTCCGTCAGTAGCGGCGAGCGAAAGCGGAATAGCCCAAACCAAGGAGCTTGCTCCTTGGGGTTGTAGGACCTCGA
>NZ_CAKMMW010000067.1:0-587 GCF_927798215.1 Paenibacillus allorhizoplanae
TTGAACAACCCAATTCACTTAGCGGATCTTATCCCACCCGTTTGTTTCCTGATGAACCAGAGATAAAACGACCTGTCTACGTAAAAGGTTATCAGAAGGGAGATCCAAGTCCAGTACCAATGCCAAGTAATGTAATGAATCAGGTGAGTGTGCTTCTCTAACAATACCTCCAATGCGGTCATCCAACTTGGGAAAAACAGAAACCACAGTGTTTTCGGAATGATTCCTTTTTTTTCTGGAAATTTCAAATTAAATACGACACAAATAGCGGGATAGATGAAATATTCAAAAGAAAAACTGTTTCGTGCTGCATTGGCAAACTCGCGAACAGGGTATTCAATCAGATTGTACTGCACAACTACAAGCCCAAGGAGCCAGGTTTGCACTTGTTTAAACGAGAATATTACGAACGCCTCTCGGATTTTATTGCGGGTGACCGTCAGAATTAAAAGCACACTCATTATAATCCATATACCGATCATTATGGTTCTGTCCAATGTCAAAATAACGTAACACCTCGTTCAAGTAAGATGTGCTCATTATCTCCAGATAGACCAGATATTATTATTGAGCTCTACTGCCCGTTA
>NZ_CAKMMW010000068.1:0-582 GCF_927798215.1 Paenibacillus allorhizoplanae
TGGAGGAAAAGAAAACAAAAGTGATTCCGTCAGTAGCGGCGAGCGAAAGCGGAATAGCCCAAACCAAGGAGCTTGCTCCTTGGGGTTGTAGGACCTCGATATGGGGTTAGTTTGGTAGGCGAAGTGATCTGGAAAGGTCCGGCATAGAAGGTAAAAGCCCTGTAGCCCAAACTGAACGAATCCCCTAGAGGTATCCTGAGTACGGCGGGTCACGTGAAACCCCGTCGGAATCCGGCAGGACCATCTGCCAAGGCTAAATACTCCCTAGTGACCGATAGTGAAGCAGTACCGTGAGGGAAAGGTGAAAAGCACCGCGGAAGCGGAGTGAAAAAGAACCTGAAACCGTGTGCTTACAAAAAGTCAGAGCCCTCTATATGGGTGATGGCGTGCCTTTTGTAGAATGAACCGGCGAGTTACGTTCCCGTGCGAGGTTAAGTTGAAAAGACGGAGCCGCAGCGAAAGCGAGTCTGAATAGGGCGCTTTAGTACGTGGACGTAGACCCGAAACCGTGTGATCTACCCCTGTCCAGGGTGAAGGTGAGGTAACACTCACTGGAGGCCCGAACCCACGAATGTTGAAAAA
>NZ_CAKMMW010000069.1:0-570 GCF_927798215.1 Paenibacillus allorhizoplanae
GAGGTTTTCACCCCATATATTTCCATATGCTGCACGCATTCTCCACGCCGCCCCTGGAGGTTTTCACTCCCATGTCTCAACGGGTCATCGCCCTCTCATTCCTTCGTTACGCCTGTCCAAGGGGTGGAGGCCGGTCTTGCTATCGTTACGGGTCTTTGCCCTTTGGTTCAATACATCCGGTACCCCGTGCTTTCTTTTAGAATCCTGCGAATAAGCCAAAATTCGTACGACGAAACGGTTGGTTATTACCTAAGCTGCTAACTGAAGTGGCATTGTTTTAGTAGGGTTGTAGGCTTCGTTGCTGCGGGCCATTCCAACGAGTATTCGGGCTAATTTTCCACACAGTTTCATAAGAGATCTCATTTTCTTCATCTTTTTCATCTGTACATTGTACGCATGCATTGCTTTAAATTCTGGATTGTTCCCTACCATACTCATGGTCATCATGTAGATGAAACGGCGCAGGCGAGATCGTCCGCGTTTACTTATTTTCATCTGTCCCGTCCATTTGCCTGAGCTTGCTTCTGCAAGGTTTAGGCCAGCATGCCGAAGTAATGCATTGCCGTGTAC
>NZ_CAKMMW010000070.1:0-541 GCF_927798215.1 Paenibacillus allorhizoplanae
ACTGGCATGGCTGCCATCGGTCCGATATCGCCAAGCCCAAGTACAGCCGTTCCATCCGACACGACCGCGATCATATTCCTTTTGATCGTCAATGAGTAGGCCTTGCTCGGCTGTTCCGCAATCGCTAGGCAGACTTGGGCGACACCTGGGGTATAGACACGGGACAAATCGTCACGGTTTTTGACAGGAATTTTGGAAGCAATCTCGATTTTCCCGCCCAAGTGCACGAGGAACGTGCGGTCCGATACGTGAATGACCTTGACACCGCTTAGCTTTTGAAGCAACTCATGAATGGATTGGCTGTGCGCTTGATCTAACACATTGACGGTTATATCGCGGACTGTATGGGTACGGCTAGAGGAGATAACATCAATTCCCACAATATCGCCATTAGTCCCTTCAATAACAGCAGCTATATCGCCTAGAGAGGTTAGTTCTTTATCGATTTGAAGCCGAAATATCATATAAGTGCTGGAAATGTTTGAAATTGACATTTGTTTTTACACTCTCCTTAATTTTGTAAAACGTCTTTTGGTGCTTG
>NZ_CAKMMW010000071.1:0-459 GCF_927798215.1 Paenibacillus allorhizoplanae
TGCTGTTCGTCTAGGGCAACAGAGCTTTACGATCCGAAAACCTTCATCACTCACGCGGCGTTGCTCCGTCAGACTTGCGTCCATTGCGGAAGATTCCCTACTGCTGCCTCCCGTAGGAGTCTGGGCCGTGTCTCAGTCCCAGTGTGGCCGTTCACCCTCTCAGGTCGGCTACGCATCGTCGCCTTGGTGAGCCGTTACCTCACCAACTAGCTAATGCGCCGCAGGCCCATCTTTAAGCCACAGATTGCTCCGTGTTTTATGATTCTCTCATGCGAGAAAACCAGTTATCCGGTCTTAGCTATCGTTTCCGATAGTTATCCCAGTCTTAAAGGCAGGTTACCTACGTGTTACTCACCCGTCCGCCGCTAGCTTATCCCGAAGGATAAACCCGCTCGACTTGCATGTATTAGGCACGCCGCCAGCGTTCGTCCTGAGCCAGGATCAAACTCTCCATAATAG
>NZ_CAKMMW010000072.1:0-423 GCF_927798215.1 Paenibacillus allorhizoplanae
AGGGATCCACGCGTTCCCATCTCGAACACGACCGTTAAGCCTTCCAGCGTCGATGGTACTTGAACCGCAGGGTTCTGGGAGAGTAGAACGTTGCCAAGCGATACCCATGGCAAGCTTTCGGAGAAAGCTTCGAAAGCTTGTAGGTGGGTTTTTATTATGGAAAGTTTCCCTATACGGGCCCTTAGCTCAGCTGGTTAGAGCGCACCCCTGATAAGGGTGAGGTCGGTGGTTCGAGTCCACTAGGGCCCACCATTTAACTTCATAAGAAGTTTCCCATTTACGGGGCCATAGCTCAGCTGGGAGAGCGCCTGCCTTGCAAGCAGGAGGTCAGCGGTTCGATCCCGCTTGGCTCCACCAAAACACATTTTAAGACAGGAATTTCCAAGAAATTTCGACTTGAAATGCAGTAATGAGATGTGATAA
>NZ_CAKMMW010000073.1:0-337 GCF_927798215.1 Paenibacillus allorhizoplanae
CGGCAAACTTCCTAATGTTGCCGTAAAGGTATAGCTACCTGCTACAGATGCGTTGTAGCCGTCCGTATCTTCCCACGCCGTAACTGGCACCGTGATCGTCCCGCCATCTGCCGTTACAGTCGCATGGCTTGCTACTAATGCTGCTAATACTTCACCTGCGTTTGCATAACTTGCTGCACCCGCCGTCCCTGCTGCTACATCTCCAATAGCATTGAATGCTGTGATGTTTGTAATGACCGGCGAGACGACAACTTCCACTGTCGCTGTTAAATTATCTGTATTGGTTGTGTTGGCCGGCAAACTTCCTAATGTTGCCGTAAAGGTATAGCTACCTGCT
>NZ_CAKMMW010000074.1:0-336 GCF_927798215.1 Paenibacillus allorhizoplanae
TGTAAGACCCCTTGTAGACGACGAGGTTGATAGGTTCGAGGTGGAAGTGCGGCAACGTATGCAGCTGACGAATACTAATCGGTCGAGGGCTTAACCAAATATAGGGTTCTTTAATCGAAGATTAAAGTCTCTCTGCTAGAAAACCTAATAGTACTTTACGTTAAAGTTTCGTATCTAGTTTTCAGGGTGCAAGACAGCCTGAATGTGTTTTTCGATGTTTCCTGGCAGAAGCATCAACGTTTGGTGATGATGGCGGAAGGGATCCACGCGTTCCCATCTCGAACACGACCGTTAAGCCTTCCAGCGTCGATGGTACTTGAACCGCAGGGTTCTGGG
>NZ_CAKMMW010000075.1:0-331 GCF_927798215.1 Paenibacillus allorhizoplanae
TCGTCCGCGTTTACTTATTTTCATCTGTCCCGTCCATTTGCCTGAGCTTGCTTCTGCAAGGTTTAGGCCAGCATGCCGAAGTAATGCATTGCCGTGTACTAAGCCACTTAAATCCCCTGCTTCACCAAGAATACCAGCAAGTGAAATGGCGTTAATTCCTTTAACAGCAAGCATTGATTTAGCAAAAGGAATGCGGTCTAAAACGGCAGTAATCTCTGTCTCTACTATTTTCAGCTGTTCGCAGGCAAGATCGTATTCGGCCAGAAGCTGCTTTAAATGAAGCTTGTACGCATAAGTAGCTTGTTTAGAACCAACAGAATGACTAGCAAGA